>CAYJPW010000017.1:0-6916 GCA_964372055.1 uncultured Polyangiaceae bacterium
CATGTCATGCGGCAACCGCGTGAAAACTCGGTGCAAAAAGGGATCTGCACCCATCAGAACACCGCCCTCCGCGACGCCAAGGTATGGCGTCGCAAGCTCGCGAAGCGCGCCGCCGCCGCGCGCCGGCGCGGCGAGAAGGTCCCCGACGCCCTCTTGGTCGTGACCCGGGCCTCGACGCCGACGGCGGTCGCGGGCCAGCTCGCCTCGATGACCAAGCTCGTGCAGGAGAACCTGGCCGCGCTCGGCAAGGGCGCTCAGGCCCTGCTCGATCAGGGCACGCAGGCCGCCGCCGCGCTCGGCGCCGCCGACGCGACGCAGGAGACCAAGCGCCTCGGCGATCTCCCCAAGGCGGTGCGCGCCTTCTACGCCAAGAAGGGCGAGCTCTACACGGCCCTGAAGGTCATCAACGACGCCGGGCAGGAGCTCCACGCCGCCGAGCCCGAGAATGCGGCCAAGTACAACCTCAAGGTCCTCTACCGCCGCGCCGCACCGAAGAAGAAGCCCGCGTAAACACAACGAAATCGCTTCCTGCGCGCATGCGCGAGGCCACCCCATGCGTGCGCGTGGTTGCCCGATGCGTGCGCGAGGCCACCCCCTCCGTGCGCGGGCGTGCCCCGTGCGCGCGCAGGACCACCCGCCGCGTGTGCGAGCGCGACCGGTGCGCGCGCGAGCAGGACCGGTCTGCGGGCGAGCCCACCCGTCGTGCGCGCGAGCCGGACCGGTTCGCGCGAGGGCCCACCCGGTGCGTGCGCGAGCAGGAGCGGTCCGCGCTCGAGCCGATCCGGTCCACGCGATCCCTTGCCCGGTATGCGGAACCGCTCGCCCCGTGGCTGCACACGATGCCGCGGTGCAGATCGTCTGGAGCCTGCTCACCAACGCGCCGCGCGCCCCCCCGGGGCGGCGCCGCGGGCGGGGGAGCAGAAGTGAGCGCGGACGGGCGGGCTGGAGGGCCGGCGCGGCGCGCCCCTCTACCGCCGCGTGAGCCGCTCGATCTCCGCGAGCGCCTCGGCCAGCCGGCGCTCCGCGTCGGCGGCACGCTCCTCGGCCGCGGCGGCGCGGGCCTCGAGATCGTCGAGCATCGTCTCGAGCTTGGCGATGAGCTCCGGCGACTCGGGAAGCGCCGCCGTGCCGTGGAAGAACCGCAGGCGGGATCCCTCGATCGCCAGGTCGAGCCCGAGGACCTCGGACGGGTAGCGGCCGCCCTGGGGGACGATGCGGGCATAGCTCTTGGCGCCGGCGGCGGGCAGCCGGAACCCGGTCAACCGCAGGCGCCCGCGATCGAAGATGAAGTACTCGACGACGCCAAGCCGGGCGTAGAGCTCCGCGTTCCGCTCGGCGTCTTTCCTCCGATCGCCGGCGGCGTGCACCTCGAGCGCGAGGTCGATCCCCTTGCCCTCGTGGGTGACCACCCACGACATGCGCTGCCCGAGATCGGCGTCGAGCACCGCGATCACGTCGGGCGCGAACATCTTCTCGCCCGGGTGGTAGACCGGCAGCTCGCACGCGAGGTAGACCTTGCGCCCGATCCGCGCGAAAAACCCCTGGAGCGCGTCCTTGGCCCCGGTCTTCGCCTCGAAGTGCGGGTCCCCCTCGGGCGGCTGCGCCTCCGAGACGGCGAATTCGGAGGGGAGGCTGTCGACGACGCGCTGCCGCTCCTCGGGGCTCATCCGATCCCAGACGTCCTGCGGCGGAGCGCGAGGGTCGTCGGGATCGACGACGTACGGAGGGGCGGGCTGCGTCACGGAGATAGCGTAGCGGCGCGAGCGGGAGTGTCCAAGCGCGCCCGGGCGCCGTCGTATCGAGGGCCGCCACTCCGGCCCGACCGTCCGAAGCGGGCGGCCGTGTCGGGCTGGGCGCGTCGGTCGTCGTCCTCGAGCCCCTGCCGATGACGTGGCGGCCGTCAGAAATCGGGGCGCAGGCGCACCGTCGCGAGCTCGCGCTCGAGCATCTTGCGGAACATCCCCGGCGCCACCCACGAATAGACGCAGAGGCCCATCCACAGGTACTCGACGAGCTCCGCCGCTCCCTTGTGCCCGGTGTCCTCGAGCACGAGGCGCAGCAGGCGCTGGGCGACGAACGAGGCGAGGAGGACGAGCATCACCCTCGGGCCGAGATCGCAGAGCGCCGCGTTCGCGCGGAACCAGAGACCCAGGGCGAGGCTCTCGCGCGCCTTGATCGCCACCAGCAGGCTGAGCGCGTCGGCGTCGGCCGCGGCCCCCTGGAGCGCCCACACCGCGTGCTCGCGCGCGCCGGCGACGTCGCCGCGCCGGAGCAGGACCCAGCCCATGAGCACGAGCGCGGAGGTGCTCTCCGCCTCGATCTCGAGGGCCGCGCGGGCGGCCTTCTCGGCGGCGTCGAGGCGGCCGCGCGAGAGGTGGGCGTGGCCGAGCGCGACGTGGGTGTCGACGTCCTCGGGCGCGAGCTCGAGCGCGGTCTCGAGCAGCTCGACCGCGGCGTCGGCGCGATCGTAGAAGCGCTCGAACGCGGCCAGGCCACGGAGCGGGCCGGCGGCGTGCGGGTCGAACTCGCGCGCCGTCTCGTAATGGCGCTTCGCCTCCTCCGGCTTGCGCTGCGCGAGCAGGATGTCGCCGAGCACGAGGTGGCCGAGCGCCGCCTCGGGCTCCAGGCCGATCGCCGCGTGGGCCTCGGCGAGCGCGCCGGCGAGGCGCTTCAGGCGGTAGAGCGCCATCCCGAGGAGCGCGTGGGCGTGCGCGTCGTCGGGATCGATCGAGAGCGCGCGGCGGAGAGGATCGATCGCGCCCTGCGGGTGGCCTCGGTCGAGCGCGGCGACCGCGATCCCGATCCAGCGCTGGCTGTCGCTTCGGTAGTCCATCAGAGCACCACGATCCCGAGCCACACCGAGAGCTTGAAGGCGCCGCCGACGATGGTGCCGCGCAGGAACGCGGCGCCGGCGACGAGGGCGAGGCCGTTGCGGACGCGCCCGCCGAAGTGCTCGTAGATCTCGAAGCTCCGGAGCTGCGTCTGGTAGAGGTAGTACGCGGCGCCGAGCTTCACGGCGATGACGAAGACGAAGGCATACGCGATCGCGCGCTCCGGGAGGCCGAAGAGCTCGATCAGCGTGAAGCTCACCAGCGCCAAGGCGACGGCGGCGACGGGCGCCAGCGCGACGACCATGGCCTCGCGGCGGCGGGTGGCGCTGCCGATCGCCACGCCGTTGAAGGCGAACCAGGGCAGCCCGAGCCAGCTCCCGCCGAGCATCATGGCCAACAGCGGGAACATGGGCCGGACCGCGTACTCGGCGAGCGCGCTCGGGCGCGGCTCGTCGGCGATGTGGTAGCTCGCGCTCATCGGTCACCCCTTCCCGTGCTGCTCGAGGAACCTCAGCACCTCGTCGTACTGGCCCGACTCGTTGGCGTACCGGGCGTAGTTGCGCGCGGTCGTGAGCCACTCGAGCGTCGTCGGCTTCACGTCGCGGAGCGCGGCGGCGAGGTGCTCCTCGGCGATCGGCACCTCGGCGCCGCCGGCCAGCGAGGCCTCGATCGCCTCGTCGCTCGCGCTCTCGACCAGGTGCTCGAGATCCGCGCCGGAGAAGCCGGAGGTGCGCTTCGCCAGCGCGCCGACGTCGATCTTCGCGGTGGGCCGCGCGGCGAGGAGGTGCGCGAGGATCGCCTCCCGCGCCGTGCGATCGGGCGGAGGGACGAAGAGCACCCGGTCGAAGCGCCCCGGCCGCCGGAAGGCCGCGTCCACGGCCCAGGGCACGTTGGTGGCGCCGAGGATGAGCACCCCGTGGTTGTTCTGGGCGTAGCCGTCCATCTCGGCGAGGAACTGGCTGACGAGCTTGGCGCTCGTGGCCTCGCGCGTGTGCTGCCGCTTCGCGGCGAGCGCCTCGAGCTCGTCGAAGAAGAGGACGCTGGGCGGCTTCGACCGCGCCTTGTCGAAGATGGCGTGGAGCTTCCGCTCCGACTCGCCGATGTACATGTCGAGGATGTCGTGGATGGCGACGTTGAAGAAGGTCGCCTTGCATTCGCCGGCGGTGGCCCGCGCGAGCAGCGTCTTGCCGCACCCGGGCGGCCCGTAGAGGAGGATGCCGCCGCCGACGCGCTTCTTGAAGCGCTCGAAGATCGAGGGCTTCTGGAAGGGCATGATGATGCGGCGCTCGATCTGGCGCTTGACGTCGGCGAGCCCGCCGACGTCGGCGAAGCTTACCGGCTCGAGCTCAGGGTGGAGCAGCCGCCGCATCTCGCTCTCGTCGGTGTCGTCGTTGGAGATCACGCGCATCCGAGGGCGGTCGCCGACGGGAGTGACCTCGCGGACCCGGGCCGAGAGGAGCGACTTGAGCTCGAGGTCCTCGAGCGTGGGGTTCTTGGCGACCGCCTGCGCATAGGCGCCGAGCGCCTCCTTGCCCCGACCGAGCCCGTGGAGAATGCGGGCGCGGACGATCAGCGTCTCGGCCTCGTCGCCGTCGGCGAGCTCGAGCGCCGGCTCGAGGTCGCCGGCCGAGAGGAGGGCCCGCGCCGCGGCGCGGCGATGATGGGGCCGCACGAAGCTGGCCGCGCCGACCTCGCGGACGAGGCGCGCCGCCCCCGCCGCGTCGCCGCGATCGACGAGCGCGCCCACCAGGACGGCGCGCAGGTCGGCGTTGCTCGGCGAAGCCGCGAGCGCGGCCTCGAGGGAGGTCAAGGTCGCGTCGTCCATCTCTCGACGGATACCGCAACGGGCGCGGGGCGGCCACGGTCAGCCGTCCGGTCGGGGCGCGCGCCCATGTCCAGAGAGTGGACGGCGCCCGCCCATCAGGTGGACACGACGGGCCCTCCGCCGCGCGATTCCCGCAGGGCACGCCCCGGCACGGCCGCTGCTTGGAGCCCGAGCGGAGGTCCGAAACCATGGAACCCGCATCGAGCACCTATCTCGTCCCGGTCTACGCCGCGTACGCGGCGATCAGCGTCGGCCTGGTCGTGTGGATCGCGCGCACGCTGTTCAAGCACGGCGCCGCGTTCCTCGAGGACGTCTTTCGCGACGAGCCGCGGCTCGCCCCGGCGGTGAACCGGCTCCTCGTCGTCGGCTTCTACCTCGTGAACATGGGGTACGCCGCGCTCATCCTGAAGGCGGACGGCTCGGCGAGCGTCGTCCAGGCGATCGAGGTGCTCTCGCAGAAGCTCGGCCTCTTGCTCCTGTCGCTCGCCGCGATGCACTTCGTGAACCTCTACGTCTTCCACCGCATCCGCCGCCGAGCGCAGGTCGCGAGCCTCCCGCCGCCCGTCCACCCGCAGATGATCGTCGAGCCCGCGGCCGAGACCATCGTCCGCGCCCGCGCCGCCGCCGCCGCCGGCTGACGGGGACTCCATGCGCGAGCTCATCCTCCTCTACGACCGCTCCTGCGCGATCTGCGTGCGCTGCCGCCGCTGGATGGAGCGGCAGCGCGCGTACGTGCGCGTCACCTTCCTCGCCGCCGACTCCGAGGAGGCGCGAGCGCGCTTCGGCGCCATCCCGTGGCTCGGGGACGAGCTCGTCGCGGTGAGCGATCGGGGCGAGGTCTGGGCCGGCCCCGCGGCGTTCCTCCTCGCGCTCTGGGCGCTCGAGGACTACCGCGAGTGGTCCTTCCGCCTCTCGGGCGAGACGACCAGCCGGCTCGCCGAGCGCTTCTTCGCCGCGCTCTCGCATCGTCGCCGCTGGCTCGCCGGATGGCTCGCCCACGAGGAGTGCGCGAGCGGTCGATGCCACGCGCTCGGCCCGCACGCGACGAGCCCGTACCGCTGAACGTTCAGAGGCAGCAGAACGTGACCGGGTCCGTCGGGATCGCGGTCCCCGTCGGCGCCCCGCCCGACGCGGCGCACGACCCCGCCGCCGTGGGCGTGCCGTGATAGAGCACGCTGCGCAGGCTCAGGTACGGCGGCGGCGGCGGCGTCGGATCGGGGGGCAGCGGCGCGCACTGGCCGAGGCTCGGGACCGTGACCTGATCGACCGAGCAGACGTTGTCGGTGTAGAGCTTCGCGTTCCCGTTGCAGCTCGTCCCGCTGGGCGCGCCGCAGCTGCAGCTCGTGCAGGCCCGCGTGTCGGCGACGTCCTGGTAATAGACGACCCGCATCGACCACGCGCCCGCAGGGCACGCGACGTCGCCGGCGGCGTAGATGCACGGCTCCTCGGCGAACGGCGCGGCGGGGCGCGGCAGGCAGGCGCCGGCGCCGCAGCCGCCGCCCTCGTCGGCGTCGCCGCAGGCGCGCGCTCGCGAAGACCACGAGAGCGGCGGGAGCACGGGGTTCCCGAGCGGGCTCGGCAAGCAGGCGCCGCCGGCGGAGGGAGCCGCGTCGAGGCTGACGCTCTCCGGATCGATGCTCGTGGTCACGAAGGCGACGCAGACGTCGCCCGCGACGGTGAGCTGGCCCTTGGGCCCCGAGCAGTTGGCGCTGTCGTAGAGGCCGATCGTGGCGACCTGGCAGGCCACGCCCTGCGGCGCGCTGCACCCGCAGCCGGAGCAGACCGCGCCGCTCACGATCAAGCCATCCTGGCCGTCCGCCTCTTCCGCCGGGAAGCCGCCGGCGGAGCCGCACCCGGGAGGCGCCGCGTTGCCGGGGCCCTCCCAGAGCGCCACCGGGCCTTGCCAACCGACCGGAACGGGCGGGGAGCACTCGTACCCGGCGTCGCAGTCCGGATCCGCGCAGTCGATCATCCCGTCGAGATCGTCGTCGACGCCGTTGATGCAGTCCTCCGAGCCGCCCGCGCCGCCGGCGCCGCCGGCGCCGCTCGAGCCGCTCGTGCTGCTCGAGCTGCTCGTGGTCGAGGCGCCGCCGGCGCCGCTCGACGAGCCGCCGGCCCCGCTCGACCCGTTCGACGAGCCGCCGGCGCCGCTCGACCCGTTCGACGAGCCGCCGGCACCGCTCGATCCGTTCGACGAGCCGCCGACACCGCTCGATCCGTTCGACGAGCCGCCGACACCGCTCGATCCGTTCGACGAGCC
>CAYJPW010000017.1:7016-92883 GCA_964372055.1 uncultured Polyangiaceae bacterium
TCGATCCGTTCGACGAGCCGCCGACACCGCTCGATCCGTTCGACGAGCCGCCGACGCCGCTGGAGCTCCCGGATCCACCCGCGCCGGCGCCGCCCATCCCGGTGCCCGACGAGCCCGTGGGGAGACCGCCCGACGAGAGCGCGTCGAGGTCGTGGAGCCCGCTGCGCCCGCAGCCCACCGCGAGAAACGCGCCGAGCGCGGCGATCGAGAGCGAGGCAGAGGTGCGAAGCATGGTCGGCC
The DNA here is from genome assembly GCA_964372055.1 of uncultured Polyangiaceae bacterium. Classification (GTDB taxonomy): domain Bacteria; phylum Myxococcota_A; class Polyangia; order Polyangiales; family Polyangiaceae; genus CAYJPW01. The sequence goes on from CAYJPW010000017.1 coordinate 7,257, forward strand.
GCGACGAAGCAGCCATCGTTTCACGGCCCGGCGCGCCTGTACAGGCGCGGCTCGGCTGGCACAGGCGTCAGGGCTCGTCGCTCACCGCGACGAGGCGCGAGGCTCGCCGCCGGGCGACATCACGACGGCGCGATCGATCTCATCGGCGGCGCGCCCGTTCGAATGGCTGGGCTCAGGTCACTGACCGGCCTTCCACTCTCCCGCGGGCACGCCCTCCTTGCACTGCTTCTCCGCCTTCTCGGGCGTGAGGGGGAGCGGTCCCTCGTTGTAGAAGACCTTCGTGCCCTCGGGGGTGACGCAGGAGCCGACGCGCTTGTCCTTGGGGCACGGCTCGAGCTTGAACTCGCCCATGCCCTCGCACATCTTCTTGATGTGCTCCTCGCCGGCGGCCGAGATGTTGGCGTCGCCGTACTCCCGGCACAGGCCTTCGGCCTTGATGGCGTCGCACGAGGCGACCTTGCCTCCTGCCTTCTCGGGAGCGGCTGCGCTCGTAGGCCCGGGCTTCGCGGCCGTCGCGGGCGGCGACGCGGTTCCCTGGGCCGGGGTGGTCTTGTCCTCGCAGCCTCCGAGCGCGAGCGCCGCCGTGGCGATGAGCGCGAGGGGGAGACTGAGCCGGTGATTCAGGGTGACGGATGCCATCGCCGTTCCTTTCTGGCGCGCCGCGGCGCGGGCGCCGACCATCGGCCCGGGCAGGCGCGCGGTCAAGCGCGTGGCGCGAGCCAGGGTCTCACGACGGCGCGATCGACGTGAGCGCCACCGCGCCGCCGATGCCCTTGAGCGTGGCGTCGAAGCGCTCGGTCGGCCAGCCGCGCTCGCCGAGGAGCGCGCGCACGGCGGGATCGTCGAGGACGGCGTCGGTGATCACCACGCACCGCGGACGAGCCTGGCCCTGCGCGCGGGCGCTCACGTTCACCGTTCGGCCGAAGTAGTCGAGCGCGCGGTTGGAGGTGACCGCGATCGTGGGGCCGCGGTGCAGCCCGATCTTCACCTCGACGCCCGCGAGCGGCGCGGGCTCGCGGGCGAAGCGCTCCTGAATCGCGCACGCCGCGCGCACCGCGTCGCAGTTCACCGGGAACGCCGCCATGACGGCATCGCCGATGGTCTTGACGATGCCGCCCTCGTGCCGGCGGATCTCCTCGGTCATGACGCGGAAGTGGTCCTGGACGAGCGCGTAGGCGCGCGCGTCGCCGAGCTCTTCGTAGAGCTCGGTCGAGCCGCGGATGTCGGTGAACATCAGGGTCGTCGAGCGCACCGCGAACGAGACGCCCGGCGCGAGGAACTCGCCCGAGAAGAGGTCGCGGAAGTCCTGCTGGCTGGTGACGTAGGCCGCCGAGACCCAGTTGGCCACGGGCTCGCAGCGCTGCACGAGGAGCGGCCAGTGCTTCGTGTACCCGAACCGGACCGTGACGCCCACCGGCCCCGGCCGGAGGGCGAGGCGCCGGGGCGTGACCGCGCCGCTCGAGTCCACGGTGATCTCGACCTCCTGCGGCTCGTCCGACGGCGGCCCCTCGCAGCTCAGATCGCCGCCGAGCTCGGAGTGGCCGGGGACGAGGTAGCGGTACTCGCCGGCCCGGAGATCGACCTGGAGCCGCTTGGTCTCTCCCGGCTGGCACATCGCGCGCGCGTACGGGAAGCGCTCCTCGCGGCCGGCGATGGCCTGGAAGTACTCGAGGTGCTCGGGGAAGACGCGATCGCGGAAGTCCTTGAACGACAGGCGACGAACGTCCGGGTTGGCGGTGAAGGTGACCTCGACCTGCTCCTCGAAATCGACGTCGAACTCGATCTGGCAGAGCCCGCAGTGCGCGCGCTCGCGGAGCCCCACCAGGGTGAGGTGGTAGTCGGGCGTGCCGGTGCACGCCGAGCAGCGCACGTCCCAGTTCAGATCGAAGAGCCCGAGCCGCGTGGCGAAGAGCAGGCCGCGCAGCGCGGCGGCGCGCGGGATCCCCAGCGCCGCCGCCATCCGGAAGGCGTTCACCTTGTAGCAGTCGAGGTCGGAGCCCTCGGCGATCAGCCGGCGGATCTCGGCGACCGCCGCCGGGTGGGCGGCGGCCCCGGAGAGGTCGTCGAGCTTGCGGCGGGTCGCTTCGGAGAGGGGCGCCATGGGGCGAATATACGTCGCGGGGCCTCGGCGGTTTCGTCGGGCATCGGCGGTTTCGTCGGGCCCCGCGCGCACGCCGCGCGAAGGCGGGTGTGATCCGGGCGCCCTTCCCGCGCGCTCAGGGGCCGAACTTCAGGAGGAACCCATCGTAGTTGCCATGACCGGTCACGGTGACGCCGCCGAGGTCGGTCGAAGCGCCGCGGAAGGAGCCGACGACGTAGACGTTGCCCCCGAGGTCCTCCGCGATCCCCTTCGCCTCTTCGCCCTGGACGCCGCCGAACGCGTGGGCCTCGAGCACCTCGCCGGTCGCCGAGAAGCGCGCGAAGAAGGCGTCCTCCTCGCCGGCGTAAGGGAGCGTGAACGCGTCGAGCTGCGTCTGGCCCACGAGCCCGCCCGCGATCAGGACCTCCCCGGAGGGCGAAATCGCGAGCGCGCGCGCTACGAACGAGCCGCCGAGGACCCGCGACCACCGGTGCTGACCGTCGCTCGTGTAGCTCGCGAGGAACGCGCCGCCGCTGCTCTCCGGTCCTGCGCCGAGGTCGGCGCCGTCGCCGATCTTCCCCGCGACGAAGAGATTCTCGTCCGCGTCGACCGCGATCGCGGGCGCGAAGTCCTCCGCGCTGCTCCCGCGCCTCGCCGACCAGCGATGCGTCCCGTCGCCCGCGAAGCTCGCGAGCAGGATGTCGGGGCCGCCGGCGCCGGTCAGCGGCCCGCCGCCGACGTCGATCGAGCCGCTGAACTGGCCGCTCACGAACACGTTCCCGAGGCTGCTCACGGCGATCGCGCGGCCCGAGTCCGCGGCCGAGGCGCCCTCGCCGGCGTCGCCGAACGCGCTCGACCACCGGTGGGCGCCTTCGGAGGTGTAGCTCGCGAACGCGCCGTCCTTCCCTCCCGCGCTCACCAGGACGGCGCCTCCCAGCGCCGCTTGTTCGGTGATGTTTCCGGCGACGAACACGTTCGAGGCGCCGTCGGTGGCCAGGTCGACGGCCGCGGCGCTCGGGAAGCGATGCTGCCATCGCTCCTGCCCGTCGAGCGTGTAGCTCTCGAGGAGGAAGTCCAGATCCTGGGCCGGCTGGCCGCTCGACGCGGCGTCGAGCACGCCGGCGACGAAGAGCGCCTCGCCGCTCGCGACGATGGAGTGGCCCGAGTCCATCCCGAGGTCGCCGAACGTGTGATCCCAGCGCAACCCGCCGATCGGGTCGAAGCTGCCGACGTAGACATCGCTCACGCCCCACGGCTCGCCCCCGATTTGCTCCAACTTGCCGGAGCTCCCGGTGACGTACACGTTGCCCGCCGCGTCCACGTCGACCGCGCGGAGCTCATCCGATTCGGGCGTGCCGACCGCGACGGCCCACTCGACCTTCGCGCCTGGATCGGTGCCGCCGGCCCCTCCGACGCCCGCTCCTCCCACGCCCGATCCGGCGCCGCCTGTCCCGCTCGTCGCACCGACGGAGCCCGAGTCGCCGTCGCTCTGAACCACGTCCGCGGCGTCTCCGCAGGCGCCCGCGAAGACGAGGAGCTGCGCGAGCGCGAGGCTCGGAATGCGCGCGGCGAAGGCGCGCTGCTGAGGATACGGGTGACGAGTCGCTCGAGTGCCGGCCATGGGTTCCCTCCGGCGCGGCACTCTGTCGATCTCGCGCGCCCGGCGCTTCCCGGGCGGCGTCATTCGCTTTCGTCCCGGCGCCAGTCGGGCGTAAACGCCGCAGCGGTCGGCTCAGGCGCTCAGAACGTGCTCACCTGGAAGCAGTAGGCGGCGTTCTCGGCGCCGCCGAAGCCGTAGACGCGCGCCCAGTACTTGCCCGAGCTGAGCCCCGTCAGCGTGACCGACTCGTCGTCGTCGTGGCTGTACGAGCCGCCCACGTAGGCGAGGTTCTGCGCGGAGTAGATCTCGAGATCGAGATCGCCGTACGCCTGGACGAAGTCGATGGTCGCCGTCAGGCCCGAGGTCACCGAGAAGGCGAGCCAGTCGACGTCGCCGGCGCAGACGCTGAGCCCGCAGTAGCTCAAGCCGGCGACCACCGGCGTGGCCTGCGGCGAGCCGTTGTTCGGCTCGACCGCGTCGGCCGAGCACGCACACGGGCCGCAGTCGGAGGGGCAGCTCGCGCAGTCCTCGGTCGCGTCGCAGACGGCGTCGCCGCAGGTCGCCGGGCAGGCGCCGCAGTCCGCCTCGCAGCTCGAGCACGTCTCGTTGGCGTCGCAGGTCGCGTCGCCGCACATTGGCGGGCAGGCGCCGCAGTCGAGCGGACACGTCGAGCAGCTCTCGTTCGCGTCGCACGTCGCGTTGCCGCACGAGGCCGGGCACGCGCCGCAGTCGGCCTCGCAGTTGCCGCAGCTCTCGCCCGGATCGCAGCTCGCGTCGCCGCACGAGCCGGGGCAGCCGCCGCAGTCCGCCTCGCACGCTCCGCAGGTCTCGCCCGGATCGCAGGCGCCGTCGCCGCACGCGTCCATGCACGCGCCGCAGTCGACGTCGCAGCTCGCGCAGTCCTCGACGGCGTCGCAGAGGCCGTCGCCGCACGAGGAGGCGCACTCCCCGCAGTCGAGGGCGCAGTCGGCGCAGCTCTCGAGCTCGTCGCAGGCGCCGTCGCCGCAGCGGTCGGAGCAGCAGTCCACGGCGCAGAGGTCGCAGTCCTCGGCCTCCTCGCAGAGCCCGTCGCCGCAGACCGCGCCGCCGCCCTCCCCCTCCGTCGAGTCGAGCCCGACCTCGTCGCCCGTGGCGCAGCCGTCCGCCGCCGCGAGGACGGACGCGAGAGCGAGGGCGAGCGCTGCGGCACGGCGGATCATGGGGCCGCCGCCCGGCTGCAAAGGCTGCGCCGCGATCTCACGCCAGGAAATCCGCCGAGATAGCGCGCTCCGGACGTGGGCGGGACGCGCCCCGTTGGATCGCGAGGGATCCATCGGCGGGGCCGGCGCGCGCGACGAGCGTGGTACCGTCGGCCCCATGAACACGATCCGCAAGGGAATGGTGGCTCACGTCGGTCGGAGCACGGTGCTCGGAGCGGCGCTCGTCGTCGCGATCGCGGGCTGCGGCGGCGCGACGACCTCGGGCGTCACCGTGGGCAGGGTCGGCCAGGGGCTCTCCACGCACGCCCACGCCGTCCCGCAGGGCGCCGAGGTCTGCGCGATCAAGGAGGCGCTCGCCGCGCAGCCCGGCGCCGAGAAGCCCGCGAGCGAGACGTGCTCCAAGGCCGCGAAGAGCGACGAGCTCTGGAGGCGGTCGATGATCGTCCTCGCTGCGCACGGCGACACCCTCGGCGCGATCGCCTCGGGCAACGACGCCAAGACCACCGGACAGCTCGCGGCGGCGACGACCGGAGTGAAAGGCTCCAACTGGATCGAGGTGGACGAGGGCTCGGAGAAGGCGGCGCGCGAGGCCGCGGCCAAGCTCGTCGAGCAGATGGCCGGCGAAGCGAACAAGGACGACCTCGGCAAGGCCGTGACCGAGGCCGCCCCGCACGTGAAGACCCTGTGCGACGGGCTCGGGAAGTACCTCGACGCGCAGGCCGCCGGCTTCGACGACGCCCTCAAGGAGGTCGAGAAGAAGCGCGCCGCGCACTCCGACCGGCGCTGCACGATGCTCGACAACCGCTCGGTCTGCGTCTCCGACTCGGGGACCGATCGGGTCGTCTACGCCCACGCGTCCAGCCAGCTCGCCGGGCTGGCGAGCAGCCACGCCGACGCCCGCGACGCCCTCGCCGCGTTCTGCACCGCCCACCAGAAGCTCGAGGAGGCCGCGGGCAAGGGCACGCTCTCCGACGACGCGACCAACGCGGCGGTCATCGAGGCGGTGCGGTCATCGCACCGGGACCGGGCCGCGACGTCGGCGCCGAGCGCGCCGCCGGCGAAGAAGTGAGCGCCCGTGTCGGCCTGGGGCCTCGCCCGAGACGCGGCCCGGCGAGGGCGCAGCCCTGCGATCTCACCGAGCCCACGACTCCTGCGACGTCAGCTAGGGCTACCCGACCGGCGAGAACGGGCTCCCCTCGACGCCGCCGAGCTCCCCACCCTCCCCAAGTGACGGGCGCCGGGCTCACTTCCTCGCCGAGAACACGATCGGGTAGATGACCTCGAGGCTCCCGCCCTCCGGCGCGGCGAACTTCAACGCGCCGAAGGCCTCGACCACGCAGGCCACGACGGCCGCGTCCGGGAGATCGCTCCCCTGGTCGCGAGCGTCCTTCGCCGCGCCGTCGGCGCCGATGACGAAGCGCACCGCCACCCGCCCCTCGAGCTTCGGCTCCTTCGCGGGAGCCGCTTCGAGGCAGGCGTCGAAGGTGTCCAGGCGTCCGCGCACCACGCCCGCGATCGCCTCCGCCGACAGCCGCCCCGGGCCTTGGACCTGGAACCGAGAGCCGGCGTGCGCGCTCGTGGGTCGCGCGGCGGCCGCCTCGATGAGCCGCCGGTGCTCCTTCACCCGCGACGCTTGCATCCCCTCGGGGAGGTAAGCGAGCGCGCGGTCGCTCGCGACGCGCGCCTCCTCGATCTCCCCCCGATCCAGGTGCGCCAGCGACCGGACGTCCCAGCAGCTCCAGCAGGTGGGGTCCTTCTTCACGGCGCGCTCGAGCACCGCGAGCGCCTGGTCCGGCCGGTCGAGGTGGCGGTGGTAGCGAGCGACGGCCTCGAGCTGGCGCGCGCTCGAGGCCACCTTCGCGAGCCGCGCGTGCAGGCCCTCCATGCGGGCGGCGAAGTCCGGAGGCCGCTTCGCTTCGTCGATCGCGCCGAGCCCGTTGATCTCGCCGAGCAGGTAGCGCGGCTCCTCCGGACGCGCCGTCGCCGCTGCGTGGAGCCAGGGGAGCGCCTCGACGACGTGCTTCTGCCGAACCAGCACGAGGCCGCGTTGGTGCTGCGCCTCGGGCGCCCCAGCGCTCTCGCGCAGCGCCTCGTCGACCTCGGCGAGCGACGCATCGAGCGTCCCGCGCGCCGCTCGCAACCGCGACCAGAGCAGGTGGACGTCGACGTCCGGCATCGCGCGCGGCGCGCCCGCCGTGCCCGTCGCGACGTCCTTCACCCGCACACCTCGCAAAGCCGCCTTCGACCGCTCGAGGTAGGCCCGGAACGCCCGCTCGATCTCGTCCGGCCTGAGGCGGCCGAGGCCCTCGTCGTTCGCGGCCTTCGCCGACTTGCCCTCCTGCAGCGCGGCCATGGTCCGCCCGAGCGCAGCCCCATACTCGGGCGGCCCGTGCATGAGCATGTGCACCAGCACCCACGCCCCGTCGTAGAACGCGAACGTCTTGTTCGCGCGCGCCGTGGTGGGCTCGTCCTCGTCCTTGCCGTAGAAGGTCTCGGGATCGGCGGCGAGCAGCTCCGCGACCGTCGGGACCTCGTCGATGGGCGTGCGCAGCCGGAAGGCGAGATCGGCCTGAGGCCAGAAGCGCACCGAGCCCGGCGGCTCCCCGAGGGTCGCCACGCCTTCCTCGACCCGCAGCGACTCGTAGTACTTGGCGAGCCCCTCGCCGATCCAAGGGGGCGCGTTCGGCGCCGTGGCGCGCACGAACCGGTGCACCGTCTCGTGCAGGAACGTCTGCCGTCCCGTCTTGTTCCAGCGGCCGAGGTAGAACACGATCATCGGGCGCGGCTCGACGTCGCCGAGAAGGTGCTGCGTGAAGAACCCCCCGAACGTCTCGTTCGGCTCGGCGCGGGCACGGAACTCGCGCTCCTGCTCGAAGACGACCACCTCGATGGGCTCGCCTTCGATCCGCTCGGTCTGCCCGACCACCCCTCGCAACGCCGCGTGCAGCGCCTCGAAGCCCTGCACGAGCTCGTCGGCGCGCTCCGCATCGGCGTCGGTCCGCAGCACCAGATGGCTCGATCGCACCTCGATCCACGACGGCCCGCCCTTCGCCGGGCAAGAACGCGGACCGACCAGCGAGGAGCAGCCGAGGCTCACGAGCCCGAGCGCCGCCGCAAAAAGGAGAGTGCTTGGTCCGAGCCCATGACCCGCTGAGTTGCCCATGACGCCAGGATACCCGCCGCGTGACGGCGCCCCCGCAAGTCGGCGCCCCGCGGCAGGTGGGTCATTGTAGGTGGATCGCGACGGAACCACCTCGCCGTCGCCGACGCGCGTGCATCGGCTGGCGACGACCGCTGCCCGCATGAACGACGCGGTTCTGCGCCGACGCGAGCTCGCGCCGACGGCTTGGGCGTACGGCACCCAGCTTGCAGCGCGAGCGCAGGCACCAGGGGGTGTTGGAGGACCGATGAGACTGCACGTCCTTGCCGCGCTCGCGCCCACGTTCCTGCTCTCCTCGACGTTGACCGTCGCGGCCCGGGCCGAGCCCGTGTGCATGACCGTCGACGAGTTCAACACCTTCATGGCGGGGATCGACGGCAAGACGACGACGCTCGACCTCCAGTTCGACGTGACGGGCGTCAACCCGGCGGACTACTTCGGGAGCAAGGGCTGCCTCGCCGAGCTCGTCGACGCGAGCTGCGCGCTCGGCGCGTCGGCGGCGCTCAAGGTGTACGGGACCGCGGATCCGCCGAACCTGTCTCACCCGGCGGGAACGCTGAAGTTCGAATACGGCAACCAATGCTGCCCGGCCCCGCCGTGCCTGGCCGAGGGCTGGGCCTCGCCCAACCCGGGCGAGATCGTGTTCGCGAACGGCACCGAGCAGTGCGTCGTCACCGCGTGGCTCGATCCCGCGCAGTTCGGCTACTCGATCGATTGCGGCGGAACGCTCTTCGAGGCGGTGGGCGACAACGTCGATGCTCTCCAGGTCGACAAGGTCTCGCTGTTCAAGCTCATCAATGGCGGCTGGGAGATGCCGAACGCGGTGTCGACCTACAACCAGATCTGCTTCGAGCCGCCCGTGGTCGACCCCGCGACCCCGGTGCTGACGATCCCCGTGCTCGAGGACGCCACGGCCGCGGTCGGATCCGATTCGGTGTACACGCCGATCGAGGACATCTCGGTCGGGACGGGCGAGGGCGAGATCTTCCTCAAGTTCGACCTCGGCGCGGTGCCGGGCCGGATCGAGAAGGCGAAGATCTTCCTCCACCAGTCGGACATCGCCTCGGCGGAGGGCGACGGGGGCGACGCGTTCGCGGCGGCGCACAACGGCTGGTCGGAGACGACGCTCACCTGGAACAACCGCCCCGCGAAGGCCGGCGCCTCGCTCTCGCGCCAGTCGCCGATCGCGACGTTCGACTGGTACTCCTGGGACGTGTCGCCGGCCGTCGAGGATCCCGGCGTCTACAGCTTCGCCATCGTGCCCGAGGCGGCCGACGCCAACGGCGCGCACTTCTTCTCGAAGGAGGGCTCGTCGACGTTCGCGCCGTACATGCGCGTCGAGTACGTCGTCGTCGACGGCGACGGTGACGGCCACCCCGACGGGCCGGACTGCGACGACGCCGCGGCGACCGTGTTCCCGGGCGCGCCCGAGCTCTGCAACGGCGTCGACGACGACTGCGACGGCGCGGTCGACGACGGCTGCGCGGGCGGCGCCGGAGGAGGCGGGACCGGCCCGACGGGCGGCGGGGGCGACGGAACCGCCGGCAACGTGCCGTGGGGCAACGGCGTGGGGACCGACGAGACGGGCGCGGCAGGCCCGGGGGGTTGCGCCTGCCGCGCGCCCCGCGGCGCGGTCGAGGGGCGCGACGCGACGTGGTTGCTCCTCGCGCTGGCCGCGGGCGCCGGCGTCCGCTCCTCGATGCGCTCGCGGCGCGTCCGGCGCGAGCGGGCCCGCCGCTGACGCTCAGAGCTGGCATCACGGCATGACCCGATGAGCCCCCGGGACAGGGGCACGGCGCTCAGCGCGCCGATGCCTCGCCGCGCAGGATCGCCTCGATGCGCGAGACGTCGAAAGGCTTCTCGAGCACCGCGTTCGGCACCGCGTCGAGGAACGCCCGGGCGTTCGCCGTGAACACGCCGCCGGTCATGAACACCATCCGCGACGCCTGCTCGGGCGCGAGCTCGCGGAGCGCCCCGTAGAGATCGATCCCGGAGAACGTCGGCATCATCAGGTCGCAGAGGATGGCGTCGAATCGCTGTCCGCCGCGGAGCGCCTCGAGGGCGGCGCGCCCGCTGGTGAGGGCCACGACGTCGTGCGCCTCGCCGAGCAAGAGGCGCAGGGTGACGCCGATGCCGACCTCGTCGTCGACGACGAGGACGCGACGGCGCGGCCCCGAGATCGGCGGCGCCGACGCCGGCGCCGGGGTCGCGGCGCGCGCAGACGCCGGCAGCGTGACGCGGAAACGGCTCCCGGCCCCGGGCGCGCTCTCGACCGCGATCTCGCCCCCGAGCCCCGCGACGATGCCCTGGCAGATCGACAGCCCGAGCCCCACGCCGGCGCCCGTGGCCTTGGTGGTGAAGAAGGGCTCGAAGATGCGCGCGCGGACGCCGCGCTCCATGCCCTCGCCGCTGTCGGCGATCTCGACGACCACCTTCCCGGCGTCGCTCGCGACCGTGACCGCGATCCAGTTGCTCCCCGAGTCGCCGGTCCGGATGGCCTGCGCCGCGTTCACGAGGAGGTTCAGGAAGACCTGGCCGAGCCGCGAGGCGTTGGCCTCGACCGGCGGGACCTCGGCGTACGACCGCCGCAGCGTCGCCCGGTGGCGGATCTCGTTGTTGGCCAGCCGGATGGCGCGGTCGAGCACCGCGCGCACGTCCACGGGCTCGCGCCGGTCCACCTCCTCGACCCGCGAGAACGCCTTCAGATCGGCGGCGATCTCGAGGACGCGGGCGATGCTCTCGCGCGCCAGATCGATCGCCGGCGCGAGGCGGCCGCGGTCGGCGTCGCCCCAGCCGAGGCGCATGGCCTCGACGCCGACGACGTCGAGGCTGCCGAGCGCGCACGCGAGCGGGTTGTTGATCTCGTGCGCGACGCAGGCCGCGAGCGTGCCGAGCGACGCCATCCGGTCGGAGACCAAGAGCTGCAGCTCCATCCGCTTTCGCGCCGAGATGTCGGTGTGGGTGCCGGCCATCCGCAGCGCCCAGCCGCGCGCGTCGCGCTCCACGACCTTGCCGCGGTCGAGGACCCAGAGCCACCCGCCCGACTTGCACCGCAGCCGGACCTCGGCCTCGTACGAGGGCGTGTCGCCGCGCAGGTGCGCCGCGATCGCCTCGCGCGCCGTGGCGAGGTCGTCGGGGTGCGTCAGCGCCTCCCAGGCGCGGATGGTCGGCTCGATCTCGCCGGGCGCGTAGCCGAGCATCCCGGTGAGCCGCGGGCTTCCGTAGATCTCCCCGGTCTTGACGTTCCAGTCGAAGAGCCCGTCGCTCGTCCCCTCGAGCGACAGCAGGAGGCGCCGCTCGCTCCGGCGCAGCGCCTCCTCGGCGGCGACGCGAGAGAGCTCGACCGCGGCGCGATCGGCGAGCGCCTGGAGCAGGTCGTGCTCGACGCGGTGGCCCGGGAGCGGCGCCGGATCGAGGGCGGCGAGCACGCCGACGACCTCGCCGTCCTGCGATCGGAGCGGCACCCCGAGGTAGCTCTCCCATCCGAGCTCGCGGCTGCGCTCGTCACCGGGGAAGATCGCCGCGAGGCCGCGCTCGTGGTGGCAGGTGCGGCCCTCGAGCACCGCCTCGGACGCCGTCCCGGCGACCTCGCGCTCGCCGCCCTCGCTCCAGCCTTCGCCGGTCCAGACGACGATCTCGCGCAGCCGCGTCGGGCTCACGCGCTTCGCGAGGATCGCGCAGCGCACGCCGAGCAGCACCGCGACCTGGCGCGTCAACGGGCGCAGCAGCGCGTCGCCCACCGCGGCCGACGCCGCCGCGCCCAGGGCGCCGAGGGCGCGCTCGGCGCGGCGGCGATCCGAGACGTCGTCGATCGTGATCACCGCCCGCGCCGGCCCGGCGGCGCCGGCGGCGGCGACGCGGAACGCGAGCACGCGGCGCTCTCCTCCGGCCTCGCAGGAGTGATCGATGTCGGGGCCGCCGGGCTCGCCCGCGAGCACGCGCCGAAGCGCGGCGGCGATCGCCATCGACTCCGGCGCGTGCCCGCGCTGGGCTTCGAGGTGATCGACGTACCCGGCGCGCGGCGCCTCGGGGCCGGCGGGCTCCGCGGCGAGCGGGCACGCCGCGGCGCGCCGCGACCAGCCGGAGTTGCTCGCGAGGATCGCGCCGCTCGCGTCGACGAGCGCGTGCGCCGCCGGGAGCGCCTCGAGCAGGGATTGCCAGTCCGCGGGATCGCCTGCTCCGGAAACGCCCACGCGGGCAGGATACTACCGCGACCGGCGCTCTCGTGCGGGGGAGCACGAGCGACGCCGTCACGCGTGCGTCACGGCCCGATCGCCGGACGCGGCTCGCCGGCCGGGCTCGCGCCGCCGAGGCGAGGCGCCCGGAGCACCGCGGTGAGGAGCCGCACGAACAGGTGCAAGCCCGTCGCCAGCATCGCGGCGCCCAGCGCTCGCCACGACCACGGACGATCGAGCGCGATCGCCGCGAGGCCCACGCCGAGCGTGGCCAGGTGCATCCACCACCCGAGTGCGACGTGGCGATCCGGCAGGAGCTCGCGCGTCGACGGCACCTGCCGCAGGCCCACCAGCGCCGAGCACCGGTGCAGCCACACCAGGAACGGCACGATGCGCGTGAGCATGCCGTGCACCACGGCCGCGGCCCACCCCCAGAGCACGAGGTAGCCGTAGACGAGCGGCCAGCGCGGGTCGTCGCGCCACGCTGCTGCGGCGCCCGCGAGCAGCGCGGCCACCGCCGACGCCGAGGCGAGCCACCAGAAGCGCAGCCCCGGATCCGGCCGCTTGCGCCGGCGCCGGCGGATCGCGACGACGACCCAGACCGGCTGCACGAGCCACACGGCGATCGCGGCCGGCGCCGCCGCCCAGCGCACGTACTCGCCCGGCCCACCGAAGAAGAAGAGCGCGAGCAGCGCGGCCAGCGAGCTCGCGAGGCCAGCGAGGGTCACCCTCGTCACCCAGCGGGGCGGCGCGGCGGCGAGGTAGAACATGGGCACCACCTGCCACGACACGGCGGAGATGAGGGCGCCCACCCAGCAGAGGAAGCCGATGTGGGCGTGGACGTGGCGCCAGGTCACCCACTGCTCGGTGTACCCGGCGCCGGCGCGCCCGTACGCGAGCCGCAGCCCGAGCAGCGCGACCGAGGCGAGGCCGAGGAGCGCGATGCGCATCCCGGTCACGGTCGGCCCCTCGGCCTTGGTGCGCGCGAGCGGCAGCGCGACGGGGATCCAGAACAGGAGCACGCCGGCGAGCAGGAGACCGAACGCGGCCGCGAAGCTCTCGCTGCTCGACGCCGCCTGCGCATACACGAGGCACACCGCGCCGCCGACCACGAGCGCGTGGACGGCGTGCGCGAGCCGGACCGCGGGCACGATCGCCCCGGCGACCACCGGGAGCATCTGGTAGAGCGCGCCCAGCATCACCGTGAGCAGGAGCCCCACCGTGCCGAGGTGGACGACGGCGACCGTGGTCCCCGACCAGATCGAGTTCGCGCCCTGCCCCGAGGTCGCGAGGACGAGGCCGCCCGCCGCCGCGAGCGCGATCGGTCCGGTGAGGAAGAAGCTCATCGGCACGGCGAGCGGCGGCCCTTGCTCGGGGCGCAGGCCGCCCATCGACACGCCGCTCACGCGCGCGCCCGCGGCCGAAGCGCCGGTCGACCGGTCAGGGTACGCATGGTACAGCGCTCCGAACGTAGGGACGATCGGAGCCTCGGCAGTTGACGATGGTCAATGCACGCTGCGGGCTTCGACATCATTGGAGCACGCCATGGCCGAGCCCGAGAGCGGACCGATCACCTTCTTCACCGAGGACCATCGCCGGTGCGATAGCACATGGGGCGAGTTCGAGGAGCACGTCGCGAGCGGCGACGACGCCGCGGCGCAGGGGAGCTGGAAGGCGTTCCACGATCAGCTGCTCCTGCACCTGCAGATGGAGGAGGAGGTCCTCTTCCCCGCCTTCGAGGCGGCGACGGGCATGACCGGCGGCCCCACCGCCGTCATGCGCCACGAGCACGGCCAGATGCGCGGGCTGGTCGAGCAGATGGCCGGGGCCGCGAACGGCGGCGACCTCCAGCGCGTGCTCGATCAGGGCGACACCCTCCTCATGCTGATCCAGCAGCACAACGCCAAGGAGGAGGCGATGCTCTACCCCATGACGGAGCGGGCGCTCGCGGGGCGCTGGTCGGAGATCGCGCAGAAGCTCCGCGGCTATCTCTGAGCCGTTCGCTCGCTGAAGCGTCGCGGCCGCACGTCGGGGGCTGGCTCGACGGCCCTCCCGTTGTACGCTGGCGCGCCATGTCCGACGATCTCCTCGAGGGGCACGCCAAGTTCCGGGCCGAGTACTTCGAGCACGAGCGCGAGCTCATGGACTCGCTCGCTCGCGGGACGCACGAGCCGAAGGCGCTCGTCATCGGCTGCTCGGACGCGCGGGTGCCGCCGGACATCATCCTCGGGGCGAGCCCGGGCGACCTCTTCGCGGTGCGCAACGTCGGCGCCATGGTCCCGCCGTACGCGAAGGAGATGTTCAACCGCGCCGCCGGGTCCGGCATCGAGTACGCGGTGCACGTCCTCCGCGTTCGCCACGCGGTCGTCGTCGGGCACACGCAGTGCGGCGGTCTCAGGGCGCTCGCCCAGATGAACGACGAGATGCGCGAGAGCATGCCGGTCCTCGCGGCGTGGCTCCACGACGCCATCGAGCTGCGCGGGCGCCTCGCGACGCTGGCGCGCCACATGTCGCCCGAGGATCTCGAGCGGCTCCTCGTCTTCGAGAACGTCGTCGTCCAGCTCGAGAACCTCCTCACCTACCCCGTCGTCAAGCGGGCGCTCGAGGAGGACCGGCTCGAGATCCACGGTTGGGTCTACGATCTCGCCGACGGGCGGCTGCACGGGTACGACCCGAAGGTGAACCGGTTCAGGGCGCTGGACCGGCGCGCGGGCGGCGACGGCTCGGCTCCGCCCAGCGGGCCCTGACGGCCTCGGCACCCCCCAAGGGAACGACGCGCGGGCCCCGCACGCCGGGTTCTCGGGTCGGTGAGACAGCCATCTCCCTTGCCCTGAGCCCTGGTACGCTCGCGGACCATGCGCCGGGTCCGGTACGTGGTCTGGTTCGCCCCGCTCGCGCTCGCGCTCGCCGCCGCGTGCGGCGATGCCGAGATCGCGCGGCAGGGAACCGGCGGCGCGGGTGGGACGCCGGATCCGCGCGACCCTTACGAGTTCGCCGTCCCGCCGCGCTCGTGCGCGTACGATTGCCCGCCGGACGGCTGCGCCGAACAGACCACGCCCTACGCCTGCCCGAACCTCCTCCCCTGGGGCGAGATCCCGCACGAGGACGTTTGCCAAACGTGGGATGGCACCTTCGCGACGCCCCCGGCCGGGCAGTGCGCCGCGACCGAGCCGGCGGGCGACGCGATCAAGTACGCCGGGCCCGACCCGGACGACCCCGCCGTGCTCGTGCTCCCGGGCGGCCGGCGCCTCACCCCCGCGGGCGCCGATCACGACTTCACCGATCCGCGCAGCATGACGAGCGCCGTCGCGCTCGTCGCCGGGACCGATCTCGTGCTCACCGTGGACACCGGGTACGGCGATCACATCGTCCGCGTCGTCGATCCGGCGGTGATCGGGCAGGGCGACCCCGTGGTGAGCAAGGTGCTCTTCCCCGCTCCCGAGGCGCTCAACGAGGGGATCGCGTTCTCGCCGCCGGACCGGGTCTTCGTCGCGACCGCGCAGGGACGGGTCCAGGCGCTCGCCCTCGACACGGCGACCGGACAGCTCACGCGCGACGACGCGCGCTCGGTCTCCTTGCCGCCGTCGGGCGACGGCGACTTCTATGCGTCGGGCGTGGCGGTGAGCGCCGACGGGACGCGGCTCTTCGTCTCGGGCGTCGACGACCGGCGGCTCTTCGTCGTCGACGTCACCGACGGCGGCGCCTCGTACGGCGCCGTGCTCGGCTCGGTCGATCTCGGCGCCGCCGAGACCTTCGGCGTCCACGTGGACCCGAGCGATCCCGGCTCGCAGCGGGTCTATGTGACGATGTGGGCGGGCGCCGCGGTCGAGGAGGTCGACGTCTCGGATCCCGCTGCGCCCTCCGTATCCCGCACCTTCGCGGTCGGCAGGAACCCGCAGGGCGTCGCCTTTCTCGACGCGCGCTGGATGGTGGTGAGCAACGATCTCGGCGATACGCTCTCGGTCGTCGACCGCATCTCGGGCGCGGTCACCTCGATGCCCGTCGACGCCGGCCGCGATCTCAAGGGCCTCGAGCCTTCGAGCCTCTTCTACGACGCGCCGCGCGCGCGCCTCTACGCGACGCAGGCGGGCCTGAACGCGGTGGCGGCGTACGACGTCGACGCGGCCGCCGATCCGCCCTCGATCCTGCCCGCCGGCCGGCTCCCGGCGCAGTGGTGGCCGTCGGGCGTCGTCGCCCTGGCCGACGGGAGCGTGGTCGTGACCAGCCTCATCGGCCGCGGCACCGGACCGCGCTCGCCCGATCAGGAGTACGAGCTGCTCCACGGCGGGATCCAGCGCGTGCCTTCGCCCAGCGCCGCCGATCTCGTGGCCGGCGAGGCGGTGGTCGCGTCGAGCACGCGCGTCGCGGCGCGCGCCGGCTACCCCGCCATCGAGTGCCCGCCCGGCGCCGACGACTTCCCCATCCCGGCGACGAACACCGGCGCGCCCTCGCCGGCGATCGATCACGTCATCGTGATCGTCCGCGAGAACAAGACGTTCGACTCGCTCTTCGGCGACTTCCCCGGCGTGCGCGGCGATCCGGCGGGCACCCTGCTCCCGGCGAGCCAGATGGACGGCATCTGGACCAACGTGCGCGATCTCGCGCGCACGTTCGCGATGAGCGACAACTTCTACACCTCGGCCGTGATCTCGACCCAGGGCCACCTCTGGACGACGCACGGCCGCACCGACGACTACAACGAGCGCGAGTGGCCGGTGACCGGCTATGGCCGGAGCCTCCGCTCCGACGCCGACTCGGGCGGCGTCACCGAGGTGGGCCGCCCCGAGGAGGGCTCGATGTTCGAGTGGCTCGGCAAGAACGCCGTGCCCTACGACCTGCTCGGCGAGATCGTCGGGGTCCCGGACACGCTGCCGGAGGGATACAACCCCATCGACGGCCACTATCCGGGCGGCCTCGTCCAGAGCATCGGCTACCCGGACGTCGAGAAGGCCTGCTACGTCGCCGGGCGCGCCCGCGTGCTCTGCGACCTGCGCAACGTCGTCTACATGACGCTCCCCAACGACCACACCCGCGGGGTCTCGCCCGACGTGCCGTCGCCGGAGACGATGTTCGCCACCAACGACGAGGCCACGGGCATGCTCGTCGACGCCATCTCGCACGGCCCGCTCTGGCCGCGCTCGCTGGTGATCGTGCTCGAGGACGATCCTGCCCAGGGCGGCGAGTCGGTCGATTACCACCGCACCATCCTGGTCATGGCCTCGCCTTGGCTCCGGCGCGGTTACACTTCGCACGCCAACATCGACATCTCGTCGGTGCACAAGCTCATCGCCCACATCTTCGCCATCCCGTACCCGAACGCGCTCGTCGAAGACGCCGCGCTCCCGCTCGACATGTTCACCTCCACACCCGACATGACGCCGTTCGAGTACACGCCTCGGTCGCTGCCGCTCGGGTGCGGCGTCTCGGCGACGAGCGCCGAGCGGCGCCTCACCGACTCCTGGGACCTCGACGAGGTCGACGAGCAGCCGGGCCTCGGCGCGCAGCTCGATCGCTGGCTGTCGGGCGCCCAGCTCGAGGAGCTCCCTCCCGATCTCGAGGCCGAAATCGCCGCCCGCGAGGCCCGCCGCGAGGCGGAGCGCGCCGGGCGCCCCACCGCTGGCGCGCCCGGCGCGCGCAGCGCAGCCGACCCGGACGACTGAGGACCATGGAGCTCCGCGAGGGCAGGATCATCGCCGAGCGCTTCCGCCTCGTCCGGGAGCTCGGGAGGGGCGGGATGGGCGCCGTCTGGAAGGCGGAGCACGTCGGCCTCGAGGTGCCCTGCGCGGTGAAGTTCATCCTCGGCGACGCCGCCCAGCACCCCGAGGTCCGCGCCCGCTTCGTGCGCGAGGCCAAGGCGGCGGCGATGCTGCGCAGCCCGCACGTCGTCCAGATCCTCGACCACGGCGTCTGCGAGGAGACGCCCTACATCGCGATGGAGCTGCTCGAGGGCGAGGAGCTCGGGCGCCGACTCGAGCGCGTGGGCCGGCTCCCGCCCGCCGAGACGATCGCGATCCTCGCGCAGGTCGCGCGCGCGCTCGGCAAGGCGCACCAAGCCGGGCTCGTCCACCGCGATCTCAAGCCGGACAACGTGTTCCTGGTGAAGGACGACGACCGCGAGATCGTCAAGGTGCTCGACTTCGGCATCGCCAAGAGCCTCAAGGGCGACCTCGCCGAGAACTACAAGACGAGGACGGGCGCGCTCCTGGGGACGCCGTTCTACATGAGCCCCGAGCAGGCGCAGGGGGTCAAGACGATCGATCACCGCTCCGACCTCTGGTCGCTCGCCGTGATCGCGTTTCGTTGCCTGACGGGCAGGCTGCCCTTCGAGAGCGACGCGCTCGGCGATCTGCTGGTCAAGATCATCATGGCGCCCTTGCCGGTCCCCACCTCGATCGCGCCCTGGCTCCCGCCCTCGGTCGACGCGTGGTGGCAGCGCGCCGCCGCGCGAGAGCCGGCCGATCGCTTCGCGACCGCCGGCGAGCTCATCGAGGCGCTGGCGAGCGCGCTCGGGATCGCCGCGCCCATGCGCGCGTCCGAGGTGCCCGGGGGGGCTCGGGTCGGCGCATACGACGTGACCGCTCCCGCGCTCACGCCCTCCGCCGAGCGCAGCGGCTCGACGCCTGCGCCCGCCGCGCCGGCCCGCCGCGAGCCTTCGCTGAACGGCGGCGTCTCGCACACCTTCGGGGCCCGCGACCGACGAAGCCGCGTCGGGCTCACCATCGCGGGTGTACTCTCCCTGGCCTTGGGAGGGGCGGTGGCGTTCGCGGTCTTGTACGGAGTCCCGGGCAGCACGGCCGGCGTCGCGGCGTCTGCGTCGCCCGTCGAGGAAGCCTCCGCGGCCCCCGAGACCACCGCGCCGACGGTGAGCGCGGCGGCGCCGGAGGATCCTCCGCCGAGCACCGCGGCGCCGTCGGTCTCGGCCGCGGCGGCGCCGGCGGATGAATCGTCCGCCTCGCGCCCGAGCGCGAAGCGAGCGCCGTCCCCCTCGCCGAGCGCGACGGCCCCGGCGAGCGTGGCGGTCAAGGCCGCGCCCCCGAGCACCGCGGCGGCGACGGCGGCCCCCGTGGCGAGGCCCCCCAGCGGAGACGACTTTGGGTTCTGATCGCCTCGGCCGGCGCTTCACGCGCACCGCCGCGGCGGCGCTGCTGGCGCTGTCGGCGTGCTTGGCCGGCGCTCCCGCCCTCGCCCAGAGCGACGCCGATCGCGCGACCGCGCGGCAGCTCGCCCAGGAGGGCCAGGACGCCCTCCGGGCGAAGGACTACGCCACCGCGGCGGATCGGTTCGCGCGCGCCGATCGCCTCTTCCACGCGCCGACGCTGCTGCTCGGCCTGGCGCGAGCGCAGGCCGGCCAGGGCAAGCTCGTCGCCGCGCACGAGACCTACCGCACGCTGCTCCGCGAGACGATCCCGGCGGACGCCCCGAGCGCCTACGCCAAGGCGGTCGAGGCGGCGCAGGCGGAGATCACCGCGCTGGCCCCGCGCATCGCCCACGTGACGATCACGGTGGAGGGGGGCGTGCAGCCGCGGGCGACGCTCGACGGCTTCGCGCTCTCGCCCGCGGCGTGGGGGGTGAAGCGTCCCATCGATCCGGGCAAGCACGTCGTCCGCGCCGGCGACTACGGGTTCAAGCCGGTCGAGGTGACGTTCGAGATCGCCGAGGGCGCGACGCTCACGGTCCCGATGCAGCTCGTCGCGGCGCCCTCGGGCTCGCCGGCGTGGGGCTACCCCGCGGTGACGCCGACCCCCGCGGCTCCCGCGCCCGCGCCCGCGCCGCCGCCGCGACCATCCTCCGCGATGAAGGTCACCGGGATCGTCATCGCCGGCGTCGGCGTGGCCGGCCTCGCCGCGGGCGCGATCACCGGCGCGATGGCGCTCGGGGACGCGGGCACGCTCTCGGACGAGTGCAACGCCGATCTCGTCTGCCCGGGAAGCGAGCGCGACACGGTCTCGTCGTACCGCACGCTGTCGACCACCTCGACGGCGACCTTCATCGCCGGGGGCGTGCTCACGGCCGGCGGCGTCGCGCTGATCCTCGCGGCGCCCTCCAGGCCGGCCGCGCACCAGGAGCCGGCGCCGGGCGCCGCGAAGGGCGGGCTGTCGCTGTCCATCGGTCCGGGCTCGATCGTCGCGCGGGGGGCCTTCTGATGCGCGCGGCCGCCTGGCTCGCCGCCGTCGTCGCCGTCTGCACGGCCGCGCTCGCCGCCAACGGATGCCGGGCGATCGGCGGCGACTACCTCATCATCTGCGAGGAGTTCGAGGAGTGCGCCGACTGCATCGGCTGCGCGTTCGACCACCCCTGCGAGGCGAAGACCGTCAGGTGCGCTGAGGATCCGGCGTGCGCGGCCCTGGTCACCTGCCAGGCGGATCAGAGCTGCGTCACCCAGGAGTGCTTGGACCAATGCCGCGCCGCCTATCCCGACGGCATCGCGCTCTGGGACGACGTCACCGAGTGCGGCAACGAGACGTGCGCCACGCAGTGCGACCTGGAGTGAGGCCGAGCGAGGCGGCGACGGTTCCGCGGAGATGCTGGCGGCCGTATCCCGGGATCGTGGTCTACAGCCACGGCGACGACACGAGGTCGCGCCCGGGCGGGCACGACCTCGCCCCATTCGACCCGCCGGGCGCGCAGGGGATCGGCGCGGGGATCGCGCCGGCCTCGGCGATCAGTTGAACAGGTCGGTGTTGACGAAATCGGGGCGGACCAGCGACCAGAAGTCGACGGCCATCCGCGACGTCACCCATTTGTACGGCATCCAGGCGTAGCCGCGGTCGCCCCAGCCGGCGCCCCACGAGTTGCGGACGAGGAGGGCTCCCTGCTCGGCGCCCACCATCCGCTCGTCGTCGTAGCCGACGGCGACCAGCGCGTGCCCACCGACCTGCGACTCGCCCTTCTCGGGGTACGGGATCTCGCTGGTGCCGTCGCCGAGGCGCGGGAACGACGAGTACACCGGCACGCCGAACACCGACGGCAGGCGCGCCGCCAGGCACTTGCGCACGTTGGTGAGCACCGCGTCGCCGGCGAGGCTCGGCGCGTCGAGCCGGAAATACCGTGCCGTGCGGTAGCGATCGGCGAACGCAAAGCAGAACGCCGCCGGCTCCTCGTCGATGCGCGCCGGGTCGTAGCGGAAGTGCGCCTCGGGCGGGGCGCCCACGAGGCTCAGCGTCTTCAGCGTGGCGCGGAGGTTCGCGCCCACGTCGCCGCGCACCCCGGCGAGATCCCGCGTCACCTTGTAGAGGAAGCGCGTCGAGAGCTCGAGGTGGTGCCCGAACGCGCGGAGCTCGAAGTACTCGAGGAGCCCGGCGACGGCGTGCGCGGCCGCGGCGCCCGCGCAGCCCTGATCGCGGACGCGCGAGCACCACTTGCGCAGATCCGCGCTCGCCGGCAGGACCGATCCGGTCGCCGCCCGGAAGGGCGTCGAGATCCGGAGGTGCGCCTGGACCTCGTGGCCGTCGAACGCGTAATCGCGGAAGTCGGGGAGGTCCCGCCTCCAGCCCATGCCGCCATAGCCGTCGTCGCTCACGGGGCGCGAGCATACCAAAAAGACGAGGAGGGCTCTCGGCGGTGCCGGCGTCGTTTCGCGAGCCCCCGGCCGCCGAGGCTCCGGGCTCGTCAGCCCGTCTTCAGGCGGAGACCGCGCCCGCGCACCGTCTCCAGCTGGACGCCGGCGGAGCCGAGCTTCTCGCGCAGCCGCGCCACGTGGACGTCGATCACGTTGCTCACGATCCGGTGGCTCATGTTCCAGCTCGCGAGCACCTCCTCCCGCGACACGACCTCGCCCGCGCGCCGCGCCAGGAGCCGCAACAGCGCCAGCTCGCGACGGGTGAGCTCGCGGCGAACGCCGTCGACGATGGCGACCTCCTCGTGCTCGACGAGGCGGATCGCGCCGACGACGACGTCCACCGGCCCGGCACGACGGAGGAGCGCCCGCACCCTGGCGAGGAGCGTGGCCAGGTCGTGGGGCACGGCGAGGTAGTCGTCGCCGCCGGCCTCGAGCACGGCCACCTCCTCGCCGATGCTGGGGCGCCGCGAGAGCACCAGCACGGGGCGCGGCACCCCGCGGCCGCGCAGGCTCCTGCAGAACCAGGCCCCGCCTTTGGGCACGCTCCCGTCCACGATCGTGAGCGCCGCCGACGCGCACTGGGGCACGAGGTCGAGCCCCCCTCGCGCGCGCTCCACCTCGTAGCCTGCGACCGCGAGCCCCAGCTGCACGATGGCGGCGTCGCTGCCCGTGCCCTGGACGATGAACACCCGACTAGCCGCGGAGGCGACCATGACGAAATAGTAACGTGACCCGTCCCGGCCGTCCCGGATAACGATCGTGGGGTGGGCGGTTTGGCCGCACGACGAGGACCATCGGCTCGCCCGAAGAGGCCGGCGCCGCGTCCATGGGCCTGGCCGGCGTCGTCACGGCTCCGGCCTGGCGGCGAGGCGGGCGATGACGCTCCGCATGCCCGCCTCGAGGTCGGCCGCCGAGGGGCGAGGCTCCGTCTTCTCGAGGTGCGGCAACACCCACGCGACCGCCTCGTCCGGCGTGGGCAAGAACTTCCGGGGCACCCTGCCGCGCGAGAGCAGCGTGAGCGTCGAGGCGAGCGCGCTGAGCCCGGCATAGGTGGGGCCCTCGCTCGACATGACGGTCGCGTAGGCGAGGAGCTGCGCGTCGAAGTCGCGGAGGATCCCGACGAGGGCCTCGCGGGCCGCCGCGTCGGGCGGCTTGATGCCGGGCGCGAGGTGGGTGATCGACGCGATGCCCTGCGGCGACGCCTCGACGCAGGAATCCAAGCAGCGCCGGTATGTCCCGATGCGCGCCGCGCTCGCTTCCGTGCGCCAGGCCGAGATCACGACATTCGCAACGCGACCGACCACCGCATATTCGTCATCGAGCTCAAGGAGGACAAGTTCCATAATATCGTTTTATTCGATCCGCACTGTCGAATGCAACGCTGATTCAGGCCCGCCCTGATATGCCCCGTCGAATTCCCCTGACTCGCGGTCCCGCTTCGCGGGACACGCTGCGAATCGGCGGCAAAGTCCGGGCGCCTGCGCCGTCGTGCGCGCATTGCTGGCCGGTATCCCGGCGCAGAGGAGGAGCGCATGTCTTCGTACGCATTGATGACCGTCGATCTCCACGGCACCGAGCCCGCGAGGCGAGCGAGCTTCGAGGACGCGCTGCGGGGTCGGAAGTGGCGCAAGCTCGGCCCCGCGGGCGCCTGGTGGGCGTCGTTCAAGGACGAGATCACCCGCGACGAGGCGATCGAGACCGCGAAGCGCGACGTGGCGGCCTCGGCGCAGGTGGCCGGCATCACGATCTACGCCGGCGCGGTGCAGGTCGGCTCGCAGCTGCAGACCTCGTTCTGATCCGAGCCTGCTCGCGCACCGCGATTGACGCCGCGCGGCGGCCCGGACAAAGAGCGGCCGGCATCGCCCGCCGTGAAGCTCAGGACCGCATGCATCGAGAGGCTGGGACAGGGGATCCATGACGTCCTCGTCGTCGGCGGCGGGATCAACGGCGCCGTCTCGGCCGCCGCGCTCTCGGCGAGGGGCGCGGCCGTCGCGCTGATCGACCGCGGCGACTTCGCCGGCTTCACCAGCCAGGAGTCGTCGAACCTGGCCTGGGGCGGCATCAAGTACATGGAGACGTACGAGCTCGGCCTCGTCCGGAAGCTCTGCCTCTCCCGCAACCGGCTGATCGAGAGCTACCCCTCGACGGTCCAGGAGATCCGTTTCTTCGCGGCGCACCCGCGGGGCTTCCGCCACGGCCTCTTCAAGCTGTTCCTCGGAGCTTGGCTCTACTGGCTCATCGGAGCCCGCTTCACGCGCATCCCCCGCCTCCTCTCGCGGCGGGCGATCGAGGCGGAGGAGCCGATCATCGACGTCGAGGGCACCGACGGAGGTTTCGAGTACTCGGACGCGTACCTCTACGACAACGACGCGAGGTTCGTCTGGGGCTTCGTGCGCTCGGCGCTCGACCACGGCTGCGCCGCCGCCAACTACGTCGAGTCGCTCGGATCGTCGCGCGGCGACGATGGCGTGTGGACGACGCGCGCACGGGATGGCGAGAGCGGCGCCGAGATCGTCATCCGCTCCCGCGTCGTCGTGAACGCGTGCGGTCCCTTCGTCGACCGCCACAACGAGCTCAGCGCCCAGCGTACGCGGAGCCGCCACGTGTTCTCGAAGGGGATCCACCTCATCGTCGACCGGATCACCAAGAGCCGGCGGGTGCTCACCTTCTTCGCCGACGACGGGCGGCTCTTCTTCGTGATCCCCATGGGCCCGCGCACGGCCATCGGCACCACCGACACCAAGGTGGCCGATCCGGTGACGCGGGTGACCCCGGAAGACCGCCGGTTCGTGCTCGACAACATCAACAAGCGCCTCCGGCTCCCGCGTCCCCTCACCGAGGCCGACATCATCGCCGAGCGCTGCGGGGTGCGGCCCCTGGTGGTCGAGGGAGACGGCGGAACGTCCGACTGGCTGCAGCTCTCCCGAAAGCACGTCGTCGAGACGAACGCGGAGGCCGCCCACGTCAGCATCTTCGGCGGCAAGCTCACCGACTGCCTCAACGTGGGCGACGAGGTGTGCCGCGCGGTGCGCTCGCTCGGGGTCGTCTTGCCCTACCCGCGCCGCCGCTGGTACGGCGAGCTCTCGGACGAGGTCCGCGAGGAGTTCCTCCACCAGGCGAGGCTGATGGACCTCGACCGCATGACCTCGCCGACGGCGTCCGAGAAGCTGAGCTCGCGGCTCTGGCGTCGCTACGGCTTCGCCGCGATCGAGCTGCTCGAGCGCATCCGCAGCGATCCGCGGATGGCGGAGGTCCTCATCGAGGGCGCCGAGTACATCCGCTGCGAGATCGAGCACGCCGCGCGGCGCGAGATGATCACGCGCCTCGACGACTTCCTGCGCAGGCGCTCGAAGATCGCGCTCGTGATCCGGAAGGACGACCTCCGGCGCGCCCCGGGGCTCGAGGAGGCCTGCCGCATGCTCTTCGGCGACGGCGCAGAGGCCAAGCTCGCGGAGTACTTCCGCGAGCAGGGGTCGTGAGCCCCGGCGGTCACGAGCCGGTCAGCGTCACCAGCGAGTCGAAATACTCGACCGCGTCCGCGCTCGCGGCCGCCTGCTCCGACTCGGCGACCACCACGAGCACCACGACGTTCCTGGTGAAGACGTGGCCGCGCGCGGCGCCGAAGACCTTGGCGCCGCCGCCGCTCACCGAGAACGCCACCTGGCGACCGGCGAGCTTCCCGGCCACGGCCGCGGCGGCGCCCACCTCGGCGCCCGGGATCGCGGTGGACACGGCGGCGCGGACGAGCTTGTCGAGCGCGGCGTCGTCGAGCTTCGCCGCGGCTTCGGAGGGCACGTCGAGCTGGAGGAGCTGGTAGCTCTGGATGGCCCGGGCGTCGTTCGTCGCGACGCGGCCGACCATCCGCCGCGAGCCGAATTCGGTGGTGACCGTCGTCATCGTACGGGCGACGGTCGAGTGCGTGCGCGGCAAGTTGACCTGCCAGCCCATGCCGATCGAGTCGACGACCATGGACACCCGCTCGGTCGCGGGGACCACGAGCCCGAGGGCGAGCACCACGAAGAACGCGCCGAACGCTCCGAACTTGGCGCGCGCCACCTTGCGGCGCTTGATCTCGGGTACGGTGAGCAGGTCCGCGTCGATGAGCCGCTTGCAGGGCGCGCAGCGGTACCGCGTCGTCGCCGCGTCGAAGACGAAGGCGAGGCCGATGGCGAGCACCACCCCCGCGGCGCCCACGGACAGCCCGAAGGTGCGGAGTCCGAGGACACCGCCGGCGATCCCGAGCACGGCGAACCCACCGAGCAGCGGCGCGCTCAGCGACGACTCGAGGCTGAGCTCCTTCTTGCACTCGCGGCAGTGACGCTTGCCGTGCTGGTTGCTCCAGCCGCAGAAGTCGCAGCTCTCTCCCTTGGCGGCCACGCGCGAGCACGAGGTGCAGTGGTCGACGGGGACGGCGCTCGCCGCCGCTCTTTCTTCCTCGCCGGGCGCGGCGCTCCCTCCGCCTTCGCCCGGCAGCACGATCGACGATCGGGCGGCGGACGTGTAGGTCTGCTCGGCGCCGCTGGCGTCGTTCTTCACCTTGACGGTCGCGCCGAGCGTGAGGAGCTTCGAGATCGTGGAGCGGGCGGCGACCGCATCGGCGGCGCGCCGGACCTTGTGGGGCGCGCCGCCGACCGCCGCGCGCGCGTCCTTCGCCGCCAGCCCGAAGCCACGCACCAGGGCCGCGACCTTCGCTTCCTCGTCGGGACCGCGGACGAACGCGATGATCTCGACGGTGTACTTGGGGTCGGGCGTGCCGCGGGCGGACATGGGCGGTGAAAACGTACCACCGGTACGGACGGGGCGAATCGTCAAACGGCTCCGGCCGGGACGGGTCGTCGCCGTGGGCGTGAGCCGCTACCCGGCGCTCTCGCCCGACGAGCAGCTCGACGTCGCCGACGACGACGCGCGCGCTCACCGACGCCCTCTCCAAGCTCGCCGGCGAGCGAGGGCCGTTCGGCCGCGTCCACCCGACGACGCTCGTCGACGCCGGGGCGACCGTCCCCGCGATCGAGCCGGCGCTCGCGGGCCTCTCGAGGATGCGGCCGGACGACCTCGCGGTCGTCTTCCTCGCGGCGGCGTGCTCGTGTTCGCCGCCTCGCGCGGGGCGCAGCTCGGCTACGAGGTCGCCGGCGGCGGCTCCGGCGCGGGCGCCGGCGCGCTGAAGCCGATGAGGGAGATCGCCTCGTCGCCCTCGGGTGCGCGAGCCAACGCGGTCGCGGGAGCCGGCGGTCGGGGCGCCTAGGTGCTAGAATGCTTCCTCGGCCGCGCGCCGTCGGTTCCCGCCCTTTCTCGTCGTCCTGGCTCGCTCGGGGAGAACTGCTCACGATCGCCCCCGAGGGAATCAGCCATGCGCGACAAGGAAAAGGACGCCGAGCGGGAGAAAGCCTCGCTCAAGATCACCAACCAGTGCCGCGTCAAAGGCGGCATGGCCTACGGCCTCAAGTGCGAGGGCGTGCACCTGACGCTCGTCGTCACGCCGCGAAAGACCGAGGCGGACCTGGGGGAGTGGCACGTCGAGGCCCGCGCGGGCCGGGCGCGCGACGACGAGGTGGTCGCCGCCGAGTGGGGTCCGACGCGGATCGAGGCGCTGCGCGCCGTCGGTCGAGCCTGGACCGCGAGCGTTCCGTCGCACGGCCTGACGATGTTCGACTGGGAGGCGGTCGCCCGCGTCCTCTCCGAGGTGAAGGCGGTCTAGGAGGCCACGATGGAGAAGAAGAAGAACAAGCTCCTCGAGCGGATCAAGCGCGCCGAGAAGGCCCTCGAGGTCGCCGATGGCGAGCTCGAGGAGGTCCTCCGCGCGGTGCGCGTGGCGCCCCGGGCCGAGAAGACGATGATCACCCAGGTGGTGGGCGAGGCCTTCGGGAAGATGAAGGCCGCAAAAGCGAGCCTCGTCGATCTCGAGGCCATCCTCGCGACCGACCACGACTGACCGCTCCCGAACCGGCGGCCATCGCCTCGGGCGACCGGCGGATCACGCGCGATGGGGCGCCGCCCCAAACCCCCGGGATCGACCCTGCGGGTCGAACCCACGATGGGGGCGCTGCCCCAAACCCTCAGAATCGACCCCGCGGGTGATCAGGCCCAGCAGCTGGTGTCGGCCCTGACGTCCTCGAGCTCGGCGTGCAGCGCCAGGGCCGCGGCGTCGGGCTCGGCGCTCTTGTGCTCGAGCTGGCGGCGGTAGGTGACGTAGGCCGTGTCGAGCCGCCGCATCGCGGCCGTCATCGCGTTGACGCGGGCCACGTCGGCGACCGATCCCTTGAAGTTGGCCGAGGCGAGGCGATCGGCCGTCCCGAGGCGCTGCACCAGACGCGAGGCGCTCTCCTTCAGCGGCTCCGGGACCACGTCCGCGCCGACCCAGCGCGTGACCCGGACGGTCGCGTCCAGCGACTCGATCAACGCCTCGAGCGCCGCGCGGAAGGACTTCACTCGCTCGTCTTTCATCGACGGACCCTACCAGCTGCGGCGGGCGGCGTCGTCGACAATCGCTGCGGCGCTCGGTCGGCTCCTTGCGCTGGTCGCGTCGCGGAGACGCCTCACGCCTCGGCGGGCTTGCTCGGCGAGCTCGGCGCCGGACGCGCCGCGCCGCGCGCGCGCAGCTCGTGCAGGTACGAGCCGAGCAGGATGCCGGCGAAGGTGAAGAGGCCGGCGAGGCGACCCTCGCCGATCTGCGCCAGCGCCGTCCCCGGGCAGGTGCCCGAGAGCGCCCAGCCCACGCCGAAGGCGAGGCCGCCCGCGATCACGCCGCGGCTCATCGGCTTGGGCGTGATCGCCATCGCCTCGCCGGTGCGGGCGCGGAGGTGCTTCTTCTTGATGACGGCGAAGCCGATCGCCGCGACGGCGACCGCGCCGCCGATGACGCCGACGAGGTGCAGGTCGGTGAGGCGGAACATCCCCGCGATCGCGTCGTAGTCGGTGGCGCCGACGCGGCTGAGGATGAAACCGAAGAGGACGCCGAAGCCCAGGTGTCGCGCGCGCATCGCTCTCTCCTCAACCCCGCAGCCAAACGACGAGCTGGGTCGTCGCGAAGCCGGCGATCATGAACATGCCCGTGGCGACGAGGCTCGACTTGGCGCCCTGGGCGGTCCCGACGATGCCGTGGCCCGAGGTGCACCCGCCGGCGAGCCGCGAGCCGTAGCCGATGAGGACGCCTCCGGCGACGAGCACCGGCACCTTCACGACCAGGCTCGCGCCGACGAGGGTGTCGAAGGCGCCCATCGCCAGGGTGGGGACGCGGCCGGCGAGCATCGCCGAGGCGACGCCGCCCAGCACGATCCCGAGCAGGAACGGCAGGCGCCACGACCGACGGACGCCGGCGTCGCGCCGGATGGCGCAGAGCTCGGCGCAGCCGGTGGAGACGCCGAGCAGCTTGTTGTCCATCCACAGCATCCAGAGCACGAAGGCCCCGATGCTCGCGCCACCCACGTACCAGGGCCAGCGGTCGACGAAGACGGCCTGGAACGCGGCGGACGCGCGGACCGAGTCGGGGAGGAAGCGGCCGATCAGGAACACGGCCGCCGCGGCGGCGAGCCAACCGATCATCGGCGCGGAGGAGCGCTCGGAGACGTTCTGCATCGTTGATCGCAAGGGTACCCGCGAATCGGCGCCAAGCCAGCCGCGAGGATGCTCAGGCGTTCCCCATCGCGCCGAGATCGTGGACCGCACGGAAGCCGGCGGCGCGCAGCATCGACGCCGCCCGCGCGCTGCGCGCCCCGCTGCGACAGTACACGACCACCGGCGCGTGCGGCGCGCCCAGGTCCCGGACGCGCGCGGCGAGGGCCTGGACGGGGATGTTGACCGCGCCGGGGAGGTGCCCCCCGGCGAACTCCTCGGGCGTCCTCACGTCGAGCAGCCGGGCGCCCTCCAGCATGTGACGTCGCGCCGCGAGCACACCCTCCGAAGTCGCATACTGAACGATGGCTCGCTGCATCCCGCCGCCTCCTCGAAGCGTGGGAGCCAGGGCGCAGCGAAAGGATTCACCCTCACGAGGTCGGCGCCGAGCCGACTACCTCGCGGATGGCGCGCCGGACCGAGGCGGCCACCTCGGGCGGCAGGGCCGGCGCGTCCGAGGCGCGGCACATCGCGAGGACCTCGCGGAGCGAGTTGCAGCGGTCGGCGCAGGCCGGGCACCCGGCCACGTGCTCCTCCATCCGCCTGCAGATCTCGGGGCCGATGTCGCCCTCGAGGTGCTCGGAGAGCATCCGCACCACGTCGGGGCACGCCGGCGCCGGCGGCGCCGCCCCCGGCATCCCCAGCGCGGGGGCCACGCGCGCGCGGATCGCGACGCGCGCGCGGTGGAGCCGGCTCTTCACGGCGTCGACGCCGATGCCGAGCACCTCCGCGACCTCGGGCGCGGTCAGCCCCTCCATGTCGCGGAGCAGGAGCACCTCGCGGTACTTGGGATCGAGGGCGCGGATCGCGTCCTCGAGCACCGACTGGATCTCGCGGCCGGCCAGCTCGTCGTCGGGGAGGCGGGCCGGGTCGGCGACGAGGTCGGCCTCGTCGTCGTGCCCGCCGAGCGACGACATCTCGACGGGAGCGTGCACGCCCTTGCGCCGCCGCTTGATGCAGTAGCTCCGGGCGATCGTGTAGAGCCAGGTGGAGAGCGACGACGCGCCGCGGAACGAGCGCACCGACCGGGCGGCCGTCAGCAGCGTGTCTTGGAGCACCTCGCGGGCGTCCTCCTCGTCGTGGCAGAGCTTCATGCCGAAGCGGAAGACGCGCGGCGCGTGGCGCTCGATGAGCGCGTCGAGCGCGCCGCGGTCGCCGGTCCGCGCGGCCTCCAGCAGGACCTCGTCGCTCCGGTCGTCCGCCATCGCCGGAACGCTAGCACGCGCCGTGGCCCCCGCCGATCGGCGGCGAGGGGGTGCGCGCGGTCACCAGGGGACGGAGCGCTCGTCGCGGAAGAAGCCGCCCGTGGGCCCGTCGTCAGGGAGGAGCGCGAGCCACACCGGCGTGCCCGCGCCCTCGTCCGGCGTGCGGGGCGCGCCGGCGCCCCCCATCCGCGTCCGCACCCAGCCGGGGCACGCGGCGTTGACCTTGATTCCCCGCGGGTCGATCGCGAGCTCGCGGGCGAGGATCCGGGTGAGCGCGTTCATCGCGATCTTCGAGACCCGGTACGCCGAGGAAGGCCAGCCGTGGTCGGCGTGGGTGCCGGCGGCCACGTCGCGCACGAACGACTCGACGAGATCGCGGAGCTCGTCGCGCCCGAGGTCGGGCGCCTCGAACCGGCGGCGCAGCGGCGCGGCGAGGCCGGCGAGCTCGCCGAGCCCGCTCGACACCATGACGATGCGCCCGCGGGCGCGGATCAGCGGGAGGAGGCGATCGGTGACGCGCATGGCGCCGTGGAAGTTCACGTCGACCGTGCGCCGGGCGACGCTCGCGTCGAAGCCGTCGAGGGCGACGCCGGCGTTGTTCACGAGCACGTCGAGGCCGGCCGCGAGGTCACGGCCGAGCGCTTCGACGCTGGCGTCGTCGGTCACGTCGAGCGCGTGGTGCTCGGCGCCGATGGAGGCCGCGGCGGCGCGGCCCTCGCGCTCGTCGCGGCTCGTCGCCACGACCCGCAGGCCTCGCTCGACGAGCTGGCGGGCGATCGCGAGCCCGATGCCGCGGTTGGCTCCGGTGACGACGGCGAGGCGCGCGGGTGCCATGCGATCCATGGTTCTCCCCGCGCACGGGCGGCGCAAGCGCGTCTGCGGAGGGCGCCCGTTCGGGCTGGACACCCGCGGACGGGCCCGCCAGATTGATCCGCCCGTCACACGCCGAGCGCGGGCGCGACCCATGAACGACGAGCCCCGCGACCCGATCGCCTCCATCCTGGTGGCCCAGCTGTGCGGCGCCGGCGTGATCCGGGGGAAGGGCGCGTGAGCGGGCCGACGGTCCTCGTGGGCGCCGGCTCGTCGGGCGCCGTGATCGCCGCGCGCATGACCGAGCGGAGCGATCGCGAGGTCGAGCTCGTCGAGGCGGGCCCCGACTACGCCGATCCGTCGGCGTTGCCGAGCGACCTCCGCGACGGCACGCGCAACTCGATGCGGCGCCACGACTGGGGCTACGTGCTCCGGCCGACGCCGGGCCAGATCCTCTTCGACTTCCCGCGCGGCAAGGTGGTCGGCGGCTCGTCCGCGGTGAACACCTGCATCGCGCTCCGCGGGCAGCCCCACGACTACGACGAGTGGGAGGCGCTCGGCTTGCCCGGCTGGGGCTGGGCCGATTGCCTGCGCGCGTTCAAGCGCCTCGAGGACGACCTCGACGTCCACAACGAGTGGCACGGCCGCGGCGGGCCGGTGCCGATCCGCCGCCACCCGCGCCACGAGCTGGTCCCCTGGCAGGCGGCGTTCGTCGACGCGTGCGGGCGCCTCGGCTTCGAGCGCTGCGCCGACCACAACGATCCGACGACGACGGGCTGCGGTCCGCACGCCATGAACAAGATCGACGGCGTGCGGATGAGCGCGGCCCGCTGCTACCTCACGCCCGCGGTGCGGCGGCGGGACAACCTCCGCCTGCGCGCGCGGACGCTGGTCCGCCGCGTCCTCTTCGAGAACCGCCGCGTGCGCGGCCTC
The DNA here is from genome assembly GCA_964372055.1 of uncultured Polyangiaceae bacterium. GTDB lineage: Bacteria > Myxococcota_A > Polyangia > Polyangiales > Polyangiaceae > CAYJPW01. Next base: position 39,586 of record CAYJPW010000017.1, read on the forward strand.
GAGGTCGAGACGGACGGCAAGGTCGAGGTCATCGTGGCCGACCGCGTCGTGCTCTGCGCCGGCGCCATCGGGACGCCGAGCATCCTCCTCCGCTCCGGCATCGGTCCGCGCGCCTCGGTCGAGCGCATCGGCGTCGACCTCGTGAGCGAGGTCCCGGCCGTCGGGGCGCGCCTGCTCGATCACCCCGGCGCCGCGATGATCCTGCTGGCGCGCTGGGGCGTCTCCAAGGTGAGCCACCCGCTCATCCAGGCGCTGCTCCGCTTCACCTCGCAGGGCAGCGCCTACCCGAACGACATGCAGGTGCAGCCGGGATCGATGCTGCCGCTGATCCCGGGCCTGCCGCTCCCCACGGTCACGATGATGTGCCAGGTCGGCAAGCCGCGCGGCGTCTGCACGTTCGAGCTCCGCAGCGCCGACCCGAGGGCGCGCCCCTGGATCGAGGGCAACTTCCTCGTCGACGACGCCGACCGCGCCCGCGCGGTCGAGGCGATCGAGATCGCCTACCAGGCTGTGCGCTCGCCCGAGATGACGGGCCTCGCGCGCTTCCTCTGGCCGAGCGAGCGCGTGCTCATGCGGCGGAGCGCCATCGACGGCTGGATCCGCAAGAGCTGCGGCTCGGGCTACCACCCCGCGGGCACGGTCCCGATGGGCGGGGAGGGCGACGCGGGGGCGGCCGTCGATGCGCGCGGGCGCGTGCGCGGCGTGGACGGCCTGCTCGTCGCCGACGCGAGCATCATGCCGACGATCCCGAGCGCCAACACCAACCTCCCCACGCTGATGATCGGCGAGCGGTTCGGCGAGTGGCTCCGCGACGGCGCGATCTGACGCGCATCCGGTGCGCCCCACGCGCGGGCGGTGCGCGTCGCGCATCCGATACGCGCAGAGCTTTTTGACGCCGCGCAGGGCACGCGGGTTGCACCTCGGGTACACCCTGACCGTGCTTCACGAGCCTGCCGTCCCGGCGCAGGGTGGCGGCGTCTTGCTGGGGGGCCTCTTGGCCCCATTTCGCAGGCGCGTCCACGCCCCCGCGGCCCCCGTGTCCTCCGCGATCGTCCGTTGGGGATACCCGCTGCTCGGCGTGGTGCTGTTCCTGGCGTATGCGCCGACGCTGGCTCGCGGTGCGACGTTCTCGGACGGCCCCGAGATCGTGACGGCGATCACGACGCTCGGGGTGGCGCACCCGACCGGCTACCCGGTGTTCGTGGTGCTGACGCACTTCTTCACGCGCCTGCTCGCGGTGCCGCTGCCCCAAGTCGTGAAAGTCGAGATCTTCAACGCGCTCTGCGCGTGCGGGGCGGCGATCTTCACCGCGCGCTCGACGCGCGCCATCGCCGCGATCCCGCGGCGCGGCGCCCTCGCTCCACACGCGCTCGACGCGGACACGGCGGGCCTCGTCGCCGGCGCGTTCCTCGGCGCGAGCACGCTGCTCTGGGCGCAGGTCCGCATCCCCGAGGTCTATCCGTTCCACGTCCTGCTCGTGACCTGGGCCGGCTACGCGTGGACCCGCTTCGAGGTGACGCGACAGGACAAGTACATCGTCCTCGCCGCCTTCCCGATGGGCGTGGGCCTCGCGCACCACGTCACCATGGTCTACATGCTGCCCGCCGCGTTCGTGTACCTCCTGGTGCGGCGGCCAGGCGTCTTCGTCGTCTGGCTCGTCTGGCCGGTCGCGCGCTTCGTGCGCCTGTTCAAGCGCGACTTCCTCGCCGGGCGGCGGCTCGAGGGCGCGTGGGTGTTCCCGGTCGCGTGCCTGGTCGGGGCGCTGCCGCTGCTCAGCTATCTCTACTTGATCTGGGCGAACTCGCACACGACCGGGCTGCCCTGGGGCGACGTCTCGAACCTCAGCCAGATGTACGACCACATGACCGGCCGGCAGTACCGGAAGTTCATGGGCGGCGCCGACATCGCGTCGCGCCTCGGCCGCCTCTGGAAGGTGCCCGACTACTTCGACCAGCAGTTCCTCCCGACGGGCACCGCCCTCCTCGCGGCGGGGCTCATCTCGGTGTTCCGGCGCGCGACGAGGTTCCTGCTCTTCCTGCTCGCCGTGATGGCGCTCAACGTCGCGCACGGCGCCTACTACTCCGTCGGCGACTACGCCAACTACTACCTGCCCGCGCTCTTCCCCTGCGCGGTGCTCATCGGCGCGGGCTACGCCGGCGTCGCGGGGCTCGCGCGCAACCGCGAGCCGGCGACGCGCCCGTGGCTCTCGCTTGCCACGCTCTTCGTGCTCGCAGGAGGGACGTCGGTCGCGCTCCTCGTCTACGCCCGCTACACGCGCCGCCTGCCGCGCTGGGTGGGCGCCGGGGCGCTGCCGACCGCGATCCCGATCGGCGTCGTCGCCGTCGCCGCGCTCGCGGGCGCCGTGTACTTGTTCGTGCACCGCAGGCGCATCACGCGCGTGCTGCCGGCCTCGCTCGTGCCGCTGACGATCGCCGCGTTCCTCGGGATCATGCTGGTGCCGGTCGCGGTGGTGCGCGGGACGGAGCTCTCCCAGCAGCCGCTCATCGGCGAGAGCTACGGCGCCGAGCTGGCGCTCGGCATCCCGCGCGGCTCGGTGCTGATGACGCAGGGCGACGGCTACCTGTTCACGATGTGGTACGAGCACCACGTCCTCGACCGCGGGACCGACTTCGCCACCGTCGACATGGGCAACGTCAGGACGGGCTGGTACAGCCGCTACGTGCGCTCGCACAACCCGGCGAGCTGCGATCCGCTCCTGCCCGCGTCCACCGCCGATCCCGCCGCGTACCGGGCCAAGTGCGGGACGTTCCGGCAGCGGATGGATCTCGCCGAGAAGGGAACGTGGGTCTCGCTCGGCACCGCGGGGGCGCGCCGCGGCACGGTGCGCGAGCTCGGCCCGCCCTTCTCCGACAAGATCGTCCGCGGCGGCGACGCGAAGTGCAAGGACGAGGCGTGGCGCCGCGAGCACAGGAACGAGTGCCGCTGCTTCGACTACACCAAGCGCAACGGGACGCTCGGCGAGGACTGCGTCTACTCGCCCGAGGAGGGCGGCATCGTGCCGCGCGAAGCCGTCGAGGTCGTCGCCCAGCGCATGATCGAGGACCACCTCGACGAGCGGCCGATCTTCGAGCGGAACACGATCACCAACTGGATCGGCAACATCAAGGACAACCCGCGCGGCTGGAGCGGCCCGCCCTACCAGCGCATCTCGGCGGACTACGCCCTCGTCAACCGCGGCCGCTACAATCAGGTCGTCTGGTTCGACGACATCAAGAGCCTCGAGGCCTGCGGGGAGACGCTGCACCCCGTCCGGACGCGCGCGCTCCGCCGCCCGACGAAGGTGCCCAAGCTCCAGAACCGCCGCGCCTACAAGGCGAACACCTGGCCCACGCTCTTCCACGCGACCTTCCTCTCGAAGTCCGCCTCCGGCCGCGACGACGACGCGACGCGCGAGTTCCGCGCGGGCGACACGGTCCACATCAAGCTCGACTGGTTCGAGCGCTGGGCGTGGAGCGCCGACGCGGCCGATCACCGCGGCACGCCGATCCTCCACGGCCTGCGCGTCTGCGTGTTCGACCCTTCGGGCCAGCGCGTCGGCGCCGCCACGACGATCTCGGGCAAGAAGGACCGCCTCGAGCTCCTGAGCTCGACCGGCTCCTCCCCCCGCGGTACGTACACGGTCCAGGCCTGCTCGGTCGGCGAGATCGGCGATCGCCCGGTCCCGGACGACTTGCGCTGCGAGCGCATCCTGCTCGAGTACACTTTCGACCTGCAGTGATCGCCCCCCTCGAGATCCTCGATCCGCGTCCACCGATGACCACCGCCCCGCCCTCGCGACGGTCGCCCCGCCGCGCCGCCCCTTCGGCCCGCTGTCTCCCGTGCTCGTATGGCTCCGCGGAGCCTCGCGCCGCGTCGCCGGCGGTGCGCGCGTGAGCCGGCGCCCTCGGACGGTGATCGTCGGCGGCGGCGTCGCCGGCCTCACGACCGCGTTCCGCCTGCTCGAGGCCAAGCCCGACGCCGACGTGGTGGTCCTCGAGGCCGAGGCCTCTCCCGGCGGCAACGTCAAGACGCTCCGGCGCGACGGCTGCGTCGTCGACATGGGCCCGGACGCCGTCCTCACCCAGCCCGACGCGGCCATCGCGCTGTTCCGCTCGCTCGGGCTCGGCGATCGGCTCACGGCGCCCGGCGAGGGCGCGGGCCGCATCCTCGTCGCCCACCGGGGCGCGCTCGTGCCGATGCCGGACGGGATGGCCTTCGGTGTCCCGCGCAGCCTCGGCCAGCTCGCCACGACGCGCCTCCTCTCGCTCGGCGGGAAGCTCCGGGCGGCCGCCGATCTGCTCCTGCCGCGGCGACCGCCCGGCGAGATCTCGGTCGGCGCGCTCGTCGAGCGGCGGCTCGGCCGCGAGGTGAAGGACCACCTGGTCGAGCCCATCGTGGGCGCGATCTACGCCGGCGACGTCGATCGCCTCGACGCCGCGACCGTGATGCCCGCCTTCGCGGCCGCGCGCCGCAGCCTCATCGGCGCGCTCGCCGGCGCGCCGCGCGGCAAGGGATCGCCGTTCCGCGCGCCGAACGAGGGCATGAGCGCGCTCGTCGACGCGCTCGTCCGCGCCGTCGGCGAGCAGCGCATCCGGACGGGATCGCGCATCACGGCGCTCGAGCGGGACGGCGATCGCTTCCGCGTGCGCCTCGAGGGCGCCGAGCCCATCGAGGCCGATCGCGTCGTCCTCGCGGTGCCGCCTCACGCCGCCGCGTCGCTGGTCCGCGCGGCGCTGCCGGATCTCGCGCGCGAGCTCGATCGCTTCATCGCCCACTCGACGGCGACCGTCGTCGTCGCGTACGAGCGCTCCGAGGCGCCGCTCCCCGAGGCCGGCGGGATGCTCACGCCGCGCAAGGACGGCTCGGTCGTCACCGCGGCCACGTTCGTCGCGACGAAGTGGCCGGGGCGCGTGCGCGAGGGCCTCGCGGTCGTCCGCGCGGCGATCGGCGGCGCCCGCTCCGCCGAGCTCTGCGAGCAGGGCGACGACGCGATCGCCGAGGCCGTCGCCGCCGAGCTCGGGCGCCACCTCGGGACGCGCAAGCCGGCGTGGTCGGTGGTGCAGCGCTTCCCGCGCGCCACGCCGCAGCCGGTCGTCGGTCACGCCCGCGTCGTCGCCGACGCACGGGCGCGCGCCGCCGAGGCGCGGGGGCTGTACCTCGCGGGCGCGGCCTACGACGGGCCCGGCATCGCCGGGTGCGCGCGCGGGGCCGCGGCCTTGGCGGCGGCGCTCGCCGCCGACTGAAGAAGGTCGTAGGGTCGAGCCGTGACGGGGACGCACGGCTGGCCGGTGGCCATCGAGGGGGTCGGTCCCGTCGCCTGCGCGACGACGGTGTGGCGCACGCACGGCCAGCTCCGCGTCACCGTCGTCGTCAAAGCGAGCTTCGAGCTCGTGGACGGGCGCCCGGCGCCGCAGGCGAGCCCCGACGCGATCGCCGCCGAGGACGCGCGCGACGCGGCCGGCGCCGCGCGCGTCGCCGGCGATCTCGCGCCGTACGTGCCCCGCGCGGACGTGCTCTTCACCGGCTACGCGCACGCGCCGCCGGGGCAGGTGGTGCCGACCGCGTCGGTCCGCCTCGGCGTGGCGGCCGGCGAGCGCGTGCTCGTCGACAAGACGCTCCACCTCTTCGGCCACCGCATCATGCCCGAGCCGGGCGCCGAGCAGCTCCCACCGCAGCCGTTCGAGCGCATGCCCATCGTGTACGAGCGCGCCCACCGCGGCTCGGGGTTCGACGAGAACCCCGTCGGCGTGGTGCCCGCGCCCGGGGGCGCGCTCCCGTGCGTCGTCGACCCGACCGATCCCGACGGGCCCGCCGGCCTCGGACCGATCGCGCCCGACTGGCCGGTGCGCAAGCGTCTCTTGCGCGGCCTCGACCCGGCGGCGCTCGCCGCGGCCGTCCCCGAGATCCCCGACGCCTTCGCGTGGAGCTACTTCCACGCCGCCCCGGCCGATCAGCGCTGCCCGTTCCTCCGCGGAGACGAGTGGATCGTGCTCGACGGCCTCGTGCACGAGCTCCCCCGCCTGGTCACGCGCCTGCCGGGCGCGCACGCCGCGGCGCGGGTGCACGGGATGCCGGGCGCGCCGCCGGGCTCGTGGATCGAGCTCGAGCTCGTCGCCGACACGCTGCGGATCGACGGCGAGGCGCGGCGGATCACCGTGACCTGGCGCGGCAACCTCCCGGTCCCTTCGGTCGACGCGCTCCGCACGCTGCGCGTGGTCGCGGGCGTCGAGCTCCCGGGCCAGCCGATCGCGTGGCCGGCGCCGGCGGGCGGCGCGCTCGAGATCGACGACGCGCCCACGCAGATCGTCACCCGGACCGACCTGTCGGCGGCGCACCAGCCGGTGGAGTCGTCGCGCGGCCCGGACCACGACGCGACGGTGGTCGCCAAGCACCCGCTCCTCGCCGAGCTCGCCGCGCGCACGGCCGCGGTCGCATGGGACATCGAGGACCCGATCACCGACGAGCCCGCGACGCTGGCGCGTCCTCCCTCGGGCAGGGCCTCGTTCGCGATCGACGATCCCGAGACCGTCGGCCAGGATCCCGAGGCGCTCGCCGATTTGCTCGAGGCGAGCCGCGCCGAGCTCGCCTCGGCGGCCCGCGAGGCCGCCGATCGCGCCGCGGAGAAGCGCGCCGCCGTCGAGCGGCGCCTCGCGGCCGGCGAGCCGCTCGACGGGATGGATCTCGCCGGCGCCGATCTCTCCTCGCTCGACCTCGCGCGCCGCTCGCTCGCCGGTGCGAACCTGCGCGAGGCGTCGCTCCGCAAGGCGGACCTCACCGGCGCCGATCTCCGCGGCGCCAACCTCGGACGCGCCGATCTCTCGGACGCGACCCTCGACGGCGCCAACCTCGAGCGGGCCGATTTCTACGGCGCCGTGGTGTCGGGCGCGAGCTTCGCGGGGACGGCGCTGACGGACGCGAACTTCTCGACGGCGCGCGGCGAGGGCGCGCGGTTCGTCGAGGCGCGCGGCGAGCGCCCGCTCTTCGGCGGCGGGCGCTGGGCCTTCGCCCGCTTCGACGAGGCGCAGCTCACCGGCGCCGACTTCACCGAGGCCGTGCTCGACGACGCCCGCTTCGACGGCGCGGCGCTCCCCGAGATCCGCCTCTACGAGGCGCGCGCCCCCGGCGCCGTGTTCGACGAGGCGACGATGGCCGAGGCGCGCGCCGACGCCGCGAACCTCAAGCGCGCGAGCTTCGCCCGCGTCTACGCGCCCGACTCGGTCTGGGACGAGGCCGCGCTCGACGGCAGCTGCTTCCGCGGCGCGATGCTGCCGGGCGCGAGCTTCGTGCGCGCCTCGTGCCTGCACGTCGATTTCTCGGAGGCCGAGCTCGCCGAGGCGCGCCTCAAACGCGCGCGGCTCGAGGGCGCCAGGTTCGCGCGCACCGACGTCAGCAAGGCGACGTTCGAGGGCGCCGATCTCTCGCGCACCGATCTCCGCGACGTGCAGAGGGACTGAAGGGGTGCCGGGCGCGGATCGCCGACCCCCGGCGCGAGGGGGCCGGCGAGGTTAAGCTCCGCGGCATGGCATCCGACTCACGCGGCGGGCCGGCGAGCGTCGACAGCTCGGCCGACACCCTGGCCGAGGTCAGCGACACCGCGACGACGCTCGCCCTCGCGCGCGGCGAGCGCGCAGGAGCCGGGCGCGGCGAGGAGGCGACGGCGCCGACGCTCGCCGCGGCCTCGTCCGGCTCGGATCCGGGCCACGTCGATCCCGGCAGCGGCTCGTTCGAGCCCACGTCCAGCGTCGCTCGCTACGAGGCGCGCCGCCTCCTCGGCGAGGGCGGCATGGGCGAGGTCCGCCTCTGCAGGGACGGCTGGATCGGGCGCGAGGTCGCGATGAAGGTCGTGCACCGCGGCAAGGGCTCGCGCGCCGACCTCCGGGCGCGGTTTCTCCGCGAGGTCCGGGTGCAGGGCCAGCTCGAGCATCCCAGCGTGGTGCCCGTCTACGATCTCGGCGTCGGCGCCGACGGCCAGACGTTCTTCACGATGAAGCGGGTCCGAGGCCAGAGCCTGGAGACGATCGTCGACGACATTCGCCGCGGCGACCCGGCGGCGCGCGCCGCGTTCTCGCGGCGCAAGCTGCTCTCGGCGATGGCCCATGTCTCGCTCGCGGTCGCCTTCGCGCACAGCCGCGGCGTCGTGCACCGCGACCTCAAGCCGGCGAACGTGATGCTCGGAGACTTCGGCGAGGTGTACGTCCTCGACTGGGGAATCGCCAAGATCGTGGGCACGCCCGACGAGGCCTCGCCCGACGCGGCCGCCGACGTCACCGACGGCCCGCGGACCGAGGCCGGTGCGCTCCTCGGCACGCCCGGCTACATGGCGCCGGAGCAGGCGCGCGGCGACGTGGGCGCCGTCGACGCGCGCAGCGACGTCTACGCGCTCGGGGCCATCCTCTTCGAGGTGCTCGCGCTCGAGCCGCTCCACACCGGACGCACGGCGCAGGCGATCCTCGCCGCGACGCTCCAGGGGATCGATCCGCGCCCGAGCGCGCGGGCGCCGGCCGCCGACATCCCGCCTGAGCTCGACGCCATCTGCGAGCGCGCCCTCGCCCTCGATCCGGAGCAGCGCTTCGCCGGGGCGCGCGAGCTCGACCTGGCCATCGAGGCGTTCCTCGACGGCGAGCGTGACTCGGAGCGGCGGCGCGAGCTCGCCGACCGGCACATCGCCGCCGCGCGCACCGCCTTGGCGCGCGCAGGCGAGGGCGGCGCCTCGGCGCACGCCCTCCGCACCGACGCCACGCGCGAGCTCGGCCGCGCCCTGGCGCTCGATCCGCAGAACCGAGGCGCGATGCGCGAGCTCATGAACGTCATCCTCGACGCGCCCGGCGATCTCCCGCCCGAGGCCGAGGCCGAGCTCGCCGAGGTCAACCGGCGCCACCGCGCCCGGCAGGCGAAGGCGAGCGCGGCCCAGTTCGCCGCCTGGTTCCTGGCGTCGCCCATCATCCTCTGGATGGGCGTGCGCGACTGGCGCTTCATGGGCATCCTCGAGGTGCTCGTCGCCGCGATCATCGCCTACTCGTGGTGGATGGGCCGGACCGGGAACGCGCAGCCCCGGTACATGGTCTTCGCCATCCCGCTCTCCTTCGCGGCGGTCGCGCTCCTGACCGGCTTCTTCGGGCCGTTCGTCGTGGTCCCCGGCGCGGTGGCCGTGTCCGCCGTGATGTTCCTGGTCAGCCTCCGGCCCAACCTGCAGACGCGCTGGCTCATCCTGGGTCTGAGCCTGGCCGCGTCGGGGCTCCCGCTGCTCGCGCACTGGCTCGGGCTCGTGGCCCCGAGCTACGAAATCCGCGAGGGCGCGATCACCCTCTACCCCCAGCTCACCCACTTCCCGGTGGTGCCGACGTCGGTGCTGCTCGCGGTCGTCTCCCTCGGCACGCCGCTCGTCGCCAACCTCATGGTCGGGCGATCGGTGGCGCAGCTCATCGCCGCCGAGCGCCGGATGTTCGCCCAGGCCTGGCGGCTGCGCCAGCTGCTGCCGGCCGGCGAAGGAGAGGTCGCCGCGGGGCTGCAAGAGCAGGAGGCCGAGAGCTGCCACCTGCTGTGAAGTTGTTCCTCTACTTCGGGAGCCGGTGCCCGCGGATCTGCGTCACCGGCGTGACCCTCTTCTTGCCTTCCTTGCCGCCTGCCTTCGCCGTCGCCTCGGCGCGCAGGATCACGCCCGCCCGCGACTTCGGATCGATGGCCGCGATGACCAACTCTCCGGGCACGAGCTTCGCGGCCTCGGACTTCGGGACGAAGATCGGCGGTATCTTCTCGACGTTGGTCTTGGTCCCGACGACGGCGCAGTTGGTCTCGAACTCGAGGCGCGCGTGGTTGTCCGAGTCGAAGTGGACGCCCGTCACGCGGTTCGTCTCGTAGCAGCTGGTGACGTCCTCGGTGCTGACGTTGTCCTTGAACGCGACCTCGTCGAGCGCCTCGCCGAGCGCGCCCGTCTTGCCGGCCGCGTCCTTCTTCGCGCGGAAGATCCCGCTCTCCGTCTCGAAGCCGCCGTCGCGCGCGCCGACAGGCGTCAGCCGCGGCGGCACCTCGGGCGCCACGTAGTCGGTGTCCGGGTCGACGGGGATGGGCGGCGTCGCGCCGAAGCGCGCCTCGAGCGTGGCCTTGTCCATGCCCGCGCTCTTGCTCCGCTGGTACTCCTCGGCGGCTTTGCGCTCCTCCTCCATTGCCTTGTACACGGCGAACCCCACCTCGACCCCGAAGCGCCGCCGGCCGGCGGCCAGGACCCCTGAGCTCGGTCGCGCCCACGGCGTGGCCCGCCCGCCATCGGTGCGTGCCGGCGGGCTCGAGCGACCGCCAGCCGATCGCGCCTGGCTCGAGCACGAAGCCGCTACCGTTCCGCGGCTTTTGTGGCAGAACGTGGGCGTCCGCGCGCCTCCAGGTCGACGCAACCTCGCGCCGCCGAGAGCTGCGCGCCGGCCGATGTGCCCATGTTGCTCACGTTCCAAGCGGACGAGATCCGCCTTCAGGTCGCTCACGCGGCCGCGGCCCACGAGCACGCCGCGATCGGTGGTCGCGTCGCGCGACCGGCCCTCCACCTCGTCCGGCGCGGGCGAGCGATCCATCTCGCCTCCAACGGCGTCCCGGCGCACGCCGCGGTCGCGTACGCCGCCGGGTTCGATCCACGGCGTCCCGAGGCTGCCAGCCCGCTCGCCCCCGGAGAGCTCGAGGATCTCGGCACGGGCGACTTCGTCGAGGTGATCACGCTGGAGTCGTTCACCAAGACGCTGGCGAGCCGAGCGACCCAGGTCCGCGTGGTCGTGCGGTCCACGTACATCAACGTCCTCGGCGGCCAGCCGGAGCGGCCGCCTGGTTACATGCCGCATCGCGCGAGTCGCTGAGACCTGGAGCTGCGAGCCTCGGCTGGGCGACGAAGACGCGGCTCGCTCCCATCGAGGCCGTCCGCGCGACGCGCTCGACGCGCCTGGACGCCCCGAGCGCGCTCGAGCTCGCGGTCGACCGCCGCGCCGTGCTCTGGTTTACTCGGTCCCCGGAAGGGGAGCGCGTCGTGACGGATCGAGCACCGCGAGAGTTCGAGGTCGCGATCGTGGGGAGCGGCTTCTCCGGCCTGGCGATGGGCCACTACCTGAAGCAGGCCGGGATCGACTCGTTCGTGATCCTCGAGAAGGCCAAGGAGGTCGGCGGCACCTGGCGCGAGAACACCTACCCGGGCGCGGCGTGCGACGTGAAGTCGCACCTCTACTCGTACTCGTTCGCGCCGAACCCGAGCTGGTCGCGCGCCTACTCGCCCCAGCGCGAGATCCTCGCGTACCTTCGATCGGTCGCCGATCGCCACGGCCTGCGCCCGCACCTCGAGCTCGGCGCCGAGGTCCGGGGCGCCGACTTCGACGAGCGGTCCGGCACGTGGACGGTGCGGATCGCGAACGGCGAGTCCGTGCGGGCGCGCTCGCTCGTGCTCGGCAACGGCGGGCTTCATCTGCCGAGCGTCCCCGACCTCCCCGGGCTCGCCTCGTTCGAGGGGCCCAAATTCCACTCGGCCGAGTGGGACCACGGCGTCGATCTCGCCGACAAGCGCGTGGCCGTCATCGGCACCGGCGCCAGCGCGATCCAGATCGTGCCCTCGATCGCGCCGAAGGTGAGCCGGCTCCACGTCTTCCAGCGCACGCCGCCCTGGGTCGTTCCGCGTCGCGATCGCGAGATCTCGAGGCTCGAGCAGCGGCTCTTCGCGAGGATGCCCACCCTCCAGAAGACGGTGCGGAGCGGCATCTATCTCGTGAACGAGCTCCAGGGCCTCGGGTTCTTCAGCACGCCGAGCCTGATGAACCTCGGCGTCCGCGTCGCCAGGAAATACCTCCACGAGACCATCTCGGATCCGGCTCTGCGCAAGAAGCTCACGCCCACTTACCGGATGGGCTGCAAGCGCATCCTCTTGTCGGACGACTACTACGCGGCGTTCACGCGGAGCAACGTCGAGCTCGTGACCGATGGCATCGCGTCGATCACGCCGCGCGGCGTGCGCACCGCCGACGGGGTGGAGCGCGAGGTCGACGTGCTCGTCCTCTGCACGGGGTTCCGGGCCACCGAGTACCTCTCGCGGCTCGAGATCCGCGGCGCGGGCGGCCGGGAGCTCAACGAGACGTGGCGCGGCGCACCCGAGACGTACCTCGGCATCACCGTGAACGGCTTCCCGAACCTGTTCCTCCTCATGGGACCGAACACCGGGCTCGGGTCCAACTCGATGGTGTTCATGATCGAGGCGCAGGCGCGCTACGCGGTGCAGTGCGTCCGGACGATGCGCGAGCAGGGGCTCGCGTCGATGGACGTGCGGCTCGGCGTGCAGCGGGCGTTCGACGCCGAGATTCAGGAGAAGCTCAAGCGGACCGTGTGGGCCTCCGGGTGCAGCAGCTGGTACCAGGCCCCCGACGGCCGCATCGTCGCGCTCTGGCCCGAGTCGACGGTCGCGTACTGGTGGCGCACCCGCCGCATGCGCCGAGAGGACTACCTCCTCCGGCCGCGCGACGCGGACGCGCCGGAGCTCGCGCGCGAGCGGACCGACGCCGGCGATCGCGACGGCGTGCGCACCGTGAGCCCGAAGGACGGCTGAGGCGGTGGCCCGTCCGGAGCCAACCTCGTCGTCAGCGGTCAGCTCCAACGCGGAATGAACATTCGCTCCGGCCGGCTGGGCCGTGCGCGGGTCCATCGCGTTTATGCTAAATATTATCGGCACTTGCGAGCGCAGCCGCAAATTTCTAACAGGGAGACGGGGAGTCGGGGAGAATTTCATTCGGACGATCTCGGGGCCGGCTTTGGCAGGGCGCAGACCATCAGAACGGAATGAGAAACTCCCTGTCTCCCCGTCTCCCTGTGACTTATTCTGGGCTGAGGCCTTGACCACGCCCTCGAGCGTGGATAATGAATGAACGTTCATTCTGAGACGGCGATGAGCAAGGACGAACGAGAGACCGACAAGCGGCAGGCCATCCTGGATGCCGCGCTCGTGCTGTTCGGCGAGCTCGGGTTTCACGGGACGACCGTTCCGCAGGTGGCGCAGAAGGCGGGCGTCGGCGCCGGGACCATCTACCGCTACTTCGACGGCAAGGAGGCGCTGGTCAACGCGCTCTTCCAGCACTGGAAGGGCGAGATGGGCCGCGCGCTCATGAACGACTTCCCGGTCACGGCGCCGGTGCGCGAGCAGTTCCACGCGTTCTGGCGGCGCATGATCCGGTTCGCCACCGAGAACCGCGCCGCGTTCGCCTTCCTCGAGCTCCATCACCACGCCCCGTACCTCGACGCCAAGAGCCGTGAGGTCGAGGAGACGGTGCTCGGTGCGGCGCGCGCCTTCTTCGACGAGACGGCGCGCCAGCAGGTGACGAAGCCGCTCCGGTCCGATCTCGTGATCGCCATGGTCTGGGGAGGGTTCTCCGGGATCGTCAAGGGGAGCTGGACCTACGGCGTCGAGCTCGACGCCGATCTGCTCGACGCCGCCGAGTCGTGCATGTGGGAGGCGATCCGCCGCTGAGATCGCCTGGGCACGTGCCGTAGCGGGGCCCCGGCCCCCGCACCACCCGGCGCGCCTCCGCGCGCCTTCGAGAGTTTCTTGCGGCCTCGGGGTCGAGCGCCGCCGTTTCCTTTTCCAACACGTTCACGCGCCGCCCGCGGCGCCGAGGCCCACGTCCATCCAAGGAGAGCTCTCATGTCGTCGTCCAAGACCGTCCTCATCACCGGCGCCACGGCCGGCATCGGCAAGCACGTCGCCCTCCACCTCGCCCGCAAGGGGCACAAGGTCTTCGCGACCGGTCGCAACGCGGCGGCGCTCGCGCGGCTCCTCGACGAGGCCAAGGGCACCGCGCTCGAGACGCTCCAGCTCGACGTGACCGACGCGGCCTCGATCGCGGCGGCGAAGGACGAGGTGGAGCGCAGGACGGGCGGCGCCGGGCTCGACGTGCTCGTCAACAACGCCGGCTACGGCATCGCGGGGCCGCTCGAGGAGGTCGACGAGTCCGCGGTCCGCGCGATGTTCGACACGAACGTGTTCGGCCTCGTCGCCGTCACGCGCGCGTTCCTGCCCTCGATGCGCCGGCGCGGCTCGGGGCGCATCCTCAACGTCAGCAGCGTCGGCGGGCGCATCACCTTCCCGCTCTTCGGCGCGTACAACGCCACCAAGTACGCCGTCGAGTCGCTCTCGGACTCGCTCCGGTACGAGCTCGCGCCCTTCGGCGTCCAGGTGGTCCTGATCGAGCCGGGCGTCATCCGGTCCGAGTTCTCGGATCGCTCGATGAGCACGCTCCCCAAGCCCGGCCCCGAGTCGCCGTACGCCGCGATCTACGCGCGCGCCGATCGGATCAAGGAGCAGGCGGACGCCCAGGCCGTCGGCCCCGAGTGCATCGCCGAGGCGATCGAGCGCGCCATCACCGCGCGCCGGCCGGCGGCGCGGTACGTGGCCCCCTTCCGCACCCGGATCCTGCTCGCGCTCGTGGCGCTCTTGCCGACCCGCTGGGTCGACGCGGCGATGCGCGCGATGGTGGGGCTCACGCCCCGTCGCCTCGCGAGGCGAGGCGACGCCGCGCTGCTCGGCGAGACGGCGGCGGCGCGGAGCTAGGGAGGAGACCGGTCATGAGCACGAGCAAGCACCTGATCCTCGGAACCGGCCTCCTGGCCACGGCGATCGCCGGCTGCGGCGGCTCGGGCGGCGGCGAGAGCCAGACGGCCCCCGGCGCGGCCGTCACCTACCACAAGGACGTCGCCCCGATCCTCGCTGACCGCTGCGTCGGCTGCCACACCGAGGGCGGCATCGCACCGTTCTCGCTCGAGCGCTTCGAGGACGTCTCGGCGGTGCGTGGCGCCGTCCGCGAGGCCGTCGTCACCCGCACCATGCCGCCGTGGCTCGCCGGGCAGGGCTGCAACGACTACACCGGCGATCCGTCGCTCGGCGACGATCAGATCGCCGCCATCGCCGCATGGGTCGACGCCGGCGGACCGGAGGGCGATCCCGCGGACGCGCCTCACGACGACACGCCCGAGGCCCCCACGCTCTCGCGCGTGGATCGGACGCTGTCGATGACCGAGGCGTACACGCCCGTCGGCGCCGACGACTACCGTTGCTTCCTCCTCGACTGGCCCGAGGACGCGCCGAGCTACGTGACCGGATTCCGCGCCAACCCGGGGGACGCGACGACGGTGCACCACGTGATCGCGTTCCTGGTCTCGCCGGATCAGGCCGCGGCGTTCGACGCGCTCGACCAGAACGAGGCCGGCCCCGGGTACACCTGCTTCGGCGGTCCCGGCAACGGCAACGATCCGGGCACCGCCTGGATCGGCGCGTGGGCGCCGGGCAGCGCCGGCGGCGACCTGCCCGCCGGGACCGGGATCGAGGTGCTCCCCGGCTCGAAGATCGCCCTCCAGGTCCACTACAACACGGCGCACGGCGATCCCGGTCCGGACATGACGTCGATCGACGTCAAGCTCGACGCCGCCGTCGAGAAGGAGGCCCACTGGCAGTTCTGGGCCGACCCGGTCTGGGTGTACGGCGGCGGGATGGACATCCCGATGGGCGACGCCGACGTGACGCACGCGTTCTCGTCCGATCCGACCGGCTACATGAGCGGCGGCAAGCCGATGACGATTCACAGCACGGCCCTCCACATGCACACGCGCGGCACCAAGGCGACGCTGGGGGTGAAGCGCGCCGCGGGTGCCGAAGAGTGCCTGCTCGACATCCCGCGGTGGGACTTCCACTGGCAGCTCAACTACGCGCTCGAGCAGCCCGTCCACGTCGCGCCGGGCGACGAGCTCTCGATCGCGTGTCACTGGGACAACTCCGCCGGCACCAAGGACCTCGCCTGGGGCGAGGGCACCGGCGACGAGATGTGCCTCGGCGCCGTCTACGTCACGGCGGACTGAAGAGGTGTCGGACAATCATCCCACCGACGTCACTCGAGGCCAGAGGTCCGACGCCTCTTCAGTCCGAGTGCGCGGGGGCAGAGCCCCCGCTCGCGACGGAAGCCTCGTACGATCGGCAGCCGCACGCGGCCGTCGCGCCCCACGGACCCTCGGTGGTTCAGCGCCTCCGAGGGCACGGGGGCGCGTCGGGCGCCTTCTTCACGTCGAGCGAGCTTCCGGTGTCGAGCAGCACGAGGCCCTTCGCGCGCAATGCGGCGGCGGCATGCGCGACGGCCTGGCGCCTCGTCACCGCCTGCTCCAGCCGCACGCTGGCCACGGAGCAGCCGACGAGGGCGCGCGCCGCCGGATCGACGTTCACCTTGCGGTGGATCAAGTTGCCGAGCGTCTCCAGGACCGCCGCCGCCGGCGCGTCCTCGAGGTCGATGGAGACCTTCTGGTCGTCGCCGGCGGCAGGACCCGCCGCGGCGCTCGCCGCGGGCGCGGGCAGCTCCTCGCTCGGTGCGACCGCGGGGAGATCCTCGCGCGCCACGGCGGGAGCGGCGCTCGTCACGACGCTCGCGCCGGGCGACTCGCGCGCGTCGGGCGGCCGGCCTTCTCGACACGACGGCGAGCACAGGATCACGATGGCCACGGCGCCCCACCGTGACGCCGCACACGTTCCCGCTCTCGACGCGCTCACGGCCGGAGCATGGCACGAGAAGCGCGCCCTCGGCACCCGCGCTGTCGGCCGTCATTCGGCGCGATGCATCGGTCGCTGGACGGCGCGGTCTCGTGCGCTCGACCCGGAGTAGGCGTAACCTGCCCGCGGCTTGCGAGGCAGCGGCCTCGCCCTACTCGACTTCCGCCCGGCCACGCCGGCGCTCAACGAGGTCTCCATGAACGAAGCTCAAACGACGGGGGCGCGAGCGTCGCTCGCGATGTCGGCTCTTCTCCTCGCCTTCGCGGCCCTGGGCACATGGGCCGGGTGCGCGGCCAACAGCGAGCCCATCCCGGGAGGCACCGGCGGCGAGACGGGCAGCGGAGGCGCGACGAGCACCGGGACCGGCGCCGTTTGCCCCGGCGCGACGCTCTGCGGGGACGCGTGCACGAACCTGGAGTTCGATCCGGCGAACTGCGGCGACTGCGGCACGGTGTGCGCCGCCGGCGAGGTGTGCTCGGCGGGCCAGTGCGGCCTCGAGTGCACGGGAGGCAGCACCGAGTGCGCCGGCAAATGCGTCGACATCACCAACGATCCGGCCCACTGCGGCGGCTGCGACGCGGCCTGCCCGCCGTCCCAGCTCTGCTCGGCGAGCCAGTGCGGCGAGGTCTGCCTCGGCGGGACGGTGGTCTGCTCGGGCAAGTGCGTCGACACCCAGATCGATCCGGCGAACTGCGGCAGCTGCGGGACGGTGTGCGCCGCCGGCGAGGTCTGCTCGCTCGGCAACTGCGGCGTCGACTGCCTCGGCGGGGCGAGCAAGTGCGGCAACCTCTGCGTCGACACCCAGAACGACCCGGCCAACTGCGGCGGCTGCGGCACGGCGTGCCCGCCCGGGCAGGTGTGCGCCGGCGGGCAGTGCGGCCTCGTCTGCCTCGGCGGCGCCACCAAGTGCGGCGCGCTCTGCGTCGACACCGACAGCGATCCGGCGAACTGCGGCGCGTGCGGGATCGCCTGCACGCCCGGAAAGGCGTGCTTCGACGGCACCTGCGGCTTCTGCGTCGATGGCTTGCTCCAGTGCAACGCCACCTGCGTCGACACCCAGACGGATCCCACCAACTGCGGCGGCTGCAACGTGGTCTGCCCGCCGGGACAGGTCTGCTCGCTCGGCGCCTGCGCGAACTCCTGCGCGGCCGGCCTCACCCCGTGCGGCCAGAAGTGCCTCGACACCTCGGACGACGTCCTCAACTGCGGCGCCTGCAACAACGCCTGCGCGGCCGGCGAGAGCTGCACTGCCGGCACCTGCGTGGCCTGCAACAGCGCCACGACCGACTGCGATCAGGACGGCTGGCTCGCCGCCGACGGCGACTGCTGCGACAAGCCGGGCCTGTGCGGCTCGCAGCCCGAGCTCGTCAACCCGGGCGCGATCGAGGTCGTCGGCAACGGCATCGACGACAACTGCAACGGCAAGACCGATCTCTTCGACGCCGAGGACACCGTGTCGTGCGACGCCGGCCTCGCGTCGAGCTCGCAGACCGCGCTCGACTACGCCAAGGCGCTCGGCCTCTGCCGGCAGACGCAGGAGCAGCCGCTCCAGCTCGCGGACAAGACCTGGGGCCTCATCGACGCCAAGATCCTCCGCGCCGACGGCAGCCCCCTCCAGGACTTCCAGGCGCTCTCGATCCGCTCGGGCTTCGGATCGATCGCGCCCGCCTCGACCGAGGGCCAGTCGGTCGTGGTGATGTCGAGCGGCATCGCCTCGGACGCGACCCAATCGATGCCGGGCCCGAACGGCGGCGCGCCCAACGGGTTCAACGTCTCGACGAGCCACCAGCCGCTCTCGAACGCGAACATCGGCCAGGTCGGCCAGCCGCACTCGGTCCACGACTGGTACGCGCTGCCCAACCCGCCGCTCAAGAACGCGAACGGCCTCCCCGACTCGCCCGGGTGCTTCGCCAGCGACGTCGCCACCGCGAACGACTCGGTGATGCTCTACATGCGCCTGCGCGCGCCCACGAACGCGAAGGCGTTCTCGTTCAACTCGTACTTCTTCTCGGCCGAGTACCCCGAGTTCGTGTGCACGAGCTTCAATGATCAGTTCATCGCCCTGGTCGACACGCCCGGGGGGGCGCCCTCGCCCATCCCGAACCCGATCGACAAGAACCTGATGACGTACACCCAGGGCGGGCAGCAGTGGCCCATCGGCATCAACATCGCCAAGGGCACGAGCCTCTTCGCCGTGTGCGACTCGCAGGCGCAGAACCCGGGCTGCTGGGACCCCGACGTCAGCGTGCAGTCGTGCTCGCTCGGGTCGGCGCAGCTCATGGGCACCGGCTTCGAGGCAGGCGCCGGCGACACCTGCACCATCGGCGGCGGTACCTTCTGGCTGACGACCGCCGGCAACGTCATCCCCGGCGACGTCGTCGAGCTCCGCATCGCCATCTGGGACGTCGGCGACACGGCCTACGATTCGCTCGCCGTCATCGACGGCTTCCAGTGGCTCACCAACGCCACCCTCCCCGGCACCGGCAACTGAAGAGGTTTCGGACATTCGTCCGGTCGACGCCACTCGAGCCAGAGGTCCGACGCCTCTTCAGTCCGGGGGTGCGGGGCAGAGCCCCCGCTCGCCACGAGAGGTGTCGGACATTCGTCCGATCGACGCCACTCGAGCAGCTCCGCCCGAGGCTGCGCCTCACTCCGCCGAGGTTCGCCCGTGCAGGGTGCTGCCGATGAGGACGCCGCCGGCGACGTAGGTGCCGGTGTCCGAGGCCGGCAGCACGTCGTGCGTGTACGCGTGCGTGTAGGGCACCAGCCGCGCGTCGACGATCGCCGCGCCGTCGATCATGTCGCCCGCCCGCAGGTCGGCGAACGTCCTGCCGTCGGCGGTGGGGTGGCCGGGGCTCACGTCGAGGACCGCGCCGGTGGCGAGGACCAGGTGGACGACGTGATGGCTCTTCGCCGGCGTCCGGTGCACGCGCAGCACGGGGACGGCGCGGAGCGCCTCGCCGTCGACGCTGTAGACGAGGTCGCCGACCGCGAGCGACGCGATCGGGCGATCGCCCTCCGGCGTCGCCACGGGCGTGTCGGGCGAAGCGCAGATGCAGTCGAGGCAGCCGGTCGGGCACGTCCCCTGGGGCGTCGGATCGTGGCAGCCGATCGTGTCGCCGACCGGGCCAGGCACCGCGCAACACAGCTGTCCCGGCCCGCAGCAGGCGGCCTCGCAGCAGGTCTCGCCGCCGGCGCACGTCTGGCCCGAGCAGGGCGGCGTGCCGCACGTGCCGTGATCGCAGTACGCGCCGGGGCCGGTGCAGGCGTTGCCGCAGGTGCCGCAGTTCAGGATGTCGTTGCCCGGGTTGACGCACTCGACGCCGCAGCACGTGAAGCTGCCGCAATCGGGGCAGCCGCCACCGGTCCCGGTCGTGGTGCCGCTCGAGGTCGTCCCGCTCGACGTCGATCCGCCGCTGCCCGTCGTCGCCGTGCCGCCGCCGGAGCCGCCGCTCCCCTCGGTGACGTCACCGCCGCACGCAACACCGCCGAGGACGAGGATCGAAGCGATGGCGAGGCTCAATCGGGGCATCGGGCACCTCCGCCTCGAGGATATCGCCGAACCGAGGCGCGGCCGCGACCGCCATCAACCCGCAGGGTCGGCGCGGCGCGCCGGCGGGAGCGCGCGGCGCCGGCCTCGACGCCTCGCTCGAACGCAGAGCGCGCCGAGCGCCAGCGCGAGCGCCGCGGAGCCGCCACCGCCGGCGTCGCGAATCGCGCGGCAGCCGCAGCCACCGTCCTCGCTTGCCGCCGCGCCGCCCTCGTCGGGAGCGGAGCCGCCGCCCTCGCCGCCCTGCCCTCCGCCGCCGGCCCCGGCGTCGGGCGGGCCCAGCCCGCCCTCGATCACCAGCGTGAACGTTTGCGTCGCCGCGGCGCCGCGGTCGTCGGCGGCCTCGATGGTGACGGTGGCGTCGGGCGGCGACGCCGCCGTCGGCGCGAACGCGATCTCACCGCTCGCGGCGTCGATCGTCATGCCTGGGGGAGCCTCGACGAGCGAGAACGTGACGACATCGTCGACGTCGAGATCGATCGCGTCGACGTCGTACGCGTACGCCTCGCCCGCGACCGCGTCGAGCACCGGCGCGGTCTGGAAGCGGGGCGGGTGGTTGTACGGCGGCGCGAAGACGAGGAACGCGCCGCTGACGCCGCGCGAGCCCGGATGGGTGGGTAGCTCCTGGTCCGGATCGTCGCTCGGGTAGTTGACGACGCCGTTCGGTGTCGCGCCCGCGACCCACATCGTCGTCGAGCCGCCGCCGTCGAGGTTGACCACGTCGTCCGTCCCGATCTCGCTCGACGCGGTGAACGCCGCCAGCGCGTCGAGCGACATGCCGGCGGCGGTGCCGCGCCGACCGTCGACCGAGCCGAAGTGCACGCGGCCGGCGCCGTCGAAGCCGGCGAAGGTGCGGGGGTTCGGGCCGTTGAAGGAGGCGCTGCTGAAGCCCTGCGCGCCCCAGTCGCTCGCCCCGGCGTGGGCGGCGCCCGCTTCGACCAGCACCGGCCCGCCGCCATGCGCCTCGTGCGCCTCGGGCCAGTCGGCGCCCGACGCGAGGATCGCGATCATCGGCTCCATCGCCGCCGTGAGGCCGAAGGCGCCGCGCGTGACGCCGTTCGTCGCGAGCAGCGCCCCGCCGTGCTTGAGCAGCGAGACGGGCGCGCAGGTGGAGACGTTGAAGTACCCGCCGTTGATCCCGGCGAGCGCGCCGTGCTCGGCGCCGAGCGAGGCCACCGTCTGGCAGCCGCCGGCCGGGACGGCCTCGATGGTCACGTCGGGGCTCGAGGTATCGACGACGAGCTCGTGGACCACCTGCGGGCCTCCGCCGACGTCGGCGAAGCGGCGCGCCCGCCAGACGACGCCCTCGCCGATCGGGCGCTCGTTCCAGGCGTCGCCGACGGCGTCGAGCCGGAGCACGAACGGTCCGGCCTGCGCCGCGCCCGCGTAGGTGTCGACCACCACGAAGTGCGTGCCCGGCCCCATCGCCGCCTCGGCGATCACGTTGCCGCGCGCGACGCAGTCGCTCGAGGTCGCGCCCGCGAGCGCGAGCGAGTCCAACAGGTGCACGTCGATGTCCACGGCGCCGCCGTCTCCCTCGACCCAGGCGCTCACCCGCGCCGGCGCGTCGAGCGTGAAGGCGTACACGACCTCCCCGCCGGACTCGTCGAGCGCGGCGGCGCACGCGTAGTCGTCGATCGCGTTCGCTGCGCCGACCGTCGTCCCGCGGACGGCGTACGGGAAGGCGTCGACCACGACGGGATCGTCGAGCGTCCCCGCGCCCGGCGCCGCGCTCGCGACCGAGGCGATCGTCGCGATCGACGCGATCGACGCGACGGCGGCGAGGACGGCGGCGGCGAGGCGCGGCTTCATCGTGGCTCCGGCGTCCCCCGGCGAGGACGGCCGCATGGTAGCCGATCCACCGCCGCGCGATCGCGACCGGCTACTCGCAGGGGTCGTCGGCGGCGGCGCCGACGGGCACGAGCGGGGCCCCGCCGCCGGCCGCGAGGCCCTCGAGGAAGCACCGATACTGGTGCTTCGGCGCCTCCTTCTGGAACGCGATCTCGTGCCCGTCCTCGATGCCGTCCTCGAGGTGCTGCACCACGACGGCCGTCGCGAGCGCGCCGCCCTCGAGCTCGACGTTGCCGCTCGCGGGCAGGGCGATGGCCTTCCTCCCGGCGAGGTCGAGCAGATCGCCGATGGGCGTCATCCCGGCGAGCCGCGGGTCGTCGCGATCGAGCTCCTCGCCCGCGAGATCCAGGCCGAGCGAGAGCGTCGTCGCGTTGGCGATCGGGGGCAGGATGTACGTGTCGACGATGCCCTGGAGCATGAGGACGTGCCGCGGCTCTCCCCCGGCGGGCGCGCGCACGGTGGCGACGTCGTACACCGGCGGGTCCGAGGGCTCGATCGCCCACTGGAACATGGAGAGCAGCGGATCGTGCTCGCTCAGCGAGTAGCCGCTCCCGGCGAGGCCGAGCAGCACCTCGGCGATGCCCTTCACCGGGAGCGGGCTCTTCTTGTAGATGATGTTCTCGATCATGCTCCCGCCGGCGCCGCTCAGGATCAGCGCCCGGTAGCGCGGCTCGGTGGCCATCGTCAGCGGCGTGATGGTCGCGCCCATCGAGTGCCCCATGAGCGCCATCGTCGCCGGGTCGAACGTCACCGGGCCGCCGACGCCGGGGCAGTCGGTCGCGTCGAGCGTGAGCCCTTCGAGGATGTGCGCCTCGAGGGCGAGCTCGACCGCGGACTGGCGCACGTTGTCGCGGAGCGCCTCGGGGTTAGAGACGTTGAACATCAGGAACTGCTCGTCGCCCTGGGTGACGTTGCGGAGCCCGCCGTGCGGCCCGTCGATGCTCGCGCCGGCGAACCCCGCCTTCGCGAAGGTGAGCGCCGGCCCCGTTCCCGGCGCGAGCGGCGGGCCGCCGTGCACCGCCTCGACGCCGCGATCGACGAGCGGCCGGTTCCCACCGGCGCCCGTCCGGCTCAAGACGACGATCGGAAAGCCCGACACCGGGACCGGGAGGCGCGGCACCGTGACCACGAAGCTCGCCTCCTCCATCCGGTCGAGCACCGCGACGCCGTTCTCGTCGAACGTCCAGCCGCCGCCCTCCTCGTCGTACGGCGGCGTCCCCGCCTGGTAGACGGGCATGGGGATGGTGCTCTCGTAGACGCAGAAGTCGTCGAAGACCTCGTGCAGCGCGAACGGGACGGAGGGCGCCGGCGCCGGCGAGGCGAGCATCGACTCCCGAACGTCCTCGAGCTGTCGGGTGGGCGCGCCGGTCGCGAACACCGCGAGGCCCGCGATGGCGTCGGCGGGCACGCCGCCCTCGGCGAGCGCGTCGAGCGCGTCGCGATACGAAGTGAACGCTTCGTCGCTCATGCCCGCGGGCCTCTCGCCCGCCGTGAGCGCCGCGAGCTGCGCCGGCGTCCCCAGCGCCGCGCCGCTCGCATCGCCGAGGTCGCGCCGGACGACCGCGGCGTAGCGGCCGCGCGCGCGCAGCGGCATGCCCTGCAGAGGCAGCAGCGCGAGCAGATCGGGCGCGCCGAACGGGCCGCCGTCCTCGAGGAACGCGCTCGAGATCGGGTGCCGCGCCAGGAAGGTCGGCGAGGCGCGATCGACGTCGACGAGCACGACCGGCGAGCCCTCGCCCACGCTGGCGTGGAGATCGGGCAAGCGCGCCGGATCGATGGGGCCGGTGAGCTGGAAGAAGACGCCCGAGGTGAGGCCGAAGCCGAGCCCGGGGGCCCGGAGCAGCGCGAGGGTCTTGTCCACGAGCGGCACCTGGCGCGGGTTCGGGAAGCCCTCCAGATCGATGGTGCCGTCCGCGCGGACGCGCGTGTCGCTGGGGAACGGCGAGCCGTAGAACCCGCTCTCGCCGGTGAAGTCCATCGCGACCAGCGTCGCGCTCGGAGCGCCGCAGTCGCTCCCGCCCGCGCACGGCGTGTCGTCGTCGGAGCAGCCCCAGAGGAGCACGGCGAGCCCAAGAGACGCGTATTGCCAGAGCCGGCGGCGCATGCGGCCATTAGCGCGCGGCGCGGCGGCGCTGTAAAGCGCGGCGCTCGCTCGGAGCCGTCGACGAGCGCCGGACCCGACGCGTCGGCCTCAGGGATAGCCGACCATCTTGCCGGCGTCGGGATCCCAGAGCTTGAGCTTGAAGCACGCGACCACGTCGCGCGGGCTCAGGCTCGTCACCGGCGGGGTCTGCAGCTCGGGGATCGCGGCCATCGCCTCCGGCAGCCGGTAGAACGGGATCTGCGGGTTGAGGTGGTGGACGTGATGGTAGCCGATGTTCCCCGTGAACCAGCCCATCACCGGGCCCGTTTTCATGAAGCTCGAGGACTCGAGCGCGGCGCGCGCGTAGCTCCAGCGGTCGCGCCGCTGCACGTTCACGCCCGGGAAGTTGTGCTGCGCGTAGAACAGGTACGCGCCCGACGCCGTCGCGACGGCGACCGGGAGGAAGTACGCGTAGAAGAACGTCGCCCACCCGACGGTCGCGACGAGCACCGCACCGAGGCCGAGGCTCGCCACCAGCGAGAGCCCCGAGTCCCACGCCTTCCTCGGCGAGCGGAGCAGCGGCGACAGGCACATTCCGTACATGAAGATGGTGAAGTAGCCGAAGAGGATCGTGACCGGGTGCCGCACGATCCGGTACATCAGCCGCGCGCGCGGCGTCATCCGCGCCCAGAGCTGCGGCGTGGTCATCGCGTACGAGCCGACGTGCGAGCCCACGATCTTCGCCGTGTGCGCGTGGTGGTAGTTGTGCGTCTCGCGCCACACGAGCGGCGGCGTCATCACCAGGAGCGCGTACGGGTAGAGCAGCGCGCGCGCGGCGAACGACCCGCGCAGCATCGCCCCGTGCATGACGTCGTGGTAGATGATGAACACGCGCACGATCGTCAGCCCGGCGAGGACCGCGGCGACGAAGCGGAGCGCCGCGTACGGCGCGAGCACCGCCCCGGCGAGCAGCGCGCCGAGCACCGCGAACGTCGAGAGCAGGTACCACCAGCTCCGCCCGCGATCTTCGACCGCGAAGGGCTTGGTCGCGAGGATGAGGTCCTTCTCGCTGCGCGGCTCGGACGCGGCCGGCGCCGCGGCGCCGGGCTTGGTCCCCGAGGCGCGCTCGGGCACGTTCCCGTCGTTCTCGTCAATGATCGGCGTCGCGGTGGTCATGGCCGGGGTCGGGCTGCGCGTAGCACGGTCGGAAGCCGCGGTGGAGTGTCTCGAAAACGCCCCCGGCGCAGGGGCGCACGCTTTGCGCGGGACGGAGCTTCGGGGCCGGGAGGCCGTGGCGCGGGCCGTGCGCCCCCGAGCACGGTTCCGACGCGCGCGTCCGGAACGAGCGCGGCGGCGCTGGCTCCGGCGCTCACCTAGGCGTGCAGGCGGGAGCCGACCGCGAAAGGGAGATCCGACCCCCTGACCCTCGCATCGTTCCCTGGGTAGGAGTGCGTGCGCGTGGCGAGCCGCCAACGTCTGCGCTCCGGCAGGCGCTGCTCGAGCTCGCCGCGAACCACCGAATGGGGGAACCAATGGATCCGAACCTCGTCGACATCAGCCTGCTCCGCATCCTCAACAACTACCTGGGGGGCGCGATCCAGCCGTTCCTGCGCCCGCAGCTCGGCTTCGCTCCCGGGCTGTCCCACACGCCGTTCGGCGCGCCCACGCTCGGCGTGTCGCCCTTCGCGAACACCATCGGGATCAACACCGTCGGCATCGTCCCCACCACGACGCCGTACGCGCTCGGGTACAACCCGATCGTTCCGAACGTCCCGGGGATCGTGGACCCTCTCCTCGTCTCGGGCGGTCTGAGCCACACGACGTTCGCGCCGTCGCTCTTCCTCGCCCCGCAGACGCTGGGGACCCTGGCCGCGACGCGAGCGCTGGAGTTCCAGCGCCGCTTCGGCGTCCTCGTCTGAGGTGGACCGTGCCGGCGCCGGCATGTCTCCGCCGGCGCCGGTGCGTTTTCGAGCGGTCCCGATCACTCGGGGCACGCGTAACGCTCGGGCGTCTCGCCCATCGCCTGGCAGTCGTCTCCGCAATCCTCGAAGCAAGCAACGCACTGGGCGAACGCCTCGTCGGTGACGGTGTTCTTCGTCCGCTGCTCGTCGCGGCAGCGCGCGTTCGCTTCCTGCGTCGAGGCGTGCCCGCCGCAGCCGACCGCGGTCGCGGCGAGGACGAGAGCCGCCAGGTACGTCGTGTGTCGGTAGCGCTTCATCATCGTTCACGCCTTTCGCAGTTGGGGCTCGTGCTCGAGCGCGCCAGCATCGAGTCGCTCTCCCGGGCCGATCGGACCATCTCGCTCAGGGGGGCGGCGCCGGCGGGGGCGCAGGCGGAGGAGGGGGCTCCGGCGCAGCAGGCGGGGGCGGCGGAGCGGGCGGAGGAGGCGGCGCGGGAGCCACGGGCGTGGCCGCCGGCGCGGGCGGCGCTGGAGCGGGCTCGGGGCACGCCGGCGGCGGGGGCGGCGGAGCGGGCGCCTTGCTGCCCAGGCCCACGCCGATGGTGAGGAGCAGGTTGTTGGTCACCTGCGTGGCGTCGACGAGCTGCGGCTGCCGCAGCACCGCGAGCTTGTAGTCGAGCGAGGCCCACTCGACGAGCTTGACCGACAGCCCGGCCGTCAGCTCGACGTTGGTGAGGTCGAGAGCGCCGCGATCGTCGCCCGGGGGCAGCTCGCTGTACGCGAGGGGCACGAGCACGCCGATCCCGACCGTGTAGGCGACGCGCTTGTCCTCGTCGATCGTTCCCCACGCGTTGGCGACGCCCTCGATGCCCATCTGGTTGAAGCTCTCGAGCTCCTTGACCTCGACCTCCGGCGTCGCGGCGTCGTCGTTCACCGCGAGCGCTTCGTCGGCGAAGACCTCCTGGGCGCCCGCGCCGACGCGGATCTCGAGCCGAACGCGATCGGTCGTCACCGGCTGCGCGAACGCGCCGAGCGTCTCCTTCAGCGTGAGCGGCTGGAAGGGATCGGTGAGCCTGAGGCGCCGGCCGCCGAGCGTCTCGGTGGTGCCGTCGGCGTGCGCGATGGCGTACGTCGCGGCCGCCGCGCGGATGTCGTAGCCCGAGAACATCGCGGTGTTCATGCCGACCCGCAGGAACGGGCCGAGCGACGGGACCACGTGGTAGAGGTAGATGGTCTCGACGCCGAGCGTGTCGCGCGTCTTGATGAGCTCGTCGATCGCGGGGGTTTGCGTCACGCCGGCCCCGACGCCGAGCGCGTTTCGCCACTCGTGGGGCCCCTCGTTCGCGTCGAGCGTCGCGTCGATCGCGCCGCCCAGCGTCACCGACGATCCGTCGGGCTGCCCGACGACGCTGCGGTTGTCGGCGAAGTTGAAGGTCGCGCCGACGAGCGCGCCGGGGACGAGGCCGGGTTTGCGCCCCGCCTCCTCGGGTCCGATCACGAGCTTGCCCTTCTGCTCCGGTCCTGAGGCGGCGGGCCCGCCCGCGGGGACCGGCGGGCTCGCGCTCTGGGCGCGGGCGCCCGCGGCGACGAGCCCGAGAGAGACGCTCAACAACGCGGTGGCGAGGGTCTTGCGCACTCCGAGCCCTTCCGTCGTTCGAGGTTGGACGACTGAAAACCGGATCCTGGACGGTCGCGAGACCGCTGGCAAAGTTCGCGCCGGACGAGACCCTCGCTACCCCGCGCGCGAAACGCTCCCACCGTCGGGGCTCCGCCCCCAAACCGGCGGGCCGAGCATCCGACGCGCGCCCGAGCTCCTGCGATCCCCGTGCGTCCGCGCGAACCGCCTGCACCCGCGCGGGCCGCGACCCGACGCCCGCCGCGACGCCTCTTCGGGGATCGCGACGCGCGGAGCGAGCACGCGATCCGACCGAGGGGCGCTCGGGCGTCAGCCTTCCTGCACCGTGACCCGCACCATCTTCACGGGCGTCTTCGGCCGGTCGTCGGGCGTGGTCGGCGTCTTCTCGATCTTGTGGACCACGTCCATGCCGCTGATGACGCGGCCGAAGACGGGGTGCTTCGACTGACCGGGCGTGAACCAGTCGAGGTAGCTGTTGTGAACCGTGTTGATGAAGAACTGGCAGCTGCCGCTGCTGGGCCTGCCGGTGTTCGCCATCGAGAGCGTGCCGGGCTCGTTCGAGATCTTCGCGTTGGCCGGGTGCTCGTCCTGGATGCAGCCATCCGGCCCGTCGCCGGTGCCGGCGTTGCGGCTGTTCGGATCGCGGCTGTGCGGGCAGCCGAACTGGAGCATGAAGCCGTCGATGACGCGGTGGAAGTGCAGCCCGTCGTAGAAGCCGCTCTTCGCCAGCTTGATGAAGTTCTGCGCCGTGATGGGCATCCGATCCGAAAACAGCTCGATCGTGATGTTGCCGAGCGACGTCTCGAGGAGCGCGGTGGGGTTGGCCATGGCGGCGAGCCTAGACAAGGCCGGTCGCGCGAACAACCGCGTCGCGGCGCCGCGCTCGCTCGCCGCCGGTCCTCGTCAGGGCTTGGCGAGCTCGGCCTTGATGGCGACGACGATGGCGCTGGTATCGAAGCTGTCGTTCGGGTTGGCCGGATCGTCGCCCGGGTACTCCGGGCTGTCCCAGTGCGCGACGAGCTCGCCTTGGCGCGACACGAGGTACTTGTGGAAGTTCCAGTCGGGCTCGGGCGTCGCCGCGGGGCCCGGGTTGGGCTGGGCTTCGAGCCACGCGAACACCGGTTGGGCCGCGATGGGGCCCGCGCCGTCCGTGTCCTTCACGTGGTCGAGATCGAACTGCTGGAACGTCACCGCGTACTGCTCGTTGCAGGCGTCGACCTGCCCGTCGGTTCCTCCCTGGTTGCCGAAGTCGTTGCTCAGGAACCCCAGCACGTGGAGCCCCTCACCCTTGAACGTTTCCTCCAAGACCTGGAGGCCCGCATATTGCGGTGTGTAGCCTCAGAGGGCGGCGGTGTTGACCACCAGCATCACGTCGCCGCGGTACTGGCACATCGAGATGGGATCGGGCAGGCCGAACGCGCCCGCCGAGAGCTCGTAGAGGCTGCCCGGCTCGGCGGGCGGATCGCAGGCGAAGGCGCCCCCGCCCGCCCCGGCGCTCGTGCTCGCGATCGCGCTCGAGCTGGAGCTCGAGCCCGAGACCGCCGCCGACGCCGTCGTCGCCGGATCGCCTCCGGAGCCGTCCGAGCCCCCCGCTCCTGCGCTGCGGCCGCCGCCGCCTGCGTCGTCGGCACCCGCCGAAGAGCAGCCGCCGACGCCGAGCGCCATGATCGCCGTCCAAGCCGTTGCAACCGACCGAGCCATAGGACCTCCCTCGCGTGCGAGGATCCTACGCTGCACGCCATGTGCCTGCGCGCGCGTCGTGCAAACAGCGGAAATGATTGGCCTCGCGCCTGGATCCGCGGCACTCCATGGGCAACCGCGGCGACGGCGTGCCGGAAGCCAACCGCGAGCAGAAGAGGCGTCGGCCCGCTGGCTCTTCAGTGCGAGTGCGCGTGCCTCGGAACCTCGGCGCCGGAGCCGGAAGGTCGAGCGGCGACTCCGAGCGCGACGAGGCCGAGCGCGAGGAAGCCCCACGCGCCGGCGGCGTTGTGGGAGGCCATCACGACCGCGAGCCCGATCACGTAGAGGAACATCACCGAGGGGAGGACGAGGAAGAGCCCCCACGCGTCGATCTCGTCGTCGGCCAGGGCGAACGGCAGGGCGAACACCGTCACCACGACGGCCGCCATGATGGAGACGCACATCAGCGGGATCGCGGCGAGCGAATGCCCGAGCAGCGCGGCGGTGCCGCCGCCGAGGAGCGCGATCGCGAACGCGAGCGTGAGCACACGCCCAGGGATGGAACGGAGTAGCCGGCTCATGAAAAGTCCTCCGGCGTGACCGGAAGCAGCCGCCGTGCCTGAGCACGCTCAGCCGGGATTTTGCGGCTGTTCGCGTGGTGCATCCTCGACGCCGATCGCCGGCACGGGTGCAAGGGCTGCGCGGGGCGCGAACCCGCTGCGCTCGCGCGCCGTCGTGGGAGGCTCACGCGGCGGCTGCGTGGTTGCGCGCCACGCGCAAAGGACGCAGCCGCTCGGACATCAGCGCGCGTCCGGCGACGAAGCCGGCGAGGGTGAGGCGGAGCCGCGTGGCGTCGACCATTCCGGCGTGATGCAGCGCGGTGATCGTCCGGCGAACGTCGGCTCGCCGCACGCCGAGCGAAGCCGCGAGCTCGTCGAACGTCGGGAGCTTCGCCGCGAAGTGGGCCAGGGCGAGGGTCCGGAGTACATGGGCTGCGAGCGTCTTGTCGTTCATGCGGGCACCCTAACGCGTTACTGAACACCTGCCCAGTAATCGGCGACGATTTTTTCGCGGACGCCAAGGACCGCGGTTTGGGGCGCCTGTGCGCGCTCCCGCCGGGCGCGACGCCGCCCGAGGTCAGGCCAAGCTCGCCGCCAGCAGCCGATGGAAGTGGTGGACGCCCACCTCACGCGAAGGGGAGAAGCGGCCGCCTCGGTAGAGACGCGATCGCACGCCGCGCTGGACGTCCTCGACGATGGCCTCGTCCTCGAGCTCGACGCGGTGGAGATCGGCACCCGCTCCCGCGGCGCGCTTGCTCGGGTCGAGCACGAACGAAAGGAACGAGACGCGCGTGCGGTCGGGCCCCAGGGGCCGCACGACGTTCACGCTCAGCCCCCACGGGTAGAGGTTGAGCATCGTCGCGGGGAAGAGCCACGCGTAGTACGCGGCGACGCGGCGGCCGTGGTCCGGGTGCGAGGCGGGCAGGTCGAAGGTGTGCTCGTCGCCCTTGGCGACGCCGATCTGCAGGCTGCCGTGGGCGAACGTCTCGGTCGCGTACGCCTCGTAGTCGAGCTCCTCGGCGAGCCCGTGGTGCACGAAGGGGATGTGGAAGCCCTCGAGGTAGTTGTCGCAGTAGAGCGCCCACGAGGCGGCGACCTCGTAGTCGCGCGAAGAGGCCCCATCGAGCACGAGCGCGTCGAGATCGACGAAGGCAAGGCGGTCGCGCACCGGGCCCATCCACGCGTCGAACGGAGCGGCGGGCTCGAGGCTGGCGAAGAGGAGGGGGCCCCAGCGCTCGAGCGGCACGCGCGGCAGATCGTCGGCGGGCGAAGGGAAGCCGAGCGCGCCGTCCATCTCGGGCATGAACGCGAACCGACCGTCGAGGCCGAAGCGGCGCCCGTGGTAGCGGCAGCGCAGCGTCGCCGTCTTGCACGCCTTCGCGGCGATCAGGTTCCCCCGGTGCGTGCACACGTTGGAGAGGCCGTGCAGCGCTCCGCCGCCGTCGCGCGTGAGGAGGAGCGGCTCGTCGAGGCAGCCCTCGAGCAGCGTGACCGGGCGAGCCTGCCCCGGCTCGCGCAGGCTCGCGGCGTCGGCCACGACCTGCCACCCGCGCCGCATGACGCGATCGCGCTGCAGGTCGTAGAGCACGGGATCGCTGTAGATCTCGGGCGGCAGCGTGCGCGCGCGCCGGATGTCGGGGTCGACCGAGAGCTTCCTCATCCCCGCACGGTACACGCAGCGGTGGAGACAAGTTGGCCCGCGGGCGCGCGCCGGTGCACTCCTCCGGATCCGGGTGAAGAGGCTCGCTCGTCTGGTCGCCGGCTGCCTGGTCGGCCTCGTCGTCGCGCTGGGCTCCCGCCCGGCCGCGGCGCAGAGCTCCGTCGATCTGCGACGGCTCCGCGTCACCGATGCCGGCGTGGTCGCGGCCATGGGGCCGGGGCGTGCGCCGGCGAAGCTCACCCTCGATCCACGCTGGCAGCGCGCGGCCGCGCGGCTCCTCGCGCGCTCCGGCGCCCCCGAGGGCGCCATCGTGGCGTCGGACGTCCGCACCGGCAGGATCCTGGTCTGGGCCAGCCGCGGCGGGCGCGACTTCGTCGCCCAGCCGCTCGCGCCGACCGCGAGCCTGTTCAAGATCGTGACGGCGGCCGCGCTGCTCGAGCGCGGCGACGTGACCTCGGGCACGCGCGAGTGCTACGGCGGCGGCGGCGAGCACGGGATCACGCGGCGGGATCTCGAGGTCCGCGGCAGCGTCTGCACCACCGTGGGCGAGGCGCTCGGCCGCAGCGTGAACCTGGTGTTCGCGCGCCTCGCCGCGCGCCACCTCGCCGCCGACGACTTGAGGAGGATGGCCGAGGGGCTGGGGTTCTCGGGCGTCGTGCCCATCGACGTGCGCGTCGGCGCCGGGAGCGTCGAGATCCCGGAGGACCGGTTCGGGATGGCCCGCGCCGCGGCGGGTTTCGGCGGCGGACGGGTGAGCCCGCTGGGCGCGCTCTTCGCGATGCAGACCATCGCCAACGAGGGCGAGCGGGTGCGCTTGTCGATCCTCGACGGCGGCGGCGCCACCCGCCCCGTGGGGGCCGGCCGAGCGCTCCCTGCGGGGACGGCGCGCTCGCTGGCGCGGATGCTCGAGGGCACGACGACGCGCGGCACCTGCGCGCGCGCCTTCCGCCGGGCCGATGGCTCGCGGGCCCTCGCTTCGACGCGGGTCGCCGCCAAGACCGGGACGCTGGTGCGCGGGAGCCCGGCGCGGATGTACTCGTGGTTCGCCGCCTTCGCGCCGGCCGACGCGCCCGAGGTCGCCGTCGCGGTGATGCTCGGCAACGATCTCACCTGGCGCACCAAGGCCAACCTCGTCGGGCGCGAGCTCCTCGAGGCCTGGTTCGAGCCGTCCGCGCCCGAGCGCCGCGCCGCGCACGCGCCGGGCCCGCGGCGCCGGCGATGATCCCCTCGCGTCGAGCCGATCGCCGCGGCAGCGTGCCGTGTTTGCGCCCACGATCGCGAGCGGTGCGTCCGAAATCGCCGAACCGACCCGAATCGGCCCGGAGCATCCGTGGCACGTCCGATGCTCGGCCGCGTGCTGGAGCATCGAGCACGCCGTCGAGGTGCTCCCCCGTGCTGGAGGTCGTCGACGGCCCAGCAGAAGGACTCGCAGGCGATGAAGATCCACAAGGGGGCCCTGCTGGTCGTGGTCGCGGCCATCTTCGGGCCCGCCGCGCTGGCGAGCTGCGCCGGCCCCACGACGGCCGGCCCGCAGGTGCGGCCCACTCCGACCGAGCCGAAGCCGCCGCCCGAGCCGCGGCCGGTGCCGGAGCCTCGGCCGGGTCCGACCGACACCGGCGATCCGGCACCCGATCGGCCGCCGGGCATGCGCTGAAGACCACTCGCGATCGGTCGCGGGGTCCGCTCGCGAGCGACCGCCGATCAGCGCGACGTCGCGCCGTGTTCGCGCGGGCGCGGGAGGGGAGCCTCCGCGGACGCGGCGGCCTCGGTGAGGAGCCGGCCCGCGTGGGCCGACTCCTCGCCCAGGCGACTCCGCGCGGCGGAGCCGTCTGCGCTACAGCATCTCGAAACGGATTCCGCGCGCCACCAGCCGATCGATGAGGAGCGCGCCCATGGCCGCGGCGGGGGTCAGCGCGCCGTGGCGGTCGGGCAGCCGATCGCGATCGAGCGCGAGGCAGAGCGCCGACTCGGCGACCATCTTCGCCGTCTCGTCGTAACCGGGATCGCCGCCCGAGACCCGGGCGACCACGCGACGATCGCCGGAGGTGCCGATGAACGTCACCCGGAAGAAGCCGCGCTCTCGCGCCGCCGCGTCGGGACCCTCGCCGGGCTTCTGCCAGCGCAGCAAGAGCTCGCGCGTGGGGCCGACCTGCGCCAGCGCGACGACGCCGCCGACCACCGCGGCGGCGCCCATCAGCGCCGCGAGCGATCCGAAGCGGACGTAGTGGCCGTAGCGGAAGTCGGGGCCGTACTCGTCGAGCGCGCGGGCGCTCCGCAGCACGATCTGCGGATCGATGGTGGGCATCGGTGCGACCCACCCGCGGACCTCGGGCTCGTAGCGGACGCGCGGACGGAGGCCGCGCACGCGTCGCCCGCCGCTCGGCGGTTCGCGGCGGGGGCGCTCGCCGCGGCCCCGGCCGAGGCTCGCGAAGATGCCGATCGCCGAATGCCAGGTGCCGCCCGAGGGCTTCCCGCTCGCCTGGACGAAGCCTTCGATCGTCATCGGCCGGTCCGGCCCGAGCGCGCGCGCCACGAACAGGGCGCCGAGATCGTGGGGGATGCTGTCGAAGCCGCAGCAGCTCACCAGCCTCAGGCCCCGCTCCCGCGCGGGGCCATCCCAGCGCTCGAGGATGCGGTCCACGAACGGCGGCTCGCCGGTGATGTCGACGTAGTCGGCGCCCCCCTCGACGCAGGCCGCGACGACGGGCTCGCCGTGCAGCACGTACGGGCCGACGGTGGTGAGCACCACGCGCGCCGCCTCGGCCATCGTGCGCAGCGAGGCGGCGTCGTCGACGCTGGCGATCAGGATCTCGGGCGCCGAGGCGCCGGCGCGGGCGGCGGAGGCGGCGACGCTCTCGAGCTTCTCGCGGTTCCTCCCTGCAATGGCCCAGCGGGCCGCGGGGCCCGCGTGCCGGGCGAGGTACTCGCTGGCGAGGCCGCCGGTGAAGCCGGTCGCGCCGAACACCACGACGTCGAAGCGCTTGGTCATGGGCGCGCAGCATAGGGCGTTTGCTTCGGGCGGGGGCCGATGCGTGGTATGCGGAGTCGGTGCGATGGTGGACGCGCGCGCTGGGGCTCTCGGCGGCGTTGGCGCCGTTCGGGGCGGCGCCGGCGCTCGCGCAGGACGCGGCGCCCGCGCCGGTCGAAGCGCCGGCTGCGGCCGCGCCCGGCGAGCTCGAAGCCGCGGGTCGCTGGTGCGCCCCCGAGCTCGAAGAGCTCGGCGAGGGGACCTGCGTCGCCGGCGACCACGGCGCGGACACGCTCGTCATCTTCCTCCACGGCGTCATCCAGCCGGACACGACCTGGCAATGGTCGCAGCAGCGGGCGATCACCCGCGGGGCCCGCGCGAACGGCTTCCTCGCGCTCATGCCGCGCGGACGGCGCGGGATCGGGCCCGAGGGCATGCGCGACTGGTGGACGTGGCCCACGTCGGTCGCCGCGCAACGCCAGGTCGAAGAAGCCCTCCTCGACGAGTGGGCCGACGCGCGCCGCCGTCTCGAGCAGAAGCGCGGTCGGCCCTTCGAGCGTTTGCTCGTCTACGGCTTCTCGAACGGCGCCTACTACGCGAGCTCGCTCGCCCTGCGCGGCAGGGTCGAGGCCGACGGGTTCGCGGTGTTCGCGGGCGGCTCGGCTCCGCAGCACCTCAAGCGCCTTGCGGCCGGCGTCCGGCGCCGCGCGCCGGTGTATGTCGGCTACGGCGAGAAGGACCGGGGCGCGCGCGGGCCCGCGCGCGAGCTCGGCGAGGCGCTCGAGACGCTGCGGTGGAAGCATCGGCTCGTGGGGAGGCGCCGCGTCGGCCACTCGATGACCGACGAGCAGATGCGCGAGGCGTTCCAGTTCCTGCGCGGCCGCTGATCACCGGTTTCCCTTCGCTTCGTGCCGCTGGTGCCGCGTGACGCTCCCTCCGATCGATGGCGACACTTCGGACGCGCGGCAGTAGCATCGATCTCATGATCGGAAGCTCGCCTCGGCTCACCGCGCTCTGCGCGGCGGCCGCGCTCGGTCTCTTGCACTGCGGGTCGGCCCCCGAGCCGGCCCCGGCCGCGCCGACCGCCGAGCTCCGGCCCCCGCTGCCCGCCATCCCGGACAAGGTCGAGCCCACTCGCCTGCCCGGAGGATCGTCGGACGGGACGACGTGCGAGGAGGCGCGCGACAGCCACCCCGACGAGGTGGGCATCGGCGCGAAGCGCGCCGACGGCCCCGAGCCGGCCGACGATCAGTTCTCGGGCCCGCTCTCGCGCGGGACGTACCTCGACGAGTGCGAGGTCGCAGAGCAGACGCGCGTCAGCGTCTGCGCGGCGATCGTCGACGGCAAGGCGGTCGGTGTGACCGTGGCGACGAGCCCCTCCGACCCGGACAAGGAGCGGTGCGTCTCGGGGAAGGTCCGCGAGATCCCGTTCCCGTCGCACCCGCGGCTTCGCGTCGTGCGCACGAGCTTCTGACGCGCGCCCGGACTGAAGAGGCGTCGGACCTCGAGCCTCGAGCGGCGTCGACCGGAGGAATGTCCGACACCTCTTCAGTACCAGACGACCCCGATGCTCATCGTCGCGATCAGGGGATCGGTCTCTGCCACGGGGGCCAGCACGAACGTCGCCACGCGGAGGTGCGCCTGCCTGGGCTGCGTGTCCGAGCGCGCGTGCAACGTGGCGAGATCGAGCGTGAGCTCGCCGCCGCGGTAGCTGAAGCTCAGCGAGGGCTCGCCCCACGGAGAGCTCAGGTACGTGAGCGACGGCGACCAGGCGATCCCGAGCGACACGCCGCGCCAGGTGCGCGCGTCGCCGAAGCCGCCGAGCCCCACCTGGGTGCCGAGTCGGATCGGGATCCGCGCGAGCAAGCTCGTCGCGCTCTCGTGCCGGACCGCGGGAGGGCGGTTCTCCGCCTCGGCGCAGGGCTCGCCGTCGACGGCGAGCATGCCCACCGGACGCTGCTCGTAGAGCACGTCGAGATCGAGGCCGGCGCCCGCGTGGAGCGCCCACCACGAGGAGCCGCTCTCGGGAGGCGGGAGCGACATGAACATGTAGCCGCCGCGCACCCCGAGACCGGCGCCTCCGCCTCCTCCTTGGCCCGTCCCCTTTCGACCGTAGATCGAGAGCGGCGCGACGCCGGTGCCGGTCGCGCAGGTGCCGACGGCCCGGTACTCCTCGGTCGGGAACACGACGCCGGTGAGCTGCGCTCGGACCTCGTAATTGAGGGCGCTTCCCCCGCGCATACGCCACGCCTCGCGGCTCGATTCGTCCCACCCGGTGGCCCGCGTCGCGGCGTCGGGCCGCGAGAGCCGCGCAGCCGAGCCCGGGGCGAGGTTCACCTCGGTGACGACGGTCGGGCTCAGGGATCGGCGGCGGCCATCGGAGGTGTCGATCACGACGAACTGCCCCGGTTGCTGGGCGACGACGCGGCCGTGGAGGCGTAACCCGTCGCGGAGCACGACCTCGTCGAGCGGGCGCGGTGCCGGCGCGGGCTGGGCCTCCGCCGTCCGCGGGTGCAGCCCGGCGCTCGCGCCCACGACGACGACGAGAGGAAGACCGAAGGCTCGCCAGATCCTGCGCTCGCTCATGGAATCCCCCATCACCCGGTCATTGCATGAACCATTTCAGCTCCAGCACATCGCCGGCCACGAGCACGATCGAGTCGAAGTCGTAGGGCTCGAATCGATCGCTGAAGAAGGTCGACACGACCCTCGCTCCGTCGTCGTGCACGAGCTCGATCGACCACCCCCCCGCTCCGATCGCCTCGGGACCGATCTCCCGCACCGAATCGAGCCCCGACGTGCTCGCCGCGATCGGGATGCGCAGGATTTCCTCGAGCGCGCGTCGCGCCGTCACGCCGGGCTTCGACGGGTCGAGGTTCGTCGCGACGGCGAAGCTCTCGGGCGGGAGGAGGCCCGCGTAGTCGATGTTCACCGTGGCCGTCTTGGTGCGGATCTCCATGAGGTCGAAGGCGAACGGCCTCCCCTCCGCGTTGCTGAGGTCGGACACGTTGAGGCTGACGACGAGCGCCTCCGCGCCGCTGAGGACGGCTCTGGCCGTGTCGAGCGTGATCAGCTCCTTGTCGAACACGATCGGGTCGGTGCGCTCGCCCGGCCCGACCGCGAGGGGCAGGAAGGTGTTGTACGGCGTATCGAACACGAGGTTGCCGACGGGGAAGGTGACCCCGCCGTTCACCAGCGTGGCGCCCAGCATCAGGTTGGTGATGCGGAACGCGACATGGCCGCGGTTCTCGAGGACGGCGGCCACCTGGAGCACGCCGGTCGTCGCCGCGATGTTGTGTGATTGCGCATAGGAGTCCGCCTCCGCGATGGTGTCGCTGTACGTCGCCGACTCGAGGTTCGTCACGCCGAACACTCGCTGCGTCGCGTCGGCGACGCTCACCGCATTCGCAATGGTGATCGGTCCCGACGGCGGAGCGGCCGCCGCGTCCCGCGCGCCGGCATCCCGAGCGCCGGCATCGGGCGGACCGGCGTCCCGATCGTCGACGTCGGAGCCGCCGCGATCGCGGTCGTCGGCGTCGTCGCCTTCGCGGTCCGCCTCGTCCGGCGAGGCGTCGGGCTCCCCGGCGTCGGGCTCCCCGGCATCGGCCGCACCGGCGTCGGCCGCGCCGGCGTCGGCGGCGCCTGCGTCGCGGGCGGGGATCGTCTGCGTCACCGTCCGGGTGTTCGTCAATGTATTCGTCACACTCACCTGGTTGAGCACGCTGGTGCTCACGGTGTTCGCGCGCTGCGCCGTCTGCGTCGTCGTGAAGGTGCGGACCTCGCCGGCGGTGTCGATGAGCTGGAGCGTCAGCACCGGCGGGCCGATGAACACGATCCCGGGCACGGGGACGTCCGCGACCCGCGGATTGAAGCGGTACGGAGCGTTGGCGGGGTCGAAGGCGTACCTGACGATCTCGGCTTGATCGGTCAGGCCGTCGCCGTCGGTATCGGCCAGGACGGGCGACGTGCCATAAATGAGCTGCTCGTCGCGATTGCTCAGCCCGTCCTTGTCGGTGTCCTGAGGCGGGTCGGGCTCGGACTGCTCGCAGCCGAAGAACCCAGCTCCGGCCACGCCGACGGAATACGCGAAGGCGATCCATCCTGCGCGCAACCGAGCCATGACGTCCGGCGCTGCAAAGTGAGGACCGGGCGGCCGCGGCCATGGGGCGGCACGTCCGAGGCGTCAGCGGCGGCGGATCCGAGCGCGCGTCGGGGCTCGCCCTAAGGGGGCGGGCGTCGCCCGACCGGGAGAGGGCGCTCCGGTTGCCGGGGACGCCCAGGGCGGCACCTTGCTCTTGCCGCGCGTCGCTTCCGCTTGGAAGAATGCCGCCAATGCTCGAACAGCCGGAGCCGACCATCGCCCCGAACGACGAGACGTTTCGACTGCTCGTCGAGAGCGTGAAGGACTACGGCATCTTCCTCCTCGACACGGCAGGACGCGTCACTTCGTGGAACAAGGGCGCGCAGCGGATCAACGGCTACTCCGCCGCCGAGATCGTGGGCCGCCATTTCTCGATCTTCTACTCCCCGGACGATGTGGCCTCGGGCAGGTGCGAGTCCGAGCTCGCGACCGCGCTCGCCGAAGGCCGCGTGGAGGACCACGGATGGCGCGTCCGCAAGGGCGGCTCGCGCTTCTGGGCCAACGTCGTCATCACCCCGCTCCTCGATGCGTCGGGCAAGCACGTCGGGTTCGCCAAGGTCACGCGCGATCTGACGGATCGCGCATACCGCGCCTTCATCGAGGCCACGAACGCGATCGTGTGGACCACCGACGCCAACGGCCACCCGAACGCCGACTCGCCGAGCTGGCGGGCCTTCACCGGACAGACGGAG
Source organism: uncultured Polyangiaceae bacterium (assembly GCA_964372055.1). GTDB lineage: Bacteria > Myxococcota_A > Polyangia > Polyangiales > Polyangiaceae > CAYJPW01. The sequence continues at coordinate 78,844 of CAYJPW010000017.1, forward strand.
GAGGAGTGGCGCGGCCTCCGCGGCTGGGATCCGGTGCACCCCGACGACACGCCGGCGCTGCGCGTCTCCTGGCCCGCCGCCAAGGCGCAGAAGAAGGTGTTCGAGGCGGAGTTCCGGATGCGCCGCCGCGACGGCGCCTACGTCTGGATGGGGACTCGCGCCGTCCCCTTCCTCGAGCCCGACGGCGCCGTCCGCGAGTGGTTCGGCGTCACCTTCGACATCTCGGCGCGCAAGCGGGCCGAGCAGGAGCGCGCCGAGGCCCTCGAGCGGGAGCGCGAGGCGCGCCTCGCGGCCGAGCGGGCGCAGAGCTGGTGGACCACGACGCTGCGCAGCATCGGCGACGCGGTGATCGCCACCGACACCGACGGGCGCGTGACCTTCATGAACGCCGTGGCCGAGGAGCTGACGCGCTGGAGCCTCGAGGAGGCGCGGGGCCGGCCGCTGCTCGACGTCTTCCCCATCGTCAACGAGGAGACGCGCCGGCGCGTCGAGAGCCCGGTGGACAAGGTGCTCCGCGAGGGCGTCATCGTCGGGCTCGCGAACCACACCGTCCTGGTGCGACGCGACGGCACCGACGTGTGTATCGACGACAGCGCCGCACCCATCCGCGACGCGGACGGCGCGTTGCTCGGCGTCGTCCTCGTGTTCCGCGACGTCACCGCCGAGAAGCGCGCGGAGACCAGGCGCGCCTACCTCGCCCGCGCCGGCGAGGCGCTCGTCGCCGCCAGCGACTACCGCGAGGCGCTCACCACGGTGACGCAGCTCGCCGTCCCGCGGCTCGCCGATTGGTGCGCGGTCGACATCCTCGAGCCCGGCGACGGGGCGGCCCGGCAGCTCGCCGTCGCGCACGTCGATCCCTCCAAGGTCGCGCTCGCGCGCGAGCTCGGGCACCGCTATCCACCGGACCCCGCCGCCGAGACGGGCTCGCCCAACGTGATCCGCACCGGCGTGGCGGAGCTCTACCCGCGAATCCCCGAAGAGCTCCTCACGGCGGCCGCCGTCGACGACGAGCACCTCCGCTTGATCCGCGAGCTCGCCCTGCACTCGGCGATGGTGGTCCCGCTGCGCGGCAGGGAGCGCGTCTTCGGCGCGATCACGTTCGTGTACGCCGAGTCCGGCCGGGAGTACGGCGACGATGACCTCGCGTTCGCCCAGGAGCTCGCGCGGCGCGCGGCGGTCGTGATCGAGCGCCGCCGGCTCGAGGAGGAGCGCGTCGTTCTGCTCGAGCGCGAGCGTCAAGCGCGCGCCGACGCGGAGATGGCGAACCGCGCCAAGGACGAGTTCCTCGCGACCGTCTCCCACGAGCTGCGGACGCCGCTCAACGCCATCCTCGGCTGGACGGTGATGCTGCGGCAGAAGCAGGTCCCGCACGAGCTCGACCGCGGGCTCGCGATCGTGGAGCGCAACGCGCGGGCGCAGGCGCGGCTCATCGACGACGTGCTCGACATCTCGCGCATCATCGGAGGCAAGCTGCGGCTCGATCTCGGGTGGACCAACGTGCCGCTGGTGATCACGAACGCGGCGGAGTCGGCGCGGCCGCTGGCCGAAGCGAAGCAGATCGCGCTGGTGACCGCCATCGACCCCGAGCTGACCGGGATCGTGGCCGATCCCGAACGGCTGCAGCAGGTCGTGTCGAACCTGCTCTCGAACGCCGTCAAGTTCACGCCCAGCGGAGGGCGAGTAGAGATCGAAGCGCGCCGGCACGGCTCCAGGCTGCGGATCCGCGTGACCGACACCGGCGAAGGGGTCGACCCCTCCCTGCTCGCGGCGATCTTCGAGCCGTTCCGCCAGGCGGACGCGTCGACGACGCGACGGCACGGCGGGATCGGCCTGGGCCTCGCCATCGTGCGGCAGCTGGTGCAGGCGCACGGCGGCACCGTCCGGGCCGAGAGCGCGGGCCGGGACCGGGGCGCCACGTTCGTCGTGGAGCTGCCGGCGCTGCCGGCCGCCGCCCCGCAGCACGCGGCTTCACGCGCGGTCGAGCCGAGCCGAGCGCCGAGCGCGACCAGGCGTCTCGAGGGGCTGCGCGTGCTCGCCGTCGACGACGAGGCCGAGGCGCTGGCGCTCGTCCGCGAGCTGCTCGAAGACAGCGGCGCGACCGTCGAGATCGCGGACTGCGCGGCCCGCGCGCTCGAGATCTTCCCCCGGCTCCGCCCCGACGTGCTGGTGAGCGACATCGGCATGCCCGACGTCGACGGTTACGCGCTGCTCCGCCGGATCCGCTCGCTCGCCGCGGCCGACGGCGGTCGCACGCCGGCGCTCGCGCTCACCGCGTACGCCGGGCGCGAGGACGCCGACCGCGCCTTCGCCGCCGGCTTCCAGACCCACCTGGCGAAGCCCGTCGAGGCCGATCACCTCTTGGCGGTGATCGCCAACCTCGCCGGGCTGCCGATCGACGGCTGACGCGCCCCGGCGAAGGGCGAGGGAGCGACGTTGCGGCGCCACGCCGGCGCCGCGTCGCGGCGAGGAGCGCGGCGAGGAGAGATGCCAGGAGCGCCGCCGCGCCGCCGTCACCGCGTGACGCTCCGAGGCGGCAGTCGCAGCCGGGCCCGCCCGCCGCGGTCGACGGAGCCGCCCCCGATCCGACCGCGCCGCCCGTTCCGCCGGCGCCGCCCGTTCCGCCGCCGGCCGCGCCGGCGCCGCCGGCTCCTGCGTCGGGCGTGCAGGCCGCCGCGTCGCAGGGCAGGTCGAAGATCTGCTCGGCGCTCTCCATCAGGTGCCCGAAGTCGGGAGGCTCTACGTCCTCGAGCGGCTGGCCGTGGCCCGTCTGGACCCAGCCCTTGGCGTCGACGGTGGCGCGGAACGCGCGCCGGTACACGAGGCGCGCGCGCACGTGCAGGCGTCCGCCTCCCTCGGGCATCGCGAAGGAGTAGCTCGTGCTGTCGCTCGCGAGCGGGGCGATGCGGTTGTCGAAGAGGATCGACGTCGCCTCGGTGTAGAAGACGGGCCCCTCGCCGTTCGCGTCGAGGTTGTGTTTCGCGTAGAGCTTGCCGGGCTGGCCCGCCCAGTAGCCCTTCGATGGGTCGCCGATACCGCCGAGATCGTGGATGCGCTGCTTGCCCAGCGCCTCGAGGCGCAGCCCGTCCTGCTCCCGCCACGCCTCGATCCGCAGGATGACGTTGCGGATCGTGACGCCGGTGGGGACGTGGTGCCCCGTACCGTCGTTCGTCACGGTGACTTGGGCGGCGATGGTGCTCCCGTCGATCGCCGCCACCATCGAGAGGCTCACGGCCTTCTCGAGGAACTCCGGAGAGGTGCCTGGGAACGTGTGGGAGCGGATGCTCTCGGGATCGCGCTCGATGGGCGGGTAGAGGCCCTCGCAGATTCGCGTCGTGCTCTCGCTCGGCCGCATGTGGCAATCGACGCAGGTCGCGTGGGACGGCGACGCGGGATCGGCGTACGGCGAGGCCAGCCACTCCAGGTAGGTGGGCTCCGAGATGACGCCGTTCGCCTCCTCGAAGTCGCCGTCCTCGTCGGGATCGTTCTTGTCCTGGTGGCAGGCGGCGCAGGCGGCGGCCACGAGCTGGGGCTGCATCGAGGCGCGCATGATGGCCGGCTCGACGAAGTCGACGTCGCTGAGCACGCCGTACTCGAGGACGACACCGAGATTGGGGCGGGTGAGCTTCACCACGCCCGGGTAGATGCCGGGGAAGTTGACCTTGGTCTCGTCGATGTCGGCGAGCTTGTGGCAGATCTCGCACGAGACGCCGTGCTGCATGCCCGGCGTCGGATTGGCGAGGTCGCCCAGGCCGCCGAAGGGGCTCTTCACCCAGGGCTCGGGTTGGTGGCACGCCGCGCAATCGGAGGTCGGGCTCGCGCCGGCGTGCACCGAGTCGCGGGTGTAGACGAACCCGGTCATCCCGCCCACGGTGCCGGTGCCGTCGTACGTGTCGTAGACCCAAGTGTTGGTCCCGGCGTTCGCCATGGGCGAGGTGCTCCAGTCCGCGAACTGCCATGGATGGCACACCGAGCAGCCGGTCGGGTTGACGAACGCGTACGAGGGGTTGTCGTCCTGCGGCACCGGATCGAGCGCGATCTGGACGCCGCTCGCCGGGCTGCTCACGAGGACCGAACCGTTGAAGTAACCCTTCTTGCCGGCGGCGATGACGAGATCGGCACCCGAAGCGTTCGGCAGGTCGAACGCGCCCGAGGCGTCGGTCGTCGCCTTGACCTTGTCCGCGCGGATCCCCACCTCGGCGCCCTGGAGCGGCGCCAGGGTCGCCTTGTCGACCACCGTCCCCGCGATCTGGGCGCGCGCGGTCGCGCCGATCAGGAGGGCGACGGCCGGCGGCACCGCGGCGGCGAGCCGAGCTCGCCGATCCCATCGTCTCGCCACTCGATTCCCTCCTCCGAGCCCAGAGAGGGGGCGCGGGCGCACGAGCCGCGCTCGGGGAGCAGCTGGCGTGCCACGCCGCGCGGGCGCCCGCGGGACCGCAGGGATCGCCGGTGGGCGACCGCGCACCCCGCGCATTCTGCGCCCGACGCGCAAGCCGCGCGCACGCGGCGGGTCACTCGACCGCGCGGTCCTCGCGTGTGCTGCGGCCCAGCGCGGAGGCCGCGCGCGGGCTCACAAGGCGAGGCTTCGAGCCACGTCAGCGGGCGAGGCGCGCGAGAAAGATGTCGTCCTTCCCCACCGAGACGAGCGTGCCGGACGCGATGTCGAGATCGGGCAGGAAATAGCCGGCGACGAACACGTCGCCCCCGCCGGCCGGCGCGAGGCCGTTGAAGCTCCCGAACTGCCCCGCCGCGAACCCTCGCGCCCAGAGCGGCTCGCCCGTCGCGGCGAGCGCTGCGACGAACGGGTTCTGAACGCCGGGCTCGGTGAGCGGCTCTTCGCCGAGCTTGGGGCCGTCGAAGGCGTTGCCTCCGATCCAGAGCGTGCCGTCCGCCTCGAAGGCGAGCCGGCGACCGGAGTCGCCCTTGCCGCCGAAGACGCTGGACCAGACGGGCTTGCCGCCGCCGTCCAGCATCGCAACGAAGCCGTTGGCCGCGCCGCTCGCGAGAGGCTGACCGCCCAGGCTCGCCGCGCCGCCGAGGTGGCCGGTGACGGCGACGCGGCCCTGGGCGTCGGCGACGACATCCATCCCCACGTCCTCGGCCGCGCTGCCGAAGCCCTGCGCCCACCGCACCTTGCCGTTGGCGTCGAGGCTGGCGACGAGCACGTCCCCGCCGCCTTCCGAGACGAGCTTGGTGTCGCCGAGCGTCGACGTCGCAGTGAACGAGCCGGTCACGAAGAGGTTCTGTTCCGCGTCCACGGCGATGGCGTTGCCGCTCTCGTCGCCGGCCCCGCCGAGCGCATTGGCCCAGAGCACGTCGCCGGCCGGGCTCAGGGCGGCGACGAAGAGATCGCTCCCACCCGAGCTCTTCAGCGACTTGCCGCCGATCTGGAAGGAGTCGGTGAAGGTGCCCGTCACGTAGAGGGTGCCCGCCGCGTCGACGATGACGTCGCCGGGGGACTCGCTCGCCGGCCCGCCCATCGCGATCGACCAGAGGGGCGCGCCCCAGCCGGTGAAGCGCGCCAGCACGAGATCGCCGCTCCCCTGGCTCTGGAGCGGAGCCCCGCCGAAGCTCGCCGTCCCGGTGAAGCTGCCGAGGAGGTACACGCTCGCGCCGATCGGATCGGTCGCGACGGCGCTGCCGACGTCGAGCCCGTCGCCGCCGAGCGCGATCGACCAGCGCAGCTGCCCGCCCGCCGAGAAGCTCGCGAGGAAGGCGTCGCCCCCGCCGAGCGCCTTGAGCGGGCCGCCGCCGAGGTCGAGATCCTCCTCCATCGTGCCCGCGAGGAAGAGGCCGCCGCCGGGGTTCGCCGCGAGGTCGGTCACCGTGTCGGTGCCCGCGCCGCCGAGGCCCACGGTCCAGGGCGGGATCGCTCCGGCGCACTCCTCCTGCGTCACGCAGTCGCTCGATCGGCACGCTCCGTCCACGCAGGTCTGCCCCTCGGGGCAGCTCACCCCGGCGCAGGCGATCTGCATCGCGATCGGCATCTCGAGCGGGGTGTGCGGCACGAACGCGGCCGAGCGCCGCGCCACGACGCAGGCCGGCCCGTAGGTCGGCGGCTGGCACGCGCTCGTCGGGACGCCGAGGCTGCTCACCACCTTGACGCCGAACGAGGCGTCGTCGGCGTCGCTCGGCACGATGACGATGGTCCCGATCGCGCCCGCGCTGCAGTCGGTCGTCTCCGTCGACGGGTCCTGCTGCTCCACCTGACCGCGCGCGCCGATGGTGATCCCGGTGCCGGTCAGATCCGCGCACGGGGCGTCGGTGCGGATGTCGAGCGTCACCTGCGTCGGATCGAGGCAGGCCGGCAAGAGCAGTCCGAGGAGGGACAGAGCGCGAGGGGCCACGAGCCGGTGGGAAGCCGAAGACCGCGCCATCGTCGGCAAGCTACCGTGCGAGGCGCGCCGACACCAGCGCCGGGCGCTCGCCTCGCGGGCGGGATGACCGCTAGCATGCGCCCGTGTCCACGTCGCTTCGCCGCGTGCTCTCGGTCTTCTTCGTGGCCGCGTCGCTCCTCGTGACCGGGCCGGCCAGCGCGACGCCGTGCCTCGGCGGCGGCGAGTGCCCGAGCGGCTTCTGCGTCGACGGCGTCTGCTGCGAATCGGAGTGCGTCACGCCGTGCATGGCCTGCAGCGCCGCGGCCAAGGGCGGCGGCGCCGACGGCGTGTGCGAGCTCGTCACCGCCGGGCTCGATCCGCACGACGACTGCGAGGACCAGGGCGCCGCGACCTGCGGCACCGACGGCACCTGCGACGGCGCGGGCCAGTGCGCGCTCTACGCCGCGGGCGCGGTGTGCGTGCCCTCGAGCTGCGACGGGCAGCTCTTCTTCACGCCCGCCCACGTCTGCGACGGCGCCGGCACCTGCCTCGACGCGGGGCCGGGCGAGCCGTGCTTGCACGACGAGCCGTGCAAGCTCGACCTCTGCGGCGAGAACGGCTGCGAGATCGTCATCAAGGAAGACCTCACCCCCTGCGGGCCGAGCCTCGTGTGCGTGGACGGGGTCTGCGGCGAGAGCCCCACGTCGACCACGACGACCGGCAGCGGCGGCGGCGCCCCACCCGCGCCGGGCGCCGCGACCACCGGGGCCGGCGGCGGCGGCGGGGCCCCGGCGAGCGAGGACCGAGTCGACGAGGGCGGCTGCGGCTGCCGGCTCGAAGGCCCGACCGGCGCCGATCCCGGCGGCGCGCTCGCGTTGCTCGTGCTCGGCGCGTCGGCCGCGTGGCGCCGCCGACGCATCCGCGCGCGCTGATCGCCGCGTGGCGCCGTGCGGAGGGCGAGAGTATCCTTCGCGCGGTGTCACGCGTCGATCCCGAGGATCTCCCCGCCCCCGGCACGCTGCTGGCGGGCAAGTACGAGGTCGTCGGCATGCTCGGCAAGGGCGCCATGGGGGCGGTGCTCGAGGCGAAGCACACGCGGCTCGGCAAGAACGTCGCGCTGAAGCTCCTCCTGCCCCACCTCCGCCGGCAGAGCGACATCAGCTCCCGCTTCGAGCGCGAGGCGCGCGCCGCCTCGCGCATCACCAGCGAGAACGTGGCGCGGGTCATCGACGTCGACACCCTGCCGGACGGCAGCCCCTTCATGGTGATGGAGCTGCTCCGCGGGTGCGATCTGAGCGACGCCCTCGCCCGGCAAGGCAAGCTCGGCGTGGCCGAGGCGGTGGGGTACATGCTCCAGGCCTGCGCCGCGATGGACGAGGCGCACCGCCTCGGCATCGTGCACCGCGATCTGAAGCCGGCGAACCTCTTCCTGGCGAATGGCCGCGGGCAGCCGACCCTGAAGGTGCTCGACTTCGGCATCTCGAAGGTGAGCGACGAGGGGAGCGCGACGGCCACGACCACGCAGTCGGCGTTCGGCACGCCCGTCTACATGTCCCCGGAGCAGGTGCGCTCGACGAAGAACGTGGACGCGCGGGCGGACATCTGGTCTCTCGGCGTGATCCTCTACGAGCTCCTCGCCGGTCGGCCCCCGTTCGACGCTCCGACGCCTACGGGGACCCTGGCCGCGATCATCGCGGACACGCCCACGCCCGTCGGCCAGCTGCGGCCCGATCTCCCCCCCAAGCTGGCCGCGGCGGTGATGAAGGCGCTGGTGAAGGATCCCGCCGGCCGATACCCCGACGTGCGCGCGTTCGCCGCGGCGATCGCGCCGTTCGGCCCGCGGGGGCATGCGAGCGCGCTCGGGCTCGCGCCTGCTTCGCTCCGGCCGCGCGGGGGAGGGAGCGCCCGTGCCGCCATCGTCGTCGGCGTCGTCGTCGTGGGCGTGGTCGGCATCGCGGCGCTCGTCGCGGCGGCCCGGCGAGGCGAAGGCGCAGGCAGTGCGGCGACGGCGGCCTCCGTCGAGGTCGTCGCCGACACGGCGGTGATCCCCGCGACCGCGACGCCCGCGGCCGCCCCGCCCACGCCCGAGGTGACGCCGGCCTCCGCGAGCCCGAGCGTCTCGCCGCCCGCGGCGAGCGCCACCGGCCGCGCCGTGCGCCCGCCCCCCCAGCCTCCGCGATCGACGGCGCAACCCACCGCGCCGGCGCGCCCGCCCACCCCGCCCGGGCCCGCGGATCCCAAGTACCTCTGATAGGCTGCGCGCGTGACAAGGCCGAGGGTCCTCTCCGTTCTGCTGGTGGCGATCGCCGTGGGGGGGCCGCCGCCCGCCGCCCCCCCCCCGGGGGCCCCCCCCCCCCCCGCGCCCGCGGCGGGGGGGGGCGGGGCCGGGGGGGGGGGCGGCCCCCGCGGCGGCGGCGCGCGCCGCCACCGCGCAGGAGCCACCGCCCGCCGCGGAGCCCGCGGCGAGGAAGGCCGAGGGCGATCAGGCGATGGAGGCGCTCCGCTACGCGGATGCCCTCGCCGCCTACAGGGACGCGTACGCGCTCACCAAGGATCCGGCGCTCCTCTACAACATGGGCCGGGCGCTGCAGGCGCTGAACCGGTTCCCCGAGGCGCTCGAGAAGCTCGAGGCCTTCCAGGCCGCGGCCTCGCCGGAGCTCCTCGGCCGCGTCCCCCGCCTCCCGGCCCTCATCGCCGAGATCCGCGCCCGCGTCTCCACCGTCACGATCACGACGAACGTCGACGGCGCGCGCATCCTCGTCCGCGGCACGGTGGCCGGCAAGGCGCCGCTCGAGCGCCCGCTGAAGCTGACCTCCGGCCGCGCCGAGATCGACGTCGAGGCCGACGGCTACTTCCCTGCCCGCCACGTCATCGATCTGCCGGGCGGAGACACCACCAGCCTCGACGTGCCGCTCTACTCGCGCAGCACCACGGGCATCCTCTCGGTCCGTTCGACGGCGGCGCGCGCCGAGGTGTTCGTCGACGCCAAGCGCGTCGGCGTCGCGCCCGTCGAGGTGAACCTGCCCGGGGGCAACCACGCCATCCGGCTCACGCACCCCGACTTCAGCGATCTCGAGACCACCGCCGTCGTCCCGGCAGGCGGCCGCAAGGAGCTGAACCTCACGCTGTCGCCGCCCTCGATCACCTCGCGCTGGTGGTTCTGGGGCGGGGTCGGGGTCGCGGTGGCCGCAGGCGTCGCGGTCGCCATCGTGGCGACGACCGAGCGCTCGCCGGACAGCGGCACGATCGCTCCCGGCCAGCTGCCCGCGCCGGGCGGCGCCGCGTTTCGCTTCTAGTCCCGCCGGGGTTTGCCCCATGAGCGACGCATGGTAAGCGGGCTGCCCCCGCGAGCCGGGGCAAGGGGAGGTACGTGATGAGCGTCCAAGGCAAGTTCGTGTGGCACGATCTGATGACGACCGACGTGGAGGCCTCGAAGCGCTTCTACGGCGAGCTCTTCGGATGGAGGATCTGGAAGGGCGAGCACGGCGACTACCTCCACATCAGCGCCGGCAGCGTCGACATCGGCGGCATCGTCCCGCCCGATCCGCAGCGCGGCAAGATGCCCTCGCACTGGAACGGCTACCTCGCCGCAGAGAAGATCGACGACGTGATGGGGCGCGTCGCGCAGGCGGGCGGGAAGGTGCTCGCGCCGGTGATGGACATCCCGCGCGTCGGCAAGTTCGCCGTCGTGGCCGACCCGCGCGGCGCGACCTTCTCGCCCTTCCAGTCGAACGAGTGGCAGCCCGAGAGCGACAAGATGCCCGGCTACGGCGAGTTCTGCTGGGACGAGCTCCTCACCGACGACCCGGTCGCCGCGGTCGCGTTCTACGAGAAGGTGTTCGGCCTCGGCCACGCGGCGATGGACATGGGCCCGATGGGCACCTACCACCTCCTCAAGCGCGGCGAGAAGAACGCGGCCGGCGTGATGAAGATGCCCCCGAACGCGCCGCACCCCCCGATGTGGCTGCCGTACGTCTCGGTGGAGAGCGCCGACGACGCCGCTGCCCGCGCCGCGAAGCTCGGCGGCGCCGTGCTCGCTCCGCCCATGGACATCCCCGACGTGGGGCGCTTCGCGGTCCTCGGCGACAACACGCAGGCCGCGATCGCGATCCTGCAGCCGCCCCGCCGATAGAGGAACAGCGACCTGCCGGCCTTCGCCGAGGCGTCCGGGCGCGGCCGCGATCGTGCCGCCTATGGCGTCGCGATCCGCAACGAGTGGTCCCTACCCAAAGGGCAACTCCCTTGGGAGCGCAAATAGGCGGCGGCTGCACGTCTGAACGCCGATGCGTGCGAAGAGCCACGGCAAGCCCAGGTCGGTCTCCCCCGACAACCCAGTCGCTCCGCCCATCGACAGGCGGCTTCGTCTCGCCCCCCGGCGGGGTTGGGCTCCATCCCGTAGACGTCGCAAGCCTCGACCCATGCGAGACCGATGCGACGCGCGAGATCGTCTTTCGCGCCCGCAAGCCAGCCGTACGATGCGGGGGACGCGCGCTGGACACGGAAGACGAGCTCGGTCGTCGATGGCGCGTTCCCGGTGATCTTCCAGGCATCGTGAGCGCATCCGGTGAGCAGGTACTCGACGTCGCCGACGCGCACCGTGCGAGTCGCGAGATCGACGGTGACCTGGTCATCGAGCTTCACGAGCATGCCGGCCTCCCGCGGACTCTCCAGTCACGCTCACTTCGTGTAGGGTGTCCAGCCGCCCGATGGCTTGATCGACGCCAAGTGGAGCCGATCGCCGCCGGACTTTCGTCCGATCGCCACTCGAGGCTCGAGGTCCGACCCGCTTCCGTCTCGCCGCCGCTGCCAGCTCACGCCGCCCGCAAGATCAGGCTCGAGTCGCCGAACTCGTGCCAGGCGTAACCGGTCTCCTCGGCGTGGCGGTACGCGGCGCGGACCAGCGGGCCCGGCGCGAAGGCCTGCAGCAGGGCGAAGTGGCTCCCCTCGGGCTCGTGCATCCCGGTGAAGAGCCCGTCGCAGACGGCGGGGGTGAAGCCCGGGCCGATGCGCAGATCGGTGCGGCCGCGACCGGGCACCAGCCGTCCCGCGTGCGCGGCGGCGTTGCCCTCGAGCGCGCGCACCACGCTCGTCCCGACGGCGATGACCCGGCCGCCGGCCGAGCGCGTCTCGACGATCGCTTCCACCGTCGAGGCGGGGATCTCGTAGCGCTCCGGCAAGGGGAGCGCGGCGTCGAGCGCCGGATCGCCCGTCGAAGAGAGGCCGGCGGCGTGCGTCAGCGGCGCGAAGCGGACGCCGCGCCGCCGGAGGTCGAGGAGCAATGACCACGCGAGCGGCCGACCCGCGGACGGCTGCTCGGCGGCCCACGGCCTCGCGGCGTAGCGCGTCTGCACGTGCCAGAGCGCGAGCGGCCCGGCCGTGTACGCGTACTGGACCGGGCGTCCGTCCCGATAGAGCGCCGCCCAGAGCGACGCGCCCACGCGATCGAAGCGCACGTCCACGAGGCGGGGCGAGAGCGGCGAGACGCGCTCGATGGAGGCGGCGAGCCCCGACGGCCAGCGGAGCAGGTCGCCGCGCGCGAGCGACGGGGGCGGCGGCCGCCGCTCGGTCGGAGTGCGCCAGTCGCCGGCGCCGAAGAGGACCAGCGTGAACGTCCCGTCGTCGTTCTCGGCCGCGAGGCGCGCCTCGACGCCCGCCGGCTCGGCGAGCGCGAGCGAGGCCGGCAGCGTGGCCGCGTCGTTGACGACGAGGAGATCGCCGGCGTGGAGCCAGCGCGCGACGTCGCCGACCGTGGCGTCGGCCCACGCGGCCCGCTGGGGGTCGATGAAGAGGAGGCGCTCGGCGAGAGGGTCCTCGCGAGGCCAGGTCGCGGGGCGCATCACGCGGCCTCTCCGGCCCGGAGGCGCGCGCCGCTCGCGAAGCGCTCGTCGCACAAGAGCGCGAGGATGCGCCGGGCCACGTCGTCGGGACGGGCCAGCGCGGACCGATCGGCGTCGGGCATCGCGGCGGCGTGCATGGCCGTATCCATCTCGCCCGGGTCCACGGTGACGAAGCGAACGCCGGTGCCCGCGAGCTCGGCCGCCCAGGTCCGCGCCAGGTGGTCGAGCGCCGCCTTGGAGACGCCGTATGCGCCCCAGCGAGGGTAGGCCTCGACCGCGGCGTCGGAGCTCACGTGCACGACGAGCCCCCGCCCGCGGAGCGCCATCGAGCCGGCGATCACCTTGGTGAGGCGGAACGGCCCGAGCAGGTTCACGTCGAGGACGCGACCGAGCTCCTCGCACTCGGTGTCCAGCAAGAGCGGCATCGGCACCGCCCCGAGGGTGCTCGCGGCGTGCACGAGGAGGTCGATGGGCCCGACCAGCGCAGCCGCCGCGCCTGCGAGCGGGTGGATGGCCTCTTTCGCCCCGACGTCCGCCGCGAGCGCGTGCGCCTCGCCGCCCTCGGCGCGGACGGCGCGCGCCGCCGCCTCGAGCTCGTCGGCGCCGCGCGCCACCATCACGACGCGCGCGCCCTCGCGCGCCAGGAGCGTCGCGATCGACCGCCCCAGCCCCCGGCTCGCCCCCGTCACCAGCGCCCCTCGTCCCCGGATGTCCATGGTCCGCCTCCTCGGAGAGAGGGGTAACGCCGGCCGGACGGGTCGTCGTCGATCGTGCCGGTTTGTTGGCAAAGCTCCAACCGCGCGGCGCGCGCGCCGGAGAGGTCGACCCGACGGATCAGCTCCCGCGCTGCTCGAGGAAGGTGCCGTCGGCGGTGGTGTAGACGAGCCAGAGGCGGCCGTCGGCGCCCGCGGCGACGGCGACGTGCGAGAACGACGGCGCGTCGGCCACCTCGCAGAGCGGCTCGATCGCGCCGCCCTCGGCGAGGTGCCCGAGCTCGAGCAGGTGGCGCGCGCCGGGCGCTGGGCCGGTCGGGCGCACCCGGGCGATGGTCACGGGCGACCGGCCTTGCGTGACCGCCACCGGGGCGGGGTGCAGCCCGTTCGGGTAACGCGACCAGACCACGGGCATGTCGTCCTTCGGCTCGCCCTCGAGGCGCACCGTGGCCGTGCCGAAGCCGCCGTCCTCGGTGGTGGTGGGGACGACGAGGAGGGTGGCGCCGGTCGCCGACGTCCCGATCGCTCCGGTCTGCCAGCGATCGGCCCCGCCCGCGACGAGCACCACGGCGTCGCGCCCGAGCTCCAGCCCCTCGCCGATCTTGAGGATGCGCGCGTGCACCGGCGTCAGCGCGACGCGGGCGTCGACGTACATCGCCACGAGCTCCTGCGCCCGGGGCGCGACGGCGACGAAGGTCGCGCCGCTCCCGTCCTCGGAGAGCTGCACCGGCGGCCGGTCGTCGAGCGCGGCGAAGGCGTGGCTCACCAGGCCCTCGGTCGTCTTCTTGGGGGCGAGGTAGAGGAGGACCGTGTGCTCGCCCGAGACCGCCGCCGCGATCGACGAGCCCGGGATGGCGTGCGCCACCGTCCGTGCCTGCTCCTCGCCGATGCGCCGCCGCAGCACCTCGCCGCTCGCGTCCATGCAGAAGACGAGCCCGAGCGCCACGGTGCACGCCGACTTCGACGCCTTCTCGGGCGCGGCGCCCGAAGCGGGCACGCCGCCGCCCGAGGGAACGGCCTCGAGCGCAGGCGCGCCGGCCATGTTGAAGAGGACCTTGGGGGTCGAGGGCTCCGCGCCCTCCGAGAGGAAGGCGAGCGCCGCCGCGCCGCGCCGGGAGAGCCGCGCCGAGCGGCGCAGCACGTGGCAGTCGGGATCGCGCGCGGCGCCGCCGCCGC
>CAYJPW010000018.1:0-91797 GCA_964372055.1 uncultured Polyangiaceae bacterium
ATCGATCGCGCGCTCGTCCTCTGCGCCGACCACGAGCTCAACCCCTCGTCGTTCGCGGCGCGCGTCACCGCCGCGACCGGGGCCGACCTCTACGCCTGCGTCACCTCGGCGCTCGCCACGCTCTCCGGCCCCCGCCACGGCGGCGCGAGCGAGCGCGTCGACGCGCTGATCGACGAGGTGGCCGCGCCGGCGCGGGCGCGCGGCGTGCTCCTCGAGCGGCGGCGGCGAGGCGAGGAGGTGGCCGGCTTCGGCCACCCGCTCTACCCCGACGGCGATCCGCGCGCGTCGCCGCTCCTCGAGGCGGCCGCAGCCCTCGCCCCGCGCTCGCCGCGCGTGCGGACGGCGCTCGCGCTCGCTTCGGCGATGCGCGGGCTCGGGCAGGAGGCCCCCACCATCGATCTCGGGTTGTGCGCGCTCGCGGCCGCGCTGGGTCTGCCGCGCGGGGCGGCGGCCGGGCTCTTCGCCGTCGGGCGCGCGGCGGGCTGGATCGCCCACGCGCTCGAGCAGCGGGCGCAGGGCTTCCTGGTGCGACCGCGCGCGCGCTACGTCGGCCTCGCGCCCGTCGAGAGGTGAGCCCGCACCGCCGACAGATCGGCGACGAAGCGCTCGGTCTCGGTGCGCCGCGTCTCCTCGTCGGGCGCGCGGAGCAGCGACGAGGGGTGGACCGTCGCCACGACGATCGGCGCGAGCTCCGAGGCGATGAGCTCGCCGCGCCGCTGCGTCACGCGGAACGATTTCCCGAGCAGCGCCTGCGCCGCCGTCGCGCCCAGGCAGACGATCGCGCGCGGCTTCACGGCCTCGATCTCGGCCAGGAGCCAGGGCACGCAGGCGCGGATCTCGGCGGCGTTCGGCTTCGAGTGGATGCGGCGCTTGCCGCGCGGCTCCCACTTGAAGTGCTTGACCGCGTTGGTCACGTAGACGGCGCCGCGATCGATGCCCGCCTTCTCGAGGCAGCGGTCGAGCAGCCGGCCCGCCGGTCCGACGAAGGGCCGGCCCTCGCGGTCCTCGTAGTCGCCCGGTTGCTCGCCCACCAGCACCACGCTGGCGCGCGCGCTGCCCTCGCCGAAGACGGTCTGGGTGCCGCGCTTGTAGAGGTCGCACGCGGTGCAGCCCGCGGCGGCGGTGCGCAGCGCCGGCAGGGTGCGCTCGCGCGGGAGGAGCGCGGCGGCCGTGCCTTCGTCTCCCTTGGCCTTGGCCATGCGGGTGCTCTAGTGCAGCCGGGACCGGCGGTCACGGGGCGCTCGGCGTCGCGGCGTACGCGGCGACGCGCCGGCGCGCGAAAGCGCTTGCCGTTCGCGAGGCCGCGTCTGCATCATGCCGCCAGCGAGGGCCCTCGCGAGGCGAGCGCGCCCGCCCGGGATCCCCACGGAGGATGCGAATGAACGAGCCCACGCAGAGAACGCAACTCGGCTCCTCGGGCCGCGTGCGCCGCGCCCTCGCGGCGACGATCGCCGTCGGTGCCCTCGGCCTGGTCGCGGGCTGCGGGCCTTCTTGGCAGATCCTGCGCCAGGCCAACCCGGATCCGTTCCTGGGCCAGACCCGGTTCTCGGTGCTCCCGGTCAACTTCACCGGCCTCCGTGTCGGCGAGAAGACCGAGGCCGACTACCTCGCCGAGAAAGACGCCGAGGCGCGCAACAACTGGGCGGGCGACAAGCTCGGGTTGAACGAGGAGTTCACCAGCAACCTGATCTCGAAGGCCCACGAGCACGGCCTCAGCGTGGTGCCCGCGACCGGCCCCTCGGACGCGCCGTTCGTGATCAGGCCGTCGGTCGCCTGGCTCGAGCCTGGCTACTACATCGGGATCTCGGCGGGCTCGAGCAAGGTGAAGATGACCGTGCAGATCACCGCCGCCGACGGCGCGGTCCTCGACGAGATCATCGTGGAGCACGGCACCGGCGGCTCGATCCAGAACGCCGCGGTGGGCACGCGCCTGCGCGAGGACGGCGAGAACATCGGGCATATCGTGGCCGACTACCTCGCGTCGCGCGTCGCGCCCGGCAAGGAGTAGGACGCCTCACGCCGACGGGCGGAGCAGCTCCAGCAGCGCGGCGGCGAGCGCCTGGTACTGGGGCGGCGCGTTGTAGAGCTGCGCCGAGATCCGGACCAAGCGGCGGGGCGGCGCCGGCCAGGGCATGATCGGGACCTCGATCCGGTACCGCTCGAAGAGCGTGTCCTGCAGGGGATCGGTCGAGAGCGGGTTGGCCGGGAGCTCGCGCCCCGCGTCGGGCAGCGGCACCGCGGCGAGCGATCCGATCATCGCGTCGGGGCTCGGCGGCGGCACACCGAGCGCGGCGCAGAGGACGGCGCGCGCGGCGAGCGCCTTGTCGCGGTTGCGCGCACGGAGCTCGGACCACCCGCCGGGCAGGAGCGATCCCATGACCCGGATGGCCGCCGGCACCGAGAGGAAGGCGGTGGGATCGTCGGTGCCGGTCCAGTCGAACTCGAGGCGGAAGCGCGGGCGGTCGGTGCGCGGCGAGTTCCTGCCGTGGCTGATCGACGGCGGGCGCGTCGCCGCCTGCCGGTCGCGACGCACCCAGAGGAACGCGGCGCCCTTGGGCGCACACATCCACTTGTGGCAGTTGCCGGTGTAGTAGGCGGCGCCGATCGCCCCGAGGGCGAGCGGGAGCATCCCCGGCGCGTGGGCGCCGTCGACGAGCGTGTCGACGCCGCGCTCGGCGAGCGCGGCCACGATGCGCTCGACCGGGAGCACGAGCCCCGTCTGGCTGGTGACGTGATCGACGAGCGCGAGCCTGGTCCGCGGGCCCGCGCGCTCGACGACCGCGTCCACGACGCGATCGGGCGAGTCGAGCGGGAACGGCACGGCGGCGACGACGACCCGCGCCCCCGATCGCGCCGCCGTCTCTTCGAGCGCGTTGCGGCAGGCGTTGTACTCGTGATCGGTCGTGAGCAGCTCGTCGCCGGGCGCGAGGCGGAGCGAGCGCAGCACGCAGTTGACGCCGGCGGTCGCGTTGGAGACGAAGGCGAGATCGTCGGGATCGGCGCCCACGAACGCGCCCAGCGACGCGCGCGCCGCGTCGAGGAGCGGCTCGAGCTCGCGCATGAAGAAGCGCACCGGCTCGCGCTCCATCCGCTCGCGCAGCGCCGACTGCTCGGCGAGCACCTCGCGCGGGCAGGCGCCGAACGACCCGTGATTGAGGAAGACGACGTCCGGGTCGAGGCCCCAGCGAGCGACGAGCTCGGGATCGCCGCCCGCGGTCACGGGCACGGAGTGTAGCAGGCTCCGCGGACGGACCGGTGGAGGGGCGGGTTCAGCCCCGCCGTGCCAGCGCGTCGCCGGGCGCTTCGAGGAGCCGCTGCATGAGCTCGTCCGGCTCCACAGGCTTGACCAGGTGCTCGTCGAAGCCGGCGTCGAGGGCGGCGCGCCGGTCGCGCGATCGCCCGTAGCCCGAGAGCGCGATGAGCAGCACGCGCCGCCCGCCCGGAGCGGCTCGGACGCGCCGCGCGATCTCGCAACCGTCCAAGCCGGGCAGCCCGAGATCGACGAGGGCGCAGTACGGCCTCGCCGCGAGCAGCCGGGCGACCCCGTCGAGGCCGTCGACGGCGGCCTCGACCGCGTAGCCCCACGCGTGGAGCAGCGCCGTGAGCGTCTCGCGGACGTCGTCGTTGTCCTCGATGACCAGGACGCGCTTGCCGGAGGGTGGTCGTGGCTGCATTCGTCCTGTTCGCGGCCGCCCGGAGAGCGGTTGCCGCGCCATCGTGGCGGCGCCTCGCGCGGCATTCAACCGACGCGCACCGCAAATCCCCGTCCTATTTCCGCCGAGCCCGCGCGGACCGCGCCTGTCGGGCGCCACCCCCGCCGCGGCATGGTAAGCCCGGGGCGTGCCGACCACGCGCCCGCGGTCCGACGGCCCGAGCCTCACGCTGACGCCCATCGGTGTGGTGAGGACGCCGTTCACCGAGCGGGTGAGCGCGCCGCGGCAGCCGTACGCCGCGCGCGGCGTGCCCGGCACGATCGAGCTCACGCCGGGGATCGGTCTCGAGCACGCCGTCTCGGACCTGGACGCGTGGGATTACCTCTGGGTCGTGTTCTGGTTCCACCTCAACGAGGGCTGGCGGCCGAAGGTGCTGCCGCCGCGGAGCGCAGGCAAGCGGCGCGGCGTGCTCGCGACGCGCTCGCCGCACCGGCCGAACCCGATCGGGCTCAGCGTGGTCAAGCTCGAGGCCATCGAAGGCCTGACGCTCCGCGTCCGCGACGTCGACATCCTCGACGGGACGCCGGTGCTCGATCTCAAGCCCTACGTGCCGGCGGCCGACTGCATCCCCGACGCGCGCGCCGGGTGGCTCGAGCCACTCGCTCCCGGCCCGGACGGCGCCGACCCGCGCGATCCCGAGCCGGGCTTCGACGTCGCGTGGTCGCCGCTCGCGGCCGAGCAGGCGCGCTGGCTGCGCGACGCGCACGGCGTCGAGCTCGAGGCGCGCGTCGGTCAGGCGCTCGCGCTCGGGCCGCAGCCGCACCCGTACCGGAGGATCAAGCCGCTCGCCGAC
Organism: uncultured Polyangiaceae bacterium; assembly: GCA_964372055.1. Classification (GTDB taxonomy): domain Bacteria; phylum Myxococcota_A; class Polyangia; order Polyangiales; family Polyangiaceae; genus CAYJPW01. The sequence goes on from CAYJPW010000018.1 coordinate 4,507, forward strand.
GGCGGCTACCAGCTCGCGGCCAAGAGCTGGCGCGTCCGCTTCCGGGTCGACGGCCGTCTCGTGACGGTCGAGGCGGTCGCGACCGGCTACCGCGAGCGCGAGCTCGTGACCGGGACCGAGCCGGAGCTCGAGGCGCACCGGGCGTTCGTGGCGCGCTTCGGCCGCGGCTAGAGCGCCGGCAACCGGGCGCCCTTGCGGTAGCCGCCGAGGACGGCGCGGACCTCGTCCTCGAGCAGGTACGTCCCCCAGGACTGCGAGACGTCGCCGTCGAGGAGCATCCCCAGATGCAGGTGCGGGCTGCCGTTGGCCACGCCCGAGACGCCGAGCTCGGCGCCGGCCTCGACGCGCCAGCGCCGCGCCGCGCCCTCGGGCTGGACGACGCGGAGCTCGGACAGGTGTGCGTACCAGACGTGCGTGATCCGCCGCCCACGGTGAGGGATCGGCTGGTCGAGCTCGATCCGGATCGTGTTGGCCGTGTCGCGCGGGCCCGTCCAGAGGGTGTGCCCGGGCTCGGAGTAGTCGAGCGTGCCGGAGGCGATCGCGAAAACCCGGCGCGGGCTCCCGGCCAGATCGAGGCCGGTGTCGGCGCGGTAGCCCGCCATCACGCCGCCTGGCATCGGGTTGTGGAAGCCGCTCGGCAGCGGCACCGAGCCGTGCTCGGCCGTGAGCACCAGGGGCGGCGCCGCGGCGAGCTCGGCGAAGAAGCCACGCTCGGGCGAAGGCGCGCCGCCTTGGGAGCGAGCCGCCGCCATCCCCAGGAGCTGGGGCGCGGCGGCGGGCGCGGGGCCGACCTCTGCCGCCGGCGCGAAATCCGTGTCGGTCTCGCCGCCGGCGAGCACGGTCGGGGCGCGGACGGCCACGCCGGGCGCGGCGCAGCCGGCGAGGAACGACGTCGCGAGGAGGCGGAGGACGGTGCGGCGCATGGGCTCCATCAGCCCATCGCGCGGCGGCGCCGTTCCGTGACGCCGGGCGCGCCGCCGCTCACGCGATCGCGGATCTACGGAGGGCGGCGGCGCGGGACGGCACGCGCCGGCGCGCCATCACGGGGCGTGGAAGGCCGCCACCGCGGCCGCGGCGCGCTCGGCGACGCGGTCCCTGAGCGCGGCGAAGCGTGGATCGGCGCGGATCTCGTCGAGGAGCGGGCAGCGCTCGAGCCACTGGAGATCGGTGAGCCCGGCGTCGACCGAGAGCTCGATGCCGCGCAGCGTGCGCTCGCGATCGTGCGCGAAGGCGGCCACCTCGGCGTAGAGCTGGAGGAAGAAGGAGCGGCGCCGGGCGCCGCCCTCGGACGCCGAGCTCGAGAGGTGATCGAAGACCGAATCGTCGGGCACGAGGCCCTGCACGGCGTTCTCGAAGAGCACGCGCGGCGCCGCGAACCCGGTCTGATGCCGCAGGTGCTCCATCACGGCGACCGCGTCACGGCGCCAGAGCGCGAGGCGGGCGCGCACCAGGACCATGTCCGCCGCATCGACGGCCGGGGCGGCGGAGAGCGCGGCCTCGGCGTCGGCCTCGCGCCCCGCGAGGATGTACCCGCGCGCCAGCTCGGCGACGAGGCGCCGGATCGAGGGATCGAGCTCGCGCGCCCGCTCGAGGCGGCGGATGCCCTCGTCGAGCGGCCCGACCTCGCCCAGCACGCGCCCGAGCAGCGCGTGGGCCTCGGCGAGCGCCGGGTTGCGCCCGATGGCCTGGCGCGCGTCGGCAACCGCGCCGGCGAGATCGCGCGACTGCAGGCGCACGCTGCCCCGCGCCAGCCACGGCTCGCCGAGGTGCGGGCCGGCGGCGATGGCGCGCTCGGCGGCGTCGCGCGCGGACGCCTCGCCGGCGCCGCTGAAGAAGAGCTGGCGCGCGCTGGCCATCGCGTACGCCGAGAGCACCGTGGGATCGTCGGGGGCGCGCTCCAGCGCCTGGCGGTAGAGCTCGAGGGCGCGGCCGATCGCGGCTGGATCGGCCTTGGCGTGCTCGCTCTTGCCGCGGAGGAACAGGTCGACGGCGATGGGATCGAGGCCCTGCGCGCGCGGGGCCGGCGGCGTACCCTGCGCTCCCGCCGTGAGCGCGCGGCCGACGGCTTGCACCACCTCGTCGTTGATGGCGAGCACGTCCTGCGCCGGTCGCTCGAAGCGCGCGGCCCAGAGCTGGAAGCCGTCGGAGACGCCGACCAGACGCGCCGTGATCCGGACGGCGCCGCCGACGCGCCGCACCGAGCCGAGGACGACCTGATCGACGCCGAGGGCTCGGCCGGTCTCGCGGGGATCGTCGTCGGCGTGGCGGCCCTGCACGAGGCCGCGCGAGCAGACCCGCAGCCCGGGGGTCATCGAGAGCGTGTCGATGAGGTCCTCGGTGAGGCCCTCGGCGAGGTAGGCGTCGTCGGGCGGGCCGCCGTTGCGGAACGGCAGGACGGCGACGCTCCGCAGCGAGGGCTCCCTCGGCGCGGGCGCCGGCGGAGGGGTCGAGGCGACGCTCGGCTGCGGGAGCGTCATGCGCGCGAGCTCGGACGCGACCGCGGCGGCGGAGGCGAAGCGATCCTCGCGGGCGCGCGCCAGGCACTTCATCACGGCGCGGGCCAGCGCGTCGGGGATGTCGGGGCGCACGGCGCGCGGGTCCGGCGGAGGGCGCACCAGCCGCGCCGCGGCGACCGCGAGCGCCGAGTCCCCGGCCCAGGCGCGCGATCCGGTGAGCAGCTCGAAGAGCATCGCGCCGAGCGCGTACAGGTCGACGCGCGCGTCGATCTCGCGGCCGCCCTCGACCTGCTCCGGCGCCATGTACGCGGGCGTGCCGACGATCGCGAGCGCGCCGGTGTGCTCGCCGGCCTCGAGCTCGCCGCGGGCGATGCCGAAGTCGGTGATCACGATCCGGCCGTCGCGCGCGACCATGACGTTGTCCGGCTTGAGATCGCGGTGGATGACGCCCGCCTGGTGCGCCGCCGCGAGCCCCGCGCAGACCTCGCCGGCGACCTCGATGGCGCGTCCGATCGCGAGCCGCCCCTGGCGGTCGATGATCTGGCCGAGAGACTCGCCGTCGACGAGCTCCATCGTGAGGAACTTCTCGCCGGCGTGCTCGCCGATGTCGAAGACGCGGGCGACGTTCTTGTGCGTGACGCGGCGCGCGAGCTTCACCTCGCGCCGGAAGCGCTCGAGCGCGCCGGGCGCGTCGACGAGCTCGCGGCGCAGGACCTTGAGGGCCACCGTCTCGTCGAGCTCGAGATCGCGGGCCTCGTAGACGCTCCCCATGCCGCCGGCGCCGACGAGCCGCACCAGGCGGTAGCGGCCGGCGATGGTCTGGAGCTCGCCGCTCGGCGCCGGAGCGAGCGACGGGCTCGGGCTCCCGGAGGGAGCGATCATGGTGTCGTCGATGCGGTCGTCGCGACGGCTCATCGCAAGCCCGAGGCTAGCACCCCTCTCACGGCGCGGATCCCGGCGAGCCGAGCGCCATCTGGTCGGCGATGCGCCGCCGGGCGTCGGCCCCCCAGAAGCGCTCGACCAGGTGGACGCCGAGATCGAGCGCGCAGGCGACGCCGCCGGCGGTGACGACCCGCCCCTCGTCGACGACGCGGCGGTCGCGGACGACCTCGGCGCAATACGGGGCGAGCTCGCCATAGGCGCGGTGGTGGGTGGTGGCGCGCAACCCGGCGAGGTGGCCGGCGGCGCCGAGGAGGATCGAGCCGGTGCAGACCGACGCGATGGGGCGCGCGTCGCCCCACGAGCGCAGGTACTCGATGCAGCGCGCGTCCTTCGCGAGCTCGCGCGTGCCGTGCCCGCCGGGGATGACGAGCAGATCGTAGCCGGCGAGGTCCTCGTAGACGGCCTCGGGCACGAGGCGGAGGCCGTTCTCGTCGGCGACGGGCGTCTCGGTGCCGAGGACACGGCACCGCACCTCCGGGTCGACACCCATCGTGCCGACGCGCCGGAGCACGTCGTAGACGCCGACGAGATCGAGGAGCGTGAGGCGGGGGAAGGCGAGAAGAGCGATGCGCCGGGGAGTCACCGCGCGATCGTAGCCGGTCGCGCAGCCGCGCGCGCACGACGAAACCAGGGCGCTAGCGGAGGCGGGCCTTGCCGGCGGTGTCGAGCAGCATCGCGAGCACCAGCGGATCGCCCGACCCGCCGGCGGCGCCGGAGCGGCCGCGGAGGCGGGCGAGCCGATCGGCGTCGCTCGCGAAGAGCGGCTCGTTCAGCTTCGTCGCGGCCTGCCGGAGGATCCCCTCGCGCTCCTCGAGCAGCGCCGCGGCGCCGCCCGGGTCACCGGCCGCCACCAGGGCGGCGGCGTCGGTGAGCGCCTGCCCGGCGGCGAAGCCCTGCACGGTGCGCAGCACCGAGGCGGCCGCGGTCGCGGCGCTGGCGGCGTCGCCGTCGGCGTACGCGACGTCGACCGGGAGCTCCTCGACGACGTTCTTGCGGCGGACGCGATCCTTGTACTTCACCTCGACCGTCGCGAGCCCGCGGCTCCCCGCGCCCGGCGGCGCGTCGAGCTCGAGCAGGATGGAGTGCGCGTCGTCGCGCGCGAACGCCGGGATGAGGAAGCGCATCCCGCCGGCGGCGTCCTCCTGGCGGTTCTGGGCGATGCCGCTGCGCTTCTCGGCCTGCTGATCGGCCGCGACCTCGATGGCGCGCACCTTGGCGGCCTCGACCTCGCCGAGGCGCCGCGAACCGTAGACGCGGAGCAGCTTCACGTCCGGCTTGAGCCGGACCCGCACCTCGACCGCGCTCGCCACCGGATCGAGGCGGCGGTCGAGCTCGGTCGCGAGCGCCGGCCCGATCTGCTCGGGGTCGCGCAGGTAGTAGTAGCCCCCGGCGCCGTCGTCGGCGAGCGCGCTCATGAGGGCACCGTCGTAGTCGGCCCCGAGCCCGAAGGAGCTGGTCTGCACGCCGCTCTGGAAAGCGCCGAGCGCCAGGCGCGAGAGCGACTCGCGCCCGGTCACGCCCTCGTTGGCGCGCCCGTCGGAGAGCAGGAGCACGACGCGGACGGCGTCCGCGGGGATCGAGGCGGTGGCGGCCTCGCGGTAGGCGCGCTCGAGGCCGGCGCCGATGTTGGTGCCGCCGCTTTCGCGGATGCCGGCGATGGCGTCCCAGATGCGCTCGCGGCGCGCGCCGACCGGCCCGTCGGGGACGAGGACGCTGGCGTCGGTCGAGAAGGTGGTGAGCGAGAAGTCGTCGCCCGGCGCGAGCCGATTGACCAGCGCCCACGCGGCCTCGCGCGCACGCACCATCGGCGCGCCCGCCATCGAGCCGCTCACGTCCAGCACCAGGTGGACCGAGAGATGGGGGCGCTCCGCCGCCTCGGGCGTGGAGCGGAGGCCGAGCCGGAGGTGGAAGGGCCCGCCGGCGGGCGCGATCGCGGCGCGCTCGAGATCGGCGCGGACCGTCAGGGTCTTGCCCGGATCGGGATCGATCGCCGGCGCGTACCGCGCGCCGACGTCGCCGATGACCTCGCGGTCCGCCGCGGGGACGACGCCGCGGGCGACGGCCGCCTCGAACGCGGCGAGGTGACCGCCGCCCGGCCGGTAGGTGGTCGCGAAGCGCCCGTTGGGATCGATCGGCGCCAACGCGCGTGGCGGCGAGGGCGGCGTCGGGAACGCGCCGAGCTGCGGCGGCTGCAGCGCCGGCGGGGCGCTCGAGGCGGCATGGCTCGGCGCCGCGGTGTTGCTCGACGAGCGCGCGCCGCCGTGGCCGAGCCCGCCGAGCCCCCCGAGCCCACTCCCGGCCCCGCCACCGTGCCCCACGCCGAAGCCGGGGCCGGCTCCGAGCGAGTCGTCGCGCCCCCAGGGCGCGGTCGGCGCGTTCGGATCCCCGCCGGAGCCGGAGGCGAGCAGGCCGATCATCCCGAACTCGGCGCCGTCGCGGAGCGCCGCCGCGCGCGCGATGTGCGGGTCGGGATCGTCGGCGGGACCGGCGACGCCGAATCGCTGGCCCGTCTGCGCGAGGCTCGGCGCGCCCATCCCGCCCTCCTCGCCGTGCGCCCGCGTTCCCGTGCCGCCCTCCTTGGCATCGGCTGAGGCAGCGCTCTCCTTCTCTTCGAGCTCGCGCTCGGCCGAGACCATGAGCGCGCGCTGCATGAGATCGATCTGCTCGGTCGAGACGGCGTCGTCGAACGAGGCCGGCTGGGCGGGGTAGAAAGCCGCCAGCGCGCCGAGCAGGGCGACGTGCACGAGCGCCGACGCTCCATAGAGGAGAGGGCTCGCGCCGTGCCGGTGCCAGGCCGGGATGCGCGGGACCGCCTCGTCGTCGCCGCGCACGACGGCGGTGAGGGCGCCGAGCTCGAGCCGCACCTCGGTGCCCGGCGCGAGATCGATGCTCCGCAGAGGCTCGGCGCCGTCGGGCGTCGCGCGCTCCTCGAGCGCCTGCTCGGCGCCGCCGCGCGCCACCACGCCGCGCGCGCGCGCCGGGACCGCGACGCGCACCCTGCCGGCGGCGTCGACGTCGACGAGCCGCAGCGCGGCTCGGAGCGCCTCGGGCGGAACGACGAAATCGACGGCCTCGCCGGCGATCTCGGCGCTCGTCCCCAGCGTGAACCGCCGCGGCGGGCAGAGATGCACCACGCGCAGCACCGCGCTGCCCCAGCGGATCACCACCTCGACCGAGCGCACGCGCGCCCCGAGCTCTCGAGTCATCGCCCTCTCCGGCGCCACGTTCGCGGCAGGCGACCTCGCCCGACCGTTCGAAGTGTGCGGTGATGAGACCGACACCCGTCCCGCGCCGAGGTTCCCGCGTTGACACGTCGCGCCGCCGAGCCCAAATGCTCCCGCACCTTGCGCCCGTATTCCCTGGAGCTGCCGGGCTTCGGCCCCCGCACCGTGCGCGTCCACGTCCCCAACCGGGAGGACGGCGGCCCGCGCCGGGGCCTCTTCCTCTTCGACGGGCAGAACGTGTTCGACGACCCGCCGTCGTTCGCGGGCGGCTGGCACGTGCACGAGGCCGTCGACCGCTTGCCGCGAGGCACCGTCGACGCGCCGGTGGTCATCGGGATCGATCACGGGCACGAGCGCCGCATCAGCGAGCTCTCGCCCTGGCGTGAGGGCCCGCACGACGGCGAGGCCGAGCGCTTCCTCGACGCCGTGACCTCGACCGTCGTGCCCTGGGCCGTCCGCGAGCTCGGGCTCCTCCCGGGGCCCCAGGGCGCGGTCGTGGGCGGCTCTTCGATGGGCGGGCTCGCCGCGCTCTACGCGCACTTCCGGTACCCGGAGGTGTTCGGCGGCGCCATCTGCATGTCCCCCTCGTTCTGGATCGCGGGGCGCGCCATCTTCCCGTTCATCGAGCGCCGCCCGACGCCGTCGGTCTCGCGCGTCTACATCGACTGCGGGGCGCGCGAGGCGCGCGGGCGGATGCTCCCCCTCGCCGAGCAGATGGCGCGGCACCTGGGGCAGCGCGGCTACGCCAAGGGCCAGCTCCTGTGGCGCCCGGACGCGCGGGGCACCCACAGCGAGCGCCACTGGCGCCGCCGCGTGCCGCTGGCGCTCCGCTTCATGTTCCGGCGCCCCGACGCTCCGCGACCCTGAGCGCGTCCGGGTGTCGTGGCGCGTCCGGCTGTGCCACGCTCGCCGGGTGACGGTCCTCGACGCGCTCCTCACCGCCCCCTGCCCCGCCGATCCGATCGCGTCGCTCGACGCCTGGCTCGCGCGCCATCGGCGGCTCACCGCCGGGCTCGAGGCGCCCATCGACCGCGCGCTCCTCGGCGGCCTCTTCGCCGATCGCCTCGGCTACGCGTTCGCGTCCGGCTACCACGCGGCGCTGCGGGCGCTCGTCCCCGCGCTCGGCGAGGACGAGCGCGCGGCGCTGTGCGCGACGGAGCGCGGCGGCGCGCACCCGCGCGCGATCGAGGCGGTGCTCGAGCCCGACGGCGACGGCTTCCGGCTCACCGGCCACAAACGCTGGGCGACGCTGTCGACGCTCGCCGACGTGCTGCTCGTCGTCGCGCGGACCGGCGCCGACGAGGCCGGTCGCCCCGTGCTCCGCGTCGCCCGCGTGCCGCCAGCGCGAGAAGGGGTGGCGCTGCGGCCGATGCCCGAGGCGCCGTTCGCGCCGGAGATCCCGCACGCCGAGGTGGGCTTCGACCGCGTCCGGGTGAGCGAGGGCGAGCTCTTGCCCGGCGACGGCTACGACGCGTACCTGAAGCCGTTCCGCACCATCGAGGACCTGCACGTGCACGCGGCCGTGATCGGCCTCGTCATCGGGATGGCGCGGCGCCACGGCTGGCCGCAGTCGTTCCTCGAGGACGCGCTCGCCGCCGCGGCGCTGGTGCGCGCGCTGGCGCGCGAGCCGCCGGGCGAGCCCGCGGTGCACGTGGCGCTCGCCGGCGCGATCCGCAGCGCCGCCGCGCTGGTCGCCTCGATCACGCCGCTCTGGCGCGAAGCCGACGGCGACGAGCGCGCCCGCTGGGAGCGGGACGCCGGCCTGCTCGCGGTGGCGTCGAACGCGCGCGCCGCGCGGGCCCTGGCCGCGTGGCGCCGCCTCGGCGGCGGCTGACGGGCGGCCGCCCGGCTGGCGCGGCGCGCTCCTCGAGCGCCTCGGCGAGCGCGTCGAGCGCGTCGGTGGTGGTGAAGATGCCGAGCACCTCGTCGCCCTCCATGACGACGGCGGAGCCGCAGCGCCGGTTCGCCATCTCGCGCGCGACCTGGCGCAGCGGCGTCCCGGGCGCGACGGCGTACGGGTCCGGCGTCATCGCGTCCGCGACCGGCAGCGTCTCGGTGTGGAGCACGCTCTCGATGACGCCGAGATCGCGATCCGAGACGACGCCGACGAGGCGCGACTCGCTCAGCACCGGCAGGTGGCGGATCTTGAACTCCTGCATGAGCCCCTTCGCCTCGGAGAGCGCCTGCTGCGCGCCGATCCAGTGCGGGCTCGGCGTCATGTAATCGCGCACCTGGGGCTCGGCCCCCTCGCCCACCCCTCGCTCGCCGCCCTCGCGCAGCTCTCGCGGACCGCCCTCGCGCGCGCGCGCCGTAGCCGTCTTTGCCCGTGCCATGGCTCCGGCCGCACGATGTTGCACGAACTCGGCCACGCTCTCGCCGGGCAGGCCCGCCTCGCGCCTGCGCCGAGCCTCGGGCCCCGCTCTCTCGTATCTCCCGTCTTTGCAGGCGCGGGGGCGTGGGCGAGCGGCGCCGGATCCTGCTTGGAAGCGTCGAGCGCGCCGCGCGCGAGCGGGTCTGGGCGCGCCCGAGCGCTCCGCGCCGCGCGCACCGCAGCGATGCCAGGTCTTCGCCGGCGATCACCCCGCCCCGTCCGGGCGGCGATGCGCCCGGATGACGTCGACGATCTCCCACCCGAACGAAGGCCTGGGCAAGAGGATCGGCGGCAACGGGTGGCCGTCGGCCTCGACCGCGGGGCGGAACCGGTTGGGATCGCGCGTGACGAGGAGCGCGAGCACGTCGGGTCGATGCCGCCGGAGGGCGCGGAGGAGCTCGAGCACGTCGCGCTCGTCGAAGTCGTCCGGGAAGATGACCGCAGCGGTCGCGCGCGCCGGGGCGACGGCGGCGAGGTCGCGAACCGCGCTCGTGCAATGCGAAGCGATCCCGGTCTGCCCGAAATAGTGCTTCAGCCCATCGAGCGTCTCGGGGTTGTTCGAGACGATCGCCACCCAGGTGCCACCGGGTCGCTCGACGGGCTTGCGCGGGGTCAACGTCAACCTCCGGCCCTCAGGGCTCCCCCGCCTCGCCGACCCCGACGGGCGGCTCGGAGCGCTCCGCTGCGAAGCTGGTCCCCGCGAGCGGCGAGGCGGCGCCGGCGGGCTCGCCGCTCGGGGTCGCGCCAGCGCCCTCCGCCTCGACGGCGTTCACGCTGGACCGCTCTTCGAGGCGCCCGAGGAGAGCGAGCAGGCCGTCGAGGATCGTGTAGGGGTGCGGCGGGCACCCCGGGATGTAGAGGTCGACCGGGAGCACCGCGTCGGCGCCTCCCTCGACTTCTCCGTGACCGAGGTACGGGCCCCCCGAGATGGCGCACGCGCCGACGGCGATGACGATCTTGGGAGCGGGCACCGCGTCGTAGGTCTTCTTCAACGCGAGGAGCATGTTGCGCGTCACCGGGCCGGTGATGAGGAGCCCGTCGGCGTGGCGCGGCGAGGCGACGACCTGAATGCCGAACCGGCCGAGGTCGAACACGATGGTCCCGAGCACGTTGATGTCGAGCTCGCAGCCGTTGCACCCTCCGGCGCTGACCTGCCGGAGCTTGAGCGATCGGCCGAAGAGCTTGCGCAGCTTCGCGCCGAGCACCCGGCGCTTCACCTCGAACCGTCCGGCCGTGACGAGGTCGCCTCGGCTCCGGGCCGCCAGCCGGTGCTCGGGGGTGAACGCGATCGCCCCCTCCGGGCACGCGCGCGTGCAGTCCGTGCAGAACAGGCAGCGGCCGGCATCGAGGGAGAGGCGGCCGTCGCGCGTCGTGATCGCGTCCGTGGGGCACGCGTCCGCGCACGCCCCGCAGCCGTCCGGGCACTTCGTCGCGTCGAGCGCCGGCGCGCCGCGGAAGCGGTCCGGCAAGACGGGCGGCGCGTCGGGGTACTTCGCCGTCCGGTGGCCTTGCTTCGCGCGCGCGAGGAGGATGTTGAGCATGAAGACCGACTCCGTCAGAGATCGTGGCCGCAGTACGAGAGATCGAAGCTCTTGTTGCAGAGAGGAAAGTCCGAGATCTGCTGGTCGCGCAGCGCCAGCGCGAGCCCCATCCAGTTGTGGAACGAGGGATCGACGACCTTGTAGGTCGAGAAGCGACCCGCGGAGTCGGTGAGGGCCACGTGGCAGATCTCCCCGCGCCAGCCCTCGACCAGCGAAACGGCGACGCGATCGGGGGCGATCGGGCCGTGGCGCCCCGAAATCTCGCCGCGCGGGAGCGCCGCGAGCTGCTCGCGGACGAACGCGGCCGAGCGCCGAATCTCGAGCCACCTCACGTAGGCGCGCGCGAAGACGTCCCCCGAGTGCGCCACCGACACCGGCACGTTGCTGAGCCGGTAGATGCCCCAGGGGTGATCGTGGCGGACGTCGCGGTCGATCCCCGAGGCGCGAGCGGCGTACCCCACGAGACCGAGCGCCGTGCAGGTCTCACGGGGGACGGTCCCGATGTTCTCGAAGCGCGCCAGCACCGAGGCGCTCGTCCACAGGAGCTTGGCGGCGTTCTCGACGTCCGACAGCGCCGCAGCCAGACGCCCGGTCATCTCCTTGGCGCGTGCGGGATCCACGTCGAACGCGACCCCGCCGGGGCGCACCAGGCCCCGGCCGAAGCGGTTGCCGCAGATCGCCGCGGTGAGGTTGAGGAAGTCGCCCCGGAGGCGGCCGCAGTAGGACGCCGTCGGAAGGAACCCGACGTCGTTCGCGAGCGCGCCCAGATCGCCGGTGTGGTTGGCGAGCCGCTCGAGCTCGAGGGCGATCGCGCGAAGCGACAGCGCCCTCGCGGGGACGCGATCGCCGGCGAGCGCCTCCACCAGGTGGCAATGAGCCGAGGCGTGGCCGACGGTGCTGTCGCCGGCCAGCGTCTCCATGTAATGGAGCGTGCGCTTGTCCGGGCCGCCGACGAGCCGCGGTTCGATGCCGCGGTGCTGGTACCCCAGCGAGATCTCGAGGTGGAACACCATCTCGCCGTGGCACTGGAACCGAAAGTGACCGGGCTCGATCACGCCGGCGTGCACCGGGCCGACGGCGACCTCGTGCACCTCGTCCCCCTCGACGCGGTAGAAGTCCATCACGCCGACGGTGGGCTCGGTGCGCGCGCGATCCCAGACGTCGGCTCCCGCCCGCCGCGGCCGTACGAACCGGACCGGCTTGAGCCAGGGGTGCCCCTCGGGCAAGAGGTCCCACTGTTCGGCGATCTCGCGCTCGAAGAGGTGCGCCTGGGGGCAGCTCGGCGTCAGCGAGGGATAGCGATCGCCCGCGACGACGGTGGTCCCGAGGCGGAGCCAGCCGTCGCGGTCGTCGGCGATGACGGCCCAGAGCTCGACGCCCCCCGAGGAGTGCGGCGCGCCGAACAGCGCCGCGATCCGGTCCCCACGCGCGATCGATCGCTCGAGCTCGCCGCGGAGCTGCTCGAGCTCGAGATGAGGCACGGCGCCGCGCTCCACGGCGCGCCCGTTGCGCGTCTTGAGAAGCCGGCTCACGACCCGTCTCCCATGGTGTCGACGGCCTCCCTGATCAGGCCGTCGAGCTGCGGCGGCACGTACAGGCCGAGCACGAGGACGACGAACAGGCACAGCGCGATGGGCGCGACCGTGCCGAAGTCCTCGCGGTACGAGGTGGCCTCGGCGGCGCGGGAGGGCGCCCCCTGCACCGTCGACACGACGGCCGAGCCCATGCCCACGAAGACGACGGCGAGCAGCGCCAGGAAGGCGGCGGCGACGCCGTAGCGCCCCGCCGCGAACGCCGCCCGGACGATCGTGAACTCGCTCAGGAACGGGGCGAACGGCGGCGAGCCGGTGATCGCGAAGAACCCCGCGAGGAACAGGGCCGCCGAGAAGGGCACGCGGCGGAGCGCGCCCGAGACGTCGTCGACGCTCTTGCTCGCGAAGGCGCGGTGGATGTTCCCCGCCGAGAGGAAGAGCACGGCCTTGGTCAGGCCGTTGTTGACCATGTGGAAGAAGGAGCCGAAGACGCCGGCGCCGCCGAGCCCGAGGCCGAGGACGAGGATCCCCATGTGCTCGACGCTCGAGTAGGCGAGCATGCGCTTGAAGTCGCGCTGCCGCGCCATGAACACCGCGGCCACGGCCATCGATCCGAGCCCCATGACGACGAGCATGCTCCGGGCGAAGGAGGCCTCCCCCGCCGCGTGGCAGATGCGGAAGAAGCGCACGATCGCGAGGAAGGCGCAGTTCGTGAGGCCTCCCGCGAGGAGCGTCCCGACGACGCCCGGCGCCTCGCCGTAGGCGTCGGGCTTCCACGTGTGCATCGGCGCCAGGCCCATCTTCGTGCCGTATCCGACGAAGAGGATGACGAACGAGGCGTGCAGCCAGGGCTTGGAGAGGTGGGGCGCGTCGCGCAGCAGGTGATCGAGGAGGAGCGACGGCTCGATCTGCGCCTGCAGCTGCGAGTACGCGAGGAACAGCGACCCGAGCAGCGCCAGCGCGATGCCGACCGACCCGATGAGGAGATACTTCCAGGCGGCCTCGAGCGAGCGCTGGCTCTTGTTGAAGTAGAGCATCGGCGCCGTCGACAGCGTCGCGGCCTCCATCGCGACCCACATCAGGCCGAGGTGGTGCGACTCGGCGATCAGCGCCAGCATCGCGTCGAAGAGCAGGAGGCACGCGCAGAACACCCGGTTGGGCCGCTCGGTGCGGTGCCGCAGGTATGCGGGCACGTAGAGCGAGCAGACGAAGAAGAGCGCCGAGGTCAGCGCCAGCACCAGCTTTCCCCGCGGATCGAGCACGAGCCAATCGTTGAGCCCCGCGACGCGGTCCTGGCGGAGCGCGAGCACGACGAGCACGGCCTGCGCGACGCCGCCGGCCGCGACGACCCTGGGACGGAGCCGGTCCGACGGCAGCGCGAACGCGAGCAGCGCGAACGCCAGAGGGACGACGACGAGCAGGTACGCCATCGCTATTCCTTCAGCGTCGAGAGCCGCTCGGTGTCGAGCGACGAGAACTCGCGGTTGATGTTGAAGATGATGATGCCCATGACGAAGATGGCGACGAAGAGGTCGAGCAGCACGCCCGCCTCGACGAGGAACGGGATCGCCTCCAAGAGGCCGAGCCCCATGATGAAGACGCCGTTCTCGAGGACCAGGTACCCGGCCGCCTGGGTGATGGCCTTGCGTCGCGTGGCGAGGATGAGGAAGCCGGTGAGCACCGTCGCGAGCGAGCCGGGCACGAGCAACGAGCCGACGTGCTGCGGCGCGAGCGGCAGGGTCCGCGCGAAGAGCAGGCAGAGCCCCGTCCCGACGGCGCCGGCCAGGAGCGACGGCACGAAATCGACGAACGGCTCGACCTCGCGGTGAATGTCGGCCTCGCGCATCGCGCGCCTCAACATCGCGGGGACGACGATCCCCTTGATCACCACCGTCGCGGCGGCGAGGACGATCGCGAGGAGGTTGTCCACGCCGTGGATGACGAGGGCGAGCGCGGCGAGCACGGCTCCCTGGAGCGCGGCGCCGTTGATGACCGCGTCCACGCGGCTCGTCCCGAGCACGAAGAAGTTCAGGAGGAGGACCAGAACGAGGACCGGGTCGACGATGGTTGACACGTCATCACCTCGTGAGAAGGACGATTCCGAACGCCGACAAGAGACAGGCCGCGACGAGCAGGCTCGGCACCTGGCGCATGCGCAGGCGCGCCATCGTGGATTCGACGACGCCGATGGCGATCGCCACCGCGAGCATCCCCGCGGCGAAGATCCCCCAGTCCGACCAGGTGTCCCGCGCAGGGAGCGGCAGGGCGAGGCGCACGACGATGGCGCCGAGGGCGAAGAGCTTGATGGCCGCGCCGTACTGGATCATGGCGAAGAGCGGGCCGCTGTGATCGAGCACCATCACCTCGTGGATCATCGTCAGCTCGAGGTGCGTGTTCGGATCGTCGAACGGGATGCGGGAGCTCTCGGCGAGCAGGACGATGAACGTGCTGGCGGCGACGACCACGAGCGATGCCGCGGCGCGCCCCGACTGCGCGGCGAGCTCGGGCCCGAGCATGCCGGCGAGGGAGGTCGAGGCCGTCTGACGCACCAGGACCATCAGCCCGATGAAGAGCGCCGGCTCGGCAAGGCACGAGAACGTCGCCTCGCGCGCGCCGCCCATGCCCTCGAAGGCGGAGCCGGTGTCGAGCGCGGCCGCGACGGTGAAGAACCGCCCCAGACCGAGGAGGTACGCCACGAGGATGAGATCGCCGGTGAACGAGACCATCGCGCCCGCCGGCCCCATGGGGATGAAGAAGGCGGCCATCGCGGCGGTGACGAGCGAGACGACGGGCCCCGCGCGGAAGATCCAGGTCGTCGTCGAGCTCAGGACCATGCCCTTCCGCAAGAGCCGCAGGATGTCCCAATACGGCTGGAGGACCGGCGGACCGACGCGGCCCGCGAAGAGCGCCTTGGTCTTGTTGATCACCCCGAGGAGGAGCGGGGGCGCCACGAGGACGACCACGAGGTGAAGTGCGATGGCGAGGGCGCGATACAAACGGGTTCTCCTATCGCCAGATGGACATGAGGAGGAGCAGCGTCCCCAGGATGTAGAGGAGATAGACCTGGACGCTGCCGAGCTGGACCCAGCGGAACCAGTGGAGCCCCCGCCCGAGCAGCCGGAACACCGGGACGAGCGCGCGATCGAGGACGATCTCGGGGACGTCGGTGTGGAAGCTCGTCGCGTGCGGGAACGTCCCCTCGATCGTCGCCGCCCTGCGCCTGGGCCGGAGAACGCCGGCGAACAGGTGAACGAGGAGCTCCGCGAACGAGGAGGAGGTGTACTGCATGCGGCCCGAGGGCGCGGCATAGCCGCAATCCCAGGTGGGACCGACGGCCGCGGTCTTCCGGGCGCGCTCGATTCGCCCGAGCACCACGCCCGTGACGACGACGAGCGCGACCGCGGCGATCGAGAGCACGCGGACCGGCGCGAGCGCGGAGAGGCGCTCCCCGCCCGGCGCGCGCGGCCAGACGTCGAGCGCGGCGTCGAGGATGGGCGTCGCCAGCGCGGGGAACGCGCCGATCGCGGCGCACAGCGCGGCGATCGCACCCATGGGGAGCAGCATCGTTCGGGGGCTCTCCCCTGCAGCCGAGGCGGCGGGCGATCGCGGCTCGCCGAGGAACGTGCCGCCGAAGACCTTGACGAAGCAGGCGAGCGCGAGCGCGCCGATGAGCGCGAGGATCGGCGCCGCGACGATGCCGGCGCCCCAGAGCTCGGGCGCGGCGGAGGTGCTCGCGCGCAGGAGCGCGAGATAGATGAAGAGCTCGCTCACGAACCCATTGAGCGGCGGCAATCCGCAGATGGCGACGGCGCCGACGAGGAACGAGCCGGCGGACCAGGGCATCCGCTTGCCGAGCCCGCCGAGCCGATCGACGTCGCGCGTGTGGGTCGCGTGCACGACCGATCCCGCGCCGAGGAAGAGCAGCGACTTGAACAGGCCGTGGTTCCACACGTGGAGCAGGCCGCCGCCGACGCCGAGCGCGAAGACGACCTCGTCGCCCTGGCTCTTGCCGACGAGGCCGACGCCGAGCCCGATCAGGATGATGCCGATGTTCTCGACGCTGTGGTACGCGAGCAGCCGCTTGATGTCGTGCTGCCCGATGGCGAAGAGCACGCCGAGGACGCCCGAGATCCCGCCGGCGGCGACCATCGTGAGGCCCCACCACGAGGGCGGCGTGGCGAAGAACGACGTGAACCGCACCAGGCCGTAGATGCCCATCTTGATGAGCACCCCGCTCATCAGCGCGGAGATGTGGCTCGGTGCGCTCGCGTGGGCTCCCGGCAGCCAGAAGTGCAGCGGCATCGCGCCCGCCTTGACCCCGAAGCCCACGAGGCCGAGGACCATGAGCGCCCCGGCGACGGGGCCCGCCGCGTCGATGGCGGGCGCGCGGAGCTCGAGCGAGCCGTTCACGGTATGCAGCAGCGCGAAGAAGGCGAAGAGACAGAGCGTGCCGACGCGGGTCGCGACCAGGTACACGAGCCCGCTCTCGCGCACCGTGGGCTCGTGGTGCTCGGCGCTGATGAGCAGGAACGCGGCGAGCGCCATGATCTCCCAGCCCACCAGGAAGAGGACGGCGTTCGCGGCGACCACGACGACGGCCATTCCCGCCGTGACGAGGCCGTAGAAGAGCCGCACCTTCCGCCCCGTGTCGCGGTGCGCGCGCTCCGCCCAGTAGCCGAGGCCGTAGACGGCGCCGAGCGGCGCCACGACGAAGATCTGGATCAGGAACATCGCCGCCAAGGCGTCCACGCGCAGCGCCAGCGCACCGCCCGGCACCCGCCACGGCCACGAGACCGACGCCGGACCGGAGGCGACCGCCATGATGGAGGCGGCGACGCCGCACAGCGCGCCGACGGAGAGCAGCACCGCCGACAGGCGCTCGCCGGCGTCTTCCCGACGCGACGCGACTCCAGGGAGGCCGCTCACGGCCGAGAGGAGGATCGCGGCGACCGTGAGGAGGGCGATCATCCCAGCGCCCCATGGAGTGCGGCCCAGCCGAGGCCGAGGATGACCGCGACGAGCATGTAGAGGATGTAGAGGTGGACCACGCCCTGCTGGAGCCACCGGAGACGAGCGAAGCGCCGCGCGGCGCCGTCGAGCGCCGGCTCGTAGACGCCGCGCGTGACCGGGTCCTCGGTGGAGGTCGCGAAGCGACCGGCGGCGGGGAACAAGCCCGAGGGTGGGGCCGCCTCGACCCGCGCACGCAGGAAGGACGGCAGGAGGATGCCCGAGAGCTGCGCGAAGGCGCGACCCGTGTATTGCATGCGCCGCGTCGGCGCCGCATAGCCGCAGCCCCAGGTCGGCTGGGTGTCGGCCGGCTGCCTCCGCGTCGTGACGACGACGATCGCCGCCGTGATCGCGAGGACGAGCCAGAGCACGGTCGCGGCGATGCTCAGCGGCCCGAGGGCCGAGTCGATCTCGGACGAGGGCACGCCGAGCCCACCTGCGACGTCGATCGCCGCGGGGCCCGCCGGCGAAGCGGTCATCGCGAGCTTGGTGGAGACCAGCGTGATGGCCCCCGTCACGAGCTGCGGCCGGACGCCGCCGAGGATCGCGAGCGCGGCGAGCGCGACCATCGAGCCGCGCATCGCGCCGCCCGCGTCGTGGGCCCGCTCGGCTGCCTCGCTCCGCGGCTGGCCGAGGAACGCGATCGTCGCGAGACGGAGGAAGGTGAGCGCGGCCAGCGCGCCGACGATCGAGAGCGTGCCGACCGCGAGCACGAAGGCGGTGCCGAGCCCGGCGCTCGTGTGGATCGCGCTCTCGAGCATGGACCGGTACACGAGCCACTCGCCGACGAAGCCATTGAGCGGCGGCAGGCCCGCGACGGCGACCGCCCCCACCACGAAGAGCGCCCCGACCGCGGGCATTCTGCGCATCAGCCCGCCGAGCCGCTCCAGGTCGCGGGTCCCGGTCGCGTGGACGACGCACCCGGCGCCGAGGAAGAGCAAGCCCTTCATGACGGTGTGATTCCAGACGTGGAGGAGCGCTCCCCAGGTCCCGAGCGCCGCCGCGACGGGGTGCCCGGTGGCGCTCCCCCAGAACCCCAACCCGAGGCCGAGGAGGATGATCCCCACGTTCTCGACCGTCGAGTAGGCGAGGACGCGCTTGATGTCGCGCTGGTAGGTGGCCAGCGTGATCCCCGCGAACGCGCCCGCGAGGCCGAGGACGACCAGGCCCCCTCCCCACCACGCAGGAGGCGGCCCGACGAGCAGCGACGCGCGCACCAGGCCGTAGACTCCCATCTTGACCACGACGCCGGACATCACCGCCGACACGTGGGAGGGCGCTGCCGCGTGCGCCTCCGGCAACCACACGTGGAGAGGGACGACGCCTGCCTTCACGCCGAAGCCGACGAGCGCCAGCAGGAGCACGATCACGCGTGTACGGCCGTCGACGTCGAGCGGCGCCGCGCCGAAGACCAGTGTGCCCGTCCGCGCGCCGAGCAGGACGAAGAGGCCGATGAGGCACGCCGTGCCGACGTGCGCCGCGATCAAATAGACCCAACCCGCTCGCTGCGTCGGGGGCTCCTCGTACTCGAAGACCACGAGGGCGTAGCTCGAGAGCGTCATCAGCTCCCACGCCACGAGGAAGAGCAGCCCTTGCCGCGCGACCGTGACGAGGACCATGCTGGCGAGCAGCACGTTGTATGCGGCCCAGGGCGGTCCGAGCAGCTTGCGCCCCGCGTAGGCGAGCATGTACTCGCGGCCGTACACCGCAGCGACGGCGCCGAGGACGCACACCGGGACGAGGAAGAACGCCGAGAGCGGGTCGCAGCCGACGACGAAGCTGCCGTTCGGGACGCCCCATGGCGCCTCGAAGCGCGAGACGTCGGCCGTGACGAGCGTCTTCACCGCGAAGGCCCCGGCGCAGGCGCAGCCGGCGACGGCGGCGCCCGAGCCGACCCACGAAGCTCTGCGCGGCGAGCGCAACGCCGCGAGGGCCACGATGGCCCCGGCGGCGAACAGGCCGAGCGCGACGAACAGCAGCGTCATCGCGCGTCGCCGTTCGTCTTGCGCACCGATGCGCCCCCGGTCACCGCCTCGTCGCCGGGCGCGAATTCGGCCTCGGCGGTTCGGGCGAGCGCGAGGATCGTCTCGGCGGGCGCGCGCTCCTTGAGGGCGCGCCGGAAGTCCCGATCGTGCAACACCGCGGAGAGCCGCGCGAGCAGGGCGAGGTGGGCGCGGTGGTTCGGCACCGCCAGGGTGAACACCGTGTCGATGGGCTTCTTGTCGATGGCGCCGAAATCGATGGGACGGGCGAGGAGACAGAGCGAGACGACGGGGTGATCGACCGAGACCACGACGGGCGTGTTGACGTGCGGGATGGCGATGCCGTCGCCCACGCCGGTCGAGCCGAGCGTCTCGCGCGCCAGCAGGACCTCGTAGAGCAGATCGCGGTCGGCCTCGTCGGCGACGGGGAGCCGGTCGCTCACCCAGCGCAGGAGCGCGTCGCGATCGGCGGCCGGCACGTCGTAATGGATCCCGCCGCGCTCGAGGGCCTCCGCGAGCTTGGCTCGGGGCGCGCCGAGGCGAGCCGAAGCGGGCGGCTCCTCGGCGAGGCGGATGCCACGGCGCGTCGCCCAGTCGAGCAGCTCCGCGGCGTGGAACCGATACTGCCCGTGAACGCGGTGATGTGGCATCCCGTCCTCGCGGATCCATCGTTCGATGGTCCGCTCTGGCGCGTCGAACATCCTCGCCGCATCCCGCACCGTGATCTTCATGGGTCCTCCCCCAACGGGGCGACCGCCTAGAGCATCAAGCGTGCCGGTCAGGCCGGCCGGGGGTTGCGGTGCAGGATTGCGCCCGCGTCCGCGCGCATGGACCTGCAGTGGGCCATTTCGACAAATTGTCCAGCACGCTGGCGCCGATCGTGCCTTCCTCGGACGATCCAACCGGGCATCGCGGCGCCTCGGCGCGCTCGCCGCGACGCCGGTGGCTGGCTGCTTCGATGGCTCGACGTGCCACGAGTCGAGCCGCGGCGCAGGGCGCCGCCCTCGTTGCGTGGCGATCGGGACGCACGACGTCAGTGCACCGGCGGCGGGCTCGCGGGCAGTGCCTCGTGGGCGCGCACCTCGGGGGCTTCGGGCGCGACCAGCGCCTGCTCGACGACCTCGTCGAGCGACTCGCAGAAGACGACCTCGCACTCGCGGCGGACCTCGTCGGGCACGTCCTGGAGCGCGCCCTCGTTCCGGCGCGGCATCAAGATCCTCCCAATGCCGGCGCGGTGCGCGGCGAGCACCTTCTCCTTGATCCCGCCGACCGGGAGCACCTTGCCGCGCAAGGTGATCTCCCCCGTCATCGCCAGATCGTTCCGGACCGGACGGCCGGTGGCGATCGAGGCCAGCGCGGCGAGGATGGTGACGCCCGCGGAGGGGCCGTCCTTGGGGATGGCGCCGACGGGGACGTGCACGTGCACGATCTTGCGCGTGAAGGCCTGCGGATCGATCCCGAGGCGCTCGGCGTTCGAGCGCAGGTACGAGAGCGCCGCCTGCGCCGACTCGCGCATCACGTTCCCGAGCATCCCGGTGAGGACCAGCTTCTCCTCCTCGCCGGGCATCATCGTGGCCTCGACGAAGAGGATGTCGCCGCCCGCCGGGGTCCAGGAGAGACCGGTCGCCACGCCGGGTCGATCGATGCGCTCGGCCACGTCGTCGAAGAAGCGCTGCGGCCCGAGGTAGTCGGCGAGCTCGCGCTCCTCGACGCCGATCGGCGTCGAGGCGCCCTCCCCGACGCGCCGCGCCACCTTGCGGAGCACCGTCGCCAGCTCGCGCTCCAGGTTGCGCACCCCGGCCTCGCGCGTGTACTCGCGCACGATCCGGCCGATGACGCGCTCGCCGAGGATCGCCTCGCCCTCGCGCAAGCCGTTGGCCGCGAGCTGCTTGGGCAGGAGGAAGCGGACCGCGATGTGGAGCTTCTCGGCGTCGGTGTACCCGGGCAGCGCGAGCACCTCCATCCGGTCGAGCAGCGGCGGCGGGATGGTCTCGGCGGTGTTGGCGGTGCAGATGAAGAGCACGCGCGAGAGATCGAAGGCGACGCCGAGGTAGCTGTCCACGAACGCGTGGTTCTGCGCGGGATCGAGCACCTCGAGCAGCGCCGCCGACGGATCGCCGTGGAAGCCGACGCCGAGCTTGTCGACCTCGTCGAGCATGAAGACCGGATCGGCCGCCTCGGCGCGCGCCACCGCCTGCACGATGCGGCCCGGCATCGCGCCGATGTACGTCCGCCGGTGGCCGCGGATCTCGGCCTCGTCGTGGATGCCGCCGAGGCTGACGCGCGCGAAGCTCCGCCCCAGCGCGCGCGCGATCGACTGGCCGAGCGAGGTCTTGCCCACGCCGGGAGGCCCGATGAAGCAGAGGATGGGCTCGCCGCGCGCCGCCGACGCCGGAGGCTTGGGCGGCGGCGCGGGGGCGGCCGCGGATCCGGGCGCCGGCGCGGCGTCGGCGAGCTCGTCCTGCCTGAGCTCGCGGAGCCGCTTCACCGCGAGGTACTCGACGATGCGGTCCTTGATCCGGTCGAGGTCGTAGTGGTCCTCGTCGAGCACCCGCCGCGCCAGCGAGACGTCGATGGGCGCGCCGGTGACCTTGTTCCACGGCAGCTTCAGGAGCCAGTCGAGGTAGGTGCGGATGATGCCGTGCTCGGGCGAGATCGCCGGGATCCGCTCGAGCCGGTCGAGCTCGCGCTCCGCCTCCTTCTTCGCTTCGCCGGAGAGCTCGGCGCGGCGCAGGCGATCGCGCAGCTCGCGCGCCTCGGCCTGCTCGGGATCCGTCTCGCCGAGCTCGCGCTGGATGGCCTCCATGTGCTTGCGCAGGATGTGCTCGCGCTGCGCCTTCGACATCTGCGCGCTCGTGTCGGCGGTGATCTTCTGCATCAGCTGCCGGACGGCGACCTCGTGCTGGAGGATCTCGATGAGGCGGCGGAGCTTGTCGGGGATCGAATCGATCTCGAGCAGCTCCTGGCGCACCGCCGTCGGGAGCGGCGTGCTCGAGGCGAGGAGGTAGGTGATCGACCTCGGGTCCGAGACCGCCTGCACCGCGGTCACGAGCTCGTCCGGCAGCTCGGCGTCGAGCGACACCATCCGCACGAAGAGCTCGCGCGCCGTCCGCGCCAGCGCGTCCGCCTCGAGCCCCGTCTCGGTGACGTCGGGCGCGCGCTCGATGCGCGCGACGAGGTAGGGCTCCGTCTGCACGTACTGGTGCACGCGCACGCGCTCGAGCCCCTGCACCGCCACGCGCAGGCCGCTGTCCTGCACGCGGACGACGTCGTGGACGCGCGCCAGCGTCCCGAGGCGGTAGAGATCGCCGGGCTGGGCGGACTTGACCTCGTTCGTGCGCTGCGCGACCAGCGCCACGAGGCGGTTCACGGCGAGCGCATCGCTGACCAGCCTGACGGAGCGCTCCTGACCGATGAGGATCGGCACGACCGTGGCGGGGTAGACGACGGTGTCGCGCAGCGGCAGGACCGGCAGCGCGTCCGGTCCGGGCATCGAGCTCTGTCGCGACGGCTGGGTCATGCGTTCCGCCTCGGCGGCCGACCTTGGGTCGGGGGCGGATCGACCCGAGCCCGATGGCAGCCTCGGGATCCCTGGGGTCCCGGGCGCGCGGTGACCAGTGAGCTCGCTTCCTGGGACGCGCCGCCCCACGGAGTCGCCGTGCCACGCTCCTCCCCGAGCCCCGTCCCCCCCGTCGTGCAGCCGGGCGTCCGCGTGCTCTTCGTGGGCATCAACCCGTGCCCCACGTCGGCCCGCGTGGCGCATCACTTCGCCAACCCGCGCAACGCGTTCTGGCGGCTGCTCCACGAGTCCTGCTTCACGCCGAGGCAGCTCGCCCCCGCCGAAGAGCTCGAGCTCCACGCGCTCGGGCTCGGGCTCACCAACCTCGTCCCGAGGAGCACCGCGAGCGCCGCCGCGCTGCGCGCCGACGAGCTCGCGCGCGGGCGCGCCCGCCTCGCGCGCCTCGTGCGACGGGTCCGACCGGCGGCGCTCGTCTTCGTCGGGGTCACCGCCTACCGCGCGTTCGCCGGCAAGCGGTCGGGGCCGGTCGAGTGCGGGGAGCGGCCCGAAGACTTCGGCGGCGCCCGCCTCTTCGTCCTGCCCAACCCGAGCGGGCGCAACGCCCACTTCACCTACGCCGAGATGCTCGAGAAATACCGGGCGGCGCGCCGCGCGCTCGAGGAGAGCGGCGTGCTCGCGGCCGCGTGACGAGCGCTCCTCAGCTGGCGCGGACGCGCAGGTGCTCCCACGCCGGGAAGCCGAAGTCGAGGACCCTCGCCGGCGCGAGCGCGAGGAAGTCGTCGGTCCGCATCTCGACCGAGTCCTCGTGGGTGCCGCCGTTGAAGACGATGGACGGCTGCTCGACGAGGGTGTGATCGACGACGACCTCCATGCCGTAGAGCTCGCCGAGCGGCGGCATCGCCCCCACCTCGCAGTCGCCGAACCGTCCCGCGAAGCGCCGCTCCTCGGCGAGCCGGACGCGGCCGATGTCGGCCTCGAGCCGGCGCGTGTCGACGTCGAGGTGGGCCGGCAGCACCGCGAGGACGAAGCGGCCGTCTTGCTCGAGGACCACCGTCTTGGCGAAGCGCTTGCCGCTGACGTGGTCGACGGCGGCCGTCTCCTGGGCCGAGAACCGCCGCGGGTGCGCGTGGGCGATCCAGGGCACGCCCTTCTTGTCGAGGTACTCGGCGATGTGCGGCTTGATCAAGCGGGGCCTCCGCCCGACGCGGCTGCAAGAGGCGCACCTCGACGGCGGAGGCGCTCCGGCCCCACCATGGAGCGAGGAGGCCCCATGGCGGATGGGTCGGTCGTCGAGGCGGTCGAGCGGGCGGCAGAGGCGGACCTCGCCGCGTCGCGGATCCGGGCCGAGGAGCTCCGCGCCGAGATCCGCCGCCACGATTACCTCTACCACGTGCTCGCGGCCCCCGAGATCTCGGACGCCCGCTACGACGAGCTCGTCCGCGAGCTCGACGCCATCGAGCGGCGCCACCCCGAGCTCGTCACCCCCGACTCGCCGACCCAGCGCGTCGGCGCGCCGCCTGCGGCGCTGTTCGCGCCGGTCCGCCACTCCGAGCGCCTCCTCTCGCTCGACAACGCCTTCGACGACGCCGAGCTCGACGCCTGGTACGCGCGCGTGGTGCGCGGCCTCGGTCATGAGCCCGGCGCGCTCGTGGGCGAGCCCAAGATCGACGGCGTCTCGGTCGCGGTCGTCTACGAGCAGGGCCGGCTCACCCGCGGGGCGACGCGCGGCGACGGCGCCGTCGGCGAGGACGTGACCGCCAACCTGCGCACCATCCGCGCGCTGCCGGCGCGGCTCTCCGGCGCGGCGCCGGCGTGGCTCGAGGCGCGCGGCGAGGTCTTCCTCCCGCTCGCCGCCTTCGCCGAGCTCAACGCCGATCTCGGCACCGCCAAGAAGCCGCTCTTCGCCAACCCGCGCAACGCCGCCGCCGGGACGCTCCGCCAGAAGGATCCGCGCGTCACCGCGGCGCGCCCCCTGAGCATCTACTTCCACGGGCTCGTGCGCGCGGACGGCGTCCACCTCGCCACGCACTGGGAGGCGCTCGAGTACCTGCGCGGCCTCGGCCTCCGCGTGCACCCCGAGTCGACGCGGTGCGCCTCGCTCGACGAGATCAAGAGGTACCTGCGGCGCATCGAGGAGCGCCGGCACGCGCTCGCCCACGAGATCGACGGCGCGGTGGTGAAGATCGACGACCTCGCCGCCCAGCGCGAGCTCGGGGCCACCTCGAAGGCGCCGCGCTGGGCGATCGCCTACAAGCTCCCCGCCGAGGAGCAGACGACGCGGCTCGACGACATCCTGGTGAGCGTGGGCCGCACCGGGGCGCTGACGCCGTTCGCGGTGCTGCAGCCCGTCCGCGTCGGCGGGGTCACCATCTCGATGGCGACCCTCCACAACGCCGACGAGGTCGAGCGCAAGGGCGTGCTCATCGGCGACACGGTCGTCGTCCGCCGCGCGGGGGACGTGATCCCCGAGGTCGTCGCCCCCATCCCCTCGCTCCGCAGCGGCCAGGAGCGCCGCTTCGTGATGCCGTCGCGGTGTCCAGCGTGCGGCGGACCCGTGACCAGGCCCGAGGGCGAGGCGGTGACCCGCTGCGAGAACGTCGACTGCCCGGCGCAGGCGCTCGAGCGCGTCGTCCACTTCGCCTCGAGGGGCGGGATGGACATCGAGCACCTCGGCCACTCGACGGCGCACGCGCTCCTCCAGCGCGGCCTCGTCCGCGACGCCGGGGACCTCTTCACGCTGGCGCACCGCGACGTCGCCTCGCTCCCTTCGTTCGCCGATCGATCGAGCCAGAACCTCCTCGACGCGATCGCGGCGGCGAAGGACCGACCCATCGATCGCCTCCTCGTGGCGCTCGGGATCCGCCACGTGGGCCAGAGCGCGGCGCGCCTGCTCGCCGACGCGTTCGGATCGATCGACGCGATCCAGCGCGCGTCGGCCGACGAGCTCGCCGCCGTCGAGGGCATCGGGCCGGTGATCGCGCGATCGATCCGCGAGTTCATGGATCGACCCCGCACGCAGGCGCTCGTCGAGAAGCTCCGGCGCGCAGGCGTGCGCCTCGCCGAGGAGCGCCGGGCGGCCGGCGGGCCGCTGAGAGGCAAGACCCTGGTGATCACCGGCACGCTCCCGTCGCTCTCGCGCGAGGAGGCCCGGGCGCGCATCGAGGCGGCGGGCGGGAAGGTCACCTCGAGCGTCTCGAAGAGGACCGACTGGCTCGTCGTCGGCGCCGAGCCGGGCTCGAAGCTCGATCGGGCGCGCGCGCTCGGCGTGGCGACGCTCGACGAGGCGGCCCTCCTCCGCCTGCTCGAGCCGGCGCCCTTGGCGTGATCGCCGGAGGCGCCATGGACAGGTGCGGAGCAGGCGATGGCGGTCCGCGTCAGGGTCGTGGGCAAGGAGGGGACGGCGCGTGAGCCGGCACGAGCGCCGGCGCGTTCGGCGCGCGCCGAGCCCGCGCGGGCGCCGGTGCGCGCGCCGGAAGCGCCGGCCGGCGAGCCCTCGGCCCTCGCCGAGCGTCCGGCCCGCCTGCCGCCGACGCTCTTGCAGGCGGTCGCGACGACCGAAGGAGGCCAGCGCGTCGCGCGCGCGATCGCGGCGCGCTTCCAGGCGGCGCTCGCCGGCGCCGAGCGCGTGCCGCGCGAGGGCGGCGCCCTGCTGGTCGGCAACCACGGGCTGCTCGGCTTCGACGGCGTCCCGCTCGCCGCGCTGTTCGCGCTCGCCACCGGCCGGGTGCCGCGCTTCTTGGCCGATCGCAACCTGTGGCGCATCCCGGGCCTGCCGCGGCTGCTCGCGGCGGCCGGCATCGTCCCCGGCAGCCCGGACGGCGCCGTGCGGCTCCTGCGCGCGGGCGAGCTCGTCTGCGTCTACCCGGGCGGCGTCGACGAGGCGTTCAAGCTCTCGCGCGAGGCGCACACGCTCAGGTGGGGCGATCGCGCCGGCTTCGCCCGCGTGGCGATGCGCGCCGGCGTGCCCATCCTTCCGTTCGCCGGCGTCGGCCCCGACGAGCTCTTCGAGGTCCGCCGGCGCGAGCACACGCTGGGCCGCCGCTGGGCGGGCTCCGCCCGCTACGATCTGCCGCTGCCGAGGCGCTTCTGGCCGCGCCGGGTCCCGCTCGAGTACCACGTGCTCGCGCCGATCGACACGCGCGGGGATCCCGACGATCCGCGCGACGTCGAGCGCGTGCGCCTCGCGACGTGGAGGGCGATCGACGAGGTCCTCCGCCGCAGGCGCGACGCGCTCGCTC
Source organism: uncultured Polyangiaceae bacterium (assembly GCA_964372055.1). Lineage (GTDB taxonomy): Bacteria > Myxococcota_A > Polyangia > Polyangiales > Polyangiaceae > CAYJPW01. Next base: position 31,320 of record CAYJPW010000018.1, read on the forward strand.
CGCCCGCGGCGTGATCGGCGAGCGGCGCCGGTGCGCGCGGCGGCTTTGACGCGGCGCTCGTTCCGCTCGATGCTGGCGGGCCGCGCGCTCGCTGCGCGCCGCGCCGCCCCCACCGACCTCGATGCCCGATCAAGCTTCCGTCGGGGGCCTCGCCCCCAGCCCCCCGAAGATCTCGGAGCGCACCATCCTCGTGCTCGTGGGCGCGGTCCAGTTCGTCAACATCCTCGACTTCATGATGGTGATGCCGCTCGGCCCGGACTTCGCGGCCGGGCTCGGCATCCCGACCTCGCGCCTCGGGCTCATCGGCGGCAGCTACACCGCCGCGGCCGCGATCGCGGGCATGATCGGGTCGCTCTTCCTCGATCGCTTCGACCGGCGCAGCGCCCTCGCGGTCGCGATGCTCGGGCTGGTGCTGGGCACCGCCGCCGGCGGCGTGTGCACCGGCCTCGGCACCCTCATGGCGGCGCGCGTCGTCGCCGGCTGCTTCGGCGGACCGGCGTCGTCGCTGGCCCTCTCGATCGTCGCCGACGTGGTCCCCGCCGAGCGGCGGGGCAAGGCGATGGGCGCGGTGATGGGCGCTTTCGCCGTCGCGTCGGTCCTCGGCGTTCCCGCCGGCCTCGAGCTCGCGCGCCGGGGCGGCTGGCGGGTCCCGTTCTTCGCCGTGGCGGGCCTCGGCCTCGTGGTCGCGGCGAGCGCGCTCTTCGTGATGCCGAAGCTCCGGCTCCACCTCGCCGCGGGCCGCCCCGAGAGGCAGCGCGCGCGCGATCTCCTCGGCAACCCGCTCGCGCTGCTCACGCTCGGCGCGACGGCGAGCGTGATGATGGCGAGCTTCGCCATCGTCCCCAACCTCTCGGCCTACCTCCAGTTCAACGCCGGCTATCCGCGCGATCGGCTGGGGCTGCTCTACCTCGTCGGGGGCGTCGTCAGCTTCGTCGTCCTTCGCCTGATCGGCAGCCTCGTCGACCGCTTCGGCGCGACCACCCTGTCGGCCTTCGGCACCGCCGCGTTCCTCGCCGTCCTCGCCGTCGGGTTCCTGCCGAGCGTCCCCGCCGTCCCGGTGATGGCGCTCTTCGTCGGCTTCATGGTGTCGACGTCCTTCCGCAACGTGCCGCTCAACACCGTCTCGAGCAAGGTGCCCGCGCCGGCCGAGCGCGCGGGCTTCATGTCGGTCCAGTCGGCCGTCCAGCACCTCGCGGCCGCCTCCGGCGCGATCACCGGATCGCAGCTGCTCCGCGAGCTGCCGGACAAGAAGCTCGAGGGGATGCGAGGCGTGGCGGGCCTGTCGATGGCGCTCGCCGCCGCGCTGCCGCTCCTGCTCTGGCGGATCGAGGCGCGCCTCGCACGGCGTGCGCGCGCGGCTCCTCCGGTGCGGGCCATGGTCGCGGCGGACGGCGCCGACGCGCCGGGCTGAAGGGGTCTCCTCAGTCCCAGCGCGCCACCTGGGCCGCGAGCATCTCGGCGAACGCGTCGAGGTCGAAGGGCCAGGCGAAGCGGATGCGCGCCTCGGGGTAGCGCGCCGAGAGCGCGGCCACCGCCTCGGGGATGTCGATCTCGGAGTGCGCACCGCCCGGGGTGGGCATCGTCGTCACCAGGGTGACCTTGCCGTGGCCGGCCGCGACCAGCGCGGCGACCGCGTCCTCGATGCTCGGCGCGCAGAGCTCGTTGTAGGCCACGACGACGGTGACGCCGCTCATCTTCGCCCGGAGCTTGCCGGCGATCGCCTCGATGCCGGCCATGTAGGGATCGGTCGCGATCGATCGCGGCCAGCTCCGGATCCGGTGCTCGAGCTCGATCTCCTCGTCGGTCGCTCGGGCCCGCGCCGCGCGGCGCTGCGCCTCGAGCGCCTTGAGCCGCTGCACCAGCGCGCGCGGCATGTCGCGCGGCGCCGAGCCGTGCCCGACGAGGACGACGGCGCGCGCGAGGCTCCTGCTCATCCGACCATCCACGACCGACGGAGCATAGCCGGCCTCGGGCGCGGCGCCCGCGAGGAGGGCGCCGAGGCGACGAAGCGGCTCAGAGCGCCCGCTCGATCGCGCCGGTCAATCGCGCGGCGAGATCCGGCGCGGCGAGCCGCTCGCCGTGCGAGACGTGGAGCTCCGACGGCGCTTCGCGCGCGATCGCGGCGAGCGCCCACGCCCGGTACGCGGCCCGGTCGCGGAGCGCGAGCCAGCGGAACGTCCGGCTCACGCGCAGCCCCGGCGCCACCGCGAGGGCGCGCAGCGCCAGCCCGGTCACTCCGGAGAGGGGGCGCGTCACGTGGAAGAAGGCATCGCACACGATCCACGCGCGCCCCGCGCCGCGCGCGAGCGAGAGCCACGCCTCGCCGCTCCTCGTGCCCTCGCAGCGGAGCCACGACGCGCCGGGAGGAAGCAGCCCCGACGCCGACTCGAGCTCGGCGAGGCCTCGGTGCCCCTCGTCGCGCAGGCGCGGCAGCGCCGCCTCGCTCGCCACGACGACCGCGGCGGGCCAGCGATCGCGGAACCGCTGGAGCGAGAGGTGGTGGAAGTGGTTGGGCGCGAAGAGCACGCGCGGCTCGCCGATCGCCGAGACCCGCTCGAAGGTGCCCTCGCCGAGCCACGTCGGGCTGTGCACGAGGACGCCGCCGCCGGCGAGGCGGACGAGCTGCATGCTCCACGACCACCCGGTCGGCGCGACCTTCTCGAGCACGACCACGTCCCCCGGCTGCTGCCGCTCGGGCTCGCTCACGGGCAGACTCTACCACCGGGGCTCGGGCTCGAGGCACGAGGGCGCACGCGCGCGCTGCTGGGCTACCATCGCGCCATGCCGATCAACGAGCGCTGGCACGCGAAGCACAAGATGCCCGCGTCACCCACGGTCGAGCAGCGCATCGCGTGGCACCTCGCCCACGCCCGTCACTGCGCCTGCCGTCCCATTCCGCCGAAGCTCCAGGCGCTCATCGACGCCCGGCCTCGCCGCGCCGCGCCCGGCGCCGCTGCGCGCGCGTCCGAGCCTCCCGCCGAGGCCGCGCTCGAGGTCCGACCCATCGCGCCCGCCGATTGGCCCGCGATCGAGGAGCTCTTCGGACAGCGCGGCGCCTGCGGCGGGTGCTGGTGCATGTACTGGCGGGCCCCTTCGAGGCGCGCCTTCGACGAGCTCAAGGGCGAGCGCGCCCGCCGCGCCTTCAAGGCGCTCGTCACCGCCGGCGAGGCGCGCGGCATCCTCGCCCTCGCCGGGGGCCGCGCCGTCGGCTGGTGCTCGCTCGGTCCGCGCGCCGCGTTCCCGCTCACCGAGACGAAGCGGTCCTACGCGGTGGCCGACGCCGCCGAGGTCTGGTCGGTCAATTGCTTCTTCGTGCAGCGCGAGTGGCGCCGGCGCGGGGTCTCGCGCCGCCTCCTCGCCGCCGCCGTCGACGAGGCGCGGCGCGCCGGAGCCCGCGTGCTCGAGGGCTACCCGGTGGTCACCCGCGCGGGACGCCCTCAGCCCGGCGCCTTCGTCTACAAGGGGACGCTGTCCCTCTTCGACGCGGCGGGGTTCCGCGTGCACCAGCGCAGCTACCGGAGCAGTCCTCTCGTGCGGCTCGATCTCGCGCCTCGCAGGCGACCGAACGGCCCGGCGGAAGGCGCGGCGGGTTCAACCGCGCCGAGGTCTGCGGTACGCTCGCGCGATGCGTAGAATCGCTCTCCTTTCCTGCATGGGCTTCTCCCTGGCGCTCGCGGGCGCCTGCGGCGACTCGGTCACCAGCGAGACCGGCGGCACCACGGGCGGCACGACCACCAGCGGCACGACCACCAGCGGCACGACCGGCAGCGGCGGCGGCTCCACCACCGGCGCGGGCGGCGGCTCGACCGGGACCACCTCGACCGGGAACGGCGGCGGCGGCACCACGACGACCACCGGCGCCGGCGGCGCGGGCGCCGGCGGCATGGGCGCCGGCGGCGGGCTTCCTCCGCCCCCGGCGTGCCCGCAGGACGCGCCGCAGGACGGCTCGGCCTGCGCGCCCCCGGGCACGCACTGCATCTACGGCGACAACCAGTGCCAGTGCGGCTTCAACGGGAACTGGAACTGCACCAACTGCCCGGCGCAGGAGCCGCAGGACGGCGACCAGTGCATGGGCATGGGCTCGAGCTGCTACTACGGCGCGAGCCAGTGCACCTGCTTCAACCAGAACTGGAGCTGCGCGGTGTGCCCGCCGGACCAGCCCCAGGACAACAGCATGTGCCAGGACCCGGGCCTGCAATGCGATTACGCCACCGCGCACTGCGCCTGCTTCGGCGGCGACTGGAACTGCTTCGAGGCCTGCCCGCCGCAGCAGCCGCAGCCGGGCGACGCGTGCAACGTCGGCGGGATGCAGCAGTGCACCTACGGCGGCACCACCTGCGTCTGTCTGCAGGGCGAGTTCTTCTGCAACTGATCAGCTCCAGCTGAAGTGGAGCGTGAGGGTGACGGTCTCGATCCCGAGCCGCGCGCCCTCGCGCTGCGGGGCGGCCACGTGGGCGCGCGCGCCGATCGCTCCCGCCGCCCGGAGGACCTCGGGGGCGTAGCCCGTCACCATCGGCGCGAACCAGCGCACGAGCGGCGCGGGGAAGCCCGAGAGACGTCCCTCGGAGCGCCCTCTCGTCGTGACCATCCCGTCGATCCGACCGAAGTCGAAGTAGCGCATCAGCGTCCGCTGCAGCCGCTCGATCGCGAGCTCGGGAGAGACGACCTTGAGGAGCACGCGGTAGAGGCCCGAGAGATCGCTCTCGGCGGCGAGCACGGCGCGGTGCCGGACCGAGTCGGCGTAGGGGCGGCCCTCGACGGCGGCGATCGCGTCCGAGAGCGGCAGCAGCGGGAGGGCGTCGTACCAGCTCACCGGCAGGAACACCTGCCGGGCGAACTGCCGGAGCTCCGCCCCCTCGAGCCGGGCGAGGACGGCTTCGATCCCGCCCGGGAGCTTCTGATCGATGTAGTCCCGCATGCGCAGGTAGCTCGAGCCCCTGACGTGGAACGGGCTCTGGCCGGGCGGCGTGGGGAGATCGGGCATCGGCTTCGGCGGGGCGACCGCGCGGTCGGCTCGTTCCGCCCCCCTGGGCGAGAGCAGCACGGAGACCGGTCGTCCGACAAGCGCTGCGTGACCGGGGCGCGTGGCGCCAAGTCCGCGAAACCAGAGCGCGCCGGACCGAGGCGAAGAAAGTTGAGCGCTCGTCCGGCGCGGCGCCGATACAGGTGCAGGGAGCTCGGAGCGCAGCGTCGGCGCGAGCGACCTCCATCCACGCCGGAGCCAAGCGCGCCCGGCCTCGTGCGTCCCTTGGTGGTCAGGGCGGAGCGCGCGCTTGCGTAAGGAGACGGGGCCATGGTCGATCGATCCAACGCGGTAGGCGACATGCAGTCCAGCTCGGTCGGCAACGATCGAACGCACGGCGTCGACGGCGCCGAGAGCGTCACCGTCGGCGGCGACCGCACCACGCTGTTGCAATCGAACGAGCAGCACACCGTCGGCGCGTTCCGCCAGACGACCATCGGCGCGAACGACGATCTGTTCGTCACCGGCTGGCGCAACGTCCGCGTGGGCGTCGGGCAGAACGTCTGCGTCGGCGGGCCGCACCAGCAGCGCTGCGCCGATTACGTGAGCTTCGCCAGCGCGACGCACGCGTTCGAGTCGCCCTCGTTCCGTGTCAAGGCGCCGGTCACGACGTTCGACGCCAGCGAGGAGCTCCTCGTCGAGGCGGCCGGCTGCGTGCTCAGCATGACCTCCGGCTGCCTCGTGCTCTCCAACGGGTGCGGGGCGACCGTCGCGCTCATGGGCGGCTGCGTCGTCGTGCTCGGCGGGAACGTGATGGTGAGCTCGGGCGGGGGCAGCGCGGTCGCGGCGGGGGGGACCGTCGGCGAAAGCGACCCCCACGGCGACGCGGCCGAGCTGGGCTTCGAGGCCTGGAGCGCGATCTCGGCCGAGCTCCTGCAGTGCGAGCCCGCGGAGCGCGCCGACCGGCTCGAGGCGCACGATCTCACGCCCGACGAGTGGGAGGCGGCCGACGCGCGCTGGACGCGCGAGCTGGCGGCCGACGCGGCGGCGGGAACGCTGGACCGCGCGCGGGCGTATGGTCGGGCCTGCGCCGCCGAGCGGGCGCGGCGCCGCAGTGGAGGCGAGGGGTGCGAGGGCGCCGACACGACCGGCGAGCTACGGCAGGCGGCGGCGCGGGCGGCGCTGCCGTTCGGCGGCGAGCGGGTGGAGGCGTTCGGCGAGGCGCCGTGCCCGCACCGGGCGCCTTGGCGCAGCGCGCGCGATCCGCGTGACGAGACGGGGGCGGTTCCGGCGCTGCGGAACGGCAACGAGGGGCCAGCGCCGCCGTTCCGCACACGAGGATGACGCACGCGTCAGGCGACGTCGCATCGCCCGTCGGTGCCCGCTCGCGCCGCCTCGTTCGCGGTGCAGGAGCATCTGCCCGTGAACGCCATGCAAGCGTCTCGCTTCGCCTTCGACGCCGGCAGTGACCGCTTCGCCATGGCAATGGGCGATTCGCTCGTCGCCTCGAGCGGGGGCGGCGCGTCGGCGTGGCGCCGGTACACCGAAGCGCCGCTGGTCGCGGTCGGGCTCACCAGCCGATCGGCGATCACGGTCGACGAGGACGGCCGCATGGTCCGCTGGATCGCGGCGTCCGGCGATCGCTTCGAGACGGCGCACGTCGCCCTGCCCGCGCGAGGTCTGGCCGTCGCCGCGTCGGGGCGTGCGGCCGTGCTCGCGCCAGGCTCGGCCATCGTGCTCACGCCCGGCGCTCCGGTGACGCGCGTTCGCATCGCGGATCCGATCTGCGCGGCGTTCTCGAGCGATGGAGGCCGGCTCCTGATCGCGACCGCCGATGGCCGCGCCGCGCTCGTGGACGTCGACTCGCGGGCGGTCGCGTCCACGATCGACGCGGGTGCGCCCGTGACCGGCGTCGATCGCCATCCCGACGGGTTCTGGATCGTGACGACGCCGCACGGCGTGCACCGGGTCGGAGCGCACGGAGGCCACACCGAGACGATCGTCGTGGGACCGACCGTGGGCCCCGTGGCGTGCTCGAGCGACGGCGTCTGGATCGCGTGGGCCCGCTCGCCGAGGGAGATTGCCGTCGCCGAGTACGGCGCGCGCGCCGTCCGCAACGAGCTGACCTTCGCGTGCAACGTGGTCGGGCTCGCCTTCGGGCCGCCGGGATGGCTCGGGATCGGGCTCGAGCACGGCGGCGTGGGGCTCGTCGAGCTCGCGACCCACCGCGAGCTGCGGGTCAACCCGCGCGCGTGAAGGTCGCGACATGCCTTCGCGCTGGCCGGGCGGGAGCACATCGTGTGCCTGGCCTCCTCGCCAGCCCCCCTTACCAAGGTGGGAACGCGCCGCGCATGGCCGGCCCGCGGTGCTGCCGTCGCGGACACGAGGCGGAGATGAGCCGCGACCACGGGACAGGGACAAGGACAAGGACAAGGACAGAGACGAGGACGAGGACGAGGACGAGAACCGAGACGAGGACAAGGACAAAGACAGAGACGAGGACAAGGACCAGGGTCCTGCCGTAACCTGGACAGGCGGAGGGTTGCATGGGCGGTCGTTGTTTCGAGCCGATGCACGTCACGCCGGCGATCCTGGTCGCCGGCGCGCTCCTCTCCTCCTGCGGCGGCGCGGCGGCCGTCGTCCCGCCGCTCGCGCCCGCGATCGCCGTGCCCGATGGAAGGGGCGAGCGCGTCACACGGGGCCTGAGCGCGCAAGTCGCGGAGGTCGCCTTCTACGAGGGCCAGCTCTGGGCGCGCGGCGCCGACGGGACGCTCGCGTCGGTCGACGTCGCCACCGGCGAGCGCCGCCAGCACCTCGAGGCGCATGTCGTCGTCGCGATCCGGCGCACCGCGGCCGGCGGCCTGTGGGCGCTGGCGGCCGATCCGCACTCGAGCGATCTGCGCGTCTGGCAACGCGCGGGCGGGGGGTGGGAGCCGCTCTTCGAGATGTCGTCGCCCGCCACGGCGCCGCTCGGGCTCGACGAGATCGGCGGCCGCGCCCTCGTCGTCACCGAGCGCGCCCTCTTCGTGCTCGGCGCGTCGGGCGGGCCGCGCGGCGTCGCGCTCGATCAGCCGCTCCGCCGCGGGCGGGTGCAGCAGATGTCCGTCGCGGCCGCCGATGCGTCGCTCGCTTACGTCGGGGCGAACAGCGGCGAGCTCGGCGGCGCGCTCTACCGCGTCGAGCTCGGCACCGGGCACGTCGAGGCGGTCGAGCGCGTCGACGGGCCGGGCCTCTGCGACGGGCCGTTCAACCCGGGCTGCGATCCGGTCACCGGCATCGTCCGCGATCCCGAGCGCGCGGGCTGCGTGCTCGCGGGGATCGGGCTCGTGCACATGCGGACGTCGGGCCGCCTGCTCCGCCTCTGCGATCGCGAGGTTTCGGTCGCGTGGCAAGCCGCCAAGGGGCGCCGCGAGCAGCGCGATCCCGTGGGGGCGCTCCGGCCGTTCCTCGGGGGCGCGCCGCCGGAGACGCACGATCTCTGCGCGATCGATCCCTCGGCCTGCCCGCCCACCACCGATCTCTGCGAGCTCGATCCCGACGCCTGCGACGGCACGGGACGCGGCGCCGAGGCGGTGCTGGGGCTGGCGCCGGCCGGCGACGGCGTCTGGATGGTCACCGATCGATCGCTCTACCGCTGGAGCCGCGAGCGCGCGCAGCCGTTCGATCTCCCGCCGGTCGCCGTGCGCGGCGGGTTGCCGATGGGCGCCCTCTCGGCGGCGTGGATCGTGGCCACCGACGTGAACTGGGCGGCCTCGCTGAGCGGGTACACGCCGCTCGTGGCCGCCGCGCCCGATCTCGCCTCCGCGATTGCGGGCCCCCCGCCGCCGGCGCCCACCGGGACTTGCTGGGGAGGCCAGGCGCTCGAGGACGGGGCCGTCGCGCCGGTCCTCTGCCTCGATCGCGATCGCTTCTTCGCGAAGGACGATCGCGGCTGGAGCTCGGGGCTGATGAAATGGCGCCACCGCCCCGACCGGGGCTGGTCGCTCGCGCTCGCGAGCGGGCCGCTGGTGCGCGTCGCGTTCACGCCGGACCGCGCCGTCTTCCGGCACAGCGACGACGAGGCCACGTGGTCGGCCTCGCTCCCGTCGCTCGCGGCGCCGGAGGCGCGGCGTCTCTGGCACGAGATCGCCGAAGTGCCGCGCGTCGAGGAGGTCTGCGAGAGAGCCCGGGCCTGCGACGATCTCGCCCGCCGGCTCGATCGCGCCGAGCCCCACGATCGCCCGAGCCGCCGCCGCGGCGATCTCCCGGTCGACCTCCGCGGCTGCGGCGACTGGCTGCGCGCGACCGCGGCCGAGCTGCGCGCGTCGGCGCGAACGCCGAACGATCCGCTCCTGCGCGCCTGCGTCACCCGCTGATCCGCGCGACGGCGGCGGCGACGTCGACCCCGGTGTTGCCCTAAGCTCCGCTCCTGCGCGGGAGGGAGGCGACGATGGTGCAACCGAGCGACATCGGCTGGGGCGGCTACGGCGGCTACGAGGGCCCTTTCTTCCGGGGCGTGATCCCCTTCGACGCCTCCCACCTCCCCACCTTCGAGGACAAGGCGGTCGCGGTGATCACGGCGACCGAGGGCGGGCACTACGACGCCATCAACATGTACGACCGGTGCGTCGTCTCGGTGGGCCTCATCCAGTGGTGCGAGGCGAGCTTCTTCGGGGTCTCGGACCTGCTCGGCGCGGCGCGCGAACGCGGCGCCACGCTGGCCGCGCTCGATCCGGCGCTCGCGCAGAGCCGCGCCGCCTTCGGGCGCAACGCGGCGGGCCGCTGGCGCTTCACCTTCGAGGGAGGGCGCGAGGTCGACGACGCGAGCCAGCAGCGGTCGCTCTTCCTCCTCCGCAGCTCGGGCAAGGTCGGCTCGTGGGACGCCGAGTCGCGCGCGCACGCCAAGCTCTGGGCGGCCTGCCTCGCCGGCGTCTGGGCCGAGCCCGCCGCGCGCGAGGCGCAGCTCGAGCGGACGCGGCGGCGCGTGCTCTCGTTCGCGATGCCCGCGGCGAGGTCCGTCCTCTTCGACGACGGGCGCCCGAGCGAAGGGATCGTCGGCGCGGTGCGCGCCGCGTTCCTGAGCTTCGCCGCCAACCTGCCGAAGACGGCGGCCGATCAGCTCGCCATCGCCGTCGAGCGCGGCGCGGGGCCGAAGTGGAGCGAGCCCTGGGTCGCCGACGTGATGCGCCAGCTCACCTTCGGGCCGCGCATCGCCATCTACCCGGCGCGCTACCGCGCGATCCGGCCCGTGGTCGAGCGGCTCTTCGGCGTCGCGCTCCCGTCGCTCGCCGACGACTTCGAGGCCTGGCGCGCCGAGCACGCGTCCGACGACGCCGGCTCGGTCCTCGAGGTGCAGCGCGCCCTCGCCGGGCTGGGTTACGACGTCGGCGCGGCCGACGGCAACCTCGACGCCCGCACCCGCGACGCGGTGAAGCGGTTCCAGCGCGAGCAGGGCCTCGCGGTCGACGGGATCGTCGGCCCGCGCACGTGGGCGGCCCTCCGCCAGGCGCGCGCGCGGCGCGCTGCGGCGACGGCGCCCGAGGCTCCGGCGACCGCGCCCGTCTCGGCGTTCAGCGCCACGCCCGACGCGACGACCGCGGCGGCCGCGCCCGCCTCGACCGGCGCGCGGCTGCTCGAGAGCTTGCCGGAGTGGCCCGGGCCGGCGCGCGACGCCGCGATCCTCGAGGCGGTCCGATCGGGCGCTCACGATCCGATCCGGTGGGCCGAGGTCCACGCCCGCGCGGCAGGCCACGAGGGCAGCCTCTGGGTCGCGGAGGACGCGCTCACGATCGGAGGCGTCCGGATCAGCGTCTCGCACACGCTCGCGCAGCAGATCGCCGACATCCTCGGCGCCTCGCTCCCCACGTCGCGGATCGCCGATCTCGTTCACGAGCAGGCCGTGGTGCGCATCACGCCGTGCATCCAGCCGCAGCCACCGCCCGCCGGCGCGCCGCCGATGCACTCCAAGCGCGCGATGGTGCGCCACAGCCGCGAGGTCGACGCCAAGATCGCCGGCGCCGCCGGCCTGGTGTCGACCGTCGGCAAGGACTGGATCCTCGACAACGCCCTGGTGGGCCGGCCGAGCCTCGGCGTGAACTACGGCTGGCACGCGAGCGACGCGCCCCACCTCGGCCCGCGCGGCGCGAAGCTGTGGCAGTCGGTCGGCACGCGCCACGATCGCCACCACGTCGACTACTCGCAGGTCCTCCGCCTGGTCCGGACCCGCATGACGCTCGACGGCATCGAGCGCGATCTCCTCGACGTCGCGCGCTCGCCGGAGCTCGCGGCGCTCGTCAGCGACGACGGCGTGCTCCGGGTGACGCGGCACCCCGGCGTCGTGCCCGAGGCCGCCTCGGCCGTCCCGCCCGGCCCCGCGCCGGCAGGGCCGGTGATCCCCGCGCCTGCTCCGCCCACGATCCGCCGCGGCATGCAGGGCGAGCACGTGGCGGCGTGGCAGCGGATCCTCGAGACCACGGCCGACGGCCTCTTCGGCCCGGCGACCGAGGCGCTGACGAAGGCGTGGCAGAGGCGGCACGGCCTCGAGCCCGACGGCGTCGTCGACGCGACCACCTGGGCGATCGCGCTGGCCGCCGAGCCCGCGTCCGGGCGCGCCGTCGAGCCGCTCCCCCCGCCGGCGGCCGGCGCCGCCGTCGATCTCGCGGCAATCGATCGCTTCGCCGCCGAGGTGCTGGCGGCCGCGCGCCGCGATCTCTTCGACGAGGCGACCGGCGCCGGAGTGCGCGAGGTCGCGGGGAACAGCGGCCCGCGCGTGAACGCCCTGCTGCGCGCGGTCCATGTCGCGCCGCCGGCGAACTGGTGCGCGGCGGCCGTGACCTCGTGGCTCCGCGCCGCCGAGGCGGCGACCGGGCTGCCCTCGCCGATCGCGGGCTCCGCGGGCGCCAAGGCCGTCATGGCGCAGCTCCAGGCGAAGTCGCGCTGGTGGCCGAAGCACGATCTCCCCGGGCGCCCCATCGAGGCGGGGATGATCGTGGTGTGGCACCGCGGCGATCCCGGCGCTTGGACCGGGCACATCGGCGTCGTGGAGAACGCGGAGAGCGATCGCCTCGAGACCATCGAAGGCAACAGCGGACCCGCCGGCGATCGCGTGGCGCGGATGCGGCGCCTGCTGTCCGACCCGATGCTGCTCGGCGTCGGGTGGCTGAGCTCCTAGGAGAGCGCGGAAGGACAGGCGCGGTCGCTCGCGCGAGCGACGCCCGGCGAGGCCGAGTCGGGCGCGAGCGGGGCTCTGCCGGCGCCCTTCAGCCGAACGATCCGGCGAGCGTCTGGCAATCGGGGTTGCTGAAGTTCATGACGCAGTAGTCGGTGAGGCAGCTCTGGAGCGCGTCCTGCTCGGTCGTGCACATCGCGTCGCACACGTTCGCGGGCGTGGTCACGCAGACGAAGTAGTCGTCCGCCTCGGCCGCGCATCCGGCGTCGGGCACGACCGCGAACAGGGCCGAGCAGAAGTTGCCGCAGTCGCCGGTGACCGAGCTGCAGCCGCCGGTCTGGCCGTCGGTGCACACCGCCTCGCACTCGGCGATGGTCGGGCCGCCGCCGGACGTCGTCGTCGCGCCGGTGGTCGCGCCGGTCGTGGTCGTCTGCCCCGAGCCCGTGGTGTTGCCGCTCGTCGCCGTCCCGCCACCCACGCCGGCGCCGGTCGTGATCGTCGCGGAGGCCGTGGTCGTGCCCGGCCCGGAGCCTCCCTGACCGCCGCTGCTCGCCGTCGTGTCGTCGCCGCCGCAGGCGCCGACGAGCGCGGCGAGGCCGAGCGCCGTGACCGCACCGATCACCCCCATGTCGCGAACCGAGCTCGATCGCATCCGTCTCTCCCCGCGCGCGGGCCGAACGTGGCCCCCCGCCGCGTCGGGCGAGGGTAGCCGGAGCGACGGAGGGACGACAACCTCTGCGGCCGCGTCTATCCGCAGCAGCCGTCCGGCAGCGTGCCGTCGGGCCGCGGCTCGCACGCGACCACGCGGCCTCTCGCGTCGAGCGCGATGTGGCAGCAGGCTTCGAGCGCGGCGCGGAGCTGCTGGCGCCCGCGCTGCACGCGCGACTTCATCCCGGAGAGCGAGACGCCGAGCATCGCGGCGGCCTCCTTCTGCGTCAGGCCCTCGAGCTCGGTCAGCGTCAGGGCCTCGCGATAGGGCGAGGGCAGCATCGCCACGAACGGCGCCACGTACGCGGCCAGCTCGCGCTCGACGGCGCCCTCGTCGTCGTCGTCCGGCGGCGGCGCGCTCTCCTCGGGCGGATCGCCCTCGGCGAGCGGGTGGCGCGCGGCCGCGCGCAGGTGCTCGGCGATCGCGCTCCGGGCGACCTGGTAGACCCAGGGCCCGAAGCGCTCGTCGTCGCGGAGCGCGCCGAGGCCGCGCTGCATCCGCAAGAAGACGTCCTGGACCACGTCGTCCACGTCGGCGCGCGACCGCAGGCGACGCGCCACGAACGGGCGCAGCTTCGCCTCGAGATCGCGCCACGCCCTCCGCTCGGTCGGTCCCGTGCACGAGGCGGGCGCCGCCCCCGGAGCACCGGAGAGCTCCGCGCCGACGCGGCGCTCGATCACGCCGACGCCTCCGGCGCGCAGCAGGAGGGGCCGCAGCAGGCGGCCTTCCCGCCGGGCTTGACCGCCTCGATCGTCGCCGACGCGACGTAGCGCTCGGCGCCCGAGCCCGGCATCCACTCGCGGATGAAGGCGCGGCTCTCCTCCTTCACGTCGACGCGGACGGCCTCGAACCCCGCGACCCGGAGCAGCGCCTCGATCGTCTCGACGCTCGCGGCCCCGGCGACGCAGCCGGTGAGCGCGGCGATCTCGTTCGCGAGCGCCTCGGGCATGACCCCGATCGCGACCACGTCCGAGATGGCGAGGCGGCCGCCCGGCTTGAGGACCCGGAACGCCTCGCGGAACACCGCGCCTTTGTCGGGGCTGAGGTTGATGACGCAGTTGGAGAGGATGACGTCGACGGCGCCGTCGGCGACCGGGAGGTGCTCGATCTCGCCGAGCCGGAAATCGACGTTCTTCGCCTCGAGCTTGGCGGCGTTGGCGCGCGCCTTCGAGACCATGTCCGGGGTCATGTCCACGCCGATGACCAGCCCGGCCTGCCCGACCTGCTTCGCCGCGAGGAAGCAGTCGAAGCCCCCGCCGGCGCCGAGATCGAGGACCGTCTCGCCGGGGCGCAGCGCCGCGATCGCCTGCGGGTTGCCGCAGCCGAGGCCCATGTTCGCGCCCTCGGGCACGGCGGCGAGATCGTCCGCCGAGTAGCCGAGAGCGAGGCTCGCGCTCGCGCCGGGGCCGCAGCATCCCGGCGCACAGCCGCCGCCGCCCGCGCGGGCCACCGCGCCGTACTGCTCCCGAACCGCCGCCCGCACCTCGTCGTTCCTCTGCTCGTTCATGATCGGCCTCCTGTCGACGAAGACGGGCACCTCGGCGAAAGGACGCAGCTCGTCGCGCGCGCCGTCCGGGGCGAGCGCCCACGGCACGAGCGCCACCCGGGCCGCGAGCTCGCGGACCTCGTCGTGGAACCGGAGCTCGTTCGCGCGGCGGCGGACCAGCACCGGATCGGTCACCGCCAGAGGCCAGAGGCTCTGGTTCACGATCCAGCCGAAGGGGCGGATGCCCGCGCGCGCGAGATCGCGCTGGAGCTCGGCCGCCTCGTGGACCGGCGTCGCCTCGGGCAAGGTCACGAGGAGCACCCTCGTGAACGACGGGTCCCGCAGGCGCGGGAGCAGGCGGCGAACCTCCTCGGGCGCCCGGCCCGCGGTCCGCAGCACCTCGCGGTGGTAAGCCTCCGCCGCGTCGAGCAACAGCAGCGTGTGCCCCGTCGGGGCCGTGTCGATCACCACGAAGCCGCGCTCGCCCTCCTCGACCACGCGGGCGAACGCCCGGAAGACGGCGATCTCTTCGGTGCAGGGGCTCCGGAGGTCCTCCTCGAGCAGCGCGCGCCCCGCGGCGTCGAGGCCGGCGCCGGCGGTGCGCAGCACCTCCTCGGCGTAGGCGCGCGTCTCGGCCGCGGGATCGATCCGGCTCACGCGCACGCCGGCCGACCGAGCGCCGAGCGCCTCCGCGACATGCGCCGCGGGGTCGGTCGTCGTGAGGTGCACGAGGTGCCCGCGCCGCGCGAGCTCGAGGGCGATGGCGGCGGCGACGCTCGTCTTGCCCACGCCGCCCTTGCCCATCGTCATGATGACGCCGCGTCCGCCCTCCTCGAGCGCCGCGATCATCGCTCCGAGCGCCGGAGGCGCCGAGGCCGGGAGCGCGGCCGGAGGGAGAGGCTCGGCCTCGGGCGGCACCGGCGCGAAGAGCTGCTTCAGCGCCGACGCGCCGACGAGCCCGCAGGCGAGGAGCGGGAGCTCGGTCCGCGGCAGCTCACCGAGCCCCGCCGGCAGCTCCTGCAACGTCGTCCGGCCGCGGCGCTCCATCGCGACCGCGACCGCGTCCGCCGCGTCGCGCGCGCGAAAGGACCCGTTCACCACCAGCTCCCGGCAGCGGATCCCGAGCTCGCCGAGCTCGCGCCGCGTGCGCTCCGCCTCGGCGATCATCGCGGGCTCGGCGCGCGTCACGAGCACCAGCGCCGTGCGCGACGCGTCGACGAGCGCCGCGCGCGAGGCCTCGTAGAGCGCCCGCTGCGCCGCGAGCCCGGCGAGCGGGCCGAGGCACGACGTCCCGCCGGCGTTCGACGCGAGGAAGCCGCTCCACGCGGCGGGCAGCTCCAGCAGCCGCAGCGTGTGCCCGGTTGGCGCGGTGTCGAACACGACGTGATCGAATCGGCGCGTGGTGGCCTCGTCCCCGAGCAGCTTCGAGAACTCGTCGAACGCGGCGATCTCGACCGTGCACGCGCCCGAGAGCTGCTCCTCGATGCTGCGCAGCGCCGCCTCCGGGAGCACGCCGCGGAAGGGGCCGACCATCCGCTCCCGGTAGGCGCGGGCGGCCGCGTCGGGATCGATGTTCAGGGCGAAGAGGTGGGGCGTGCCTCGGACCGCGGTCGGAGAGGACGCGAGCGCGGTCTCGAGCACCTCGTCGAGGTTCGAGGCCGGATCGGTGCTCACGAGCAGCACGCGGCGCCCGCGCTCGGCTAAGGCGATGGCCGTCGCGCAGGCGACGCTCGTCTTCCCCACCCCACCTTTGCCGGTGAAGAAGAGGTTCCGGACAGGCCGCTCCAAGAGGTGCACGCCGCGGTCCTCGTTCAGCAGCAGCCCGTTCCCGACTTCGCCTTGGTGCTCGGGCCGCAGCAGCCCGACGTGGCCGCGGCGAGCTCGAGCTTCTTCACCAGCACGCCGGCGAGCGCGGCCAGCGTCTCGCGCGACGGGTACGAGCCCTCCACCGCGATGCGATCGCCGACGAGCACCAGGGGCAGGACCTCGGTCCCACGGGCGAGCGCCTCCCTGACGACGGGCGTCGACGCGAACGCAGCCGGCTGCTGCGAGAGGTTGTAGCGCTCCACCGCGACGCCCTGCTTCTGGAGCCAGTCGAGGTCGGCGGCGAACCGAGCGAGCTCGGGATCGACGCTCGGGCCGCAGACGCCGGTCGAGCAGCAGAGCGCGGGATCGAAGACGCGGATGGTGACGGGCATGGGAGAGGTCCTTTCGGTATCGGCAAACGACGATGATGCGGGCGGGCGTGGCTAGATGCCCCCGACCAGCGCCTTGAGGCGCCGGAGCGCGCGCGGCTCGACGCAGTAGCAGACCCTCGGTCCGTCGACGTCACCACGGATGAGGCCGGCGTCCTTGAGCACCTTGAGGTGCTGCGAGACGGTCGATTGGGCGAGCGGCAGCTCGTCCACGATGTCGCCGCAGACGCACCCCTCCCTGCGGGTGAGGATCCGGAGGATCCGCACCCGCGCCGGGTGCCCGATCGCCTTGGCGAGCGCGGCCAGCTCCTCGTCCGCCTCGGCGCCCTCGATCGGACGCAGGTCCGCCTGCTTGTCGACCGGCGGGCAGCACGACTCCACCTGGGTCGTCGGCTTCATCGTAAGATGACGATAGCCCTCGGGGGCGCCTCGGTCAAACCGGCGGGGTCGTCGCGCTCACCGCGCTCCCGCCCGCCGCAGGACCTGCTCGAGCTGGTCGATCGTGGGCGGCTTCGCCAGGTGCTCGTCGAAGCCCGCGTCCCTGGCCCTGGCGATGTCGTCGGGCAACGCGTACCCCGTCAGCGCCACGAGGTGCGGCGAGCGCAGCCGCCCGTCGGCGCGGAGGGCGCGCGCGACCTCGTAGCCATCCATCCCCGGCAGCCCGATGTCGCAGAACACGACGTGCGGCTGGAACGCCCGCGCCTTCTCCACGCCCTCGGTGCCGCTGTAGGCGACGTCGACCTCGTGGCCGGCGAGCTCGAGCGCCTCGCGCAGGCTCTCGGCCGAGTCGACGTAGTCCTCGATGACCAGGACCCGGCGTGCCGCGTTGGAGAGGCGCGCGTCGGCGACTGGACCACGCGCCTCCGGCGCCTCCGCGAGCGGCAGCCGGATGGTGAACTCGGCGCCCCTGCCCGGGCCCTCGCTCCGCGCGCTCACCTCGCCGCCGTGCCGGTCGACGAGGCCCTTGACCAGCGCGAGGCCGAGCCCGAGCCCGCCGTTGCTGCGGTCGAGCGTGAGCTGGCCCTGCTCGAACGGCTGGAACAGGCGCGCGAGCAAGGCGGGGTCGATCCCCGGACCATCGTCGCGCACGCGGATCGCCGCCATCTTCCGCGCCGCGTCCTCCTCGAGCGCGATCCACACGTGGCCGCCGGTCGTCGCGAACTTCGCCGCGTTGTTGAGGAGGTTCCCGACGGCCTGCGCGAGGCGAGCGGGATCGCCGTCGACCCAGAGCGGCCGGTCGCCCGTGCGAAAGACGATCTCGAGCCCCACGCGCTCGATCATGGAGCGGTGGTCCTCCACGGTGCGCCGCACGAGCTCACCGAGCTCGAGGCGCGTGCGCTGGACCTGCAGCTTGCCGCTCGAGATCCGGGTGACGTCGAGCAGGTCGTCGATGAGCCTCGTCAGCTGGGCGACCTGCCGCTCGATGACCTCCTTGGCCCGCTGCGCTTGTTCTCCGCCTGGGGCGGCATGGTCGAGGATGAAGAGGCTGTTCTGGACCGGCGTCAGCGGGTTTCGCAGCTCGTGCGAGAGCATCGCCAGGAAGTCGTTCTTGCGCCGATCCGCCTCCCGCAGCGCCTCGATCAGGTCCTCGCGCTCGACGAGCGCCGCCTTGCGCGCGGTGACGTCCCGGTTCGACTCGAGGATCCGGTCGACGCGATCGTCGCCCCTCATCAGCAAGAGCCTGCTCGACACGGTGATCTCGCGGCCGTCCTTGGTCGTCTGGACGACCTCGCCCTCCCAGTGGCCCTTCTCGCGCAACGTGCCCGCGACCTCGGTCCACGGGCGCGGGTACGCGGTCCGCAAGAGGCCGCGCGGCACCTGGCCCTGCGCCTCGGCGGAGCTGTAGCCGTAGAGCTCCTCGGCGCCCCGGTTCCAGGTCTCGATCCCTCCGTCGAGGCACCAGACGAAGATGGCATCGGGTGAGACGTGCAAGAGCTTGCCATAACGGCGCTCGGCCTCCTCGGCCCGCTCGATGTTGGTGATGTCGACGAACGTGATCCCGACGCCGGTGACCACGTTCTCCTGCGAGCGGTAAGGCAGGATGCGCACGAGGTACGATCCGGACCCGTCGAGCCGGTGGACGTGCCGCTCGATGCCGGCGTGCGTCTCCAGCACCTTGGCGATGTCCGGCAGCACGTCCTCCTCGACGAACCGCGGCGCCAGGTCGCGGAACGGACGGCCGAGATCGCCCTCGAGCACGTTGAACAGCTTGCTGGCCGCCGGCGTGCACCGGACGATCCGCAGCTCGCGATCGAGGAACACGGTCACGATCTGCGTGCCGGCGAAGTGATGCTGCAGGTCGCTGTTGGCGGCGTCGAGCTCCATGACCTTCGTGTGGAGCTCGTCGTTGGCCGACTGCAGCTCCTCCTTGGAGGTCTGCAGCTCCTCGTTCGCCGATTGCAGCTCCTCGTTGGTCGAGATCAGCTCCTCGTTCGAGGACTTCAGCTCCTCGTTGACCGCCTCGAGCCCCTCGAGCGCCGATTGCAGGTCCGACCGCGTCGTCCTGAGCTCGTTCTCGAGCTGCTCGACGAGGGATTGCTGCCGCCCCGCCTCGGCCGGCTCCGCCTCGTCGGCATCGGCGGTCGCCCGCGTCGCTTGGAGGATGATCGCGTACAGGCCCGCCTCCTGGGGCACCCCCGGCAGCGGTCTCACCGTCACCCGGAGGCGATCGGTGACGTCCGTCTCGACCGCCACGTCGTCCCGGACCACCTTCCGGCGGTTCTTGACCGCCTTGGCGAGCGCGGCGCGCAGCTCGACGCGCAGGCTCCCCTGCGCGAGGTCGAAGAGGTTGTTGGTCGGCGCGCCCGCCGCGACCTGCAGGAGCTTGCCGGCACGCCCCGCCATGTAGAGCACGTCGCCGTGCTCGTTGACCACGGCGCACGGCGGGGCGTACTCCTCGAGCACCATCCGCTCGAACGCGTGGCTGAAGAGCTGCGGGGCCGGCGGGGCCATCCCCTCCTCGGGCGGCCGCGGCGGCACCGCGCGGGCGGTGGCTCGGCCGACCAGCGGGAACTCGACGACGGGGCGGACGACGACCTCGTTGCGGCGGAAGAGCCGTTGCTTCTTGTCGACCGTCGCGAAGAGCTCCGTGTGCGCGGCGAGGCTCTCGGACGGGCCGAGGAGCAGGAAGCCACCCGGCCGGAGCGCATAATGGAACAGCGGCACGAGCTTCTTCTGGAGCTCGGCGCCGAGATAGATGAGCACGTTCCTGCACGAGACGAGGTCGAGCGACGAGAACGGCGGATCCTTGATCAGGCTGTGCTCGCAGAAGGTGCACATCGCCCGGATCTCCCGGGACACCTGGTACTGACCCTGCTCGCGGACGAAGAAGCGCTCGAGACGCTCGGGCGAGATCTGCTCCTCGATCTTGTCGGGGTAACGTCCGAGGCGCGCCGTCGCCAGGAGCTCGGCGTCGATGTCGGTCGCGAAGATCTGCACCGGGCGCGCGGCGTCGACCCGCGCCAGGTGCTCGCGCGCGAGGATCGCGAGGGAGTACGCCTCCTCGCCCGAGGCGCAGCCCGCGACCCAGATGCGCACCGCCGTGCTCGGGACGCCGCCGTCGACGATCGCAGGGAACACCTGCTCGGCGAGCGCCGCGAAGACCTCCGGATCGCGGAAGAACTGCGTCACGCCGATGAGCAGATCGCGGTGGAGGAGATCGACCTCGACCGGCTCTTTCTCCAGGTAGCGGACGTACTCCGCCGCCGAGACCCCCTGCTGGAGCTGGATGCGGCGCCGGATGCGCCGGAGCAGGGTGCCCTGCTTGTAGCGGCTGAAGTCGTGGCCCGTCTGGCGCTCGAGGATCGCGCAGATCGCGCCGAGCTGCGCCGTCACCTGCTCCTCGAGCGCCTCGGACGCGCCGCGCTCGAGATCGGCGAGGCGCCGCGCGTAGCCGACGAGGCGCGCCGGCATCTCGTCGACCGGGACCGCGAAGTCGACCAGCCCTGCGGCGATGGCGCTCAGGGGCATGCTGTCGTACTTGGCCGTCTCGGGGGATTGCGCGAGGGTGAGGCCGCCGTGCTCCTTGAGCGACCGCAGGCCGGCCGTCCCGTCCGAGCCGGCGCCCGAGAGGACGACGCCGGCCGCGTGCTCGTGCTGATCGCGAGCGAGCGAGCGGAAGAAGGTGTCGATGGGGGTGCGCAGCCCCGGCTCGGCGGGCCGGGCGACGCGGAGGACGCCCTGCTCGAGCGTGAGCACGGCGTTCGGCGGGATCACGTAGACGTGGTTCGGCTGGGCGCCCATCCCGTCCTCGGCCTGCTGCACCGGCATCCGGGTGTGCTTGGCCAAGAGCTCGGTGAGCACGCTGGGATGGTGGCGCTCGAGGTGCTGGACCAGCACGAAGACGAGCCCGCTGTCGGCCGGGACGACGGAGAAGAGCTGCTCCAGCGCGCCGAGCGCACCCGCCGAAGCGCCGATGCCGACGTAGACGGGCCGGCTCGTTCCGGCGCTGGGCGGGCGCCGCTCGCCCGAGCTCGACGTTCCCGAGGGCTCTTCCGTCCGACCCATCGCTCCGTTGCTGGCCTCGCCGCTTGCTGCGCCGACGCCCGCGGGCGGCATCATCATGCATGTCGGGCGGAGCGGGAAGCCCCCCGCGAGGCTCGGGCACGGCCTGGAACGAGGTCGCGGAGCCGATCGTCGCGAAGGAACAGGCCCGTCCACAGGTTCCCCCGACGCCCCCGCTGCCGGCGAGCGTCAGCCCTTCAATGGCCGGCTCAGCTCGGTCCGCCACGTGGCCGGATCGGGGCTCGCGTCTGGACCGGCGACATAGCGCTCCCAGAGATCGGCGGCGCGCTCGTGCCCCTCGGCCTCGATCCACGCGTCGAGCTCGCCCCAGGCGGAGCCGAGCCCCTCGAAGGACCCATGGTAGATGGTCCGCGCGACCTTCATCGCGGGCCATTGGCCCGCCTGAACGCGCCCCGCGGGCGAGATCGGCGTCGCGATCGGAACGCCGATTTCGAAATCGAACGTCTCGGGGTCCATCCGCCGGTGGTGCGTGAACCAGGGCCCGGTCGCCGCGATGCCCTGCGCGGCCACTTCGGCCATCAGCTCCGCCCGGCCCGGACCCATGACCTCGCGAATGCGGCTCCGCGGCACGGTCACGTGGATGAAGGCGATGGGCTGCGCGCTCGTCTCTGCGATCTGCGGTCGGTCGATCACCGTCGTTCTCCCTTCTGCGCGTGCGCTTGGGCGCGCACACGCTCTTTCTTCGTCTCGTTCTCCGCCTCGGCCTTCACGAGCTTGCGCACGAGCGCAGCCGCGGTTTGTCCCCCCCGAGCGGACGCTTCCTTGCTCGTCGACGGGTCGAGCTCGTCCTCTTGGCCCGAGGCCGCCTATGCGCCGTCGGCCGAGATCGACGCCAAGACCTCGGCGAGCCGGTCGTACCCGGCCGCCACGCCCTGCGCCATCGGCGTCTTGAGCACGGCGTCGCGCACCGCCTGCGATGCGTACCGCACCGACATCGTCAGCGTCGTCTTCTCGTCCAGCTCGACGAGATGGATCCTCGAGACCGCTTCGCCCTCGTACCAGGGCTGGTCGAAGTGCTCGGTCGACACCAGGCGCTCGGGGGCGACGATCTCGCGATAGACGCCGCCGAGCCCCATCTTCTCGCCACCCGGCCCGTGGATCTCCCAGCGCCACGAGCCGCCGACGCGCAGGTCGACCTCGCAGACGACCAGGTTCCAGCCGGGGGGCCCTCCGGCCCAGCGCTTCATCAGCTCGGGTTTCGTGTACGCCGCCCACACCAGGCGGCGCGGGGCGTCGAACACGCGCGTCATCGCGATCTCCCGCTCGGAGGGCGTCGTGACCTCCAGGGCTCCGACCATCTTCATCGGCTGTTCTCCTCATCGTTTGGTGCGACCACGTGTCTTTTGCTCGGCCTTCTCCGCGGCCTTGAGCTCTTCGAGGACGACGTCGAGGCGTTGGAAGGTGCCCTCCCAGAACCGGCGGTAGCGCTCGAGCCACTCGGTCGCCTCGGCGAGCGGCTTCGCCTCGAGCCGGCGCGGGCGGCGCTGCGCGTCGCGGCCGCGCGAGACCAGACCCGCGCGCTCCAGGACCCTGAGGTGCTTGGAGATCGCGGGCTGGCTCATCGCGAAGGGCTCGGCCAGCTCCGTCACCGACGCTTCGCCCGAGGCGAGCCGGGCGAGGATCGCCCGGCGCGTCGGGTCGGCGAGCGCGGCGAAGGTCGCGTCCAGGCGATGGGAAGCGGTCATGGCATCACCGGTTGGTTACAGAACCGATTGGTTATGTACGTCCCCCGACGCCGCCCGTCAAGCCCGTCGTGCGCGCGCTCGGTGAGCCCGCCGCGCAGGACGGGAGGACGAAGCCGGCGCGCGTCCGATCGTTCCTCCTCAGCGGCGATGTCGGTCGGCGACGCACGCCGATCCTCCGCGATCCCAACACCACCTACCCAGTGGGCACGCACGTCGACCACGTCGTGATCGAGTCGACCTACGGCGATCGCCTCCACCCGAGCGGCGCGACTTCGACCGCGCCGTGCTCCAGCGCGCCCTCGACGACGGCGGCAAGGTCCTCATCCCCGCCTTCTCGATCGGACGCACGCAGGAGATCGCGGACCGACGGGAGCGCCGCGGGGCCACGCTCCGGGCCGATCCCGATGCCCGTCGCCGCGACACGAACCTACCAGAGGACGCCGCCCGCAGTGAATGCGCCCACGACGGCAAGCACGAAGTCCTCCGCCGAATCGGGGAACCGTCGGTGGATCTCGGCGAGAGGAATGGCCTTGTCGCAGTCGCCATGATTGCCACCGAGGCCGGCGTGGATGCGACCCGTGGCCCGAAGCAGATCTTGTACCCTGGCTATGTGCTTCGAGACGCAGACATCGCCGGTCTGGACGAGGAGCTCGACGTGAGGAGGACGATTCGGATCACCGGAAGGGCCATGCACCTTCACGTATTCGCCAGGCGTGCCCACGGCCATGCGTGAGCAGGTGGCCCCCATGTCGTAAAATGCGGCTTCGATCTCGGTTGCGCTGTAGGGCACCGTTCCCTCGCTTGGTACTCGGATGCGTTGGCTCGAGCGCGGCCAGCGGCGCGGGCAGCAAAGTGGAACAGAACGGACCAGGAGGCGCAACACCGCGAGCGCGCCGCGCGACGACGAAGCCGACGTCGCACGACGGCAGCGCCGAGGCCTGATTGCGCGGCAACGGCGATCGAAAAGCGCAGTCACTGGATGATGACCATGTCGGCGGACATGACGACTCCGTCATGCGAATGCGGTGCCGCCGTTGCTGCCAGCCGCGTCCTCCGACTACGCGGCGGCGTTCGAGCAGCACGCTCGCGAGAGCGCCGCGCGCGACCGTGGCTCCTCCGCGCGATCGACCAGCCCCCTGGAGCACGACGACGGGACATGGGACACGACACGAAGCCGTCCCGAACGAAGCACGCCTCGTGCTAACGTGGGGTCGGTCCGGCGGCCCCCTCGAGCTCCTCTCCGATGAATGCCTAGCGACGTGATTGCCACGCGGCGACGACTCCGACGTCTGATGGCCTTGTCGGCGGCGGCCGCGGCCTCGGCCTTCATCTCCGGATGCGGCTACGGCCTCGGCGATCCGGCGTCGGTACGTCAGCCCCCGGTCGTCCCTCAGAAGGCGGTCGCGGAGCTCTACGCCGGCGTCGGCGAGGTCGACATCACCCCTCCGCCCGGGTTCCCGTCGTATGGGCACTCGTCCAACGGCGCCTCGCACACCACGGGCTACTGGCTGCGCCTCAAGGCGCGCATCGTGGCGCTGCAGCACGCGGAGAGCCGCGTCGCGCTGGTGCAGCTCGATCTCGGCGCGGCGAGCTTGCTCCTGCACCGCCGGATCGCCGCCCAGCTCGCCGACATCGGCATCGGGCCCGAGAACCTGATGACGGCCACGACCCACACGCACGGCGGGCCCGGCGGGCTGTTCTCGAACCAGTTCTACAACGAGATGGTCGGGGCGCGGCCGGCGTTCGATCCGCGCTTCGTCGACTGGCTCGCGCAGCGCATCGCCAACGGCATCCGCGGCGCGTTCGCCTCGCTCGCCCCCGCGCGCGCCGGCGTCGCGCAAGCCGGCGTCGGGCCGAGCTTCACCCACAACCGCAGCGAGGCCGCGTGGCGGGAGAACTTCAGCGCCGAGGGGTTGCCGCCGCCGAAGGAGGACGTCGATCGCAAGATCACCGTCCTGCGCGTGGATCGCCGCGACGCCGACGGCACGTACCGACCCGCGGCCGCGTGGAGCGTCTTCGCCGTGCACGGGACGACGATGCTGGCCGACTACCCCGCCATGCACGGCGACGTGCACGGGCTCGCCGCGCGCCTCACCCAGAACTGGGTGCAGCGAAGGCACGGCGTCCGGGGCTTCGTCGCCGCGACCGCCAACGGCGCCGAGGGCGACGTCTCGGCGGTCCGCTCGACGAAGGAGCAGGGCAAGGCGACGACGATGCGGGTGGCCGGCGACGTGGCGCGCGCCGCGGGCGTCGCGTTCGCCTCGCTCGACCAGAAGCTCTCCAGCGACTTCCCGGTCCGCACCGCCTACCGCGAGCTCTCGATGCGCGGGGCGGGCACCTCGCGCGGACGGCTCTGCCAGACGCCCGTGCTCGGCGCCCCCCAGGCGGCCGGCTCGGAGGAGGGGCGCGGGCCGCTCTACGGCTTCCTGCAAATGGAGGAGGGCGCGGTCCGGCGCCCGAGCGGCTGCGACGCCACCAAGGTGAAGATCGGCGGCCCCTTCCAGGACGGCTTCTTCGAGCCGGACGAGTTCCCCGACGTCGTACCCTTCCAGGTCGTCGCGCTCGGCAAGCCCGAATCGGGAGTGGTGCTCGCGGCGGTGCCCGGCGAGCCCACGACCGAGGTCGGTCGCGAGGTGGTCCGCGACGTCCAGCGGACGAGCGCGTTCGCGACGGTCGCGGTGGTCGGGCTCGCCAATGGCTACGCCACCTATTTCACCCTCCCGGGCGAGTTCCTCGCCCAGCATTACGAGGGCGGGGCGACCATCTATGGCCCGTACCAGGGGATCTTCGCCGCCGAGCAGCTCGCGCGCCTCGCCGGCTCGCTCGGCACCGCGCCGCGGAAGGAGGGCGCGGTCCCTCCGACGCGGGTGGTCGACTACCCGCCGCAGCGCACGTTCTTCCCCGGCGAGACGCGCGGCCTGTTGCCCGCGGGCCAATGCGACCCCGGGCGCTGGGCCGCGGGCGATCTCGAGAGCGATCCCGACGCCAGCCGTCCCACGCGGGTCTTCTCGTGGACGGGCTTCGGCGACGGGGAGCTCTGCGAGCTGCCCAGCGTGCGCATCCTCTGCGGCGGCGCGGTCCTCGAGGACGAGCAGGGCTACCCGCAGACCGACGAGGGCTTCGACATCGAGGTGCGGCGGAGCGGCGACACCTGGCGCGCCAGGTGGACCGTGGCGGGCCGCTCCTCCGCCCCGTGCCGATTCGAGGTGGCGCGGCCGCCGCCGCTCTCGCCCATCGTCTCGGCGACCTTCACCGTGGGCGCGCCATGAAGATCCTCGGCCGCCTCGCATTGCTGGCCACGATCGCGGGCCTGGCCGGCTGCCCCTCCGGCTATCGCCTCGTGCGCACCGAGGGCGAGGGCGGCATCCTCCGCCCCACCTACTGGCAAGAGCTCCAGTGCACGAAGCAGGAGATCGCCAAGGAGCTGCCCACCGACGCGCACTGCGCCGCCTGGCTCTGGCCTCGCATCCATTGCTCGGAGGCGAAGCACCGGGTCCTCTGCCAGGGCCCACCGGCGAGCCCTCCCCTCCCCGACGCCGCCTGCGCCGGCCTGAAGTCGCTCTTCAGCTTCGTGCACATGAGCGACGCGCAGCTCAAGGAGCACGAGATCCACATGGCGGGGGATCTCAGCGAGGTGCAATACGACGGCCTCACCAATGGCGCGTTGCGCGACGAGCTCCTCGAGCGGCACGACGACGCGGTGCTCCTGGCGACGATGCTCGGCGTGAACGCCATGCTCGGCGCGCGGCCGCCCGGGTTCGACAAGGCGTTCGGCGCCTGCCCCGCTCCGGCTCCGCCGCGGCTCGCCATCCACACCGGCGACGCCGTCGACGCGGGCGTCTTCTCCGAGCTCATCCAGTTCCTCGGCGCGGTGGAGCAGCTCGACATCCCCTTCTTCGACGCGGTCGGCAACCACGACAACCTCTTCTTCGGGACCTTCCCGCCCGAGCACATGAAGGGCCTCAACGTGGTGATCCCCTTCGTGCCGATCGTCGACACCGATCGGTTCATGCGCCTCCACAGCCAGTTCGCCTCGGACTACGACCTGAGCCTGCCGCGGATCGTGCGCCAGGGTCACCTGCCGAGCACCAAGGGCTGCACCATCCACCCCGCCGGGACCCCGTGCGCCGCGCCCGACCTCGGCGCGCGATCGCAGTTCCACGGGTTCGACCTCGCCTGCGGCCCCGACTGGACCGGGAGGGCGGGCGAGCTCTGCACCGAGGCGCGCGGCTACTACGCGTTCGACGTCCAGCTGCCCTCCGAGCAGCGCCGCCGCACGCTCCGCTTCATCGTGCTGAACACGGCCGAGATCGTGCCCGAGACCGTGGGCTCCGCGTTCCACCGGCTCTCGAAGGGCAACATGCTGCCCGAGCAGCTCCGCTGGCTCGAGGCCGAGCTCGATCGCCCCGGCGAGGCCGAGACGTTCGCGCTCGTGTTCGGTCACCACAACCTCGGCTCGTTCCTCGAGGAGTCGCAGGCCGACCGGCTCCGCGATCTCCTCACCGGGCACCCGCGCGTGCTCGCGTACGTCAGCGCCCACACCCACGTCGATCGGTTCGAGAAGCACCCGCGGCCCCAGGGCGAGCTCTGGGAGATCGGCGCCGGATCGACCTTCATCTACCCGCAGCTCGCCCGGATCATGGAGCTGCTCGAGGGTCCGCGCGGCGAGCTCTTCCTGCGGGTGATGTCGTTCCGCCAGCAGCTCGGCGACGGCGCCAAGGAGATCTCGGCGAGGCCGCTGCCCGCGCCGCCGCCGGCGCAGGACGCGTGCGCCCCGATGCGCCGCGACGCTTCGTTCTGCTCGCGCCTGGCCCGCCGCGCGCAGCTGGGGCGCTTCGGCGCCTGGCGCGACAAGGCCGACGACGACTGGCGCGACGAGGAGAAGGCCCTCCTCCACGCCAACGCGCTCCTTCCCGTGTACCCCGGAGGTGGACCATGACGAACGCCGAGATCGCGAACCTGCTCAGGACCGCCATGCTGCCGTACCTGAGCGCCTTCCTCGACGCCCCGGCCGCGCTCGCGGTGGACGTCACCAACCAGGCCGCCGACGCGGTCGTCACGATGAGCGCCGGCGATTTCGCCGGGCACACCATCGCGCGGCAATCGGGGTGGGAGGCCGCGTTCGCGCTGCTGTGCGACGAATGCGCGCCCGGTCGCGCGCCGACGCTGCAGCCGGTCGTGGGCGTGGTGCAGCCGCCGATGTTGCTGCGGCGGGCGCCGAAGCCCGCGGCGGCGGCTCGGCGCCGGGCCACGCCGAAGAAGAAGGCGACGAAGCAACGCAAGAAGCCGCGGTGAATCGACCCGCGGGTCTGCCGGGGAAAGCATGGACAAGGCAATGACGGACAGAGGTCGACGGCGGCGGCGCGTCCCCCGCAGCGAGGTCCGCGCGGGCACCTACCGGGGCACCGCCGAGGGCGCGCTCATCGAGTTCCGGATCGAGCGCGCGGCCGACGACCGGCTGCTCACCGTGAGCGGCGACATCCACCGCAGCGACGAGTTCATCGCCTCGTTCGTCTGCACCGAGCCCAGGGACGACGGCGCCGGCTCGGTGGTGGGGCCGGTCGCGTTCCGCGGCCACCCCGAGCTCTTCACCGGGACGCTGCGCCTCGACAGCGACGGGCGCGGCATCGGCTCCTTCCAGCTCGCGGTCGATCTCGAGGGCGGCTATCGCGACGTCTTCGCCGGGCGGCTCGACTGGCAGGGCACGTTCCTGCGGCGCCTCGAGATCGAGATCGATGGCATCGAGGGGACGCGCGCGCCGCTCGGCTACAAGCTCGAGGACGGCTCGCGCATGACGGTGGCGCGAGCGTTCGAGGCCGCCGGCTTCGACGTCACCGTCCGCGTCGACTCCTTCCAGGGCCGCGGCCCCGACGACCGCACCATGCGCGGCTGGTCGCTGGCCGAGATCCACGCGGCCATGCAGGAGCTCCGCTCGCCGCCGCCCGTCGATCGCCTCCACGCCCACCTCTTCGTCTGCGGACACCTCGCGGGCGAGCCCGGCGTGCTCGGCATCATGTACGACTTCGGCGAGACGGACCTGAACCGCCGACCGCGCGAGGGCGTCGCCGTCTTCTACGACCACCCGATGCTCTCCGACCCGCGCGTGCCGCCGAGCGTGCGCCGCCGCGAGTACGTCTTCACGGTGGTCCACGAGCTCGGCCACGCGCTGAACCTGTTGCACAGCTTCGACAAGGGCCGACCCTCGGCGCTCTCCTGGATGAACTACCCGGACCTCTTCCCGCGCGGGTACGAGAACGAGCCCGGGCACGATGGATCGAGCGAGTTCTGGCGCCAGTTCAAGCTGAGCTTCGACGGCGAGGAGCTCCGCCACCTGCACCACGCGACCCCGCGCGAGATCCGCGCTGGGGGCTTCCCGTTCGGCACCTACGAGGAGGGCGCGAGCTACCCGTTCGGCGGCGCCGCCGAGCCGCGCCGCACCCAGCCGGGCGCCAACCCGCTGCGCTCGACGCGCGACGTCTCGCTCGAGGTCCGCGCGCTCAAGACCACCTACGACATGGGCGAGCCGGTCTTCGTGAGCATCGGCGTCACGAACCGCAGCGGCGCGCCTGTCGACGTGCCCGAGGCGCTCGATCCGACCGACGGCTACGTCCGCCTCACCATCCGGCGGCCGGGCGGCACCACCATGCGCTACCGACCGCCCGTGAAGCGCTGCAAGCAGGCGGCGATGCTGCGCCTCGATCCCGCGAGCGACGACGACGGCTCCAGCTTCGCCTTCGACGGGGCGCCCATCTTCCTCTCCGCCGAGGGGCCCGTCTTCAACGAGCCGGGCGTGTACCGCGTCGTCGCCGAGCTCACCGGCGTCGACGGCTCGCGGGTCGTCTTCTCGCCGCCGACGCGCATCACGGTGCGCCCGCCCGACCGCGAGACCGAGGTCTTCGCGCGCGAGCTCTTCGATCGGCGCGGCGCCCTGCGCGCGCTCTACCTCCGCCACCCGCTCAGCGCCCGCGACGACTGGAACGAGGTGAAGGAGGTGGCGGCGCGGACGGTGGGCAAGCAGCCAGGCAACACCACGCTCTCCTACTTCAACTACGTCTCGGCGCTCGGCTGGCTCACGCCGTTCGCCGACGCCCGCGGCCGCCACGTGCGCGAGCCCGACATGGACGAAGCGCTCTCGCAGCTCTCTCGCGTCGATCCCACCGATCTGCCGCGCGGCGTGAAGCGCCGGCGCGAGGACTTCCTCGCTCGCAAGGAGGAGATCGGAAAGGCGGTGGTGAGGGGCATGCCCATCGTCGATCGCCCCATCGAGAGGGCGCGGCTCGGCACCTCCCCCGCCGGCCTCTTCGGGCTCACCGGCCTCGGCGAGCCGGTGAAGGACGTCGCCACCTCGGCCCTGCCGATGGCGCGCGTGGTCCCCAAGCTCCGCGGGACGCGCGCCTTCGCCGATGTGGTGTCGTGGAACATCGAGCACCTCCACGACAAGAAGCGCTGGGTCGACATGCCGTACATCGCGGAGATGATCCGCTCCTGCCGCTGCGACTTCTGGGGTCTGCAGGAGGTCGACGAGGCCTCGCTCCGCGAGCTCTGCCGGACCGTCAACAGCACCGGCCGCACCCAGTACGCCTACCTCGTGGCCGGCCAGACCGGACAGCAGAGCGGCGCGCTCTACCGCAAGGACACGACCACCGTCCGCCAGCTCCCCGTCGACAGGACGATCTTCGGCGGGAAGCTCAAGGTCACCGCGAGCGGCAACAAGACCAAGGAGCTCGCCGTCTTCCATCGCGACCCGCTCCTGCTCGAGGTGCGCGTCTCGCAGGGGGCCGGCAAGGTCTTCGACTTCCGCTGCGCCGTCGTGCACCTCAAGAGCACCGACAGCTCGCTCAAGGACAGCGGCAACGCCCTCCGCCTCGCCGCCGCCAAGAAGCTAGGCAAGTGGATCGAGACCGACCGCACCCAGGGCGAGCGCGACTACATGGTGATGGGCGACATGAACGCCGAGACGGCCCAGCAGGGGCTCGCGCCGTTCACCGAGGAGAACGATTTGAAGCTCCTCTCGGTGGGCATGCAGGCGAAGTACGGGAGCGATCTCGCGCTGACGCGCGTCGCCAGCAGGCGGTTCCTCGACCACATCGTGATCACCAGCGAGGCGCAGGCGCTCATGCCCAAGGTCGACGTCGAGGAGCAGCTCGTGGTCCGCGTCGACACCGAGCTCGAGAGCTGGACCAAGCGATACTCGGACCACGTGCCGGTGGCGGTGAGGCTCGTGCTCGGCAAGGATGGGGACTGAGACCTCTTGGGCGGCTCCGTCGCGAGCCGGGGTCTGCGCCTGCGGGCATGGGATCTGAAGAGGCGTCGGACCGCGAGCCTCGAGGAGCGTTGCTCGGACGAATGTCCGACACGTCATCAGTTCGCAGCGGGGCTCGCGGCTGGCACGCTCACCACGGAGGGCGGTGGTGGCGCCTGCCCACCTGCCCTGGTGATGCAGTGGCGAATCGCCGCGGCGCGAGCCGACGCGAGGTCTCCTTCCGCGGCATATTTGATCGCGAGTGACTGCTTGAGCTTCAGGTCCGCCTTTGCTTGGACCTCGTCGGTCGCCTTCGCCTCGAAGGCACCACCCGTCTCCCGACTCGTGTCCACCGAGAGCAGGCCAAGCTCGCGCGCGCAGAGCAGGTACACCGCGTCCTTGGTCGGCATGCAGACTCCGACGGTGCCATTCGCCGTGGGATAGACGGTTTGGCCGGCGTCGTCGCACGTCTTGTTGCCATATGCGGGAGGGCCGCCGCAACTGGTCACCGCGAACGAGAAGCAGAGTGGGAAAATCGATTTCCTGATGAGCTTCAGC
The DNA here is from genome assembly GCA_964372055.1 of uncultured Polyangiaceae bacterium. Classification (GTDB taxonomy): domain Bacteria; phylum Myxococcota_A; class Polyangia; order Polyangiales; family Polyangiaceae; genus CAYJPW01. Next base: position 62,829 of record CAYJPW010000018.1, read on the forward strand.
ATCGTACTCCCTCGAGTGTGGCGTTCGCCGCTCGGGACCACGCGGCCGGCCCCATCCTAGCGCGGCCTCCGCCTGATCCGCCCGGCGCCGCGCTCGTGTCGAGGGCGCCACCGCCTTCGCGGTCACTCCATGACGAGATCGTCATGGAGCACGTGGTGGCGCGCCGGTCTTCACTCCAGAGGAACCCGACGGCAGCTCGTACGAGCGCGGCTTCGGATACCGGGAGGAGGCCTGAACCGGCGACCAAGGCGAGACCCGAGGTCGGACCAGCAGCGGCGCTCGGCGTCCACCGCCGTCCCCGCCCCGGCGCGGTCCGCGGGTCCGGCAGCGCCCGGCGAGGATCTGCTCGTGGTCCTCGGACCGACGTCCTCGCTGACGAATTGGCGGCCGCCAGGCCTGCCACTCGGACGCTTCGGGGCCGCCGCCGCTGCGTCACGCGCATCGAGCGCGGGCCGATCCCTCCGCACGAGGAAACGTCGAGCCCTCGGTTGCCCACCGCGACGTCCCGCTCTAGCCTCCATCGACCGTGACCGGTCACCTGACGCTTCACGGCGACGCGATCCCCAGCGACGCCCGCGTTCGCTCCTACCGCGCCCGCGAGGGCGTCTCCTTGCCGTACGAGATCGAGGTCGAGCTCGCGACCGGCGACGCCTCCTTCCGCATCGACGACTGCCTGCGCCGCCGCACGCTGCTCGAGGTGAGCGACGAGCAGGGCGGCGTTCGCTACTTCGACGGGCTACCCGACAAGGTCGGGTTCCTCTCGTACGACGGGAAGGACTTCGTCTTCCAGCTCCGCCTCCGGCCGGCGCTGGCCGCGCTCGAGCACCGGGAGGGCTCGCGCATCTTCCAGGACAAGAGCCCGGTCGACGTGATCAAGGAGATCCTCGCGGACGCGGGCGTCGACGAGAAGGTCGAGTGGCGCCTCCGCCAGACCTACGCGCCGCGCGAGTTCCTCACCCAGTACCGCGAGCCCGAGCTCCAGTTCGTGCATCGCGTCCTCGAGGACGAGGGCATCTTCTACTTCTTCCTCCACTCGGCCGAAGGGCACCAGCTCGTCTTCGCCGACGACCCCGAGGCGATGGTCCCGCCGGAGGGCGTGACGCCGGTCGTGCTCTCGCCGGGCCAGGGCGCCGGGCCCGGCGCGCAGCCGCTCGTCGCCTTGCATCGCACCAAGACGCTGCGCGCCACCGAGGTCGTGCTCCGCGACTTCGATTTCGAGAAGCCCGACGTCTTCCCCGAGGCGGCGACCCCGGCGCCGGGGCGCTGGCCGCTCCGCCACTTCGAGTACCCAGGCGGCTTCACCAAGAGCGCCGAAGGGTCACGCCGATCGCGAGGGAGGATCAGCGCCCTGCGCGGGGACGTCGACGTCTGCCGGGGGAAGAGCCGCGCGGCGGGCCTCGCCTGCGGGACGCCGCTCACGATCGAGGGCAACAACGAGCCCTTCCTCAACGGCGAGATGATCGTCATCGGGCTCGAGTCGCGCGGCAAACGCGGCGCAGAGGCCTGCGAGAACGAGTTCGCCGCCATCCCCAAGGACGCGCCCTTCGCGGCGCCGCGGCGCGCGAAGAAGCCCAAGATCCGCGGCATCCAGACCGCGGTGGTCACCGGCCCGTCGAACGAGCCCCAGGCGATCCACGTCGACAAGTACGGCCGCATCAAGGTGCGCTTCCTCTGGGACCGCAGCGGCAAGCAGGACGACACCTCGAGCTGCTGGCTGCGCGTCTCGCAGCTCGGCCTCGGCGGCTCGATGATCCTCCCCCGCGTCGGCTGGGAGGTCTCGGTCGCCTTCCTCGACGGCGATCCCGATCGCCCCATCGTCCTCGGCCGCACCTACAACGCCGAGAACGCGCCGCCCTACGCGCAGCCGGGCGCGGCGGCGGACGGATCGCTCAAGAGCATGGCCACGCCGGGGGGCGCCGGGTCCAACGAGATCAAGATGAGCGACACGGCGGGCAAGCAGGGGATGGCCATCTCCGCGCAGAAGGATCTCAACCAGAAGACCGGCAACGACAAGAACGAGACCATCGCCGTCGACGAGGACCACAGCGTCGGATCCAACTACGCGGTGACCGTCGGCTCGAACGAGACCAGCATCATCGGCGCGAACCAGTCCCTCGACGTCGGCAACGCCCTCCAGATCAAGGTGAGCGGCGCGCAGAGCGCGATCGTCAGCGGCAACGATCAGGTGCACGCCAAGTGCGACTTCGTCGAGAAGGTCGGCGGGACGCGCGGCTACAGCGTCGGCGGCAACCAGATCACCATCTCCTGCGGCGTGCGCCAGCAGATCACCGGCGCCTTCAAGCGCGACGTCGGCGCCGTGCAGGCCAACGTCTCGCTCGCCTCCATCGACGACACCATGCTCGCGACCTTCACCGAGGACGTGGGCGCCGTCATCGTCCACCTCGTCGCCGGCGCGTCGGCCGAGAGCGTCGCCGCCGCCAAGGACCTCACCTCGACCGCGGCCGAGCTCCACGTCGTCGGCGCGCTCTCGACCTCGGCGGCCGGCGTGAAGCAGATGGTCGGCGGCGTGCACCTGCGCAAGATCGGCGGCGACTTCGTGGTCAGCGCGCCGACGATCGTCCTCGGCGGCGGCGTCGGCAAGTTCCACGCCGCGGGCAGCGCGGTCGACCTCAACGGCGGGCCGGTCACCCTCAAGGGCTCGAAGATCGCCATCGAGGCGGCGGCCATCGTGAAGCTCGCCTCCGACCTGAAGATCGGCTGAGGCGACCATGACCACCGTCCTCGCGATCGATCCCGAGCTCACCATCGACGGCACGGCGTACGACGTGCTCTTGCTCGAGGCGCGCGAGGCGCTCGACGAGATCGGCGTCGTCCGCTGCGAGATCACCGACATGCAGGGCGGCCCGGCGCCGACCGCCATCATCGGCAAGCCGATCGCGATCACGCTCAGGCGCGCCGCGGGCGAGCAGGAGCACAAGATCGTCGGGTACGTCGTCGAGGCCGAGCGCACCACGACGCGCGGCGACGAGGAGGGCGGCACGCGCCTGGTCGCGCGCCCGCGCCTCTTCCGCCTCACCCAGCGCGCCGACTGCCGGACGTTCCAGGAGATGGCGGCGCCCGACATCGTGAAGAAGGTGCTCGAGGGCGCCGGCGTCCCCGAGACCGATCAGAAGTGGCAGCTCGCGGGCGAGTACCCGAAGCGCGTCTACACCACCCAGTACCGCGAGAGCGACTACGACTTCGTGCGCCGCCTGCTCTCCGAGGAGGGCATCGCCTTCGCCGTCGACTCGAGCTCGGACGCCGACGTGGTGGTGTTCTTCGACGGCGACCTCGGCGACATCGACGGCGACAAGGCCATCCCCATGCACCTCGGCGGCGGCCTGAACGCGCCCGGCGACGGCATCGGATCGCTGACGCACCAGAAGCAGACCGTGCCCGGGAGCGTGAACCTCCGCGATTACGACTTCGAGCGGCCGCGCTTCCAGCTCAGCGCCAAAGCCGAATGCGAAGACGACGCCGAGAAGTCGCTCGAGGTCTACGTGTACCCCGGGCGCTACCGAGAAGAGGCCGAGGGCGATCGCCTCGCCAAGGTGCTGCTCGACTCGCTGCGCGTGCGCCGCGAGACCGTCGCCGGGACGACGAACACGCTCCGCCTCCATCCGGGGCGCAAGCTCGAGCTCGAGCACCACCCGTACGAGCCGCTCAACCGCGAGTACCTGGTGCTCGAGGTGACCATCACCCTCGAGAACCGCCGCAATGCGCAGCGCCGCAAAGACGAGGCCGGGCGCGGCGAGCGGATCGAGTTCCGCGCGGCGCCGACCGAGAAGACGACCTACCGGCCCCCCCGCCTGCCCCGGGCCGTGGCCGCGCCCGGCGCGCAGATCGCCACCACCACCGGGCCCGCGGGCCAGGAGATCCACCCCGACGAGCACGGCCGCGTGAAGGTGATCTTCCCCTGGGATCGGCTGGGCAAGGCCGACGACTCGTCGAGCCTCTGGATCCGCACCTGCCAGGTCCCGCTCGGCGGCAGCATGCTCACCCCGCGCGTCGGCTGGGAGACGTACCTCAACTTCATCGACGGCGATCCCGATCAGCCCTTCGTCTTCGGGCGCATGTACAACGGCAAGACGCCCCCGCCGTATGCTTTGCCCGCGAACAAGACGCGGATGTCGATCCAGACGGCGACGACGCCGGGCGGAGGATCGAGCAACGAGATCCGGATGGAGGACAAGGCGGGCTCGGAGGAGATGTTCATGAACGCCTCCAAGGACGCCTCGGTGTCCGCCGGCAACAACGCCACCGAGGGCGTCGGGAACAACGAGACCCGGAGCATCGGCTCGAACCAGTCGCTCGCGGTGACCGACAGCATGTCCGCGAGCATCGGCGCCGACCAGTCGCTCACCGTCGGCGCCAACCAGACGATGAACGTGGGCACGTTCATGGTCGACGACGTGGGCAGCCACTCGCTGGTGGTCGGCGGCAACCGCGATCTCAAGGCGGGCGGCGATCACAAGCGCACCGTCAGCGCCGCCTCGACGCTGAGCGTCGGGGGCATGCAAGTCGATCTCGTCGCCGGCTCCGCCGACGAGGAGGGCATGGCCACGATGGAGGACACGGTCGGGGCCGCGCTGGTCGAGCTCACCGCCTCGGACCGGACCGTCACGGTGACCGGGACCCGCAAAGAGACCGCCGGGGCCGCCAAGGTCATCCTCGCCAAAGGCGGTCGCGCGGTGACCGTCGGAGGCGGTCTGAAGCAGAAGGTCGCCGGCGCGATCGTCACCAGCATCAAGGGCGACCGCGCCGACGCCTCGAGCGCCGACTTCATGGAGATCGCCGGAGGCGCCCAGCTCATCAAGGCGACCAACGTCGTGTTCGAGGCGAGCGATCTCCTCAGCGTCGTCATGGGGGGCTCGACCATCACCCTCACGCCCGCCTCGGTCTCGATCGCCGGGACGAAGATCACCCTCGACGGCGAGTGCGCCGAGACCGCCGCGCTCGTCGCCGACAACTGAGCCCGCGATGGACACGCCGAACCTCACCACGCTGTTCCAGGCCGGACCGATCGAGTCCTACGACGTCGTGGGCTTCCGGATCGTGCGCCGGCTCGGCAGCGTCGCCGAGGCCGAGATCGAGGTGCGCACGACGGCGTACGCGGATCCCGACGAGCTCCTCGGTCTGCCGGCGCGCCTGGCCTTCGGCCGCGGGGTGCTCGAGCATCAGCTCGACGGGGTGGTGATGGGCGTCGGCATGGTGACCTCGCCGGCGGACGGCGCGCGCCTCGAGCTCGTCTATCGCCTGCACGTCACCTCGCTGATGGGCCTCTTGGAGCGCGAGGTCGACTGCCGCATCTTCCAGGACAAGGACGTGAAGGACATCGTCTCGGAGGTGCTCCGGGACCTCGGTATCGACGACGCGCGGCAGTCGTGGCGCCTCACCGCGACGTACCCGAAGCGCGAGTACTGCGTGCAGTACTGCGAGAGCGCCCTCGCCTTCGTCTCGCGCCTCCTCGAGGAGGAGGGCATCTCCTTCTTCAGCGACAAGAACGACGACGGCGAGCTCCTCGTCTTCGACGACGACAGCACCCTCTGCGATCCGATCGACGGAGAGAAGTCGCTCGTCTATCGCCACGGCGCCGGCCTGGCCGCGGGCGTGGACGCGATCAACCTCATCACCCAGCGCTGCCGCACCGCGACCGGCAAGGTCGTGCTCCGCGACTACAACTTCAAGAAGCCCGAGCTCGATCTCACGGTGACCGCCGAGGCCGACACCGACGCCGACATCGAGCTCTACGACTACCCGGGCCTCTACACCGAGGCCAAGGAGGGCACGCGCCTCGCGCAGGTGCGCCTCGAGGCGATCCAGGCCGAGCGGATGACCCTCGAGCTCGAGTCCGACTGCGCGCGGATCCTCCCCGGGCGCTGGCTCGAGATCACCGAGACCCCGCACGAGCTCGACGGCGAGTACCTGATCACCGGCGCCGTGCACGAGCTCCGGCTGGGCGTCTACCGGGTGCGCGCGGCCGCGATCCCGAAGAAGACCAAGTTTCGCACGCCGCAGCGCACGCCCGCTCCGATCATCGACGGGCCGCAGACGGCCGAGATCGTGGCGCCGCCCGGATCGCCGCCCGAGGAGATCCACACCGACGAGCACGGGCGCTGCAAGGTCCACTTCCACTGGGACCGGTACGGCGCGTTCGACGACAAAGCCTCGTGCTGGATGCGCGTGTCGCAGCAGCAGACCAGCGGATCGATGATCCTGCCGCGCGTGGGGTGGGAGGTGATCGTCGAGTTCCTCGAGGGCAACCCGGACCGGCCCATCGTCACCGGGCGCGTCTACAACGGGCGCTTCATGCCGCCTTACGCGCTGCCGGAGGGGAAGTCGCGGACGGCGCTCGGGACCGCGTCGTCCCCGGGCGGCGGCGGCGCCAACCAGATTCGCTTCGAGGACAAGGCCGGGAGCGAGGAGGTCAGCGTCGCCTCGCAGAAGGACACGACGCTGGCGACGGGGAACAACAAGACGGTGTCGACGGCCTCGAACGAGACCAAGAACGTGGGCGTGAACGCGACGCTCACGGTCGGCGCCGATCAGACCGTCAAGGTGACGAACGGCTACAAGCACACCGTCGGCGGCGGTCAGACCGCGATCGTCTCCGGCAACCGCACCATCGAGGTCAACGCGGTCTACGGCCTCACCTCCGGCGGCGCCAGCTCCACGAGCGTCGGCGGCAACCAGATGGAGATGGACGGCAATCCGATCCAGGCGCTGCTCGCCCTCGCGGTGAAGGCGGCGACCGACGCCGCGAAGGCCGAGGCGGCCAAGGCGATGGCGCAGCTCGACGCGGCCGTCGCGTCCAAGGTCGATCAGGTGATGGGGCCCATCAACGACGTGCAGGCCAAGGCCGCCGCGGTCGGCGATGCCATGAACGCCGTCAGCAACGGGGATCTCGGCGCCGCAGCGGGCGCGGTCGCCGCGGCGGCGGGGATCCCGGGCCCCGCGGCCGTGGGCGCCGCCATGGGGGGCGGCGGCGGAGACGGCGCAGGCGGCGGGACGGCGACGAAGGTCGGAGCCCCGGCGGGCGGCGAGGCGCGCCCCGAGGGCGGAGCTCCGGCCGGGGGCGGCGGCGCCAGCGCCGCGACCGGGCTCGATGCGCTCATCAACGGCGCGATCGACGCGGGCGCCGACAAGCTCGGCGAGGCGCTGGGGCTCGACGGCGGCGGCGGCGGCGGGGCCTCGGCGGCCAACAAGGCGGGCCCGGACGGCGCGGTGGGCGGCAACGCGGCGTCGGACAGCGCCACCGGTCCCGGTCACGCGATCAACGTCTGCTCGGCGACCCACGGCGAAGACGTCGGCAGCGTCAAGGCGACGATCGCGGCGGCGGGGATCCACACGACGGTGAAGGGCGCACGGACGCAGAAGGTCGGCGCGGCCCACGTCGAGCTCGTCGGCGGCACGCGCGCCGAGTCGTGTTTGGCGGACAAGACAGAGAAGGCGGTGGGCCTGGTCGTGCTCAGCGGCGCGCCGGAGTCGGAGGAGGTCGGCGGGAGCCGATCGACGATGGTGGGCGGCGCGATCCTCGAGAAGATCGGCGGCTCGTGCACCGTGGAGGCGGCGGGGAAGGCGATGTTCGTGGGCGCGTTCCACAAGGTCGATGCGAAGACCGCGATCGTCTTCAAATGCGGCGGGAGCGAGGTGACCATCGACGGCGGCGGGGTCACCATCAAGGCGGCGGCGGTCACCATCACCGCGCCCAACGTCACGCTCACCCAGGCGGTCTCCGAGGCCTGAGCGGCATGGACGCGCCGAACCTCGACAACAAGACCGACTTCGCGGCGCAGCCCGTCATGCTCCTCGCCAAGGACGGCGAGCGCTTGGTGGTGATCGTGAAGGCGACGTTCGCCTGGGCTCCGGGGGCGAGCGAGCTCGAGTTCTCTCCCAAGGAGGCGCAGAGGGGCGTCCGCCCAGCCGACGTCCCCTGGGGCGAGCCCGAGAAGAGCAGCATCCGGTATCCGTCCGATCTCTGCATCGCGAAGCCCGGCACCGACGTGATCGTGGTGGCGGCCGCGCACGCGCCCGGCGGGAGGGCCGTGCCGTCGTTCGACGCCGGGGTGCGGGTGGGGCCGCTCGAGAAGACCATTCGCGTGTTCGGGCTGCGCGTGTGGCAGGAGAGAGGCTCGGGTCTCTCCGAGCCGCGCCCGACCACGGGCGTGCACGTGCGCTACGACTACGCCTGGGGTGGGCTCGACGTCAGCGATCCCGAGGAGCCGGTCGAGGAGCCGCGAAACCCGGTCGGCATGGGGATCGCGCGGGACGCGTCGACGCTCACCCACAAGCCGGCGCCGATGATCGAGGACCCGGCGAGCCCCCTCGGCTCGATCCGCACGAGGCCGCCGCCCGCGGGGCTCGGCGCGATCGGGCGGCACTGGGAGCCGCGGCGGAGGTTCCTCGGGACCTACGACGCCGAGTGGCTCGAGCAGCGCGCGCCGCTCTTGCCGCTCGACCACGACGATCGCGCCAACCTCTGCGCCTCGCCCGGGCTCACCGCCGTTCCTCCGCTCCAGGGCGGAGAGGACGTGGCGCTGTTCAACCTCACTCCCGGGGGCGGAGGCCTGAGCTTCCGCCTCCCGAAGATCCGCGTGACCGTGGCGCTCGAGGTGAAGGGCCGCGAGCCGGTGACGCTCACGCCGTACCTCGACACCGTCGTGATCGACGCGCTCGACGCGCCCGCGCCGGCCGAGGTCGCGGTGGAGCTGGTCTGGCGCGCCGCGTTCCGGCCGCCTCGCCGCATGAAGGACGCGAAGGTCCTGGTGATGGAAGAGGAGGTCGCGTGAGCTCGGTCGCCGTCGTGAACGTCGGCGCGAAGACGGCGGTGGGGCTCGACGCCCGCCAGACCGGCTTCCTGCTCCGGGCCGGCTTCCCCGCGATGGCCGAGGCGCCGCTGGCGAACGCGGCCGGCGAGCCGATCACGATGATGTTCTTGCCCACGATCGATCCGCGGATGACCGGCGCCGAGCGGCTGGTGACCCTGGCGCGGGCGCCGTTCGAAGAGGTCACGGCTCCGATCCGCGATCTGCCCGCCCAGGTGCACGTCGCCATCGACGAGGGCTACGCGCACTCTCTGCTGGCCACCGGGATGCTCGAGGGGATGGTCAAGCGCGCGATGCCCGCGGCGACCGTGAGCGTGGAGCCCCGCGGGGAGGCCGCGCCCGGGGCGCTGCTGCCCGCGGCGGTGCGGGCGCTGGAGGCGCGGCAGGTGAGCGCGGTCGTGATCGGCGGGGTGCACAGCGACTACGATCCTGGGGCCATTGCCGCGCTCGAGGCGAGCGGTCGGCTGTTCTCGCGCGACAACCTCGACGCGCGCATCCCCGGCGAGGCGGCCGCCTTCTTCGTGCTGATGCGGGCGGAGACGGCGGCTCGCCACGGGCTCGCGCCGCTGGCGCGCGTCCTCGGCGTCGGCACCGGCCGCGAGCGGGCCACGCCGGACAACGACGAGCTCGCCTACGAGGCCTTCGGGATGACCGCCGCGGTGCGGCAGGCGACGGCGCCCCTCGCGGGCGGCGAGCGCACGGCGGGCTGGATGCTCACGGATCTCACCAGCGAGATGAGGCGGCTCTACGAGTGGCAGAGCGTCTTCGTGCGAGCCCAGAAGGTGCTGGGGCGGCCGTACTACATCGACTCGCCGGCGCAGCGGATCGGCTACCTGGGGGCGGCGGCCATGCCGCTCTTCGTCGCGATGGCTGCCACCGCGTGGCGGCATGGGTATGCTCCGTCCGACGTCGCGCTGGCGATGGCGGGGACCGACGGCGGCGATCGCGCCGCGCTCTTGATGGGAAAGGCCTGAGGAGGCTTCATGGGCGTAAAGACCGTGATGATGGACGCCATCACCGAGAAATCGGGTCACCAGATGACGCCGTGCGCGGTGAGCGTGTGCACGACACCGGCGGCGCCGAGCCCGATCCCCGTGCCCTACCCGGTGACGGCGAGCGCCGCGGAGGGGTCGAAGGACGCGCCGTCGCGCACCAAGATGGGGGGCGCCAAGATCATCACCGTGGGGGCTTGCTTCAAGGCGTGCCACGGGAACGAGCCGGGGACGATGAAGGAGGTCGTCAGCCTCAACACCGGAGGGCCGGCCTTCATCGTCATGGGCGCGCCGATCGTGTTCGTCGAGCTCGGGATGTGCGGGATCACCGGGAGCCCCGGCTTCCTCAACAAGGGGCCCGGCTGAGGCGCGTCAGAGGGGCGGAAGCCCAGCGACGACCGCCTCGATGAACGAAGCCGGGCGATCCGGGATGTCGGCGAAGCCAGCGAATCCGCCGAACGCCAGGGACGTGCGGAGGTGGTCGACGAGCTTGCGCCCCCCCGGCTCGCCGAGGATCACCGCGTCGGCGTCCATGGACGGTACCTGGATGCGGTACGCTCCGCCGCTGTATCCCGCCTTCGTCAAGGGATCACCGGCGATCGCCAGCTCGAACGGCGCGCCATGCGGCGAGTGTTCCTCGGCGGTCTCCAGCGCCGAGGCCAAGGGCGCGAGCACGAGCGGGTCCGTCAACCAGACGTCGTCTTGACGCGCAGCCGGCCGGAGCCGAACGTTCGCCGTTCGCGGCCAGTCGGGGTGGTCCCCCGAGAGGTTGCAGGCACCGAGATGGAGGTACGCAGCGCGGAGCGAATGCGGCAACGGGCCCGCCACCGCCTCGAGCCGCGCGATCAGCTCGACGGCGTCGCGGTGCGGGGGATCGAGGACGTACTTCGGCTCCTCGAACCTGTATCCGAGGTTCGTGAGGCGCTCGACGATCCGCGACAGGTGCTCCCGCGCACGCTGCATCGTGGCATCGATCTCGGCGCGAAGCTCGCGGTCGCGTCGCGTCCCCCGGCGGGGCGTCTCTGCGGTCCCCCGCGCAGGCCGCGACCTGCGCGCCGCCTGACCGGCCGCCTTGGCGGCCGCGAGCGCACGCTCCCGAACGTCCGCCGGGAATCGATTCATGGCGGTGAGCGCGCCGGCGTGGCCCTTGACCGCCAGACGCGCGAGGATATCGAGCCACCTCGGATCCGCCAGCACCCACGGCGTCCCGCCGGAGGACTCCTTGGCCTTCGAATCGATGTCGAGGAGCTGGGTCGCATTCCTGACGATCTCGTCGGTGCTCCGTCCCGCGGCGGGTGCTCGATCGAGGACCTCGGAGGAGCGCTCGGGAGCCAACGCCATCTGCGCCTTGGTGGCGAACCATCGTCGGTCGGCGTCGGCGTCGTTCTCGAAGGAGCTCAGAAAATCGAGGCCCTCCCGATCGCCGTAATCGAAGATGGCGTGCCCGGCGCTCATCCGCACCCTGCTGTCCGGGTGCTCCGAAAAGAGCCGCATGACCAGAGGCCTCGCCCCGGCGCACGCCTTCTGGCCGAGGTAACGCAACAGGTGCCGCGCCTCGGTCGCAGGAGCGGCGCCGACGGGCCCGAATCGAGCCACGGGGCTCGCATCCAGCCGTCGGAGAACGTGCTCGCATCCACCCGGATAGGGGCTGTTCAGCAGGAGGAAGCCGGCCTCCGGCTGGGGAATGGCCCCGTCCGGGACGGCATCGAGCAGCGCCAGGAAGCTGGGCTCGGCCGCGCTGCGCGATAGGGCGATCCCGAGCTTGGTACGCAGCGCAGGCCAGGGCCGGAGCTCCCGACCTTCCAGCGCCAGGCTCGCCGCGCGCTCCGGATCCAACGAGCTGAGCACCTCCAGCGCGGCCTCTACCGCCGCGGGAGCTCCCGAGCGAGCGCTCGAGACGAGCGCGTCGCGCCCGACGAATGCCTCGGAGAACGGCACGCGGCGCGGATTCCTCTGACCGAAAGGCAGCGCTGACGAGTCGACATCCGGCCCGTAGGAGGAAACCACGAGGAGGCGAGCAGCGGCCTCCACGCCGGCCGCCGAGTGCTGCTCGAGAGCGCTGGCGAGGGCGCGCACCCACACCAGATACGCGTCGTGTCGGAAAGCGGGCGAAGAGGCGTCGCTCACGGGTGGACCTGATTCCCGTTGGGATCGGCGATCTGGATGTTGGAGTTGTGATTCACGAGAGCATCCCGGCAGGCCTGGCAGCAGTTGTTGGTGGCGCTGATCTGGTTGATCTGTTGCCCCCGCTGTTCGGCCTCACGGACCATCCGTTGCTCCGCGTGATCGCACTGTCGGACACCCGTACCCTGCGTAGGCACGAACTCCCCTTGTGCGACAGCGCCCGGCGGATTGGCTCCCGGCCTGCGCTCGTTGGGCCAGACACTTCCGTCGCGGACACCCGGCGACGGGATGTTGTTGTCTCCGTTCGTCGTCACCATGCAGTCGTTGTTGGGGCCGACCAGCCCGACGGCGTAGCACGACTGCCGGTACGGTATTGCCGCGCGGAGCTGGGCGGCGCGCGCCGAGACGTCATTGGCGAGACCGAAGGGATCGTCCCAGCTGATGGGGTTCACGCCACCGCTGTAGTCGTGGACGCCGCCCTTCAGCCCCATGGGGTCAGGGCTGATGAACCGACCCACGGCTGGGTCGTAGTAGCGCCAGCCGTTGCACGCGAGCCCCGTCTCCTCGTCGAAGTACTGGCCGAGCTTGCGAAAGGGCGTCGAGGTCGACGCGCCGGGATCGTGGCTGGCGCCGCCGAATGCCGTGCGCGTGAGCGTGTCGGCGACGACGCCGCGCCCGTCGACGAGCTGCTCCGGAAAGCCGAAGGGATCGCAGGCGTAGTGGTACCAGCTCCGCGACGTGACCTCCCCTCGCGAGTCGAACGCGACGTCCGCGTGCGCATACGGGACCATGCCGACCGCGTAGCAGTAGTCCCGCTGCGCGACCCGGATGGGGCCACCCTCGCCGGCGCGCGTGGTCACCTCCTGCAGCAGGAGATGCTGGCTGTAGACGTAGCGCGTGCGGAGGACTTCGCCGGCGCCGGTCCGGAAGACCTTCTCGAGACGTCGCGCCAGAGCGTCGTAGCGAAACCCCACGACGCCGCCGTCCGGTCGCGACACCGATCCGAGGAGCCCGTTCGACAACCAGGAATACCGCCAGATCGCGATGCTGCCGTCCGACGCGCGCACGCGCTTCTCGCTCAGCGCCCCTGCGGCGTTCCAGCGGTACTCGACGTTGCCGTCGGCCATGACGCGGCCCCCGGGGCCGTAATTCCTGGCCCGGCCGATCGCGAAGGGGCTCCCGTTGCCGTCGTAAGAAAAGCGCTCGGCCGGCCCGCCGGTCGGCTCGAACGCCGTGAGGCGTCCGGCGGCGTCGTACTCGAGCGTCGTCGTCCCCGCCCGGCTGTCGACGCCCACGAGCTCACCCGTCGCGGACCACCGGTAGCGCCGCTCGTCCTCCGCGAGCCAAGGTCCGCCGACGCGTCGGGGCTGGTCGGTGACCTCGACCTCACCGCGCCGGCTCACGAGCCGCCGTGACGGGCGGCCACCGAGGTCGCGCTCGGTGAGAATGGCGCCGCCGTCTGGCAGCCGCCTCGCCGTCTCGCCGTCGCAGACGTCGTAGTCGATCTCGAGCGGGAGCCGACCATCGAGGAGGATGCGTCGAGGCTGGCCCGACGTGTCGCGCTCGTACACGATGTCGTAGCCGAGGGCCGTCGAGATCCGGGTGACGTTGCCGACGCTGTCGTACCGGCACTCGACGCGGATCGACTCGTCATCCAGCGTCTGGATCTCGTCCACGATGTCGTTGACGAGGTTCCGTCCGAAGGTGACGCGGGCTCCGCCGATCGCGGCGCCGGTGAGCATCTGCGCAGGATCGTAGGCGTACTCGGTGACGACGTCGTCCTGGTCCGTGACCTTGAGCAGCAGCCCCCGCGCGTCGTGCTCGCAATCCTGCTGGGTGCCGTGCGAGCTGCGCATCTGCGTGGTCAAGCCACGGCTGTCGTGGCGATAGGTGTACACGCGCCCGTCGAACGTCGTCTCCTTGCGAACCCTGGAGTCGCTCCCGTACTCGAGGCGGTGCACCTCGCCGTTGCCGTTCGTGACCGCCACCGTCCGCCCATCCCGGTCGCACCCGAAGCGCACGGTTTGATCGCAGGGCCGGCGGGTCTCGTAGGTCCAGTCCACGCCGGTGCGCACCAGGTCGAAGCGCGCCCCGCCCGGCTCGATGACCTTGGACACGTTGCGGCGCACGTCCGTGTCGTATTGCCAGAGCTGGCCGTGCTCGTCCTTCCTCCATCTGGGATCGCCTCGCCGCGTGCGACCGTACTCGCGGCGGCCACCATTGGGCATCGTGACTGCTCGAAGAATACCGAACCCGTCGTACTCGTAGCGCCACACGGCGCCGTTGTCGCGTCGAACCTCGACGATGTTCGCGAGCGCGTCGTAGACGTAGCTCGTCATCCCTCCGTTCGGCCGCATGACACGAACGAGGAGACCGCGCGCATCGTACTCGTACGTCGTCACGCCGCCGAGCGGATCGATCTCCCGGATCTTGTTCCCCCGAGCGTCGTATTCGTAGGTCGTCGCGGCGCCCAGCTCGTCCGTTATCCGGGTCGGCCTCCCGATCTCGTTGCGTTCGACGATCTTCTTGGCTCCGGCGGGATCGACGAACGCGAGCTCGCGACCGCGGTCGTCGCGCTCGGTCACCCATGTGGCTCCTACGGCGTCGGTGACGGAGGTCTCGAGGCTCAGGTCGTCGTACGTGCGCGAGACGACGCCTTGGCCAGCGACGGCCTTCGTGACGCTGCCGGCCGCGTTCGCGAAATAGCGCTTGACCTGCCCGGAGTCGATGCACTCCGAGTAGCCGTCGGTCCCGTAGACGATCTTGACGTGGTAGATCCCCTTTGCGCGCGTCTCGCCATCGGCCAGGAACGGCGAGGCGGCGTTCAGCGCCGGATCCGTCCGACCGTCCGCGTAGGCCCCCCAGGTCTCGACGCAGCGCCCGCCCGCGTCGTAGACGAAATGAAAGGTGAGGCCGCCGGACGAGGTGTGCGACGTGAGGCGATGGTCGTCGTCGTACGTGAACGTCTTCCGGTTGCCGTCGGCGTCGGTGTGACCCACGAGGTCGCCGGCGTCGTCGTAGTCGTAGCGTCCGAAGGCGACGATCTCGCCAGTGAGCGGATCGGCGCACTCGATGCGAAGGATGCGTCCCCCGTCGCCAGGAACGAACTTGACCACCCGGCCCACCGCGTCGCGCAGCTCGGCCAGCGCACCGTTGCGATAGTCGAGCGAACAGCGATTGCCGTTCCAATCTTCGACGAACACCATCCGCAAGCGATCCGGATCGGGGCCCACGGCGCGAAAGTGGCGCCGTCGATAGTCTCGGCAATCCAGAACATATTCGTCGTCGCGGCGCTCGAGCAGGTATCCGGACTGCCCGATGGCGCGTTCGCCGACGGCGAGCGCTGGGAAGCGGATCACCGAGCCGTTGGTCTTCCAGAGGAGCGTGGCGGAGCGAGTCAGCTCGAGCTCCTGCGCGAACGTGTGCGTCCACCCGTGGCCGAAGCCGACGTCCCGCCGGCGCGAAGACGTCTTGTACATCCGGTCGAGATGGAGCGAGGTGCAGGATGCCACCGGCAGGTTGCCACCGAGCGAAAAGTCACGGACCACCTCGGTGAAGACCTCGCCCGTGCAGGGATCGACGGGGTCGCCCGCCGTCGCAGACGAGTTGTGGCGCGAGCAGCCCGAGGAGCTTCCTCCACCGCACTGACTCCCGTTCGCTCCACCACCGTCGGCGCCGTTCCCGCCGTTCCCGCCGCCGCCCCCGTTGCCGTCGCCGCCCCCGCTGCCGTCGCCGGAGCCACCGCCGCCGGCACCGCCGCCACCCAGGACGGCTACCCCGGGGCACATCCCCGGCGGGGCCGCCGCGTCGGGTGCGGGTGAGGTGGCCACCTGTCAGCCCGCCCTGCCGAGGAGGGCGAGGCCGGCGCCTGGGCCCCTAACCCCTGGCTCGACGAAGAGAATGGACGGGGCGATGACGACGAAGGCGGTACCAGCGCGGCTCATGCTGACGCACTCCTTCAGCGCACGTGGCTCATTTCCGAGGCCGTGCTCACGTCGGCGGAGATTACACCGGATGCGCGGACCGGGCGACGGGAGACGCTGCAGACAGCCGACGGGCGGGAGGCCGATCCTCAACGTCCGACCGGGCGCCCCCACGATCCGGGCGCCTCGACCCTCGCCCGCACCAGCGACTCCCACGCCTTCAAGCTCGCCTCCTGCGCCACGACGAAGTCGAACGGATCGAAGTGCGTGATCTTCCCCGTCCGCAGCGCCAGCTCCCGGTGCAGCCGCCGCCGATCCTCGGGCGGGAGCGGCAGCCGATCCAGCTCGTAGAGCGACACCGACGGCGAATACCCCTGCCCGCGCCGCAGGCGCTGCTTCGGATCGAGCTTCCGCCCGTGCTCCGCCCAGTAGGCTCGCCACTTGTCGGGATCCTTCGACGGCACCTCGAGCGTCTCGCTCGATCCCTCCGGGGGCTTGTCGCGCGGGTTGCTCATCATCTCCGCCAGCGCCGCGCCCCGGGCCGGCGGCGGCGCCGGATCCGGATCGACGACGTCCACCGACTCGAGCGCCTCCGGCAACACCTCGATGGTGTCGATCAGGTTCGCCCCCAAGAGCCGGTCGAGCGCCGCGCCCGCCGCCAGCCCGATCGCTTCGTCCTCGTCGCCGAGCAAGCGCAGGAGCGACGGCACCGACTCGAGCAACCCCGCCCACCCCACCGCCTCGACCGCGAGGGCGCTGGGCGAGCTCTCCAGCCGATCGAGCAGCCAGCGCGCATCGTCCTCGTCCGCCGCGATCGCCACGCGGATGAGCGCGCGCTCCCCGAGCGGCCCCTCCACCGCGTCCCTCGCCGCGCTCGCCGCCCGCGGGTGCGCGGCGATCGCCATCGCATCGAGCGCCGCCGCCTGCACGCGCGCGTCGGCGTGCGCCAGGGCCCGCTCGAGCACGCGATCGAGATCGCGGTGCCTCGCGGCGGCGAGCGCCGGCAGGGCGAGGGCGAGCACCCGCGGGTCCTCCTCGTCGCAGAGCTCGGCGAGCTGTACGTCGTCGAGCCACCCGCGATGAGTGAGCACGTCGACGGCGATGGCACGGCAGCCATGCTCGGGCGAACGGAACAACGCGTCGGCCACGCTCCGCACGAAGGGGCTCGGGGCGAGCTTCAGCGCCCCCGCGAAGGGCTCGGCCACCAGCGGATCCGCCGGCCCGAACCGATAGGCGACGCGCTCGGCGCAGGCGAGCGCGTCGCGGCCCTCGAGGCACCCGCCGATCATCGCCGCGGCGAAGACGCGCATCGGATCCACCGCCGGCGCGTCCTTCGCGAGCGGCTCGACGTACGCGACGGCCACCGGCCCCAGCGCGGCGAGCGCGTCGACGGCGAGGATCAGACGCGTGTCGAGCGGCTGGCACGAGCGCCAGTCGTCGCCCGCGAGCGGCGTGCGTTGCAAGCCGAGCATGCCGATCTCCTCGAAGCACTCGCGCGCCCATCGCTGCACGAACGCGTCCTCGCCGATCGGCTTCGGCGGCGGCAGGGCGAAGCCTCTGGGGATCTCGACCGGCGTTGGAAGATGCTTCGCGATCTCTCGCGGCTCGGGCGCCTTGGGGACGGGCACCTTGGCGAGGCTCCGGGCCGCCTTCGCCGCCGCGGCCAGCTCCTCGAAGGTCGTCGGCTCGGGCAGCGCGACCGCGGGAGGCTCCTCCTGCACGACCGGCTCGGGCGGGGCCCGGAGCGAGGGGACGAGCGAGCTGCGCTCGATCGCGTGCAGGCGCGGGAGGTCGATCGCCGCGACGAGCTCCGCGGGCGCACGGGGCGCCAGCGCGACGCGGGGGAAGCGCTCTTCGGCGGCGATGAGCTCGGCGCAGGCGATCCGGAGCGCCTCGACCGCGCTGGGGAGCCCCGCCCTCGCGACCAGGACCGCGGCGTCCCAGAGGCGCGCGCCCGCCACGCCGATCGCGGTGACGCGGTCGGCGCGCCCGTCGAAGGCGTCGTACATCGCCCCGAGGCCGCTCTCGAGGCGGCGCGCCGCGGGCGCGAGGTGCGCGCAGGGCTCGGGGTAGTCCTCGATGGCGCGAGCGGCGGTGTGGGCGAGCTGGTGCGCGCGCTCCAGGTGCTTCATCCATTCCGACGCGGGGTCGGCGCGAGGCGGCTCCGGATCCATGCGCTGAGAGCTTTCTATCCTCGCGGGGACGGGGGCGCGAGTAGGATCCTGGCGTGCGCCACGACATCGCCGGCTATTCGAAGGTGATGGCGGAGCTCGCGGCCGCCGGCAAAGCCCGCGCCGAGGTGCTGGCGCGGCACCAGCTCGACGAGCAAGGCTGGGAGGAAATCGACTCGCACTGGCAAGAGCGCCTCTCCGAGGCCCTCGAGGGGAACGAGGACGGCGCGCCCGCGCTGGTCTCGGAGTACGCCGCCGCCTACGCGGCGGCCCAGGGCGCGCTCGCGCCGCCGCTCTCGATCGAGCAGTTCGCGCAGGTGACGCGGCTCCTCCAGGCGAGCGGCGATCTGCAGGCGAGCCTGGCCCGCGTCGGCGTGAGCCTCGCGGACTACGTGCGCGCGAACGAGCACTGGAGCGGGCAGATGGCGCAGGATCCCGAGCTCGAGCGTCGCTTCGAGGCGGCGCTCCGCGGTCCCTGACCGCGCCGGCGGGTGATGGCGCCCGCACTTTCGCGCGGATATGCTCGGCGCGTGATGGGTGGGAACGAGGCGTTGACCCTCGAGCGCTTCGCGGAGCTCCGCGCCGAGATGGACACGGGGGAGCTCCGCGACGACGTGCTTCGGCGCGAGCGCCTCTCTCCGGAGGCGTGGGTGGCGGCGCAGAAGACCTGGCTCGAGAAGATGGGGGGCGAGATCGAGCGCGGGCGCTTCGAGCTCACCAACCGCTACTCGGCCGCGTTCGTGGCGCGGCAGGGATCTTTGTCGAGGGCCAAGCCCGAGCCCACGGCCGCCGTCCCATCTGCGGCGTTGCCGGCCGCGAAGACGACCTCACCCGCCGAGCCTGCGGCGCCGACCGCGGCGCCGGACCGCCGCGCGGCGCTTCCGTCGTACCTCCAGGCTGCAGCCGAAGCCGCGGCCGCCGTGCCGCTCGCTCCGCCGCCGCCGGCAGCTGCAACGCCGCCCCCGCCGCGACAGCGCTCGCCGTTGCAAGCGACCGCGATGGCGATGGACCTTCCCGTGCGCGCGAGCTTGCCGTTCCAGGCGGGCGCGCCCGCCGCGCCGCCGCCGCGCGCCACGAGCGACGCACCGGCGAAGTCCACGCTGGGGATGACGTCGCACCGCGTGGAGGCCGCGCCCGCGTCCACGCCGTTCGTGAAGCCGGCGGCGGCCGCGACCGGCGGCGTCGGCGTCGTGCTCAAGCAGTACGCGGCGCTGAGCGCGGAGCTCGAGCTCTCGATCGAGCGCACCCCCGAGATCCTCGCGGCGCACGGCCTCGACGCCGACTCGAAGGCGGCCCTCGACGCGCGATGGCAGGCGAAGTTCTCGCAGGACGGGGTCGCCGCGCTCGATTACCTCCGGCTGCTCGCGCAGGAGAAGGCTCGCCTCAAGGCGAGCGGCTCGGCGCGGCCCGCGGCGAAGCCGGCGCGGGCGTCGCCGCCGCCGGCCGCCGCCGGCGCGGCGCCTGCGAAGGCGGGGCTGGCGGCCACCTCGATGAACCTCGATCTCGATGCGGCCATCGCCGCGGCCCTCCCCTTCGGCGCGGCGGCGCAGGGCGCGCGAGCCTCGGCGCCGACGCCGGCTCCAGCCACTCGAGCCGCGGGCCCGACGCCGAGCGCCGACGCGCCCAAGCCGAGGCCGGCCCCGGTGGGGAGCGGCACCGCGTTCATCCCCGAGGAAATGGTGGCGCAGGCGGCGGTCCCGTTCGCCGGGACGCCGAAGGCGGCGGCGCCCGCGCGCGGCCCGGATCTGACGCTGCAGCAGTACGCTTCCCTCTGCGCCGAGCTCGCGGTCTACCCCGAGCGCGCCGACTCGATCCGGCTGAAGTACCGCGTCGGCGACGCGCAGGCGATGGCGGCGCTCGAGGGCGTCTGGCGCGACCGCTTCGCCAGGGACGCGGCCGCGCGCGCCGACTGGCAGAAGCAGGTGGAGCAGTTCCAGAGGTGGCTCAGGAGCCAGCGCTGAGGGCTGCGGTTCGACCCCCGGCTCGATTCGGGTCGTTCGGGAGGACGCCCTCACACGGAAGTCGCCGTCCTGGGGGTCATGGTCCTGCTGCTCGCGCTCGATGTGAACCTTGATAACTTCGTGGGTCACTTCGCCGCGCCATGGCAGGCGCACCCGGGCGCTCGCGGACCTGTCGGATCAGCTCGCGCCCCCGCAGGCCCACCTCCCCGCCATCACCTGCTTGCGGACTTCGTCGTCCTCTGGCTGCGCATGCGGCGCGCCTGAGGCTCGAGCCGCGATCGCGCTCACCGCAGCGCGTTCGTCGGCCCCGCGCCGGCCGGGGCCCGCGGCGTCGCGAGGAGGCGCCCCAGGTAGCCGACGATGTCCGCTTCATCGGCGGGCTGGCAGCGGTAGCCCACGTAGCCGTCCGGCCGGAGCAGGTACGCGCACTCGGCGCGGGCGCCGAAGGCGCAATGCAGATCGCCTCCCGGATCGAGCAGGACGTCGTCCGCCTCGGGGAGCGACGCGGGGCGCTCCGCCGCCGGGACCACCACGCGCGCCTCGACGACGTCCGAGAAGCTCGCGCGCACCGCGGCGGCGATCCGCGCGAGGTTCGCGTAGCCCTCCGGCGTGGCGCGGGCGCCGTCGAACAACAAGAGCACGTGCCGGCTCCCGCGAAGCAAGGACGAGAGGCGCCGCTCCTCGCCCGGGGCGCCGAACCGCCGGTCCGGCGGGCGGGTCCCCGCCTCGGGCGCGCCGCCGAACTCGATCCAGTCGGCGACGCTGGCGTCCTCGTTCGTCGGATCGCGCGTGAGCGTCGCGAAGAGCACCGATCCGCGGCGCTGCTCGACGATCGGGCTGCCGCGCATGTGGACGCGCAGCTCGCCGGTGACCTCGGCCAGCCACCTCTGGAAGGGGCAGACGGCGCTCGCCATGGAGACGACGAGATCCCGCAGCTCGCGCGCGACGGGCGCCTTGATCATGCTGAGGCGGGTCGCGAAGTGCGTGTCCGAGAGCGTCGCGACCGCGACGGCGTGCCGCTCGACGTGGTAGCTCTCGAGCAGCGCGTCGCCGGCGCGGCCGCGGGCGACGAGCGCGAGCTTCCAGGCCAGGTTGAAGGCGTCCTGGATGCCGGTGTTCATCCCCTTGCCGCCGACGGGGCTGTGCACGTGCGCGGCGTCGCCGGCCAGCATCAGGCGACCGAGGCGGTACCTCGGCACCATCCGCCGGTGCACGCGGAACTTCGACATCCAGCCGGGATCGCCGAGCGTGAGCGGCGCGTCCACGCGCTCGGCGGCGAGCGCGCGGAAGGTCTCGAGCGTGGGCTCGAGCGCGGCGTGGTCTCCCGTCACGTCGAGGAACAGGCGCACGCGACGCTCGCCCGGCATCGGCAGCGTCTGGAAGAAGCCGCTGGGCGCGAGGAAGACGTGGAGCTCGTCGGGGGCGAGCGGCCCGTCGAGCGACACGTCGGCGAGCATGAAGAGCTCGGGGTAGGTCAGCCCCTCGAAGGGCACGCCCATCGCCTGCCGCACGGTGCTCGAAGCGCCGTCGCAGCCGACCACGTAGGCGAACCTCGCCTCCTCGAGCTCGTCGCTGCGACGCATCCTCACGCGCACGTCGTGGGCGCCCTGCTCGAGGCCCTCGACGCGGACCCCGCGCTCGACCGTGCCGCCTTGGCGGCCGAGGTCCTCGATGAGGAGGCGCTCGGTCTCGTACTGCGGGACGCCGAGGATGAAGGGGTAGCTCGTCGTGAGCTCGCGCGCCGGAATCGCCCCCCCGCCCGCGGCGTCGGCGAGCTGGTGGACGTCGACGCGGGCGATCGCGCGGCCGCCGCCGTAGAACGTCGCCGCGCGCGACTTGCGGCCGCGGGCGATGAGCGCGTCGGCGAGGCCCAGCGTCTCGAGCAGCTCGAGCGTCCTCGCGTGCACGTCGGTCGCGCGCGATTCGCGGACGGGGCCCGCGTTCTGATCGACGACCCGAGCCGCGACGCCGTGGCGGTGGAGGAGCGTGGCGAGCGTCAACCCGACCGGTCCCGCGCCGACGACGAGCACGGCGGGGGCGCGGGCGGCCATCGCGTCATCGTGCCGGAGGCCGGGGGCGGACGCCATGGGGGAGCGCGCCGCGGGAGCGAGATGCACTCGCGCGGCCGGACCTACGCCTCGCCGAGCACCTCGGCGAGCGCCGAGAAGAGCAGATCGGTGTATCGGGGGAGCCTCTGTCCCGGACCGTGACATCCAGAGCGCAGCCGATGCCGGAGAGAGGACCCGCGACTCCTGGAACGGCAGCGTCGATCTGTACTACCGTCGTACGGTCTCCCATGTCCGCGAGCAGCTCAGACACTCTCCTCGGTCCGCAAGCTGCGAACGGCGATCACGAGGTGGGCGCGGACCCTGGGGACGATCTCCGGGTGCTCGTTCACCGCCCCGAGCTCTGCTTGGCGGAGGCCCGCGGCCTCATCCTCCTCGTGCAGCTGACGTCGACGCGAACCGAGTGGATCCCCGAGGTGCACGCCGCTTACGTCGAGACGGCGCTCCGCTACGGCGGGCCGCGTCCTTTCATCGCGCTCTCCAAGCTGGACCGTCGGTTCCCCCTCGACGTCGGGTTCGATCAGAACCTCGGCGAGCTGCGGCGTGCGCTCGATCGAGCGCGCCCGCACTTCCAGGCGTGCGCCGTGATCGTGGGCTTCGGCGGCATCCTGGGCTTCGCGATGCATCAAGCGCTGCGGTTGATCGGGCTGGTGTCGAGCCGACACCCCCCGATGCACGCGTGCTCGACGGCGACGGAGGCGGTTTGCTGGATCGAGCCGTACGCGGCTTCGAGCACCGCCGGCGGGTTCGATCGCACGTACTACCTCCGCGCGCTCCGCAGGATGGAAGCGCTCCTCGGCAGCGAAGACTGACAGACACGCCCTACCGGCTCGCACGCCGGGCTCACTCCTCGATGGCCTCGATGCCCTGCTCCGCGAGTCGCGCGAGGTGGTCCTTCATGGCCTGGAGCTGCTCGGGCGCGTGCCCCTTCCACTCCGTGATCTCTCCGGTGACCCGGAGCGGGTCCCGGGTGCGGTAGGACTTCGTCGGATTGCCCGGGAACCTCTTGTCCGTCAGGTTGGGGTCATCCTCGATCGGCCCGGTCGGCTCGACGACGTAGATGCGTCCCGGTCCCTCGCCGAGCGCCAGCTCGGCGCCCCACGTGGCAGCGTCCAGCGTGGCGGTCAGGTACACATAGAGCGCCTTCTTCCTCTCGCCGTAGTTGGAGCTGCGGCCAGCCTCGATCAGGTCCCCCGGCTTCAGATCGGCCTTGGTGCCGTGGAAGAGGTGCTGCGAGCTCGGGTCGTCGATGACAGCCATCGGGGCTCCTCGTGGACGCTCAGTCTCGGGTGTGCTGGCGACGTCGGCAAGCGCCGGACACGACCCTCGTGTCCGCGCCGTCATCACGGCGAGGCTGGGGGCTCGCTCCTCACGCGCCGCCGTCCGGATCGAGCAGCGTCTCGAGCGCGTCGAACGAGCCCGTCCAGCCGAGCGTCATCCCAGGGCGTTCGCGCACGAACGCTTCGACCTCCGCGGTCGTCGTCTCCCCGTGCGGCTCGCTCGTCACCGTCACGCGCGTCCGGTCGGGCGCCTCCTCCGTGAGCAGCACCGTGGTAAGCAGCGTCGCCGGCCAGGCCTCTGCGCCGGGGGCGGGCGCGAGCTGCTCTCGCTCGTCGACGAACTGCTGCGTGTAGACGATGCGCCGGGGCGGCTCGAGCGCGAGGTACTCGGCGCGCACGTGCATGGTGCCGCGCTCACCGGCGATGACGAAGAGCGTGCTCTTGCCGGGCGCGATCTCCGAGCGGAGGAAGCGCATCGCGGTGCCCGCGGGCGGGAGCCACTTCGCGAGGTGCTCCGGGCTCGCCCACATCTCGAAGACGCGCGCGATCGGCGCGTCGAACGTGCGGTTGATGACGAAGCTCTGCTTGCCCGTCGCGGTCCGTTCGAGGTGCTCCGCGAGTCGATCCCACGTCGCGTTGCCGCCCGCCCGCTTGATGTGCTTCGCGATCTCCACCGCGGCCTCGGGCGATGCCAGGGCGAAGATCAGCTCCATCGTCGTCCTGCCGTTCGCCTCCGCGAACGTCACCGTCACCCGGAAGAGCGCCGGACGATCGTCGGTTGCGCCGTGGTCGTAGACGAGCTTCTCGTACGGCTCGACGACGTGGTACGTCGTGACGTTCGGATAGTCGACGCCATCGGGGCCGTGCATCGTGTACCGCCACGAGCCTCCCACACGCAGATCCTTGCTGTGCGTGGTGAGCGTGAAGCCGCGCGGACCCCACCACCTCTCGACCTGCTCGGGGATCGTCCACGCGTCCCACACGGCGCGCGCGGGCGCGTCGTACACGCGCGTGAGCCGAATCTCGTTCGAGTTACCTCTGGCGGCCATGTCGTTCTCCTTGCCTCTTGGGCTTCCGCTTCTTGCGGGCGATGGTCTCAGGGCCCGGCGGCGTGGGGCTCGGCGCGACGCTCTTCAGGTACGCACCGAGGCGGTCGAGCCGCTCCTCCCACATCGCGCGGTACGGCTCGAACCAGTCCGCAGCGGGCGCGAGGGCCCGAGGCTCGAGCCGGCACGGGCGCTGCTGACCTTCCCGGCTGCGCGAGATGAGCCCGGCGCGCTCGAGCACCTTCAAGTGCTTCGTGATGGCCGGACCCGACAGCTCGAACGGCTCCGCGAGCTCCTTCACCGGAGCGTCGCCCTCCGACAGACGCGCGAGGATCGCCCTTCGAGTGGGGTCGGCGAGCGCAGCGAAGATCGTCGAGACGTCGGCCGACTGCATGAGCACGTTTTACCTACAGGTTAAATAACCTGCAAGTAAAACTTCTGGATCCTTCCGCTCGACCCGAACGACAATCAGGGGCGCCCTTCTGCTGGCCGTCGTCCGCCACGAGAGGAGCTGGGAGGAGGTGCAGCAGCGCGACGAAGCGGAGCTGGCGGCCAGGCGTTCACTGACCCACCGCCTCACGCGAGGCGGCGACTACGGGCGGCGAGTGGTGGCGCGCAGCCGGCGCCAACCAACGCCAAGAGGAGGGACGCCGCGGGCACGAGATGAACGAAGCGTCGCAATTCGAGAAATGCCGAATGGATATCATCCCGTGAGGCTCGGCGTACCGCTCGGCCGGGCAGCGGAGCCGGCCCCGTGGCGTGAGGCTCGAGCGTGGTAGGCTCGCTGCCGGGAGCGTCGATGCCGAGGGAACGCGTGCTCATCTCCGGCGTCGCCGGCCTGCTCGGCAGCCACCTGGCCGACGCGTTCCTCGCCGACGGCTGGGAGGTCGTGGGCGTCGACAACCTGATCGGCGGGTACCTCGACAACGTGCCCGCCGGCGTGTCCTTTCATCGCGCCGACTGCAACGACGTCGCCCAAATGCGCGCGCTGATGGAAGGCGCCGGCGTCGTCTACCACTGCGCGGCGACGGCGTACGAAGGGCTCAGCGTGTTCGCCCCGCACTTCGTCACCCAAAACGTCGTCACCGCGACGACCGGAATGCTGTCCGCCGCGATCGCGAACCGGGTGCGGCGGTTCGTGTTCTGCTCGTCGATGGCGCGGTACGGCACCAACGAGGTGCCGTTCACGGAGGACCTCGAGCCGCGCCCGCAGGACCCCTACGGCATCGGGAAGCTCGCCGCCGAGATGATGCTGCGCAACCTGGCGGAGACCCATGGCGTCGAGTGGGTCGTCGCCGTGCCGCACAACATCATCGGACCGCGGCAGAAGTACGACGACCCGTACCGCAACGTCGCCGCGATCTTCGTCAACCTGCTCCTCCAGGGGCGCCCGGTCGTCATCTACGGGGACGGCTCGCAGAAGCGCTGCTATAGCTTCGTGTCCGACGTCGTGACGCCCTTGCGGCGAATGGCGACGGATCCGGCGTGCGCGGGCGAGGTCATCAACATCGGCCCCGATGATGCGTTCGTGTCGGTGCTGGAGCTCGCGGCGCTCGTCGCGCGGCTCTTGGGGGTCGACCTGAAATGCGAGTTCTTGCCCCCGCGCCCTCGCGAAGTTCGGCTCGCGAACTGCTCCGCGGCGAAGGCTCGCGCGCTGCTCGGCTACCGGCCACGCGTCTCGCTCGAAGAGGGACTCTGCCGCATGATCGACTGGATCCGCTCGCGTGGACCGCGCCCGTTCGAGCACCATGTCGATCTGGAGCTCGTCACCGACACGCTCCCGAAGCCCTGGTGGCCGCCGACGCCTCGAGGCCGCCCGTCCATTCGGTGACGACGTCGCTCATTCGCTCCAGATACCCGCTCTCCCGGACGATTTCTCGATACGCCGGCACCGCGCCCACCCACGCGCGCATGCGGACGTTCGACGCGTCGGTCAGGTACATCGTCGGCATCCCCAGGAGCGCGGGGCCGTCCATGCCCGCGGTCGTGACCCCGATCTGACCGACGACGCCGTGGGCGTCGCGGAGGTGCTCGAAGAACTGAAGCTGCGCCCTTCGGCCGTCGTCCCCGCGGAAGATCGGATCCATCCAGAAGTGGATCATGTCGACCGCCGCGGCCGGCGGGGTCCCGTTCCGGAGGGGATCGCCGACGAGGATCGGCACCAGGCCCGCGCGCTCCAATCGTCGGGTGATCTCGACGAGCTCGGAGTAGACCGTGTTTCGAGCCGGGTGGTGCGCGCCGTCGCGGATCCAGACGAGCACCTTCTGGCGGTCGCGACATCCGCGGAGCCTCGGATCGATCCAGCCGCTCACCGCCTTCGCGATCGGCGCGTCGCCCAGGAAAGCGGCGCGCAGCATCTGCCGCGCCCGCAGCGGGTCGCCCCGGAAGGCGCGGGCGACGATGTCCGTCGTCTGCTTGTTCGCGCGGGGCCGCGAGCGATAGGGCAAGAGACGTTCGCCGAGCCCCGCCTCGCGAAGGAAGCGTTCCGCTTGTGGCGTCGCCGGGGTGCCGGGCTCGATCTGGATGGCGACGCCGGCGAGCACGGCGGCGGCAGCGAGATACCAGCCCTCACCGAACGAGAAGCGGCGGTCGGTGTGGAACGTGTACGCATGGTTCCGCCCCTCGAGGATGCCGCGCGCCGCGCGCGCGGCGGCATCGGCTCTCACCGTCGCGGAACGCGCCGCTCGGGCGACCGCCGGCGCGGGGCCGCCGACGGCGCCGGCAGCCCTCTCGGCCGAAACCGCCGCCTGTTCGGCGACGGCCACGATCGCCTCCACGCGGCGCCATCCTTCGTCGCACGCGTCGGGGGTCGGCGCGCGCTGCGCGCTCAGCGAGAGCTGCCCGGCGCCGTGGAGCGCGTCCTCGGCGCGCGCCGCGTGGGCCCGCGCGAGGATCGACAGCGCACGCGGCATCGGCGCGCCCTCGCCTGCGGCCAGCGCATGCTCGGCCTGCTCGATCGCCCGTGCGAGGAGCCTTCGGTGGCGTTCGCGAGGCTCGCGGCCGCGGAGCGTGACGATCACCGCGACCGCATCAGCGAGGCTTTGGGCCGCCGCTCGCTCCAAGAGGTCCGTGGCCGGTGCGTCCTCGGTCGTCATCGCGGTCGGAGCGCGATTGTACCCGCGTCGCTCGATTGTGCCCGGTGACCAAGCTGAAGCGCCATGACGCGAGCAGCGCCCAGTTGCAGCCGGGGCTCATCGCCATCATCGCCGGCTCCCCCGCCCCTTGCCCGCCCCGCGTCGAGGACGCGCTTGGCGTGCTCGCCGGACCTATGACTCCCCGAGCACCTCTGCGAGGCTCGCCGCGGTAAGGACGCGCTCGACCCAGAGATCGAGCTCTGCGGTGTCGGCGGCGTTCACGCGCGCGAGAGCGGGCTCCGGGAGCGGGCCGAACCGGCCCTGGAGCAGCTTCACGAGGAGCTCGCGGGCCTTCCGCCGCGCGCCCTCCTCGCGTCCTTCCTCCCGCCCCTTCTCGAGCCCTTGCTGCAGCCCTTTCTCGAGCCCCTGCTGGCGCCCGCGCTCGATGAGCTGATCCGCCACGTTCACGATGTCCTCCTCCTCATCCCTTCCCGCAGCCGCCACGAGGATCGGGAGAAACTCCACGTCTCTGAAGCGCTCGTGGACCATGAAAACGTAGCGCCAGATCGTGGCCAGCGCACTCGCGCCGTTGGGCGTTCTCCTGACCTCGCGGAAGAGGCCCGTCCAGCCCCGGAGGCCGCCGACGAGCTCGTCGGGCGACCGCGCGTTGCGGAGGCACCAGAGCACGAGGCGGCCCAGCGCCGTCATCGCGCGTGAGCGGAGCGCCTCGTCGGTCTCGGCGCTGATGTCGTCAAGCACGAAGCGGAGGCGCGGGACGTGCTCGCCGAGCGCGGCGAGCGTCTCGGCGTCGGCGTCGAAGAGCTCCTCGAGCGCGGTGGGCTTCGTCCAGCCCGTCTCGCTGTGGTGCAGGACGAGCGGCACGATCGGAGGGAGCTGCTTCGCCTCGGCGTGCTCGCCGAGGTAGTCCTCCCAGATGCGCACCATGTACCGGAGGAGGCGGAAGGCCATCAGGGCCTCGGGGGCGCTCTGGTGCTCGAAGAGCACGTAGAGCAACGCGGGGCGCCCATCGAGGACCGCTGTGAAGAGGAGATCCGTGTGCCGCTCCTTCAAGGCCTCGTCGACGAAGCTGCCGGACCGGAGCGCGAGCGTCGTGAAGTCGATCCGGGCGACGATCGCGGCGGGCAGCGCTTGCTGGAGCTCCCCGACGGCGTGCTCGATCTGGGAGAAGGTCGCCTTGAACAGGGCGTCATGGATGCTGCTCGCCATCGGGGCCGCGCCCGAGCAGGTTGTGTGCCGGCCGCGAGAGGGGCCGTTTCGCGCCGAAAATCGGCTGCCGCTCGTCGGCGTGGGCGTGGCGGCCGCCATGGCGGCGGCTGGCGGCGCCAGCACGGGCCTGCGAATCGGCGAACGAGAGACCTTGGGCTCAGCCCCCTTCATCCATTCGGCCGCGCGCGGCGGACGCGAGGGGATCGCGCGTGCGGGATCTACGGGTCGCCGAGCACCTCGGCGAGGGTCGCCGCCGTGAGGACGCGCTCGACCCAGAGAT
>CAYJPW010000019.1:0-91700 GCA_964372055.1 uncultured Polyangiaceae bacterium
CGCGGGGGGGGGGGGGGGGGCGCGGGCGGGGGGCGCCGCCGGCGGCGCCGGCGCGGGCGCCGCCGCCGCCGCCGGCGGGCGCTCGACCGGGACCGGCGCGGCCGCCGTCGGCTCGGGCGCGGGCGGCGGGGTCACCGGCCCGGGCGCGGGCTCGGCGGGTCCCGAGCAGGCGGTCGACGCGACGACGGAGATGACGGACGTCAAGACGAGGAGCGTGCGTCGAACGTTGGGCATGGGCGGGTTCTCTCCTGCTGGTTTCTGCGCTCGACCGGCCGCGAGGCGGTCCGAGCCTGGGCTCGAGGCGAGCTCACATCGCGGTCACGATGGGCGCGGCGTCGCCAAGGACCCACTGCTCCTGGATCACGATCGCCGGGCGCGGCGCGAACGCGCCCTCGGCGTCGGTGCCGAAGGTCCACAGCTGGATGATCCTGCGGTCGCCGCGGCGCACCGGGAACTGCACCGATCCTTTGTGGTCCTCGGACGGCGGATCGATCCAGAACGCGATCCCCTCGACGTTGCCGGCGAGGAGCGAGCCGGCGAACGTCTTCAGCTTGGGGCACTTGATGCGCAGCCACTCGCGCACGCGGTAGGCGTCGCACGCGGCCGCCGCCGGGCCGACGCGCGTCAGCGAGACGCGCGCGGCGCTCGCCCACTCGGCCGCGGTGGGCAGCGGCGTCTTCTCGGTCCCGGGGGGATCGGCCGCGAGCGGCGGCGGGGGAGGCTCGGCCGGCGCTCCCGCGGAGGGGACCGCGCTCGGGGCCCCCGGCGACGGCGGCGCGGCCGAGGGAGACCGGGCCGCCGCCGGCACGGCGCCCGCGGAGCCGTTCGTGGGCGCGCTCTGCGCGATCGCCCCTGGCGCGTCGCCGATCAGCGCGGCGCCGACCGCGAGGAGGGCCACGGTCCGGATCCTCATAGCGTCCTCAGGAACGCGGCCAGAGCGGCGCGGTCCTCCTTCGAGAGCTGGTTGGTCTTGCCCATGCGATCCGCGTTCTGGTCGAGGAGCTGCTCGAGCGTCGCCGCGCTCCCGTCGTGCAGGTACGGCGCCCGTCCCACGAGGAAGCGGAGCGACGGCGTCTTGAAGTCGGCGCGCGGCTCGTCGTCGAAGTCGGCGCGCGGGCGCAGCCGCGGCAGCGGGTAGACCTCGCGATCGGTGTAGTCCGTGTCGGGGACGTGGCAGCGCGAGCAGCGCGTCTCGTCCGAGAGGAAGATCGTCTTGCCCCGCTCCTCTTCCGGGGTGAGGGCGCGCTCCTCGCGCGGCGGCGTGACCAGGCCCCGGCGCAGGAACGACACCAGCCGCAGCGCGCGCGCGTCGAGGTTCTGCGGCTCGTGCTTCGGCAGCGCGCCCCAGCGATGGAGCCCGAGCCCGGCGCGGAGGCGCGCCACCAGATCCGGGCTCTCGCCGTGCCAGCCGTACGACCCCTTGCCGCCGATGCGCCCCGCGAGCATCGGCGTGCGGCGCGGGTACCCCTTCACGCGGTCCTCCTCGGGCGCGTTCTCCGAGACGCCGAGGAAGTTCACGTTGGCGCCCTCTCGCGTGTTGATCTTGGCCTCGTGCCACACGTAGCCGTCGTCGCGGCCCTCCGGGTGGCAGCCGGCGCAGGCCACCCCGCCGCTCGTGACCCGGTCGGTCGCGTCGTAGAAGATGCGCCGCCCGAGCGCCGCGTCGGCGTCGAGCGGATCGTCGGCGAGCCGCATCATCGCGGAGGGCTTGCCGTCCGCGGGCTCGCCGCCGCCATCGGACGCCGGAGCGTCGGGCCCGCCGAGCAGCTTCACCTCGGCGAGATCGTAGCTCGCGCGGCAGAAGACCCAGAGCGTGCCCTCGTCGGCCGAGAGCGCCATCCCCGCCGGCGCGGCGCCCACGGCGGCGACCGGCAGCACCGGATCGCGCTGCCCGCCGATCTCGTAGACGTGCACGATCGCGAGGGTGGGATCGACCGCCAGCGCGTCGAGCTCGACGACGCGGTCGTCCCCCTCGCCGGCGACGAGGACGGTGCGCGTGCGCTTGCGGTAGAGCACCGCGCGCGGCTGCGTGAACGGCGCGAGGCTGCCGCCAGGGAGCGCGATCTCTTCGCCCGAGGCGGCCTTGTCGGCGCGCAGGAACGGCGATCTGCCGCGGTGGAACGGCGCGAGCGGCTCGTCTCCCGCCGTGAGCAGGACATCGACCGAGGCCGCGCCGAACCAGGCGTCCTGCCCCATGGCGCCGAGCGCGTGGCGCGCCACGAAGAGGCGCGAGCCGTCGTCCGAGAGCGCGGTGGCGTAGCCGAGCGCCGCGCCCAGCCGCTTGCCCGAGGGCGTGCGCACCGGCGACGCCGGCAGCTCGACGCGCTTCGTCTTCGGCTCGCCTCCGAGCTCGTCGATCCGCGTCAACGTCGAGCCCGTCAGGTGCGTGACGTACGCCGGCCCGTCGCCGAGGACCACGACACCGCGCGGCTCGCGCGCGACGTCGACGCTCCACTTTCTCGTCGCCAGGGCGAGGTCCACGCCCGAGACCTGGTGCGTCCAGGCCGAGGTGACGATCGCGGTGCGGAGGTCGGCCGTGACCGCCAGCCCCCACGCGTCCGCAGGAACGGGCACGCGCGCGGACTCGACGAGGCCGGCGGCCGGATCGGGGCGGTACACGAGGAGCAGCCCGGGATCCCGCACGGTGACGAGGACGCGATCGGCGAGCGCGACGATCTGCGCCGGAGCGCCCGGCGTCCTGATCTCGGTGACTCGCCCTGGCTCGAGCGATCGCGCAGGCGGATCGCCCTTGGGCTCGAGCGGCAGCGCGACGCGGCGGACGACGCCGTGGTCCTCGTCGGCGATGTAGAGCGCGTCGCCCGACGGCGTGCGCGCGACCGCGCTCCCCTCGCGCACCGGCGCCGCGGCCGGCAGCGAAGGTGGCGCCGCGGACGCGCTGCCGGACACCGTCGGCGCCGGCGGGCCCGCGTCCGCGTCGGCGGCGGTGCCCGACGGCTGACCGCACCCGGCCAGAGGCAGCGCGAGCAGGGCGCAGAGCCGCATGAGGGGTGCAACGGCGGCGCCTGCCCGGGGCATTCCGCGGCATCTTCGCCGGGGCCCCTGGAGGGGTCAACGCAGCGCCGCGTTGACCGCGCCGGGGCGCCGTCCTTCCATCGCCCCATGAAGCTCTACTACCACCCCATCTCGTCCTATTCGCAGAAGACGCTGATGGCCTTCTTCGAGAAGGGCGTCGCGTTCGAGCCGCTCCTCGTGAACCTCATGAGCGAGACGGAGCGCGCGCAGTACCTGAAGGTGAACCCGCTCGGGAAGGTCCCCTTCCTCCGCGTCGAGGAGGAGGGCCTCGATCTGCCGGAGAGCTCGATCATCATCGAGTACATCGACGGCCGCGCGCCCGGCGGCACGCGGCTCGTGCCCGACGACGCGGCCAAGGCGCTCGAAGCGCGGCTCTGGGACCGCTTCTGGGACCAGTACCTCAACGAGCCCATGCAGAAGATCTTCTTCGACGGGCGCCGCCCGCCCGACAAGCGCGATCCCTTCGGCGTCGAGCAGGCGAAGCGCCGCCTCGAGACCTCGTACGGCATCGCCGATCAGCGCTTCGCCACGCGCACCTGGTCGATCGGGGACGCGTTCAGCATGGCCGACTGCGCCGCCGCCCCCGCGCTCATGTACGCGAGCCGGGTCCTGCCGTTCGACGCCCACCCCAACCTCGCCGCCTACTCCCGCCGCCTCCTCGCGCGCCCCTCGTACCTTCGCGTCCTCGAAGAGGCCGGCCCGTTCCTCGCTCGGCTCGGCGCCGGCTGACGAGGCACGAACCCCAGCTCTCCGTGGGCGGACCATCTCCGGGCCCCGCGGCCCCGCCACGAGCTCCTCGCGGCGAGGCGCCGGCTTCCACCTCGGGGACGGTGCGCCGTGGGCCGAGATGGTGTGAACTCCCGGCCATGGACACGCTGACCTACGAGACCACCGGCCGCATCGCGCGCATCACCCTGAACCGCCCCGAGCGCGGCAACGGGATCACCTTCCAGATGCCGCGCGAGATCGCGGCCTGCGTGGAGCGGGCCAACCTCGATCCCGCGGTCCACGTCATCGCCCTCTCGGGGAACGGCAAGGGGTTCTGCGGCGGCTACGACCTCGTCGCCAGCGCCGAGCAGCGCGTCGAGGGCGAGGACCCGGGCGCCCCGCAGGGCTCGCCGCTCGACCCCGCGGTCCTCTTCGCCAACCACGATCCCGGCGCCGTCTGGGACCCGATGGTCGACTACGCGATGATGAGCCGCAACGTCCGCGGCTTCATGAGCCTGTTCCACAGCGACAAGCCCGTCGTCTGCAAGGTCCACGGCTTCTGCGTCGCCGGCGGCACCGACATGGCGCTCTGCTCCGACCTCCTGGTCATCGAGGACAGCGCCAAGATCGGCTACCCGCCCGCCCGCGTCTGGGGCGTTCCCACGACGGCGCTCTGGGTCTACCGCATCGGCCTCGAGCGCGCGAAGCGCCTGCTCTTCACGGGCGACTGCCTCTCGGGCGCCGAGGCCGCCGCGTGGGGCCTCGCCGTCGAGTGCGCTCCTCGCGCCGATCTCGATCGCCGCTTCGAGATCCTCCTCGAGCGCATCGCCCGGATGCCGGTGAACCAGCTGGTGATGATGAAGCTGTTCCTCAACCAGGCCGTGATGTCGCAGGGCCTGCACCAAAGCCAGCTCCTCGGCACCGTCTTCGACGGCATCGCCCGCCACACCCCCGAGGGCTACGCCTTCCAGCGCCGCGCCGCCGAAGCCGGCTTCAAGCAAGCCGTCCTCGACCGCGACACGCCCTTCGGCGACGCCGGCCCGTCGACGTTCAAGGGCTGATCCAGGTCTCGGCCGGAGTCGCGGCCGCGGAGCCGTTCGTGGTCTCCGTCGCGGTCGGGGCTAGTGGTCCGTCGTCACCCCGAACGTCAACCCCGCCTCGAGCTGATACCGATCCTTCGCGTCCCACTGCCATCGGTACTGCGCCCGCCCATCCGCGACGATTCGCACCCCCTCGAGATCGACCCCGAACGACACCGCCGCCAGCGGCGCGAAGATCCCGAACCCCCCGTCGCGCCGCACCCGATCGTAGATGGCCCAGCTCCACCCCGCGCCCACGGTCGCGAACACCGAGGTGTCCTCGCGGAACCCGGTGAACATCGTCATCGGGATCCCGCCGCCTCCCCCGTCGCGGCTCCCCCAGCCCTCGAGCCCGAAGAGCACGCCGCCGATCCAGCTCTCGTCGGGCCGGCGCAGCGAGTACGTCTCCATCTCGAGCCGCCCGAACCCGCCGGGCCCGATCCCCTCGGTGTAGGAGAGCCCGCCGGTCAAACGCGCGCCCCGCTCGTCCTTCCATGGCTCCTCGGGCTCCGGCGTGCAGGGCGGCGGCACCGTCGGAGGCGCCGTCGGCGGGGGCGCGGTCGCCACCGCTGCTGGAGCGGGCGCCGTCGGCGGAGGCGCGGTCGCGGCCGGCGGTGGCGTCACGATCGGCACCGCCACCTGGCCCTCGGGGACCGCTCCGGCGTCCGGTGGCGCCGTCGGCGCCTGCGCGGCCGCGTTCGACGCCGCCGCGCCGATCGCCCCGGCCAGAAGCCACGCGCTCCGCCTCGTCGCTCGCATCGGACGCATCCTACTTCAGCGGACGCCGCCGGAGCCTCACCACAACTCCTGCCTCACGGCCTGGAGCGCGAGGCGCAGCTCCCTCTCCTCGTCGAAGGACAGAAAGTTGCGGGGGCCGCGCTCGTACTCTCCCCACCCGCGCGTCAAGAAGCGACGAGCTGCGGTTCGATCCTCCTCGCGGCCGTGCTTGCGGTAAAGGCGGAAGTGGCTGAGCCCGCGGAAGACCAGGTAGCGCACGTTCCATCGCTCGTTGAGGGCATGTTCGTGGCCTTCGACGTCCTTCAGGTCCTCGAGCGCGTCCACGTAGTTGCCTTGGTGGTACTTCTGGATGGCGAGGTCGACCGTCTTGTTGGACGTGCAAGCGGAGAGTGCCAGCGCCGCGATGGCCGCGCACCACCACAGACGTGAGCTCGTCAGGACGGTTGCGGCGAGCAGCGAGGCTCGCGCAACGAAGGTCCCGAACCGGCCCCGCATCGCCGCGATGATCCAGCTCGCCCTGCACGATTGCAAGCCAGGCATGGCCGGCCTGGTGTGCGAGCTCTGGCACGGCGAGACGGCGAGGGCGGTGAGGACAGCGGGCGGTCCGACCTCCTTCAGCCCGGCTCGAGGGGCTCGGGGTCCTTCTCGCCCGCACGGCTCCCTCGCGCCGAGGCCAGGAAGCCGAGCTGCCGGAGCAGGTTCCGGTCTTTGATCTTCTTCTGCGCGATCGAGCCCCACTCGAGGTACCAGCCCCAGAGCGCGGCCTCGCGGGCCGGCCACTCGGCGCGCGGGTCCGGAGGCGGTGGTGAGCCGACCTCGACATGCTCCATGCCGGGGGGTTCCCGCAGGCGCGTGAGGAGCTGGCGCGCCTCGCTCATGACGGCGGGCGTGAGGCCGCGCCTCCGCAGGAGCTCGAGCGCCTTCTTCCCGTCCGGCACGAGGGGCAGCCCGTCGATGCGGGCGAGGAACGCCGAGACGCTCAGCACCACCTCGTTACCCTGCGTCTGCCCGATCCGGTGGAACACGGCCTGCTCTTGCTTGGGGAAGTGGCGGCGGAGGGTGGCCCGCGCCACGGGGAACCACTCGTTCTCCCAGCGATCGAGCAGCGCCACGGTCTCCTGCGCGGTCGGGGGATCGGGCGCGGAAGGGTCGAGCCGCACCGTCCGGAGCTCGCGCAACAGGCGCCAGCCCTCGTCGAGATCGTCCTGGGAGAAGCCGTGGCCCACGAGCACCGCGGCGATCCGCGGGTGGGAGAGCCCGAGCAGGAACCGAAGGACCCGCTGCGCCTTCCCCCACGTCGACTGTTTCGCCATCGCGTCTCCAAGCGCTCCGAACCAAGGTCGGCCGGTCCAGGTACCGGGCTCCAGAGGCAATCCCCTCATCGGCCCTTCGCGAACCCCTGAATGAAAACATGGCATCCCCCTGAGAGCAAGCTGCGAACCCCCCTGTGTGTAGATATGATCCCCCAAATACGAAACGTGATCCCCATACGGTGATGATGCGATCCCCCATTGATGAGAGCGCATCTCGACGACGCCTCGCGCGTTGTCTGCGACAGGGGGTGAGCGGTGCGAGGGCGTCGGTCAGTGCCGATGCGAGCCGCGGTGCGTGTGCGACCGGAAGCTCCTCGCCACGATCGCCGCTGCCACGAGGACCACCCCGGCCACCTGCGCCGGACCGGGGATGTGCTGTGTCCAGCCGTGCTCTTCGACGCCCGCGAGCGCGATCACCAGCCCCACGAGCCCCGCGGCGGCGTCGGCGAGCCTCGCCTTGGGTGTCCCGGGCGTGGCCGGCGCCGGATCGTGGGCCAAAGCATGAAGGAGGAGGCCCGCGATCGTCGCCAGGATCCAGGGCTCGACCGCGGCGATGCGCGCGGTGCCGAGGAGGTTGCCGGCGAACGCCCCCACGACCGTCGCCAGCGCCACGCCGGCGAGCGCCAGACCGGTCGCCCGCTTCGCCCCCGCCTCGGTGCCCCGGACCTCGAGCACCCGGATGGCGACGACCATCGCCAGCGGCACGGTGTGCGCGGCGATCGCGAGCACGATGGAGAGCGTGAGCCCCCCGGTCCGCGCCAGCGTCGCCACCGCCGCCCCCTCGCCCGCCTGGTGGGCGACGACCGCGGCGTAGCCCATCGCCAGCGCCGTCGTGGGCGCCTCGTGCGCGTGGTCGTGACCCGGCTCCTTCTCGAAGGCGCGCTCGAGCGCGACCGGGCCGACGAGCCCCACGCCCGTCGCCAGCACCGCCCAGAGGCCGACCTCGGCGATCGCCTCGGGCAAGAGGTGCAGGAGCGCGACCGACGCCGCCGCGACCACGGCGAAGGTGCGCACCGCGGGCATCGCCCCCTCGGCGCGGGTCCGAAACACCGCCGCGAGGCCGCCGACGATGACGGCCAGGGCCAGGATCGAGATGCCGAGCAGGAGCGACATGGAGGGGGCGCGCGGCTCAGCCGCCGCCGACGCGTCGAGCCTGCCGGAGGATCATGTCGGCGACGAGCCCCGTCCAGCCCGTCTGGTGCGAGGCACCCAGGCCCTCGCCGGTGTCGCCGTGGAAGTACTCGTAGAAGAGGAGCCGGTCGCGGAAGTGCGGATCGCTCTGGAAGCGCGCGTCGGCGCCGAACACCGGCCGCTTGCCGTCGGGGCCGCGCTCGAAGATGCCGATCATCCGGCGCGCCAGCTCGTCGGCGCCCTGGCGCAGCGTGCGCGGGCCGCGCTGCGCGGTGCCCGGGATCATCACCTGATCGCCGAAGCCGTGGTCGAGGCGCAGGAGCGATCGGTAGAGGAGATAGCCGGTGGGGAACCAGACCGGCCCGCGCCAGTTCGAGTTGCCTCCCTTCATCCGGGTGACCGACTCGCCCGGCTCGTAGCCGACCTCGAGCCGGCGGCGACCGCCGTCGAGCCAGAGCACGACCGGCTCGCCGGCGTGCTCCTTCGAGAGCGACCGGGGCCCGTGGAGCGAGAGGAACTTCTCCTCGTCGAAGAGGTGGCCGAGGACGCGCTCGAGCCGCCCGGGGCCGACGGCGGAGAGCACGCGGCGGCCGTCGGCGCGCTCGGTCACCGCCTCGCGGAACTGCGGGTTCTTGCCGAGGAACCACTCGGTGCGGCGGCGGAAGTTCTCGAGCTTGGCCCAGGTCTCGGCGCCGATGACGTGGACCGCGAAGAGCGGGATGAGCCCCACCATCGAGCGCACGTAGACGTGCCGGGTGCGACCGCCCTCGCGCAAGGTGTCGAAGTAGAAGCCCTTGTCCTCGTCCCAGGGCGCGAGCGTGTCCTCGTCGCCGTGGTGGAGCGCGTGGACGATGAGGAGGAAGTGCTCGAAGAACTTGCTGGCGAGGTCCTCGTAGGCCGAGTTCTCGGCGGCGAGCTCGAGCGCGATCCGCATCAGGTCGAGGCAGTACATCGCCATCCAGGCGGTCGCGTCGGCCTGCTCGAGGCTCGTGCCGGGAGGGGGCGGCTCGCTCCGGTCGAAGACCGAGATGTTGTCGAGGCCGAGGAAGCCGCCCTCGAAGACGTTGTTGCCCTCGGCGTCGCTCTTGTTGACCCACCAGGCGAAGTTGATGAGCAGCTTGTGGAAGACGCGCTCGAGGAAGACGCGGTCGCCCTTGCCGCGCTGGCGCCGCTCGATCTTGTAGATCTGGTAGGTCGCCCAGGCGTGGACCGGGGGGTTCAGATCGCCGAACTCCCACTCGTAGGCCGGGATCTGGCCGTTCGGGTGCTGGTACCACTCCTTGACCATCAGCTTGAGCTGCGCCTTGGCGAGATCGATGTCGAGCGACGCCATCGCCACCGCGTGGAAGGCGAGGTCCCAGGCTGCGAACCAGGGGTACTCCCAGGCGTCGGGCATCGAGATGACGTCGGCGACGGCGACGTGGCGCCAGTGCGCGTTGCGGCCGCGCTCGCGCGAGGCCGGGGGGCGGAGGGCGTCGCCGCGCAGCCAGGTGTCGACGTCGTACTGGTAGAACTGCAAGGTCCAGAGCAGGCCGGCGCAGGCCTGGCGATGGATGGCCCGGCGATCGGGCGTGACGTTCGGGCCCTGAATGGCGGCGTAGAACTCGTCGGCCTCGCGGCGGCGCGAGGAGAGGAGCTCGTCGGATCCCTCGAACGGATCGCCCGCCTGGCGATCGGGCGTGAGCCGGCAACAAAGCCGCACCTTCGCCCCCGCCGGGACGATGTAGCGCAACCACGCCGCCGCCTTGGTGCCTCGGCGGGCGGGGCTCACCCGGCGGACGTCGTCCTCGATCACCCGGGCGTGGAAGGCGTCTTTCACGTACGGCGTGGATGAGGCCGAGCCGAAGACGCGCTCGGCGTGGGTCTCGTTGTTGGTGAAGAGGAGCTCGGGATCGCTCTCGACGTAGAGGTAGTGGCAGCCGAGCGCCGCGTGCTCGGAGCGCATCCCCGCCCAGCGCGAGGTGCCCTGGATCTCGCGGATCTCCGGCTCGGGCCCGCGCTCCTTGCCCCACGCCCAGGTGTTGCGGAACCACAGGTGAGGCAAGAGGTGGAGCGGGGCCGCCTTGGGGCCGCGGTTCTCGGCCGTGATCACCATGAGGACGTCGTCGGGCGCGCGCTTGGCGTACTCGACCGTCACGTCGAAGTAGCGGTCCTGATCGAAGGCGCCGAGGTCCGCGAGCTCGACCTCGCGATCGAACGTCCCGCGGCGCCGCGAGGCCTCGACGAGCTCGCGGTACGGATAGGCGCGCTGCGGGTACTTGTAGGCGAAGCGGAGGTAGCTCGAGGTCGGGGTCGCGTCCTCGTAGTAGTAGACCTCCTTCACGTCCTCGCCGTGGTTGCCCTCGGGGCCGGTGAGGCCGAAGAGGCGCTCCTTGAGGATCGGATCCTTGCCGTTCCAGAGCGCGAGGCCGAGGCAGAGGATCTGGTCCTTGTCGCAGAGGCCGGCGAGGCCGTCCTCGCTCCAGCGGTAGGCGCGGCTGCGGGCGTGGTCGTGCGGGAAGTAGGCCCAGGCGTCGCCGGCGGCGCTGTAGTCCTCGCGGACGGTGCCCCACGCCCGCTCCGACAGGTACGGCCCCCAGCGCCGCCAGCGAACCTCCCGGCTCCGATCCTCGTCGAGGCGGCGGTGCTCGGCGGTGTCGGTCGGGACGACGCGCTTGGGCATCGGCTACTCGGTGCGCTTGATGATGTGGAACCCGAACGTCGTCTCGACCACCTCGCTCACCTCGCCGATCTTCAGCGCGAAGGCGGCGTCGGCGAAGCTCTTCACCATCGCCGAGCGCTCGAAGACGCCGAGATCGCCGTTGCGCTCGGTGGCGCCCGGCTCGTCGCTGCACTCCTTGACCATGGCGTCGAAGTCGGCGCCGCCGCGGATCTTGAGGAGGCACTCCTTGGCCCGCTTCTGCGCTTCTTCGCGCGAGCGGGTCACGCCCTCGGGCTTGCGGAGCGAGGCCGAGTGCATGACGAGGATGTGCTTGGCGCCGATCTCGGTCGGCTGCTTGGCGGTGATCGAGCGCTCGGCCTCGATGCGCGCGTCCTCCTCGGCCTCGCGCACCGGCGCCGAGATGGCCATCCCGCCCCCCACGTACGAGGGGGAGGTGGCCAGCGTGGTGCAGCCGGCGAGGCCGGCGGTGACGAGGGCGAGCGAGACGGCGAGGCGGTGCATCGGGGGGGGCGAATCCTCGCGCAGCGGTCCCCGATCTGCAAGCGATGCGCTACGATCGCCCGGCGTGGCGATCCTCGATTTCCTCCTCGGTGACGACAAGGTCCGCTGCATCGGCGACGGCGCGCTCCGCGCTTTGAGCCGGCGCGGCGAGATCGTCTCCTTCGCGGGCGAGCCCACCGTCCGCCCCGATGCTCCGGCGATCGGCGGCCGGAGGAGGCGTCGGCTCGTCGCGGCGGCGGCGCTCGCCGCGGCCGCCGCGCTCCTCGCCGCCGCTTGCGGGCCGCAGGCCCCGCCGTCCATGGCCGGGAGCCCGGGCGGGGTCGACGATCCGAGCCGCCCCGAGACGGTCTCGCCTGCGCCCCCGCGCGCCGACCTCGCCGGCGCCAAGGTGTTCGACGCCAAGGGCGACGAGCACCCCTGCCCCGCGCCCGCGGCGACGTGCCCGGATTCGGCGCCGGACCGGACCTTCCTGGACCAGTGCAAGCTCGCCGGCTTCCAGGTGCGCCGGTGCGGTTGCGCGGATCTCTGCTCGGGCAACCCGAAGAGCCGGCTGCTCCACTTCGACGCCGCCGGCAACCCGAAGGACTGCGCCCCGCCCGGCCCCTCCTGCTCGCCCCCGCCGGCGCCGGCGGCGTTCCAGGACGCCTGCAGCGAGCGCGGCCACCGCCTCGAGATGTGCGAGTGCGAGTGGCTGTGCTCGGGCAACCCGACGCGGTGAGCGGGCGGTGAGGAGCGCGAGACGCGCGCCTGGAGCCTACCCCGCCGGCTTTGCGAGCTTCATGACGGCGCCGGTCTGGCTGGTGTTCGACCAGTAGACACGCTTCGCGTCCAGCGCAACGAACGACGGGTTCTGTTGCCCCGTGGCGAGGGTCGTCGGATTGCCGCCGCCCGTGGGGACTCGCATGATCGTTCCGTCTCCCCCGTTTGCCCAATAGACGCCCGAGGAATCCACTGCCACCCCCTGCGGGATGTTCAAGCCCGTCGCGAGGGTCGTGGCGGCGCCGCCGCCGATCGGCGCCTTCATGACCGTGCCCGCGTCCGAGTTGGTCCAATACACGTGCGTCGCGTCCACCGTGATCCCAAAGGCGCCTGCCTGTCCGGAAGCGACGGTCGTGATGGGTCCTCCGCCCGCGATCGGCGCCTTCATCACCATGTCATTGAATGTGCTCGTCCAATAAGCGGTCGTCGCGTCCACCGCGATCCAGTACGGGTAGTCCGTCACGGCGATCGTGGTCGGGATCCCCCCGGCGATCGGGACGGCGAGCACGGTGCCGTTCGGCGTCGCCGAGTCGTTCATGAAGTATACGTTCGAGGTGACCGTGACCGCGATGCCGCGGGGGAACGTCTGTCCCGACGCGAGCGTGGTGATTGCACCTCCGCCGACGGGCGTCTTCCTCACGGTTCCGCCCTGATTGGTCCAGTAGACGCTCGTGGCATCGACGGTCACCGCGTACGGCTGCCCCGTCCCGGAGGCGAGGGTCGTCGGCGCGCCGCCGGCGATGGCGACCTTCACCACGTTGTCGTCGTACGGGCTCGCCCAGTAGACGCTCGCCGCATCCACGGCGATCCCGTAAGGCCGGTTCATCCCCGACGCGAGCGCGACCGGCTGGCACGCCGAAGCGCCGCAGCTTCCGCCGTCGCAGTCGTGGCCACACGTTCCGCAGTTGGATGGATCGTTCGACAGCTCCACACAGGACCCACCGCAGCAGGAGGTGCCGCCGGGATCGCTGCATGCCGTGCCGTCGGGCGCGCTCGCGACGCCGCAGACCTGGTTGGCGCACGTGGCAACCGTGCAGGCACTTCCTGGCGGCGGGCATTCGTCTGGAGTGGCGCAACCGCTGCTCGAGCCACCCGATCCGCCGGTACCGCCGCTGCTCGTCGCCCCGCCGCCCACGCCACCGGATCCGCCGGTACCGCCGCTGCTCGTCGCCCCGCCGCCCACGCCACCGGATCCGCCGGTACCGCCGCTGCTCGTCGTCGCGCCGCCCGCCCCACCGTTTCCGCCAGTGCCGGCCGCGCACTTGCACGGTTCGAAACCCGCCCCGTCGGTACTGCACGTTTGGGCGCCCTGGCTCCCGTCAAAGCAGGTGCATGCTATCTGCTGCCCCGGCGCGCAGACGCCACCAGTGCTCGAGGACGAACTGCTCTGCGACGAGCCGCCGAAGGGTGCGCCTTCGTCGCCCGAACACGCCGTCAATGCCACGAAGATGGCTGCAACACCGGCTCGTTGAAGCATGGCCGATCATACGCATCGCGAGGTGGCGGCGGCAACACGCGGCGGACCAAGACCGCTGGCGTGGCGGCGACGAGCTGGAGGTCCCCTGCCAACGTCAGTCCTGCGGCGCTCTCTCTTCGGACTCAACCCGGATGGAACCACCACAGGATCTCGCGGCCGCGCACCGCGAAGAGGCGCGATCCATCGAGCGCCATCGCGCCGAGCCTGCGGACCTCGAGCCCCGAGGGGAGCTCGATCGGGCGCACGATCCCCGAGCCTTCGACGTCCACGTCGAAGAGGGCGGGCTCCGCGCGCCTGACGATGAGCCGATCGGGCGCGCCGATCGGGGTCAGGTGCGTGCCGATGCCGGCGGCCGTCCGCTCCGTGTCGGGTAGCTCGATGCGGCGCTCCTCCGACCATCGGCCCTCGCGGCGCCGGAGCACCACGATCTGCCTCGCGGTGACCACCATCCTCGAGCTGGTGCACACGACGTCCGACGGGGTCCCGGGCACGGCGAGGCTGAGCGTCGCTCGAAAGGTGGGTCCGTCGCGCTGGTAGAGGTCGACATGGCAGCCGTCGCTGCCGTGCTCCGTGAGGAGGCCGAGCGTCGATCCATCCGGCGTGAGCGCGATCCCCCACCACAGCTCGGTCGCGTCGGGGAAGAACGGGAGCGGGGCGGCACGCCAGCCTCGCTCGTTGCGCCGGAAGTGCAGGAACGTGGAGCTCGACTCGCTCGGCTCACGATCGTGCTCGATCCGTGAGCCCGGGGAGGCGAGCGTGAAGAGCTCGTCGCCTCGAAGCACGAGGGGGCTCCCATAATCGAACTCGAAGCCGTCG
Organism: uncultured Polyangiaceae bacterium; assembly: GCA_964372055.1. Classification (GTDB taxonomy): domain Bacteria; phylum Myxococcota_A; class Polyangia; order Polyangiales; family Polyangiaceae; genus CAYJPW01. The sequence goes on from CAYJPW010000019.1 coordinate 14,218, forward strand.
GCCCCCGAGTCCCGCCATGGCGGGAGCGCCTCACGACGCGTCCACCGCCCGTTCGCCTCCTCGAGGACGAGGAGCGATGCGTGCCAGGATTCACCGCGCCGCGCCACCGCGAGCCGCGTGGTCCCGGACGAGACGTCGAGCGTCAGCTTCGGGTCGTACTCGAGCTCCGGGTCGGATTCTCCGTGGAGGCTGATCCGATCGGTCCACTCGATCGATCCGGACCGAAGCTCACCCACCCGGACCTCGGGGCCGGTCCCCGGCTCGCTTCCTCCCACGAAGATCCGCGACCCGACGACCGCGAGCGAGGCGATGTCGAAGCCCTCGGGACCTGGAGCCCGCGTCGGCTCCCCGATCGGGAGCGGTGGGCCGAGGTCGCCCGAAGCGGGAGTTCCCTCCGAGGGGGAGCGCGGGGTCACGGACTCGAAGATACGCTCGTCGCCGCTCGAGTCTTCCACCGCCCCGACGGTGGCGCAGCGGCCGGTGCGGCGCGCCGGGGGCTGGCCTCTTCAACCGCGGCCGTCTCGCCCGTATGCTCGCCTCCCCGATGGCTGGTCACCGCGTCGCTCTCCGGGCGCTCTTCCTCTCGACGATCGTGGTCTCGGCGGCGTGCGGCGGAGGGCCGCGCCCGGCGCCCAAGCCGCCGGCCTTCGATCCGAAGGGTCAGACCAAGTGCGGCGTGAGCCGGAGCCAGGCGCGCCCGCTCATCGTCGAGTGGCCCGCGGCCGACAGCGTCGCGCTCGAGGCGCAGGCGAAGAAGGGGCTGGTCTTCGTCCGCTACGAGGGCTGCGAGATGGAAGTGCTCCGCCGCTGCTCCGCGGCCGGCGCCTACAAGTACACCGGGACCACGCGGCGCGACGACGAGGTCTCGATCCGCGATCAGGACGAGCTCTACGCCAACATCCCGGTGCACGCGGCGCAGCTCGAGGCGACGCTGCGGCGGGCGGGCGAGCTGCACGTCTCGATGTCGATGGTGGGCAGCTACGACGCCGATCGCGGCAACGTGCGCAAGGACGAGCTCCAGGGCGACTGCTCCGCGGCGACGCACGTGATCACCGGGCTCACCGCGGGCGCGTTCGAGTTCTACGCCGACGCCCAGAGCACGGTGGGCGGCGGGGTCGCGGTGCTCGGCGCCGCCGCGGGCGTCTCGGGATCGACCAAGCACGAGACGCTCAACCGCGCCGGCGATGCCTCGCGCTGCGCCGTGGCGACCACCAAGGACGGCGAGCCGCCCGAGGGCTGCGGCGCGCTCCTGCGCATCGAGGTCGTCCCGCTCGGCGAGCCCAAGCGCCTCGACCCCGTCTGCCCGGCAGGGACGCAGTGGGACGGCAAGCAGTGCATCCGCACCGTGGTCGTGACGCGGACCGAGTGCCCGGCCGGCAGCCACCTCGAGAACGGCGTCTGCGCCGCGAACGTGCGCACCGACTGCCCGGCGGGCATGCACTTCGAGACCGGCCGCGGCTGCGTGCCCAACATCGCGCCCGCGCCGGGGACACCGCCCCCGGCGCCGCCCGCCGTCACACCGCCGGCGTCGCTACCGCCGGTCGATCAGCGGACGGGCGCGCTCGCCTACTCGTACTCGACCGGGCGCTTCGGCTGGGTGGTCGACCGCGCCAGCCGCGCCGACGCCGAGGCCATCGCGACGACCAACTGCAACGTCGCCGACTGCAAGCCCATCGTCTGGTTCAAGAGCTGCGGCGCCATCGCCAAAGGCGACACCGGGCCGGTGCAGTTCAGCTTCGGCCAGCCGACGCGCGAGGTCGCCGAGGCCGAGGCGCTCCGCTCGTGCCAGGCGGTGAGCGGCGGCTGCAAGGGCATCGCCTGGGGCTGCAACACGCGCTGATCCGCCGCATCTACCGCGGCCGCAAGGGCGCGAGCCGCTTCGGCCCGATCGGCGGCCGCGGCGGGCCCTCGGTCCCGTTCGGCGCCTCGCCCTCGACCGGGAAGCCGAGCTTCTTCCAGCCGAAGATCCCCTCGTCGAGCACCGCGGTGTTCGGGAAGCTGCGCTTGCGGAGCTCGTCGACGACGGCGCCCGAGGCGTGGTGGGGGCAGGCGCAGTAGGCGACGATCCACGTCCCGTCCTTGGGCAGCTCGTCGAGGCGCGACATGTCGTGGTACGGCGTCGGCACGGCGCCCGGGATGTGGATCTGGATCCAGTCGCCCGGCGTGCGCGCGTCGAGGATGACGATGCGGTTCTTCGCCGCCAGCGCCGCCTGCACCTGCTCGGCGGGGACGAAGCGGCCCTCGCGCAGCGTGAGCTTGGCGTTCGGGCCCTTGGGGTTGATGATCAGCGGCAGGTCGGCGGGGATCTCGGGCGGCGGCGTGGTCGCGCGGTTGGCGGGGCCCGTCGCCCAGCCGCGCACGAAGGCGACCACGTCGTCGATCTGCTGCTCGTCGAGCGTCCCCGAGAAGCTCATCATCTTCGTGCCCGGCCGCCCGTGGGTGATCGCGTAGCGGAGGTAGGCGTCGCTCGCCGAGTCGAGCAGCTCCGAGTTGCCGAGGTGGACGGCCTCGCCGCGCTGGTCCTTGGTGCCGTGGCAGGGCTGGCACGACTCGGCGAAGATGGCCCCGCCGCGGGCCGCGTCGCCGACGCTCTTCGCGCCGGGCGCGGGCGGCGCCCAGCTCGGGCCCGGCCAGCGCAGGAAGGTGATGATCGCCTCGATGTCGTCCTCGCTGAGCGGGCCGCGGCGCGTCTTGCCGTAGCCGCCCATGGCCGAGCCCGGCCGCCCGTTGCGGATGGCGCGGGCGATGAACGCGTTGCTCGCGGTCGCGAGGAACGTCTCGCTGACGAGGGACGGCGCGTGGTCCGCCGCGTACCCCTTCGCGTCGGCGCCGTGGCAGAGCGCGCAGTACTTGGCGTAGAGCTCGGCGCCGGCGGCGGCGCGGCGCTCGCGGGAGCCCTCGGCCGCGTCGGCCGTGACCTCGGCCCCGCCTCGCGACTCCCCGGCGTCGCCGCAGGCCCCGGCGAGGAGCGAGGCCGCGGCGGCGAGGACCAGCACGGGCACGCGACCGCGAGGGGCGCGAGCACAGGAAACGAAGGGCACGGCGCACCCTGCCACATCGCCCGGGCGGCGCGCCACACCCGTGCGCGTTCGCGGCGCTCGACACCCCGCGCGGTCGGGCCGACAATCGCCGCGAGGTGACTATGCGTCGCTCGCAGGCGGTCTTGCTTTCGCTCTTCCTCGTCGTCCCGGCCACCGTCGCCGCCGCCTCCTGCGGCGAGTCGACCTCGGGCGAGACCACCGGCCCCTCGACCACCTCGACGACCGCGACCGGCTCGGGGGGCGCCTCGTCGAGCAGCGGCGGCGGCGGCGACGGCGGTTCGCTCTTCACCGACGGCGGCGACGCCGGGTGCATCGAGGGCGAGGCCTGCGGCGACGGCGGCGTCTGCGCCGGCGGCGTCTGCTGCGAGGCCGCCAAGGCGTGCGGGAGCGCCTGCTGCGCCGCGACCGACGTGTGCTCGTTCCAGACCTGCGTGACGCCGGGCGCGACCTGCGTCGATGCGACCGAGTGCCCCGAGGATCAATACTGCGAGTACGCCCTCGGCGAGCCCTCCGACGCCGGCCTGCCCGACGCCTCCTGCCAGGGCGGCGCCTCGCTCGTCAGCGGCAAGTGCCTGCCGAAGCCCCCAGAGTGCCCGCCCGGCCAGGAGCCCGGCGATCCGATCAGCTGCCTGCCCAAGTGCGAATACAAGCCGCCCGTCGGGCAGCTCTCGCCGGTGCTCAAGTACGCCTGGGGCGACCCGGCCGCGCCGAACACCCAGGACAGCGTGATGATGGCTCCGGCCGTCGTGGAGCTCGACGACGACACCTGCGACGGAGTCGTCGACGAGCGCGACATCCCCGAGATCGTGTTCTTCACGTTCGCGAGCGGCAACTACAACGGCAACGGCACCCTGCACGCGATCTCGATCGTCGGCGGCCAGGTCGTCGAGAAGTGGACCGCGAACGCCGGCGCGGTCTCGCCCAACCACCCCGGCCGATCCATCGCCGCCGGCAACATCGACGGCGTCCCCGGGAACGAGATCGTCGTCTGCACCACCGACGGGCGCGTGCGCGCCTACGACGCCGCCGGCGCCGAGCTCTGGCTGAGCCCGCCGGGCACCTGCGCGATGCCCTCCATCGCCGACCTCGATCAGGACGGCGCGCCCGAGGTGATCGTGGAATCGCAGATCCTCGACGGCGCCACGGGCGCGCCGAAGGTGGCGGCGTTCTCGCCGGCGAACACCGGCAACGTCGTCGTCTCGGATCTCGACGGCGACGGGCTCCTCGACGTCGTCGGGCCCGACCGCGCCTACCACGGCGACGGCACGCAGATCGCCACCACCGGCGTCGCCGGGCGCTACGTCGCCATCGGCGATCTCGACAAGGACGGCGTCCCCGAGGTGGCCGTCTCGGATTACCAGAACCACCGCCTCATCGTCTGGCACCTCGACGCCGCCGCGCCGGGCGGGGTCGCCGTGCTCCGCCAGAGCATCGACATCAACGGCGCGCTCGACCCGAACCTCTGCGCCGTCGGCGCGGCCGGCAACACGCACGGGGGCGGGCCGCCCACGGTCGCCGACTTCAACGGCGACGGCTTCCCCGACGTCGCCCTCGCCGGCGGCGTCGGCTACGCGGTCTTCGACGGGACCAAGCTCATGGACCCCGCGGTGCCGGACGCCCAGACCTTCCTCTGGATCAAGCAGACGCAGGACTGCTCGTCGGCGGCGACCGGCAGCTCGGTGTTCGACTTCGACGGCGACGGCAAGGCCGAGGTCGTCTACGGCGACGAGCTCAAGCTGCACGTGTACGACGGCGCGACCGGGAGCGATCTCTTCGAGACCTGCAACACCAACGGGACCCTCTTCGAGTACCCGCTCGTCGCCGACGTCGACAACGACGGTCAGGCCGACATCGTCGTCGTGTCGAACTCGTACTCCGGCTTCAACTGCGCCGGGACGAAGACCTCGGGCGTGCGCATCTTCGGCGACGCCAACGGCAACTGGGTGCGCACGCGCCGCGTCTGGAACGAGCACGCCTACCACGTCACCAACGTCGAGGAGGACGGGACCATCCCCGCGGTGGAGCTGCCGAACTACACGCAGCCCAAGCTCGACAACTTCCGCCAGAACGTGCAGCCGCTCGGCGAGTTCTCGGCGCCGGACCTGGTCGTGAGCATCCTCCCGGCGTGCGTCGGCCCGTATGGCCTCGTCGCGCGCGTGCGCAACATCGGCGAGGCCGCGGTGCCGCCCGGCGTACCCATCGGCTTCTACACCGGCGCGCCGGGGAGCGGCGCGGCGATCGCCGGCAGCCCGGTGCTCACCACCAAGGTGCTCTATCCCGCCGAGGCGGAGGACGTGCTCCTGCTCCTGCCGAACCCGCCGCCCGGCGTCGAGGAGGGCACGACCCCGGTCTACGCGATCGCCGACGACGGCGGCGTGCACGCCTGGCACGAGTGCCGCACCGACAACAACGTGTCGGCGGCGGGCAGCGGCAAGTGCGACGGCGGGCCGAACTGAGGAGTCTCCGGAGAGCAACGATGGCCGGCTATTCGGGCTCCCCGCTGCCGCAGAAGCTCGGGATCAAGGAGGGGCATCGCCTCGCGTTCCTCGGGGCGCCGCCGGAGCTGCCGCGCGCGCTCGGGGCGCTGCCGATGGGCGCCGAGGTCGCGACGGCGCTCGGTCGCGGTCGGGCCTTCGACGTGATCCTTCTCTTCGTCACCGAGCAGGCCGAGCTCGTGAAGCGCTTCGGGCCCGCCGCGAAGCGGCTCGATCCTGCCGGCGGGCTCTGGATCGCCTGGCCGAAGCGCGCCTCCGGCGTGAAGACCGACGTCAACGAGAACACCGTGCGCAAGGTGGCGCTCGACGAGGGGCTCGTCGACAACAAGGTCTGCGCGATCGACGAGGTCTGGTCGGGCCTCCGCTGCGTCTACCGCGTGAAGGATCGCCCCGCCGCGGTGAAGCCGGCGCGCAAGCCGCCCCGCGCGTGAGGTGCCGCCGACGTCGGAGACGACGTCGGTGTAGTGCAGCTCACCACCGGGCATGAGCGTTGCCAGCCGCTGCGCCCGTGTGCGCGCGTCGCGCACATTGGAGCGGGGGAGGCACGATGATCAGCAGACGGGTGAGGTGGCTCGCGGTGGCCGCGATGGCGACGATGGGGGTCGCCTGCGGTTCGGACGACGATTCGGATCCTGTGGGGAGCGCGGTGGACGCGGTCGTCATCGGCCCCGTCGGAACGGCGGCCGGCTTCGAGGACAACGACGGGAACCTCGTCGCCGAGCCGAACATCTCCTTCGACTGGAACAGCTTCGACCCCACGACCTGGACCGGCAGCGCCCCGCTGCGGCGGTCGAGCAAGTCGGTGAGCGGGTGGGCGTTCACCGGCCTCGAGGATGCCCAGAACACGACGTCGGACAGCGCGTTCGACGGCGGAACGAAGCAGGACGCGGACTGCCCGGGAGTCGGCACGCAGAAGGCCGGCAACAAGGAGGACCTCAAGCGCGTCTACGTCGCGAGCAAGACGGTCGCCGGACACGTCTACCTCGAGCTCGCCTGGGTGCGCATCGCTCAGAACACGACGTCGCCGTCGGCCCACGTGGCCTTCGAGTTCAACCAGAACAACCCCACGACCAACCCGAGCACGGCGTGCCCCGCCGGATCGGGCGGGCTCGTCGAGCGCTCGGCGGCGAACGGCGGCGACATGCTCATCGTCTACGACTTCGAGGGCGGCACCGACGCCCCGAACATCAAGCTGTCGCGCTGGATCGACTCGGGCGCCTGCGAGATCAGCAGCAACACGCCGCCGTGCTGGAGCGTCGCCACGACCCTGACGAGCGGCGTCGCCGAGGCGCAGGTGAACACCACCGCGACGGCCCTGGACACGATCGGCCCGTCCGACGAGACGCTCGGGATCAAGGAGTTCGGCGAGGCGGGCATCGACCTCACCGCGGCCGGCGTGTTCCCGCCGGGCGTCTGCTTCGGCTTCGGAAACGTGTTCGCGGTCAGCCGCAGCTCCGGCAACTCGAGCCAGGCGCAGATGAAGGACCTCGTCGGCCCCGGGAGCGTGAACATCACGAACTGCGGCACGATCATCATCCGGAAGGTCACCTCGCCGAGCCCGGATCCGACGACCACGACGTTCGCCTACACGACGACGGGAGGCCTGAGCCCCGCGACGTTCAACCTCCAGAACGGAGGATCGCGGACGTACTCCAACGTGCAGGCCGGCGGTCCCTACACCGTGACCGAGACGGATCCCGGCCCGAACTTCGCGCTGACCGGTCTGGATTGCTCGGCCTCGAGCCTCGGGAACGGCTCGACCGTGACGCCCAACGTGGGGACGAGGACGGTCAGCATCGCCCTGCAAGCGTCGGACACGGTCGACTGCACCTACACGAACACGCTGCAGCAGGGCGCGATCAAGATCCACAAGACCAGCTCCGCCGACGGCTCGAACCTCGCCGGCGCCCAGTTCGACATCCGCAAGGCCGGCGATCAGAGCCTCGTCGCGCACGTGACCACGGACTCGAACGGCGTCGCCTGCGTGGACGAGCTCGACTTCGGCGACTACGAGGTCACCGAGACGGACGCTCCGGCAGGCTACGAGATCGACGACGCGACCGCGCAGGCCGTGACCGTCGACAGCGTCGCGACCTGCGGGAGCGGCAACGAGGAGACGGTCGACTTCACCGACACGCCGCTCTCGCGGATCGTCTGCTCGTTCGAGTCGCTGGCCGCCGGCAACCCGACCTCGGCGACCATCCAGTGCACCCCGATGGACTCCTCGGCGAGCCCGCTCGTGGAGGGGACGCCCAGGGTCCTCGACGATCTCGTGCCGGGGACCTACACCTGCACGGTGGTCATCTCCGACTGACCGCGCGTCCCGCGTGAATCGAAGCGAGGCGGCCCTCCAGGGTCGCCTCGCTTCGTCGTTCGCGGCGCGGCGCCTCCGGGCGCGATCGCCGCGACGCGGGACCTGCCTCGCACGCATCGGCGCGGGGGCCTCAGCGCAGCGCGGTCATCGCCACGAAGGCCCAGCCGCCCGGCGCGACGTCGACCTGGTAGCTCTTGCTCACGCCGCGGGCGGCGAGACGGATCTGGTGTCGGCCCGGCGGCACGCGCAGCCGCGCGATGGCGACGCGCGCCGGCAGCGTCGACCAGCCGCGCGTGTCGGGCGTGTCGGCGACCGAGAGCGTCGCCGTGGTGGCCAGGCCCACGAGCAGCCCGAGCGGGCCGGCGTCCCTTCCGCCGATGGCCTCGGTGGCGCCCTGCGCGACCTCGCCGGCGACGAGGCGCGCGATCATGCGCGTGATCGCGGCGAGGATCACGGTGCCCTCCTTCTGCTTCCAGGCGCGGCGCACCTCGGCCTCGACGTCGAGCGCCTGCTCCATCGCCATGGGGCGGCCGTCGAGCGAGAAGGTCGGGATCGCGTAGCCGCCCTTGCCGCGGCCGAGCGTGGGGTAGTTGACCCAGGTGACCAGGCCCTTGGCGGCGAGCTCGTTCGCCTTGGCGTGGTCGTGCGGGCTGATGCTGCCCGAGACGAGCGTGAGCGCGAGGCCGATGGGGATGCGCACCGGCACCTTCTGTGGCACGCGCCCGAAGCCGACGACGACCACGATCTCGGCCTCGCCGGTCTCGGACACGGGCGGCAGCGGCCCGGCGCCGCCGACGAGCGCGTCGATGCCCGGGCTCTTGGGCGCGCCCTGGGTGAGGACGCGGAGCGGATCGCGGAGCGACGGGTACTGCGCGTAGTGGAGGGCGTCGTCGTAGAAGAGGAGGGCCTCGTCCTTCGAGCCCGCCTTCTCGAAGGCGAAGCCGGCGAGGTAGCTGCCGAGGCCGAGGAGGGCGCTGTCGTCCTCCTTCCGGTCCTTGATGAACTTCTGCATCACGGCGAGCCGCCGCGCCTCGACCTTGGCGCCCCCGAGGTCGCCGCGGGCGAGGTAGTTCATCAGGTTGAAGGTGTTGATCATCAGCTTCTCGTACGAGGGCGCCTTGTACGGGCCGATGTCGTCCGAGAAGAGGTACTTGCCGACGTCGCCGGCGGCGCTGCTCGAGAGATCGAGCACCTCGATGGCCTTGTCGGCGGCGCCGAAGTCGCGCGCGCTGTCGGCGTAGCGGTCCATGCTCTGCAGCACCGCGCCGCGGTCGAGCACGAGCAGGGCGTTGTCGCCGGTGACCTGCGCCGGGAGGTCCTCGGGCCGCGTCACCTCGAGCTCCTCGTTCAGCGCGGCGACCGCCTCGGCCGGCTGGTAGCGGTCGAGCGCGTCGAGCGCCATCATGGTCCGGCTCTCGTGGCCCGCGCACGCGACGAGGCCCGGCGCGAGGGCGACGGCCGCGGCGAAGAGGCCGAGGCGCTGGGTCCGCGAGAGCACGGCGCGCGCGTCGCTCCCGTCAGTCGTTCAGGATCGCCTTGGTGAACGTGGCCTTGTTCTGCCACACCACCGCGCTCGTCGAGACGTCGACGAGCTGCATGAACATGAAGTACTGGACGCGGCGGTTCTCGTCGGCGCGCTCGTCCGAGTTGAAGACCTTGCCGGTGAGGTAATACTTGGCGCCGAGCTGGCGGTTGTACTCGGCGATGTGGTTGGGATCGAAGCCGCCCCCGTGCTGCTTCTCGAGCTCGGCGATCATCTGCTGCTGGCGCTCGACGCTGACCACGGTGACGAGCCCCGAGTTGACCATGAAGGTCTCGACGTCCGAGAGGAGGGCCTGGAGCTGGCTGTCGATGTGCTCGCTGGTGTCGTTGGCGAGCGGGTAGATGGCGAGGGTGGGGCGCGAGTGGTCGTTGTTCCACGAGTTCGCGACCGGGGAGCTCATGAGCGACTTCAGGTTCTCGTGCAGGAGCTGCTCGATGTCGCGCTTGTCGAGGCCGGTGCCCATGGCCGGATCGTCCAGCCCCTCGACCTGGGAGCCGCGGACGTAGCTCGGGCCGCAGGCGGTGAGCCCGGCGGCGGCGACGAGGGCGAGGGCGGCGACGCGAGCGACGGCGTATCGAAGCGGCGAGGACATTCGGAGACTCCGGGGAGGGGGGCAGGTGGGTTGGGCCCGCCGGCGCGTGGGAGCTTAGCAGGGGACGGAGCGTGGGCGCAGGTGGGGCGACGCGCTATAGCTTCCGGCGTGCGGATCCCGTTCGTTCCCGCCGCGATCGTGCTCTGTATCGCGGCCTGCTCGCCTGCGCCGTCCACGCCGCCGTCGCCCACGTCGGGCCCGGTCGAGATCCCGACCGCGGGCGGCGGGGGCACGGCGGCGCCGTCCGGTCCGGCGGCCACCGGCACGCCGTCCGCCTCCAACGTGGCCGGAGCCTGGACATCGCCCTCGTGCGGCGAGCGCAAGTACGAGCGCCAGCTCACCCTCCATCCCGACGGGACGTTCGAGGCGGCGGACCTGGTCTCGCCCTGCCCGAAGGGCGTGCAGTGCGTGTGGTCGGGGATCGCCATCGCGCGCGGCACCTGGAAGCAGAGCGGCGCCTCGATCCGCCTGGAAGCGGCGCCGACCGAGAGCAAGCGCCCCGGCCAGCCGCTGCCCGAGGAGCTCGGGATCGATCCGGCGACCTCCGCGCCGGTCGAGCGCGCCGGCGGCGCCGCGTGCGTCTACCAGCCGTTGCCGCCGCCGCCGGGGCGCTGACCGATCGCGTACCGCGCGCCCAGCGGCCGCGAGGCTCAGAGCCCGACGTACACGTTGGCGGCGAGGCCGAAGTAGAAGAGGTCCTCGAAGACCTTGTCCCGCCTGGCCCCGGGCAAGAAGAGGTACGGGAACTCGAAGTTCGCGGTGATGTCGGCGATGGGGCCGTGGTCGCCCGGGATCGTGGCGCCGCCGAAGACGCCCAGCGGGATGAAGAACGTCTGGCCCGCGTCCTCGAAGAGGAGGATGCCGGCGCCCGTCTTCCCGCCGAGGAAGACGGGATCGGCGACCTGGAAGGTGAGCTTGAGGGGCAAGCCCGCTTCGATCGAGTAGGGCGACAAGGTGTAACCGGCCCACGCCACCTGCGTCTTGCGCTGGACGAAGCCGCTGCCGCTGTCGACCGGGATCGAGAACGTGAAGTTGAGCCCGGTGTCGAGCCGCGCCGCGTCGCCGAGGCGGATCAGGACCGGCACGCTGGGCGAGAGGCCGAGGTAGCGGTCGCCGGCGACCGGGATCGAGACCTTGAAGCGACCGCCGACCTCGACCGGGCCGCTCACGAAGCGGTAGGTCGCCGCGATGTCGGGGTTCCCGTACGTGACGGGGGACGGCGCGAGGCCGAGCGGGACGACCGTCGCATCGATCTGGAAATCGTCGGTGACACCGAAGCCGCCGCCGAACCAGAGCCCGACGGCGGTCTGGGTGCCACCGAAGCCGCCGAAGTTGGCGCGGACGATCGTGAACGCGGCGTCCCCGCGCAGCGTCATCGAGGGGAGCGTGAGCGGGCGCGCGACCATCCGGACCGGCAACTCGCCGGCCGGCGTCGCGCCGCTCGGCTCCTGGGCCTGCGCCTCTCTGGCCGCGAAGGCCACGCCCACCACGACCGCCAACGACAACGCCTTGCGCATGAGGCCCTCCTCCGGCGCTCCGCTGCGGAGCGACCTGGACGGAGGATAGGGGGAAGCTCGAGAGGGTGGTGCTGTGCGCAGGGATCGAGCGGTCGAATTCGTGCTCGGTCGCGAGCGGGGGCTCTGCCCCCGCGCCCCGGGACCGGAGAGGCGTCGGACCTCGGGCCTCGGGTGGCGTCGGTCGGACGAGCGCCCGACACCTCTTCAGTCGCGCCCGGCGCCGCCGCGCGCGACGAGGTGGCGCCGCAGCGCAGCCGCCGCGGCGACGAGGGCCACGGCGAGCGCCGCGAACCCGATGCGACGGCCGCTGGTCGATCCGGGCGCCTGCGAGCAGCCGTCGTCCGCCCTGGAGCGGCGGTTCATCGCCTGCGCGATCCCGAGCCGCGACTCGTCGATCCACGCCGGCGCGGGGTACTCGCCCGCGGCCGCGGCGACGCCGCCGATCTCGGCGATCCAGGCGCCCCAGTGGATGAGCCCGCCGTAGATCGGCAGGTCGCAGCCCGCCGGTCCGCGCGAGGTCACGCCGATGACGCGACCCTGCCGATCGAGGGCGGGCCCGCCCGAGTCGCCGCTGCACACGCCGTGATCGCCGCGCCACTCGGTCCCGTCGACGTGATCCGGCGAGCCGCACTCGGCGCCGGTGCAGAGGACGATGAGCCCGTCGCGCCGGCGGCGCGTGCCGCCGTCCTTGCCGCCCTGGAAGGTCGAGCCGAACCCGACCGCCGAGTACGGCTCGGCGAGCGTGGGCTCGCTGTCGAGGCGCGGCGGGATCGGGATCGCCTCGTCGGCGGGGACGACGTCGTCGAGCAGGACGAGCGCCATGTCGCGACCGCAGACGATCGGCAGGCCCGGAGGGGCCTCGACGCTCCGCGCCGGCAGCCAGTTGGTGCCGTGCGACCACATCGAGCTGCTGGTGGTCACGTAGACGCGCGAGGCCGGGACGGGCGGCCCGAAGATCGAGGTCTCGCAGACGACGTACTTCGAGGTCTGCGCGATGCAATGCTGCGCGGTGAGCACCAGGTTCGGGCTGATCAGCGTCCCCGAGCAGGTCCGGATCACGTCGCCCTCGGAGTTGGTGATCGCGACGCCCACGACGGCGCGGTCGTCCACGTCGACGTACCCGCCCTGGATCGCGTCGCCGTGCTCGACGACGGCCTCGGCCGGCGGGTCCGAGTCCGCCGCGCACCCCGCCGTGGACATCGCGGCGGGGATCAGGAGGAGGCCGAGCAACCGGGGGGTGCGCCGAGCGAGCATCCCGCACGCTAGCTTCGAGGTAAGCGTGCTTACATTGTGACGAGCCTTGGTTCAGGACCCCGCGGCGGCCCGACGCGCGTCGGAGGCGAGGATGACCGGGCAGCGCGCGCGCAGATCTCGGCCGGGCGCCCGCGGCTGCAACGCGCGCGCCGGCGCTCGCCCGAGTCACCGCCCCGAGCGCGCCGACCAGGACGGCCTCGATGCGACCGATGACGGCGACCGACGCCCGCGATCGCGCGAGGCCCTTGACCCCGCGGGCCCGGACGCACTTTGCTTGCGCCCGATGGCAGCGCGCACCGCGATCGTGGTCGGGGCCGGGATCTACGGCGTCACCGCCGCCCTCGAGCTGGCGCGCCGCGGCTTCGCGGTCACGCTCACCGATCCCGGGCCCATCCCGCACCCGCTCGCTTCGTCCACCGACATCAGCAAGGTGATCCGCCTCGATTACGGCGCCGACGAGGCGTACATGGCGCTCATGGAGGAGGCGCTCGCCGGCTGGGATGCGTGGAACCGCTCCTGGGGCGAGCGGCTCTACCACGAGGACGGCTTCCTCCTCCTCTCGCGCGAGGGGATGCGGCCGGGTGGCTACGAGCACGAGAGCTTCGCCCTGCTCCAGAAGCGCGGACACGCCCCCGAGAGGCTCGACGCCGCCGCGCTCCGCGCGCGCTTTCCGGCGTGGGCCGCCGAGCGCTACCCCGACGGCTACTACAACCCGCGCGGCGGCTGGGCCGAGAGCGGCCGCGTCGTCGAGCGCCTCGCCGCCGAGGCGCGCGCGAAGGGCGTCGCCGTGCGCGAGGGGCTCGCGATGGCGTCGCTGCTCGAGGAGGGTTCGCGCGTCGTCGGCGTCGTCGGCTCGGGCGGCGAGCGCCTCCGCGCCGACGTCACCGTCGTCGCCGGCGGCGCCTGGACGCCCTCGCTCCTGCCGCACCTCGGCTCCGTGATGTGGGCGGTCGCGCAATCGGTGCTGCACTTCCGGCCCGCGCGGCCGGACGAGTACCGCGCGCCGCGGTTCGTGCCCTGGGCGGCCGACATCGCGCGCACCGGCTGGTACGGCTTCCCCGCCAACGCCGACGGCGTGGTGAAGATCGCGAACCACGGGCCGGGCCGGCGGGTGCACGCCGACGATCCGCGCACGATCGAGGATCTGCCCTCCGTCGAGGCGCGCTTCCGCGCATTCCTGCGCGAGACCTTCCCGGCCCTCGCCGACGCGCCGCTCGCGCACTGGCGCGTCTGCCTCTACTGCGACACCTTCGACGGCGACTTCTGGATCGATCACGACGCCGATCGGGCCGGCCTCGTCGTCGCGGCGGGCGGGAGCGGCCACGCCTTCAAGTTCGGACCGGTCCTCGGCGGCATCATCGCCGACGTCGCCGAGGGCAAGCCCAACCGGTGGGCCTCGCGGTTCGCCCGCCGCGCGCCGGGTCCGATCGCCTTCGAGGACGCGCGCCACGCCGCGGGAGGCGCCTCGTGATCCCCTCGGTCCGCCGCGCCGCGGCCGCGCTCGCCGCCGTCCTCTCGCTCGCCGGCTGCGACTCGGATCGAGCGCCCGCCGCCGGCGCCGCGCCCCCGGCCGCGTCGCCACGCCCGAGCGCCGCCCCGCAGGGCTCGGGGGCTCGCGCCCGCGAGCCGGGCTCCGTCGCAGGCCCTCCTTCCGCCGACGCGGCGCCCTCCGAGCCGGCGACGCGCGTCGCGGCCAAGGGCCGCCTCGTCGCCATCGGGGATCTGCACGGCGATCTCGCCGCGACGCGGGCCGCGCTGCGCCTCGCCGGCGCCATCGACGAGCGGGATCATTGGTCCGGCGGAGACCTCACCGTCGTGCAGACGGGCGATCAGATCGATCGAGGCGACGAGGATCGCGAGGTCCTCGATCTCTTCGACCGCCTCGCCGGCGAGGCCGAGAAGGCGGGCGGGGCGCTCCACGCGCTCAACGGCAACCACGAGGTCATGAACGTCGACCTCGACTTCCGCTACGTGACCGAGGGCTCGTTCCGCGGGTTCGCCGGCGTGCCGGGCGCTCGCACCGACGATGCGCGCCTGGCGCCGCTGCCGCCCGAGGCCCGCACGCGCGCGGCGGCGTTCCTGCCGGGCGCCCCGTACGCGCGCCTGCTGGCGAAGCGCCATACCCTGCTCGTCGTCGGCGACACCGCGTTCGCGCACGGCGGCATCCTCCCGGCGCACGTGCGCTACGGGCTCGGCCGCATCGACCGCGAGGTCCGCGAGTGGATGGACGGCAAGGCGCCGTCGGCGCCTTCGTGGGCGAAGCGCGAGGACGGGCCGGTGTGGTCGCGCCGCTACTCGGCCGCTCCGGACGCGAAGGACTGCGAGGTGCTCGGCGAGGCGCTGGCGGCGATCCCGGCGAAGCGCATGGTCGTGGGGCACACGGTGCAGCGGGGTGGGATCAGCCCGGCGTGCGGCGATCGCGTGTGGCGCATCGACGTCGGGCTCTCCAAGTACTACGGCGGCCGGATCGAGGTCCTCGAGATCCGCGGCGACGAGGTGAAGCCGCTGCGCGAGAAGCGCTGAGCCGGCCCGGGTCCGCCGCGCCCGCTCCGCCCGCTACGGCGTCACGACGTCGCCCAGCGACATGTCGATCTGCACCCCGCGCGCTCGCCGCGCCGAGAAGGGGCGCGCGAGGTCGCGCCGGGCGGCTTCGTGCACGGGGGGATCGCTCCGGAGCGCCAGCGCGTGGCGGTAGTCGCGCGACGCGCCCTGCCGATCGCCCGCGACGTCGCGGGCGCGGCCTCGCCAGAGGTGGAAGGACGCGAGGCGCTCTTCGTCCGGGTGGCCGATCTCGATGGCGCGATCCATCGCGCGGGCCGCGGCCTGCGCGTCGCCGGCGCCGAGCGCGACCAGCCCGAGCGCCGCGTGATAGACGGGCTGCCGCGGCTCGATCGACGCGGCCTGCTCGAGCTCGTCCCGCGTCGTCGCGGCGTCGGCCTGGTCGACGTAGGCGACGTAGGCGCGACGCCAGTGCTCGAAGGCGCGGCGCGCGTCGGTGTCGGCGCCCCCGACCTCGAAGCTCCCGTGCTCGGGGGCGTGCCCCGCGTGGGCGAAGTCGAACGGAACGAAGGTGCCGTGGCTGGTCGGCGCCTCGCCCGTCGCGACCCAGAGGACGCCGTCCTCCGGCCGGAAGACGACCGAGCCGACGGTGAGCACCATGGCGATCGAGTCGCGCAGCCGGCAGCGCGGGTCGCCGGTGTCGGCGAGGATCCCGCCGAGGCTCGCCTGGTCGTGCCGACCGCGGCCCTCGTCGAGCAGCGCCTGCGCGCGGACGTAGCGGCCGTGGTTGTGCCGCCAGTAGGTGCCGTAGAGGTTCCTCTCGGTGTCGCCGAGCTCGCGGTCGAGGTAGATGTTCGCGTACGCGAACGTGCCGCCGCCGGGGCCGCGGCGGAGCGCGGCGTGGCGCTCCGGGTTCTCCTCCCAGCAGAGGACGCGCTTGGTGCGGCCGCAGGTGACGACGTAGGTCCAGCAGCCGATGGGCCGCTGCTCCGCGAGGATGCGCTCGGCGTCCTCGAGGGATCGGGCCTCGCGCATCACCTGGTCGCCGACGGTGCCGATGGGCGTTCCGCCGAGGCGGACGCGATCGGTGAACATGTGCTGGTGGACCGTGAGGCTCAGGCCCGACTCGTTCATCGCGGTGATGCCGCCGAGCGCGACGCCCGCCGCCGACACCGAGACGTAGCGCTGCCCGCGCTCGGGCTCGTGGAACACGACGGCGGCGGTGCTCGGCCAGGAGGAGACGCCGTGGTAGTCGAAGTTGCGCGCGTGGTAGAGCTTGCCGTCGCGCGTCGCGTCGCCCCAGGCGACGGCGCTGGTACAGCCGATGCCGAGGGCGAGCCGGTGATGCACCGCGGGGCCGACGCGGCGGAGCTGGATGAGCCGCGAGGCCAGCCACACCATCGCGTCGGGCATGGTGCAGCCCTCGAGCATCTCCTCGTAGGGGATGCCCGCGCCCTCGGCGAGGCCCTGCACCGTCTCGCGCGCGAAGTCGGGCAGCGCGCGCGCGACCCGCCCGCCGACGCCGCGCTGCAGCGCCTTCCACGCGAGCGGCGCGAGCGCCGCGGGCATGCCGTTCCGCAGGATCTTCTCGATGAAGTGCCGGTAGTAGGGGATCGGACCGCGGCGGACGTCGTCGGCGAGGAGCGTGCCGTGCTGGCGGCCCATCTCGTGGAAGCTGCCGCGCAGCGTGAGCACGCGGAGGCCCTCGACGTGCCGGAGCGTGGCAGGGCCGAAGCGCGTCTCGGACGCGTCGGGCGAAGCAGAACCGCTCGCCGCCGCGCGCGCGGCGCTGGGGCGTCCCGATCCGAGGGGGGTGGTGCTGGTGCTGGTGCCGATCATCGGAGCTCCGTGCGAATGGGGGGTGAGGGCTCGCCGTTGGCGAGGCGGGCGGTGGCGATGAGGCGCGGCGTGGCCCACGCGTGGTAGGCGGCGACGAGCGCCCTCGCGCCGGCGGCGTCCTTCTTTCGGATGCACTCGAGCAGCGTCCCCATCCCCGCGAGCTGCGGCTCCGACGCCGCGCGCGTGGCGCGGAAGACGTGCTCGAGCTCGGTGATGACGCTCTCGTTCCAGTGCGACAGCATGGGGAAGATCGGGTTCTTCGTGGCGCGGGCGAGGAGCTGGCCGAAGCGGGTGAGCCCGCGCTGGAAGCGATCCGCGTCGGCGGCGGAGGCGCGGAGCGTCGCCAGCTCGGCGTCGAGCGCGTCGAGGTCGGACTTGGTCCGGCGGGTGGCGGCGAGCTCGGCGCAGAGCGCGTCGAGGGCGGCGCGCACCTCGAGCACGCCCTCGAGCACCCGCGGATCGACGAAGCCGGGGCGCGGCGCGAGCATCGCGCCCACGACCTCGGGCGTCAGCGAGGCCAGCGGGTCGAGCACCACCGTGCCGCGGCGCCTGGTGGGCCGGACCAGGCGGTGCACCTCGAGCAGCTTCACCGCCTCGCGGACGACGCCGCGGCTCGTGCCGAAGCGCGCCGCGAGCTCGGGCTCCTTCGGCAGGAGGGTGCCCACGGCGAGCTCGCCCCCGACGATCCGCCCGAGCAGATCGCGGGCCACGCGGTCCGCCTTGCGCCCGGCCCCGCCCTCGTCCGCGGGCCGCTCTGCGCGCAGAGCGACCGGCGCTCGGCGTTGGCGCGGCGGGGCGCGTCGCGGGGCTGTCTTCCTGGCCGCCACGGGTCCGCATAATAAGTCCGACCTATTCGATGTCAACCGATGATTGCTCCGACGCCTCGCCGAGCCGCGCCGGCGCCGGCGGGGCCGGAGGCGGGGACCCTCGAGCCGCGCCGGTCGAGTATCCTCCGCCGCGATGATCCGGTCCCCGCGCGGATCGCTCCAGCGCATCGCCGGGCGCCTGGCGCTCGTCCTGGCGATCGCTTGCGCCGTGCTCTCGAGCCCGCGCGCGGCGCTCGCCCGCGGCGTCTTCCGCACCGTCCTCGTCATCGACGCGTCCTCGTCGATGCTCTCCACCGATCCGCGCGAGATCCGGAAGATCGCGGCCGAGCTCTACGTCGACCTCGCCCGCGACGGCGACCAGATCGCGGTCACCGGCTTCGACGGCAAGGTCCGCGAGTCGACCGGCGCGTTCACCACGCTCGCGGGCCCGCGCGAGCGCGACGCCGTGAAGGCCGCCATCCGGGCGGTGGGCAAGGACGGCGCGCGGACCGACTTCACCGCCGGCCTCGGCGAGGCCAAGCGCCTGCTCGATCTCGCCCCGGACGAGCCGGGCGATCAGGAGTTCGTCGTCTTCCTCACCGACGGCCAGTGCGATCCCGAGCGCGCCGGGCCGTTCGCGGCGGGCAACGCCGGCGAGATCTGCAAGCGCAAGGTCACCGACGAGCTCGTCCCCGCCCTCGAGCCCGCGCGCGTGTACGCCATCGGCTTCGGCGGCGCGGCCGGTCAGCGCGCCTTCTTCGAGGAGGTCGCGGCCAAGAGCGGCGGCGGCGCCCTGGTCACCACCAAGGCCGACGAGCTCCCCGAGCTCTTCGCGCGCACCATCGCCCGCATCCTCGGGAGCCGCCTCACCGCCGGACCCACCCAGGAGCGGATCCCGATCGCGATCGAGGAGGGCGCGCGATCGCTCGACGTGGTGGTGGTGGGCGCGCCCTCGCTCACCGCGGCGCTCTCGGATCCGAAGGGCGCGCCGGTGGCCACCGGCAACGCGAAGCCGGCCGAGGCCTACTTCGTCGACTCGCCCTCGTACCGCTTCTACAAGGTGGCCCGGCCCGCGGCCGGCACCTGGAGCGTCGCCGTCGGCGGAGGCGGCCGCGGCGGCAGATACGTCGCGCTCGAGGGCCTCGATCTCGAGCTCGAGCTCGTCGATCTCCCCGAGGTCGTCGAGGTGGGCAAGAGCGCCCGCGTCCGCATCCGCCTCGGGACCAGCGCCGGGAAATCGGCGCCGCTCGACTTCCTCGATCGCCACGAGCTCTCGGTCGTGTCGATGGTCTCGCCCGGCGACTGCAAGAGCGCCCCGCGCCATCCGTTCCCGGTCAAGCGCGGCGCCGACGGGGTCTGGGAGGGCACGCAGCTCGCGCCCGTCGTCGGCCAGATGTGCTTCGTGGCGACGCTCGTGCCCGGCGCCGGCGGGGTGCTGACGCGCGCCGTCGACTCGCCGGTCGTGCGCATGGTGCCGCCGCTCCACCTCCAGGCGGCGCCGATCGACTTCGGACGCGTCAAGCAGGACGCCTCGGGCAAGGCGACGCTCTCGTTCGCGGGCAGCGAGATCGGCGAGCCCGTCGAGGTCGAGTGGAAGCTCGTGTCGGCGCGCTCGGGCCTCGCGCTCGATCCGGAGGAGGTGCAACTCGACGTCGACGGCAAGCGCGAGGTCGTCCTCACGCTCTCGGTCGATCGCGACGCCAAGCCCGGACCCATCGCCGACCGCCTCCGCATCGTCCCGAAGAAGCCGAAGGGCTACGAGGACCGCGCCGTCGAGATCGACGTGACCGGCACCGTCGTGCCGCTCACCTTCTGGGAGCGCTACGGCTTCTGGATCGAGGTCGGCCTCGGCGTCCTCGCGTTTCTGCTGCTCGTCATCGGGCTGGTGGCGCCGGCGCGCTTCCGCAAGGGCTCGGTCCTGCACTACGTCGACGGGCGCGATCGCGATCTGCCGCGCCAGGGCAGCTACCCGCTCGCGGCCAAGGCGAAGGCCGGCTTCTACCGCGGCGCGCGCCTCCTCGTCGGGGCCACCGGACCGGTGCGAGCCGGCGGTGTGGTCGAGCTCCGCGCCGGCCCCGGGGGCGCGGTCATGGTCCGCCCTCTCGGCGGCGCCAAGGTCCGCGAGGTGCCCAAGCCGGACGAGTCGGGGTTCACCGTCGGTGAGCCGCGCGACGTCGCGCTCAAGGGCGGCGTCTTCCGCGCCGGAGTGGGCGCGCGCTACGAGATCGACGGCTCGGGTTTGACCTTCTGGTATACCCTCCGCTGAAGATCCCGCGAAAGGAAGCTTCGATGCGGCTCCGCGAGAACCAGATCGCTCCGGCGTTCTTCATCGGCCTCGGAGGCTGCGGGGGGGCGATCGTCGACGAGCTGGCCCGCAAGGTGAAGCAGGAGCCCTCGTTCGATCGCTACGAGGACCTGATCCACTTCTTCGCGCTCGACACCGACACCGACGACCTCGCGCGCCACAAGTGGATCGACAGCGGGCACAAGTTCATCCTCTCGGACTTCGACAAGCCCGACTACGTCGAGCTCAAGCAGGGGAAGCTCCACGCCAAGCCGGACGAGCTCTTCACCCAGTGGTGGCCCGGCTACTACCGGCCGCGCGCGACGCGCGGCAAGGGCGCGGGGCAGATCCGGATCGAGAGCCGGCTCGCCTTCTACCACCACCTCGAGAACGACGGCGCCAAGATCCTCGACACGCTCGAGAAGGCGATCCGGCGCGCCTACGACATCCACAACCCCTTCCGCGCGCGGAAGGCGGCCAAGATCTACATCTACGCCTCGCTCGCCGGCGGCACCGGCTCGGGCGGGTTCGCGATGATGGCCTTCACCATGCGCCGCCTTCTCGGCGGGCAGCGCGGCCACCAGCTCATCGGCACCTTCGTCCTGCCCAACGTCTTCAAGTCGAAGGGCCTGCCGCCCAACCAGTTCGACAAGATCATGGCCAACGGCTACTCGGCGCTCCAGGAGCTCGAGCTCTTGCAAGGCGCGAAGCCCGAGGCGCCCGTCGAGTTCCA
Source organism: uncultured Polyangiaceae bacterium (assembly GCA_964372055.1). Taxonomy (GTDB): domain Bacteria; phylum Myxococcota_A; class Polyangia; order Polyangiales; family Polyangiaceae; genus CAYJPW01. Next base: position 35,135 of record CAYJPW010000019.1, read on the forward strand.
CTTCGATCCCGACCACCCGGAGCGCAAGCTCGTCGACCGGCCGCCCTTCGATCAGGTCTACCTCGTCGAGGAGAAGACCTCGAGCGGCGTCGTCATCGCCGACCCGAGCCAGATCTACCCGGCGATCGCCGACGCCGCGCACGCGCAGATCTTCTCGTCGATCATCGACAAGGAGGGCTCGACCCTCGACAACGACACGCGCGAGCTGATGCAGCTCGACGAGCAGACGTTCACCAAGAGCTTCGGCTCGTTCGGGATCAGCGCGCTCGTCCTGCCCGCGGCCGACGTCCTCGAGTACTGCGCCACGCGCCTGGGCGTCGACCTGCTCCTCGCCGCGGTCCCCGGCGGCGGCGCGGCGCTCGGCGACGGCGCCGATCTCGAGTCGGCCGATCAAGCATTCGTTCGCGGCTTCGAGGCGAAGGCGGAGCGCGCCGGCGGCGCCGAGCCCGGCCCCGACGCCGAGGCGTTCCGCCGCGCGGTCGAGTGGGTGAAGGGCGGCGGCGCCCAGGGCGGCGAGGGCGCGATCGGCGCCTTCCTCCGGCGCTGCAACGAAGAGGTCCAGCGCCAGGTCGACGCGGCCATCAAGCTCCGCGGCTGGGAGGACAGCGAGCTCGCCACCTTCGAGAAGGATCCCGAGCGCGTCCAGAGCGAGACGGCCTCGGCGTGGACCGCGCTCGAGGGCCAGCTCGTCAAGAGCGAGGACGCGGCGCGCGAGCGGGCGCGCGCGGCGGCGACCGAGGTCGCGAGCGGCGCCGGCGATCTGTCGCTCCAGACGATCGCCAAGGGGAAGGGGCCGACCGACAGCCGATACCTCTACGCCACCCTGCGCCAGGCGCTCGTCGCCGCGCAAGACGAGGCCAAGAAGGCGTACGACCGCGGGATCGGCTTCCGCGACGCCCGCGTGCAGGACGACTTCCGCCGCAAGGTCGACGAGCTCAAGGAGGCCGCCCCCGAGAAGCTGATGGAGAAGCTCCCCGGGCGCGAGAACGACTACTTCGAGGTCGCGAGCGGCTTCGCGGCCTGGTACCGCGACGTCCTCGGCGCCTTCCGCGCGCGCGTCCGCGCCAACGCGATGCTCGAGTTCTACTCGGCCGTCGTGAAGGAGCTCGATCGCCGGCGCGTCGCTGCGTTCCAGTTCTTCGCCCAGGTCGATCGCGTCTGCCGCGCGCTCGAGCAGGAGGCGTCCCGCCTCGTCGCCGAGGGCGGCGCCCGCGCCGCAGGCGGCGACGCGAACCAGTTCGTGCTCGACGTCGAGGTCCTCCAGGACCACACGACCGGCGAGCGGCTCTGGGAGCACCTCTACCGCCGCGTCGTCCGCCCCAGCGACCTCCAGCTCTCCGGCGCGCTCGCCAAGCTCGCCGAGGTGGCGCGCGGCGCCGGGGCGACCTCGAGCGAGCAGGACATCCAGCGCAAGGTCACCGCCGAGCTCAAGGAGATCGCCCGGGGCACGCTCGCGGCGCGCCTCCTCGGCGATCGCGACTCGAACGGCCTCCGCCTCGACGAGGAGCTCGCCTACGAGGCGCGCGTCGTGCTCGCCGGCAAGCGCCTCCGCAAGGACGGCCGCGGCCCGCTGCCGCGCGCCGGCGAGCCCGCCTGGGACGAGGAGATGCGCCGCGTCTCGGCCGAGGCGATCGCCGCGTACGTGAAGGACAAGCTCGACCACGCCGCGTCGAAGTGCCAGCCCTTCATCACCCCCGGCGTGGGCGCGCCGCTGTTGCCCGACAAGGCCTACGTCGTGCTGCACGCGGACTACCTCGCCGCGCTGGGCGAGCCGATCTCGCGCCTCGCCTCGCACCGCATCGATCGCGGCCAGGTCATCGCCGGCGAGGACCCGCACGAGGCCGTCTTCTACTACGCGCAGCTCGGCATCCCGCTCCACGCGGTGAAGAGCCTCGGCGAGTACGAGCGCCGCTACTTCGCCGTGAAGGAGAAGGAGCTCGCCGAGGGCGCGAAGGTGAGCGGCCTGCCGCCGGGCGTTCCCCAGATCCCGATCCACCAGGACCAGAGCTGGGAGGGCGCGCCGGATCCCGAGACGCGCCTCTTCCGGATCTCGATCGACGGCGTGAAGGAGAACGACGCCAAGATCGCCTACGACGAGCGGATGCGGAAGCGCCGCGCGCGCAAGGGCGAGGCCGCGGCGACGGTCGACGATCTGCGCGACTTCACCCTCGGCGTGGCCTTCGGCCTCGTCGAGCACAAGAAGGAGGGCGCCGCGGGCGAGGGCTACTACCTCACCGACGCCGACCTGCCCGAGGCCGACCGGCGCCTCGGCAAGTTCCGCGATCAGGCGTTCAAGTCGTACCGAGGCAAGGGCGAGGTCCAGAAGGCCTGGCTCCGCAAAGGGTACGGCGCGCGCCTCGGCAAGCTCGAGGAGGATCGCGACCTCGCCACGCTGCGCTCCATGCTCGACGCCCACATCGGCGAGATGGAGCGCCTCCTCAAGCTCTCGGACTCGGTCGGCGGCAAGCAGGTCGCCGATCACCTCGCCGAGGAGCTCTCGGCCGTCGCCGCGTTCCGCAAGGAGCGCGGCTACTGAGCGACCCGGACGCGGGCCGACCGCGAGCACGGACCGACGCCATGGCGAGAGGCTCCGAGAGCGGCGCGCCCGCGCGGACGGCGAAGGTCGCCGCGGCCGCCGGGGTCGAGGAGCGCCCGGGCGTGATGAACCCCACGCTGCTGATCGGCGTCGGCGCCTTCGGTCGCGAGGTCGTCCGCCGCACCGCGCGCGGCGGCGAGCGCATCGCGAGCCTCGAGCACCTCGAGGTCGAGAGCGCCCGGCCCGCCGCCGAGATCGTGGCCGAGGCGAAGGTCCGCGCGCGCGCCCTGCTCGATCTCGGCCACTTCGTCGCCAGCACGGCGCCGACCGATCGGCGCGGCCCGCGCTGCGACGTGCTCGTCGTCGCCGATCTCGGCGAGCCGGGCGTGGCCGAGGCAATCGCGCCGCTCTGCGCGGCGCTCGCCGAGGGGCTCCGCGCCGAGTTCCACCCCATCCTCCGCGCCGGCGCGGGCGCGCTCGTCGTCTGCCCGCTGCTCTCGGCGCCGCGCGCGGCGGATCGCGCGCGCGTCGCGGCGGCGGCCGCCGCGCTCGCCCGCGTCGCGTCCGACGCCGATCCCGGCAAGCGCCTCGAGGGCCGCGTCTACGTCGTCGAGGATCAGAGCGGCAAATATCTGCTCTCGCGCGAGGAGCTCGAGCGCGCGTTCGCGGCGTTCCTGCATCTGCTCCTCTTCTCGCGGTTGCGCGACGACGATCTCGGGATCCGCCACCTCGTCGAGCGCGCGCCGGTGCCCGGCGAGCGCGGCGGCCCGTTCGCGACGTTCGCCTGCGCGACGCTGGAGTTCGACCACGCCACGTTCGTGAGGCTCTGCGCCGTCAAGCTGGCGCGCGAGGTGCTCCGCGCCTTCCGCACGGGCGACGATCCGGCCATCGCCGAGATCGCCGCCCGCGCCGGACCCCTCGTCCCCGAGCGCGGCGCCCTCGAGGAGGCGCTCTGGCGCGAGAGCGAGACCGGCTCCCTCGCCAAGCACCTCGAGCCCCCTGCGATCGAGGTTCCCGCGATCGAGGCCGACGACTCGCCGGAGCGGATCGTCGAGCAGCTCTTCGGCCCGGTGTGGCGCGCCGGCGTCGCCCGCCGCATCGAGGCGTTCCGCGACGACGTCGAGCGCTTCAAGATGGACCGCCTCGCCGCCGGCATCGAGCGCAACGGCAAGGCGACGCTGGAGGCGACCGCGAAGGCCCTCGCCGAGCGCGTCGACGCCGAGGTCGCGTCCGGCCCGCGCGGACACGCGCGCGCGCTCGAGATCCTCCGCGACGCCCACACGCGCGCGAAGGGCCTCTACGCCGAGGTCTCGTCCGAGATCGAGTCGCCCGATCTCGCGCCGTTCCCGGCCTCGCCGCTCGACGCCAAGATCGCGGCGCTCGAGGAGGCTGCCTTCGCGCGCCCGCGGGCCTACCGGATGCGGGTCTTCGGCGTGCTCGGCGCGGCGCTGGGCGCGTGCCTGGTCGCCGCGGCGATCGTCGGCGGCTACCGCGCGCTCGTCGCCCCGCACCCGAGCTTCTTCGATCCGAGCGAGGTCGAGCCCGACGGCCTCGCGCGCTGGATCGCGGCCTGGCCGATGCCCTACCTCCTCGGCGCCGCGCTCTCGGGCAGCTCGACGTACTACCGCCTCTGGAAGCACCGGAAGCGGCATCACAACTGGGTGCTCGAAGCTCGCGACGATCTCGACCAGGCGCTCCGGCGCTACCTCCACACCGACGCGGTCGGCTACTTCCAGCGGCGCCTCCACTACACGCGCCTGCTCTGGGTGCAGCGCGTCTACAAGCGCCTCACCCTCGCGATCGAAGAGGCGATGGCGCGGCTCGAGGCGGTGCGCGCCTCGCTCACCGCCGCCGACGAGGCGCTCGGCGGCGACGAGCGCGTCCTCGACGAGCGGCTCGAGGCCGGCGTCGCCCGCGCCGGGATCCTCTTCCGCGGCCTGCTCGCCCCGGCCGACGCCCACTCGGTCTACCTCGAGCTCAAGCCGCGCGAGGCCGCGCCCGTCGCCGAGCGCTGGCTGCGCGAGGCCATCGAGGAGGCCTCGTGGCACGGCGCGCCGTTCGCGCGGCCGGAGGCGCTGCTCGCCTTCTGCGATCGCGAGCTCGCCATCGCGGCCTCGATGTGCCCGTTCCGGTGGCTGCCCGCCGGCGACGGTCACGGGCCGGCGGCCCTGGAGCGCTTCGCCGCCGACGCGCTCCGCGACTTCCTCCGCCAGCTCGCCCTCAAGCTCTCGCCGCCGCTGGAGACGGTGGAGACGGTGGCGCCGAGCTCGCGCGCGCCGAGCCGGATCGCCGTCGTGCCGCCCGAGGCCAAGCCCCTGGTCGAGGCGACGCTCGCCGAGGAGGACCTCGGCGGCGGCTGGGAGGTGCGCGCGCTCTCGGGCGATCTCCGCCGCGTCCACCTCGTCGTCGATCGCGGCGACCTCCCCCTCGAGGCGCTGGCGCTGGCGCGAGGCGCGCCGCGATGATCGACGAGCTCTTGCGCGTGCTCGCCGCGTGGTCGCGCGCGGCGCAGGCCTACCCGGTGCGGGCGGGGCTCATCGCCATGGCGGTCGCGGTGGCGATGCTCGTCGCGCTCGGCGGCCTCGCGCGCGCGCGCCTCGAGCTCCGGAGCGCGCGCGTCGCCGCCGGGCCGATCTTCGCCGGCGCCGGCCTCGTCGTCCTCGGCTTGTCGCTGGTGTGGTGGCTCGCCGACGCGGTGCTGCTCTGGGCCGACCAGCTCCTGCTCGAGGAGCGGCTCCTCCTCTTGCTCGCGCCCGAGGGGCCCGACCGTGAGGCCGCGCTGCGGCAGCTCCTCGCGTTGCGCGAGGGCGGCCGCCTCATCCTGCCGGGCATGGTCCACGTCCCGCTCGCGTTCCTCGCCGCGAGCGCGGTCTACCTCGGCATCGTCCTCTGGGTCGGCCGCACGCTCGCCGAGCTCACCTCGCTCGAGCAGAAGCCCGACGACGTGCTCGCGAAGGAGCGCGCCGCGCAGCGCAAGGCGATCGAGCAGGCGCTCGCCGAGGGCAAGCCGATCCCCGCCGAGGAGGTGGTGAGCGTGCCGCTCGCCGACGATCGCCTCGGCCGGATCTTCAAGCTGCTCGGCCACTGGACCAGCGTCGAGCTCGTCGAGGAGCGCTTCGTCCGCTGGCAGCGGCCCCTCGTCGACGCGCTCACGATCACGCTCGTGCTCGCGCTGCCCGCCGCCCTCGGCGGCCACGTCGGCGCGCCGCTCTGGGTCGGCGCGGCGATCGCGCTCGACGGGCTCCGCCGCAACCTGAAGACGCGGCCGGCGGCGCCCGAGGAGCCCGCCGCGGATCCCGCGCCCAAGGCGGCCCCGAGCCCGCCGGCGCCGGCGCTCGGCCCTCTGGTCGAGGCGGTCCACGCCGCCGCCGGCCCGCTCACGCACGCCGCGCCGTCGCCCCCCGCGCAGGGCGGGCAGCTCTCGCCCGGCACCGATCTCTCGGCCAAGAAGGTGCTGGAGGAGCTGCGGCGCGAGCTCGGCCTCGCCGGCGGCCTCTACGTGCACCAGGGCCTCGCGTGCGACGCCTTCGCGGCGCGCAAGAACGTGCTGGTCACGACGCCGCCGCTCTCGGGCAAGCAGGCGCTGCTCGACCTACTCGTCTTCTATACGCTCCTCGTCGAGGCCGAGAACGTCCTCTACTTGGCGCGCGACGCCGCGAGCGCGACCGCCGCCGAAGATCGCTTCCGGAAGCGGGCCGACGCGGCGCGGTGGCGCTGGAACGTCAGCGCGGCCAACCTCGCCGGCCGGGCCGGCGCGGTCGACGTCGCCCGCGCACAGCCGGGCCTCGTCTTCGCGGATCCCGAGGCGGTGCACCGCGAGCTCTGCGGCCACCAGGCCGAGTGGCAGAGCTTCCTCGGAGGGCTCGGCGTGGTGATCGTCCCCGGGATCGACGCGCACGCCGGGGCGCGCGGCGCGCACCTCGCCCACGTGCTGCGCCGCCTCCGCCGCGCCGTCGATCGCGCCATGCCCGCCGTCCCGTCGCGCGCCGCCGCGGGCGAGCGCGTGCGCTTCCTCGCGACGGCGACGCCGCTCTACCGCGACCTCGGGCGCTTCGCCGAGCGCGTCGCCGGCCGGCCGTTCCACGTCGTCGGCCCCGAGGTCGACGGCGCGCCCCAGTCGGCGCGCGCGGGCTTCTTCCTCGCCGCCGCGCCCGCGCCGGGCCGGCCGTCGAGCGATCTGCACCCGGCGGTGCAGGCGCTCGGCGAGGCCCTGGCGCAGGGCTTCGCCGCCGAGCTGCTCGGCTACGAGGGCGTGCTCGCCGCGACCGACGTCGCGCGCGCCAACGAGGTGATGCTCGGCCGCGGCGTCGCCACGCGCGGCCGCAGCGTGACCGCGAGCGACGCGTCCGGCGATGCGGGCGACGCCCTCACCCGCGCGCAGGTCGTGGTCGCGCGCGCGTCGGCCTCGAGCTACGCCTCGCTGCCGAAGATGGCGTGCCACGTCGGCTTCGACGCGGTCGCCGTCCCCAAGGCGCGGGTCGCCGCGCTCGGCGCGGGCGAGCACGTCGGCGTCGCCGCCGCGCCGGGCCCGCCGAAGCCCGAGGAGCCGCCTCCTCCGATCGAGATCGATCCCGCGACCGGACAGCCGCTCCCGCCGCCTCCTCCTCCGCCTCCGCCGCCGGACCAGGTCCTGGTCCTCTTCCAGCCCGACCTCGATCCCTTCGCGGCGCTGCTCGCGAAGGAGCGGCCGCCCGTGTTCCACCCCGATCTCGAGGTCGGCTGCGCGCTCGTCGCCGATCCTTCGGCGGGGGAGGTGCAGCGCGCCCACCTCGCCTGCGCCCTCGCCGAGGGCCCCGCCAAGCTCGACGACCTCCGGCGCGACTTCACCGCCGAGGTCCTGGCATCGCACCTCGGGGAGCGCGTCGTCGCCCCGAGCACCGAGGCCGTCGCCGCCTCCGAGCTCCCGTGGACCACGACGGCGGGGCAGGTGGTCGTCGCCCGCGAGGAGCGCGAGCTCGATGCTGCGACCGGCTCGCTCCGCGCCGTGACGACGCTCCAGGCGCGCGGCGCCGAGGTGCACGCCCGGGTCGCGCTCGACGCCTCCGGACCCGCGACGCCCGTCGTCGATCGCCACACCGGCGAGGTGCTCTTCTCGCTCGAGCGCGAGCGCGCCCGCTCCGCCGCCTACCCGGGGCGCATCTTCGTCCACGCCGGCCGCCGCTTCACGGTGATGGCGCTCGAGGAGCAAGGCGACGCGGTCGCCTGCGAGCGCGAGGAGCGCGCGCTCACGACGAGCAAGATGCGCCGCCTCGCCCTCGAGCTCGTGGAGCGCCGCGCCGGCGCCGACCGCCGAGGCGCCCCGCGTGATGGCGACGGTGCGGGCGAGCGCCGGGCCGATCCGGCGCGGAGCTTCGGCGGCGCGCGCTTCACCCTCGAGCACGCCCGGGTCGAGGTCGTCGAGGAGGTCCTCGGCCTGAGGCGCCTCGGCCCCGACGGTGCCTCGCGCGACGTCACCGCGTACGCCGATCCGATCCGCTGCCGCTTCGCCACGCGAGCCGCCGTGCTCGGCCTGCCCGCCGCTTCGTTCGGAGCGATCTCGAGCGGCGCGCTGCACGCGCTCACGCACCTCTTCCGCGTGACCTTGCCCGCGTTCGTCCACCACCGCGAGGAGGATCTCGAGATCGCCTGGCTACCGAGCTTCGGCACGGCGGGCGCGCCCGCGCTCGCCTTCGTCGACGCCCACCCGGGCGGCGTGGGCTTCGCCGAGGCGGTGACGCTCGACGTGGTGCGCCACGTGGTGCGCTGGTCGCTCGCGCTCACCCGCCGCTGCCCGCGCGGCTGCAAGGACCGGACGGGCTGCCCCGGCTGCCTCCGCATCGCGCGCTGCCACGCCGAGCCCGACCGCCACGACGATCTCGACAAGCCCGGCGCGGATCGCGTCCTCGCGCTGCTCGTCGGCGAGGCCGAGCTCGCGGCGTTCGGCGGTTGACGTTGCAGAGCTAGCCGAAGAGCTCGTCGAAGGTCCCGCCGACGTCCCCGAGCGTCTGCGGCACGCCGACCGCCTTCATCGCCGTGTTGATGACCTTCACCGGGTGCTCGTCCTGCCGGACGATGTGCCGCCCCGGCGTGGTGTGGAGGCCGCCGGCCTTGCCGCCGATGAGCACGACCATGTTCTCGGTCGAGTGGGCCGAGCCGGTCGCGTTCTGCTCGGGGTCGAAGCCGAGCCCGCCCTCGAAGCAGAGGATCATCGACGTGGAGTCGAGCATGCTCGTGCCGTCGAAGTCCTCGGTGTCGCGGAGTTTGCGCATCAGGTGCGCCCAGTGCTTCACGTGCCACGCGACGCCGTCGGCGACCGCGTTCGCGCCCGCCTCGCCGCCCCCCATGCTGTAGTGGCTCATCTCGTGGAGATCGGTGGGGTACGCGTAGATCGGGTTCATGTTCATGAAGCACTGCGCGTACGTGAACATCAGGTTCGCGACGCGCGAGAGGTCGCACGCGAGCGCGAAGTGGATGAGGTCCACCATGTGCGAGGCGCGCAGCTCCTCGTTCGAGTACGCCGCGGTCGAGTCGTAGCCGCCGCCGCTGCCCTGCTGGCCGTTCTCGACCGCGCCGCCGATGGGCGGGTCCTCGCCCGGATCGGAGGGCAGCACGCACGACGAGGTCTGCGGCGGCGCCGTCGCGTTGAGCCGCTTCTCGAGGGCGCGCAGCTCGTCGAGGTGGCGCTGGAGCCGGATCTTGTCGGCCGAGCCGAGGCGGGGGACGAGCGCCTCGGTGTCGCCGCGCACCAGGTCGATGACGCTCTTCCGCCGCTCGAGCAAGAACTTCGCCTTCTCGGCCTCGGCCGGATCGGGCGGGACGAAGCCGGTGGTGAGCGACTGGAACGCGACCTTCGGGCTCGAGATCGGCGGCACCTGCTCGAGCGCGCCCCCGTTCATGCGCGCCGAGAGGGTCCCGCGCGTGCCGCCGGTGCCGTTGGCGCCGCGGTAGTAGGCCGCCTGCACCCTGAGGCCGACGACCTTCTGGGGCGTGTCCCCGGCGATCGTGTCCGCGACGACCCAGTCCGAGGTCGGCCCGGTGAGCTCCTCTTCGCCGTCGATCTCGGAGCTCTGCACTCCGCAGGCGAGCGGGCACGTCGAGGTGGCGTGGAAGGCGATGCGCCGTCCTGCGGTGGGCACCGGCGATCCCCACGGGATGAGCAGGCCCGAGACGACCGAGGTGACGTCGGCGACGCCCTCGTCGCCGAGCGGCGCGAGCCCGCGGGTCAGGTTGGCGGCGAGCGGCCCCTCGACGAGCGGCACCACGCGCTGGGTGTCGTCGAGGCCCATCGACGAGCCCCCGAACGCGAAGACGTACCGCTTCGGCTTGACCGGCACGTCGGCGGTCGCCTTCCTCGGCGCGAAGAGCTCGAGGAACGGAAGGGCGATGGCCACGCCCCCGAGGCCGCGAAGAAAGCGCCTGCGCGTCGGTCGGCGTGCTTCACTCACTGGCCACCTCCTCCCGGCGCAGCCGGAACGCTTCGGAGCCGACGAAGCTCGCGATCAGGGCGTCGAAGCGGAGGCTCGCGCCGCCCTGCGCCTCGGCCACCACCCGCTCGAGGAGCGCCTCGTCGTGGTCGTCGAGATCCCACCGGCCCATCGCGTAGCGGTAGAGCATCGTGGCGACGCAGCCGTCGACCTCGCCCGACTGGATCATGAGCTGGCCGAGCTCGGCGGGCCCCTGGAACTCGCCGATGCCCTCCAGTTTGCCGGTGCCGTCGATCGGGCAGTCGGGGCGATCGGTCTCGGTCTCGCGGTAGCGGCCGGCGGCGTCGAAGTTCTCGAGCCCGAAGCCGACCGGATCCATGAGCGCGTGGCAGGTGCTGCAGCCGTCGGTCTTCCACATGGTGTAGCGGTCGACCTTGCACGCCGTGGGATCGGCGGCGCCGGGCGGCTCGTCGGTGTTCACGCCGAGGCTCGGCGGCGGCCGGTTGATCACCTGGCAGAAGAGCCGCGTGCGGATGAGCAAGCCGCGCTGCGTGGGGCTCGTGTCGTCGAACTTCGGCACGGCCGAGAGGAACGAGCCCTGCGAGAGCAGGCCGCGGCGCCCCGAGTCCCCGTAGGGGACCCAGCCGGCGGCGCCGTCGGGCGCCGGCAGCCCGTAGTGCGCCGCGAGCTCGGGCGTCAGGTACGTCTCGTCGGCGACGAGCATGTCGCTCCACGGCCGCCGCTCCTCGAGCAGGTAGCGGGAGAGGAGCGCGTCGGTCTCCTCGGTCATCGCGCTCGCGATCGTCGCCGCGTGCGGGAGCTGCTCGTAGGAGAGCCACATCGCGTGGAAGCGCGAGATCCGGCGCAGCGCACGATCGTCGGCGAGCATCGTCTCGGCCGCCTCGCGCACCCTCGCCGGATCCGCGAGCTGGCCCGACTCGGCCGCGTCGAGGAGCCAGTCGGGCGGCGTCGAGCCCCAGAGCAGGTACGAGAGCCGCGTGGCGACCTCGAAGTCGCCGAGCCGGAACAGTCCCGGCGAGCCGGCGACGGGCTCGCCGATCTCGATCCGGTAGAGGAACTCGGGGTGCTGGAAGAAGGCGCGCAGCGCCGAGTCGACCGCCACCCAGAAGTCGCTCGCCGTCGCGGCGTGCGGCAGGAAATGATCGGCGAAGCGGTCGACCTCGGTCGCGGCGAGCGGGCGCCGGAGCGCGCGCCGGCCGAACGCCGCGACGAACGAGCGGAAGCACGCCGCGTCGTCCGGGCCCGAGGGCACGCAGGGCACGATCGCGGAGCGGAGCGCCGGATCGGCGACCACGTCGGCGGCGATCTCTCCCGAGAGCAGATCGGCGCCGTCGATCAGCGCCTGCGAGGCGATCTGCTTCCGGTAGTCGTTGTCGAACGGCGTGCGGTCGTCGGTCGGGAGCGTGAGCACGGCCGTCACATCCACGCCGACGAGATCGAAGACCGTCGACTGGTACTCGAGCGCCGAGAGGCGGCGTGCCCCGCTGACGCCGACCTCGTTCTGCACCTCGGGCGGGACCGAGGAGAGCGGCGTGGGCTCGTCGCCGCCGATGTTGCCGTTGCACGCGGCGACGAGCGCCGCGGCCGGCAGCGTGATTCGTAGAGCGCGAAGCATCAGGCCACCTCCCCGCGGGTCCGCGTGTGCGGCGCCCGACGACCAAGGTCCGACACCGGCGCAGATCAGGTCAAGCGCGGAGAGTTGAAAAGCGTCATGTCCTTCCGTTCGCGCCGCAATGATCGGGCGAACGCGGACGAGAGCGCCGTCGAGAGGCCGAGGCGCGGTTGCTCGATCGAAGGTCGTCAGCGCCGAAGGTCGAGCGCCTCGAACAGGCTCGCGAGCATCCGGTGGGTGAGGCCCCAGACGACATGCTCGCCGACGCGGTACCCGGGGAGCTCGAGGGTGCGGCCCTCGTGCTCGTAGGGCACGATCATCGCCGCCTCGCCGCGCTGGAGCGGCCCGAGCGGGGCCCACACCACCTCGTCGACCTCGTGGTTCAGGACGAGGGGCGGGACCTGGCGCGCCGCGAACACGAACGGCGAGATGGTGAGCCCGGTGCGCCGCCCGCGCGCGATCGCGGCGAGATCGTCGAGGCGGCCGAGGAGCTCGGCGTGCGCGAGGAGATCGAGGCCGATCTCCTCGCGCGTCTCGCGGATCGCGGTGGCGCAGAGATCGGCGTCCGACGGCTCGCTGCGGCCGCCGGGGAAGGCCATGTGCCCCGACCACGGATCGTCGGCCCGCTGCGAGCGCCGGATGAGCAGGATCTCGTCCTCGTCGACGCGCGGGCGCACCACGATCGCGACGGCCGCGCGCGCCGAGCCGTCGAGGACCGCGGGCGCCGCGGGCTGGAGCGCCCGCCGCCACAGGCTGGGATCGAAGCGAGGGGACCCTGCTGGCACTCGCGTCCTCGCCGGTCAGAACGTGCCGGCGAGCGAGAGGCTGCCCGGGCCGACGCGCGTGACCACCCGCGGACCGGCGGCGCTCGCGTGCGGCGCGGGCGCGGGCTCGACGACCAGGAGCACCACGCCGGCCGCGACCCCCACGCCGCCGACGATGAGCCCGATCGTCGAGACCGTGCCCAGCGTCCGCGCCGAGTCGGCGAGCTCCTGGTCCGCCGCCGAGCAGACCTTGGTGGGGCAGCGATCCTCGAGCTCGCCGACCTTCCCGAGCGAGAGGATCCCCGTCACCGCGCCGAGCGCGACGCCGACGCCGCCGACCCCGAACGCGACGGCGGCGGGCAGCTTCGACCCGCCGGCGGAGGCAGGCGCCGGCTCGTCGGGCGGCGGGCCCGCGGGACCGGTGGGCGCCGCGGCCGCGGCCTCGACGACGAGCTCGACGCGCGTGCTCGTGCCCTCGGCGGCGGTGACGGTGCGCGAGGCCGGAGCCGCGCCCTCGGCCGTCGCCGCCACGGTGTGCTCCCCGGGATCGACGGCGAAGGGCTTGTCCCGCTGCAGGGTGACGGCCTTGCCATCGACGGTCACGCGCGCGCGATCGGCGGCGGCGCCGCGGAGCGTGATCTCGAGCCTCGGGATCCGCGGAGCGAGCGTCACCAGCTCGGCGCGTGCGGTCGCCTGCGCTTCGCGGAACGCGTCGGGCGCGTAGTTCGCGAGCTGCTCGTTCACGAGCGACTGGTAGGTCGTCTGCGCCTCGAGCAGCCGGCCGAGCTTGTCGTACGCCCGCGCGGTGAAGAGGAGGTGCGTCGGCGCGTGGAACCGCTCCTCCGCCTGGCGGAAGTGCTCGATGGCCTCGGCGTATTTCTTCGCCTCGAAGAGATCGAGGCCCCGCTCGGCGAGGGCGCGCGCCGACTCGCGCGCTTCGGTCATCGTGGCTTGGGCGCGGGCGATCGGCGGGGCCGAGAGACTCGCGCCGAGGGCGATTGCGCAGGCGAGCAGGAATTTCGATCGCATGGGCGGCGTGACGGATCGCGAGCGTAGCACGCCGGCTGCACGGCCAGCCCGCAGCGTTTGCGCGGCGCGGGCGCGCTCACGACTAGTAGCCGAGCACCGACCGGTGCTTCGTCCCCCGGCTCGGCGCCGCGGGCGAGCGGCGCGGAGCCGCGGGCGCGGCGCTGCTCGAGGCCTGCGCGGTCTCGGCCGGCTCGGGCGCCGCGGTCGCGGGGCTCGCCGCGCTCGGCGCCGCGGTGGTGTCGGCCGGCTCGATCGGACCGGGCGTCGCCGTCGTCGCGCTCGCCGGAGCCTCGCTCGGGCGTCCGCTCACCAGCCCCAAGAGGCCGGCGGCGATCGCGCCGGCCAGCGCCGCTGCCGCAAGCGTACCGGCCGTTCGTCGCGAAGTCGCCGGCGCGCCCGCGCCCTCGCTCCTGCGCGCTTGGCTGGGCGCGGCGCCCGCAGGCTCCGACGGGGCGCTCGCGAGCGAATCGTCCGACGCGGGCGGCCCCTCCGGACGCGACCGCCGCAGCGCCGTCCGCGTCATGTCGGTGAAGGTGACGTGGATCGCCGGGTCCTCCTCGTCGAGCACGGGAGGCGCGCCGGGCGAGAGCTCCGAGGCGCGCACGCGCTCGCGGACCTGGACGCGCCGCGCGTCGAGCTCCTTGCCGACCAGCGACTTCACGTGCGCGCCGACCTCGGCGCGCGACGCCAAGAGGCCCGCCTTCGAGGCCGCCGCCTCGAGCGCCTCGCCGAGCGCTTGCGCGGAGGGGAACCGCTTCGCCGGCGACTTCTCGAGCGCGCCGGCGAGCACGCCGTCGAGCGCCGGGCCCACCCAGCGCGCCACGCTCGAGAGCCGCGGCGCCTCGGTCTCGACCACGCGGCGCATCGTCTCGAGCTCGGTCGCGCCGCGGAAGAGGCGCTGGCCGGTGATCGCCTCCCACACGACGACGCCGAGCGCGAACACGTCGCTCCTCGCGTCGATGGGCGCGCCCTCGATGTACTCGGGCGACATGTACGCCACCTTGCCCTTGAGCGTCCCGGTGTTGCTCGCGCCGGTGCCCGACTGGGTGCACTTGGCGATGCCGAAGTCGGCGATGCGCGCCATCCCGTCGACGCCGACGAGCACGTTCTGCGGCGAGACGTCGCGGTGCACGAGGCGCATGGGCACCCCGTCGTCGTCGCAGAGCTCGTGCGCGGCGTGGAGGCCGGCGCACGCGTCGAGCGCGATGCGCACCGCGACCCCCGGTGGCATCGGGCTCCGCGTGCGCGCTGCGATCGCGGCGAGCTCGGACAGCGCCGCTCCCTCGACGTAGTCCATCACGAGGAAGAGCTCCTCCTCGAGCTCCTCGACGTCGAGCACGGCGACGACGTTGGGGTGGTGGATCTTGGAGGCGAGGCGGGCCTCGTCGACGAGCAGGCGCCGGAGGTCGTCGTCGGCGACGAGGTGGGCGTGCGCTCGCTTGACCGCGACGAGCCGCCAGAACCCGACGGCGCCGCGGAGCCTGCCGACGTACACCGACGCCATGCCGCCCGACGCAATCTTGACCAGGCACTCGTACCGCGAGTCGGTCGGCAGCGGATCGCGCGCGGACGGCGGGGTGCTCGGCAGATTCTGGGCGACCATGGGACCGCTTCGGCCGCGCCCCCGCGCGGGGCCACAGCGTAGCACGGCTCCCCGCCCGTTCCGTCGCGAGCGGGGGCTCTGCCCCCGCGCCCCGGGAGCTGAAGAGGCGTCGGACCTCGGGCCTCGAGAGGCCTTGGTCGGACGAATGTCCCGTAGCTCTTCTTGCGGACGACTGCTCTTCAGCTGCTGCGCATGCCGTACTTCGCGAGGAGGCGGCCGAGGTAGGTGCGATCGAGCCCGGCGAGCCGCGCGGCCACGGTCTGGTTCCCACCCGCGTGCTTCAGCAGCGCGTCGAGGTAGATGCGCGTGAAGGTGTCGCCGAGGTCCTCGCGCTGCTTGAGGAAGGGGCGCTCCATGTCCACGAGCTCGCCGAGGACCAGGTGGAGGAGCGCCGCCTTCGAGCGCGAGGGCTCCGGGATGACGCCGAGCGCTGCATACGCCTGCACCGCGTTGCGCAGCTCGCGCGCGTTGCCCGGCCAGGGGCGCGCCTTGAGCTTCTCGAGCACCTCGCGCGGCATCTCGTCGAGGCCCGCCGCCGCCGCGAAGCGCAGCGCGAGCGGCTCGACGTCCTCGATCCGTTCCCTGAGCGGAGGCACGACGAGCCGCACGACCGCGAGCCGGTAGAACAGGTCCTCGCGGAAGCGGCCCTGCGCGACCTCGTCCTCGAGGTTCCGGTTGGTCGCCGCCACGACCCGCACCTTCACCTGCTTGGCCTGATCGCCGCCGACGGAGCGCACCTCGCCCGCCTCGAGCGCCCGCAGCAACATCGGCTGCACGTCGATGGGCAGCTCGCCGATCTCGTCGAGGAACAGCGTGCCGCCGTCGGCGCTCTCGAACGCGCCCCGGCGGGCGTCGACAGCGCCCGTGAAGGCGCCGCGCCGATGGCCGAAGAGCTCGCTCGCGACCAGGTCGCGCGGGATGGCGCCGCAGTTGACGATCACGAAGGGCCCGGACGCGACGCGCGAGCCCTCGTGCAGCGCGCGCGCGATGAGCTCCTTGCCCACGCCGGACTCGCCCTCGACGAGCACGGTGACGAGCGATCCCTCGAGCCGGGCCAGCATGGCGAAGAGGCGGCGCATCGGCGCCGAGCCGCCCACGATCCCGCGGTACTCGCGCCGGTCGAAGTCGAGCCCCTCGCTGAGGCCGTCGGTGTCGGCGTCGACCGAGAGCGTGACCGCGCCGCCGATCTTGAGCTGGCCGCCGATGGCGAGGATCATCTTCTCGACGCGCTGGCCGAGGTAGAAGGTGCCGTTGCGGCTGCCGAGGTCGGTGATGGCGACGCCGTCCGGCACGAGCTCGATCTCGATGTGCGTCCGCGAGACCGTCGGCTCGGCGATCAGGATGTCGCAGCTCGGCCCCGAGCCCACCACGCAGCGGCCCGTGACGAGACGGAACGTGGGCGGCGTCGCCTTCGCGCCGCTGACACGGAGCACGGCGCCGAGCGGCGCCTTGGGCGGACGGCGCACGAGCGTGGCCGTGGGATCGTCGAACGCGTCGGGCTCGGTGACTCGGGGCGTCACGGGGGGGCGGGAGTGTAGCGCGCCGGGAGCTCTCGTCGGCTGCGTTTGGAGCGCGCCGAGGTGCCCCGGCTCACGGGCAGCCTTGTTCGCTGCAGATCGGCTGGCTGGGATCGCCAGGGTAGGTGCAGCAGTCGAGCCCGCCGCTGCAAGCCGCGCAGGGGCACTGGGTGCAGCCGGCCGCCGTCTTGAAGTCCTCGCAGGATCCCGCGTTGCAGACCTTGTCCGAGTCGCACTGCTCGCAGCTGAAGCCGCAGTGCAGAGGATCGGTCTGGTTGTTCACGCAAGCCTTCGAGCAGCTCACCAGGCCGCCGCTGCACGCCGCCACGCAGGCGCCGCCCTGGCAGTTGGGCGTGCCGCCCGAGCAGACGTTCCCGGCGCCCCCGCAGTTGTTGGGATCCGAGGTGAGATCGCGGCAGCTGCCGCCCACGAGCGTGAGCCCAGGGCGGCACTCGCACTGGCCGCCGCTGCAGTACTCGCGGCTGCTGCACTGGTCGCCGCACGAGCCGCAGTTCTTCACGTCCTTGCTGGTGTCCTTGCAGCTGCCGCAGCACTCGAGTCCCGCCGCGCACTGGACGCCGCAGCTTCCGCAGTTGTCGGGATCCACGCTGACGTGCGTCTCGCAGCCGTCGGCGACCGAGGGGTTGCAGCTCTCCCAGCCCTGGTCGCAGTCATCGATGGAGCAAGCACCCATCGAGCAACCCGGCGTTCCGTTCGCCACCGCGCAAGGGCTGCACGAGGCGCCCGCGCAGCCGTACGCGGGATCGCCGAGCGAGACGCAGACCCCGCTGCACTCCTTCTCGGTCGCGCCGTTGCACGGCCCGGAGCCGCCGGTCCCGCCGGTGGTCGTGGACGACGTGCTCGTGGTGGACGAGCCGCCGCCCGAAGAGGATCCGGCGCCGCCGCCGCTCGTCGTCCCGGCGCCGTCGCCGGTGGAGCTCGTGCCCGTGGAGGTCGTCGCCGCGCCACCGCCGGTCGAGCCGCTCGCGAACTGGTAGTCGTCGACCCCGCTGATGGCGTTGCACGCGATGAAACCTGCACTGACGATCGCGGCAGAGAGCCACGCCGCAGCGGGTTGGGCCCATCCAAGGCGGATCAGTTTTCTTCGTGGCATCTGGCGAGACCTGCCTGAGCAAGCGTGGTGCCAAGCGGCGGCGTTCGGAGGTGAGCCGGTGGACCCAGGGTACGCCCATCGGCGCCGCGGGAGAAGTCCGCGCGAGCGCCCCGGCAGGGCCCCCGCTACAATCGCTGCGCCGATGCGCGCCCGAGATCCCGCCGCGCCCCCCGCGCCGTTCGCTCGACGAGCCGCCTCGCGCGCCGCCCTCGCGACGCTCGCGATCGCCCTCGCGCCCTGCGGAGGGAGCGAGAGCGTGTCCACCCCCCGCCCGAACGGAGGCACGTCGTCGAACGCGGCGGGTGCGGGCGGCGGCGCGTCGGCGGCGACGAGCTCGGGGACCGGCGGCGCGACGTCCGGCGCCGGCGGGCCGGCGGTCGACCTCTGCACGGCCTGCGGCAGCCCCGCCGCGACCGGCGCGATCGTCAGCGCCGAGATCGACGAAGCCTCGGGCCTCGCGGCGAGCCTCAGCTTCCCCAACGTGCTCTACGTGCACAACGACTCGGGCGACAGCCCGCGCTTCTTCGCCACCGATCTCGACGGCACCGATCTCGGCAGCTTCGCCGTCGGCGGCGCGAGCGCGACCGACTGGGAGGACATGGCGCGCGGCCCCTGCGGCGATCAGAGCTGCCTCTTCCTGGGCGACATCGGCGACAACCCCGAGACGCGCGCCTCGTACACCGTTTACCGCGTCCCCGAGCCGGCGGCCCTCGGCCCCGGCCCGCACATGACGACGGGCGAGGCGCTGCCGTTCCATTATCCCGACGGCAGTCACAACGCCGAGACCCTGCTCGTCCACCCGGTGACGGGCGCCATCACGCTCGTGACGAAGGTGAGCTCCGGCGCCTCGTCGATCTACGAGCTGCCGGTGCCGCTCACGCCCGGCGTCGAGGTGGTGGCCGTGAAGAAGGGCGAAGTCGCCCCGCCTGCGGGCACGGCGCTCTTCACCGGCGGCGACGTCCACCCCCAGGGCAAGGGCGTCCTCCTGAGGACGTACACGCACCTCTTCTACTACCCCGGCGAGGCGGGCGAGAGCGTCGCCGCGATGCTGGCGCATACGCCGTGCGCGGTCCCCGTCGCGCTCGAGATGCAGGGCGAGGCCGTGGCGTGGCTCGCGAACGGGACCGGCTACGTCACGGCGAGCGAGGGCGGGAGCCCGGACCTCGACGCCGTCGCCTGCGAGTGAGCGTGCGCGCGGGCGCTCGGCCAGGGTCGCACGTCGCCGCTGTCACTCACCGCATGGGGACGTGCCGGAGGTGCTCCTCGGCGCTGGCGCTGGGGGCTTGCGGTGGCAATTCTAAGTGCGGCGACCGCCATGGACCCTCCTTTCTCCGAGCGCGCTCATCGTCCTGTCCGTGTCGAACGAGGCGCTGGCTCAGTGCTGCTCGCATGGCTCGAGATCGTGGGAGGTCTCTCGCTCGGATTCGGGGGCTGCATGGCGAGCCTGGCGACCGAGGCGAGTCTCGCTGGCGTCGGTGCGATCTTCTCTCTCCTCATCGGGCTCGGCGGCGTCGCGCTGCCCGGCGTCCTCCTGTTCGACCGCCACCCGCGACGCTGGGTCGCGCAAGTCCTCCCAGCCGCGATCGGGCTCTGGTTGCTCGCCGCCTGGGCCAGCTCGCTCTCGACACCATGACGCGCCGCTCAGTCGCCGACTCCGTCCGGAGCTGCCTCCTCGCGGGTGCCCTCGGCGACGCGTGGGGCGGCCCCTACGAAAACGGACCCGCGATCGCTCGGGCGCCGTTCCCCTCGGCGCCCCGCCTGTCCGACGACACCTCGCTCACCTTGGCCACCTGCGAAGCGATTGTCGGGGCGGGTGGACGCGTCGTGCCCGAGCTGATCGCCGCTTCTTTCCGGCGCTGGTACGACGCGGGGCGCATCACCGGCGTCGGATCGGCGACGTTGAAGGCGCTCCGCGATCTCTCCGCGGGCGCGCACTGGGCTCTCAGCGGCGCCTCGGGCGAGTTCGCCGCGGGGAGCGGCGCGGCGATGCGGGCCGCGCCGCTGGCGTTCTTGCTCGACCCCGAGGTCGACGCGGATCGCCGCACCGTGCGCGACGTCGCGCGCATCACGCACCGGAACGACGAGGCGTACGCGGGCGCGCTGGCGGTCGTCGCGGCGATCCGCGCTCGGCAGCGCTCGAGCGCGGCCGACCTGCTCACGGTCGCGGCCGACCTCGCGCCCGACTCGGCGGTCCGCGACCGGCTCCTCGATCTCGCGCCGCTCCGCGAGCCCGCGTCCGCCGTCGCGGCTAGATTCGGATCGTCGGGGCACGTGGTCGACGCGGTGCCCCTCGCGCTCTACCTCGCGCGCGCCGGCGCCACAGGACCGCTCGAGGGTCCCCTCGGCGAGGCGGCCGGGATGGGAGGCGATACCGACACGATCGCCGCGATCGCGGGCCAAGTCGCTGGCGCCGGCCTCGCAGGCGCGAGCCTGCCCGTGGACTTGCTGCGGACGCTCCCCGACATCGGCGAGGTGGAGCGCACGGTGGGCGCTTTCGCAGACGTCGTTTCGCACGTGTCCCGCTGAGCGCGTCACTGTGGAGCCGCCTGCTGCCGAGGTTCGACCTGCGACACGACGGGCCAGCCTCACCGCTGCCGTCGTCGCGGAGCCGACCTCGCCTGGCGCCCTCAGGGCGAAGAGACTAGCCTGCAGGCAACTTGCTTCAATCGGAGGTCCCATGCTCCATCTCAGGCGCTTGCTTTCGCTCGCAGCGGCTCTCTGCGTGAGCGTCCTCTGGGCCTGCGCTGCGGACCAGTACGCGCCGTGCGACGGCGGGTCCGACTCCTGCAGCCAAGCGACTCGAATGAGCGGAGACTTCGAGGGCTGCCTCTGCACCTACTACTGCGAATCGGACGACGATTGCCCGACGCCGGAGACCGGGAACGCCGTCCCGCGCTGCACGCCGTTCGGTGACGTCGTGGAGAACGGCGAGTCGGCATCGTGCACGCTGCCCTGCGACGAGGGCACGCAGTGCCCCGACGGGATGGTCTGTCACACGGGCCAATGCTGGGGCACGATCCGCAACTGACACGATGGCGCGGCACGATCGCCGGAGGGTTGCTTGCGCGCTTCGCCGCGTGGGCGGTAGCGTGAAGCGATGCCGGCGAAGCTCGCGTGTAGCTGTGGTCGCGGCTTCCGCTTGCCCGAAGGGTCGGTGGAACGCGTCTTGGCGACGTTCACTGACTGGGAGTGCGCCGCCTGTGGCGCGGTGCATCTTCTGTCGGAGGACGGAGCTCGCGGCGCGCCGCAAGGCCATCCGTACCGGGGCGGCCCCGATTCGGTCTTACCCCGACGACAAGCCGTCTTGCGCATTCGGTCGCGCCAGTGCTGGGCCAGCACTTCGCCCACGGTCGGAGGCGCGCTGCCCTTCGGCGAGGCGGGGCTGGCGATGCTGCTGGCCTGCATCGTTGGTCTTGTGGCGCTGGTCGTGCGGACAGTCGCTTGAGCACGTAGAGAGCCGCGTCCAGCGCCGCTCGCGCGGAGCCTCTCGACGCGCAAATTGCACGCCTCGCGCACCGACCGCGGTGGCGGCACGCGCTCGCCGGCCGGCAGCGCCTCCGCGCCGCGAGGCGCGCGTGACCCGGGCGTGGCACGCCGCCTGCTCGGTCTTCGCCGGGACCGTGTGCCCAATCGCACACGCCGGTTCGAGGAGGCAGCTTGGCGGCGATGGGGTCGGTTCGGTGCTCCTGGGTCGTGCGCTCGGTGGCGGCGGTCCCGTTGCTGCTCGCGCCGGCGCTCGCCCGCGCCCAGGTCTCCGGCACCGTGGTCGACAAGGCGACCCTGGCGCCGATCGAGGGCGCCGAGGTCGGCGTCCGCGCCGACCTCGCCAAGACCACGACCGACGCCGCCGGCGCGTTCACGCTCCCGAACGCCGCCGGCGCCGATCTCGTCATCGCCGCCGGCAAGAAGGGCTACTTCAACGCGTCGGTGCTGGTGAGCAGCCCGGCGAGCGGGGTGCAGATCGCCCTGCCGGCCGTCCCGCAGGACGACAACGACGCGTACACGTTCGTCACGCCCTCGGCGTGCTCGCTCTGCCACCCGTGGCAGTACGCGACGTGGGCCAGCTCGCCGATGGCCAAGGCCGGGCTCAACACCTGGGTCTACGACACCTACGACGGCACCGGCACGCCGGGCGGGATGGGCGGCTTCGTCTACACCCGCGATTCGGTGCACGCCGGCGCGAGCCCGACCTCCGACTGCGGCGCGTGCCACCAGCCCGAGCCGTGGGTCGAGAGCCCGTTCAGCGGCCTCGGCGACCGCGCGAGCCCCACGCCGGGCATGCTCCACGGCATCTCGTGCGAGATCTGTCACAAGCTCGCCGACATCGACGAGACCAAGGTCAACTTCCCGGGCATCTACCCCGGCGTCGTCACGCTCACGCGCCCGAACCCCGGCGTCGTCGTCGAGTACGGCGTGCTCAGCGACGTCGACTTCGTCTCGCCGTCGATCATGCGCGCCTCGTTCCAGCCGCAGCTCGAGGCCGCCGCGTGCGCCGCGTGCCACCAGGACAAGAACGATCCCGACGAGGACGGTGACTTCGAAGAGGACGACGGCGTCATCTCCGAGCCCACGTATCTCGAGTGGCTCGCCTCGCCGTACGCCGATCCGGCTTCGCCCCTGCACGAGACCTGCGCCGAGTGCCACATGCCGGCGTTCACCAACACGACGCGCGTGTGCGAGGCGGTCTTCCCGCCCATCGTCCGCGATCCCGAGACCATCCGATCGCACACGCTCAAGGGCACGACGCCCGAGTACCTCGAGAATGCCGTGACGGTGACGATGACCGCGGGGATCGACGGGAGCGCGATCGCCGCCGAGGTCACCGTCGTGAACGATCGAACGGGCCACCACGTCCCCACGGGCGTCACCGTTCGCAACGTGATCCTCATCGTCGACGCCTGGCGCGAGCAGGATGGGCTCTCGCTCGAGGCGCTCGGCAAGCAGCGCATCCACGACCTTGGCGGCGTGGGCGATCCGTCGAAGGGCTACTGGGCCGGCTTGCCCGGCAAGCTCTACGCGAAGCACAACCTCGACGCGGACGGGAATGGCCCGGTGTTCTTCAGCGAGGCGACGTCGATCCTCTTCGACAACCGCATCGCTGCGCTGGCCAGCGACGTGACCAGCTACGCGTTCGCGCTGCCCCAGGGAGGCGGGCGCCTCCACGTGCGCGCGCGCCTCGTGTACCGGCGCGCGTTCCGCGCGCTGGTCGACGCCAAGGGGTGGACCCAGACGGGCCACGGCGAGGTGCTCGAGGACCTCGTGGCGCCGGACTTCGGTCACCTCATGGGCAGCGCCGAGTCGATCTTCGATCTGCCCTGCGACGCCGGGGTGTGCACGGCCGACGCCGGCGCCGGCGGCACCGGCGGAGGCGTCGCAGGAGCAGGCGGCGCGGGCGGCGCCGTGGGGTCGGGCGGCGCCTCGTCGCAGCCGGCGTCGATCTCCGGGTGCGACTGCGAGGCCGGCGCTTCGCGGCGGGGCGGACGGGCGTGGGCCGCCGGCGCAGCGCTCCTCGCGCTCGCCGCGACGCGCCGGCGCGCGCGCCGGGCCTGACCACCGCACGGACGGTCGCCGCGACCGCTGGCCGCGCGCCGCGCCTGACCCCGCGCGGATGTTCGCCGCGCGCCCCGGACGGCGCGCGTGCACCCCCGAGCGCCTGCCACCGACCGTTGTGTCGACGCTGCGCGCCGGTCGCTCCCGCCCCACACGGGCGAGGGGGCACATGGGTTGCTCGTCCTGGTCGTGGGGCCCGCACCTGCGCGCCCCGCGGCAACGACCCTTTTCTCGAAGGAGCATCCGATGACAACGACCACCCTGAAACCGCGCCGCTTCGCGAGGCGCGCTCTCCTCGCGCTCCTGGCCACCTTGGCGACCGCGTGTGCAGCGGAGACCGACGTCGACACGCAGACGGCCCCGGACGCGGTGGGCACCTCGGAGGAGGAGATCGTCGCGAGCAGCATCTTCATCACCAGGCAGAGCCTGACGTTCGATGCGTGCACGGCGTCGCTGACGCTCCGGTTCCGCACGCTGGGCACGGGCCTGGGCTTCATCGCGCTCGACGCCGTGCAGGCCACCGACCTCGCGCTCGAGCTGTTCACCGTGGGCGTGAGCGGCGACCTCACCCCGCTGACGGGCATCACCGCGTTGCCGCTCGACGCGGCCCTCCTCGCCAGCGTCCGCGCCGACGTCGCGGCCGCGGCCGCCGCCGCCAACGTGACGCTGGGCACGTCGCTCGTCCTCACCGACGCACAGGTCGGGCTCATCGCGGCGCAGCTGCAGGCGCAGACCATCGCCTCGATGGCGACGCTCCTGTCGCTCTCGACCACGACGCTCGACGTCGCCCTGCAGAGCGCGGCGATCCGCTTCGTGCTCGATCCGGCGGTCACCGCGAGCACGCTCCTGGTGCCGAACCTCACCACCCTGCCGCTCGGCACGTCGATCGCCGTGCGCGCGCGCTTCGCCGGCAGCGCCTTCGCGCTCTCGAGCGTGAACGTGATCGCCGCGACGAGCCTCGGCCTCGTCCGTCGCACGGTCTTCGAAGTGCCGTTCATCGGGCTCTCGTGCCTCGGCATCCTCCCGATCGTGTCGATCCCGCCCGTCGTGATCCCGCCGATCGTGCCGCCGGTGATCCCGCCCGTCGTGATCCCGCCGATCGTGCCGCCGGTGATCCCGCCCATCCTCAACGCGTGCGGCCCTTCGCTCTGCGGGCCGGGCGAGTTCTGCTGCAACCCGAGCTGCGGGATCTGCGCTCCGGTCGGCGGCGCGTGCATCCAGATCGCGTGCGAGTGACGGCGATGGAGATGCGCAGAGGGGCATGAGCCCCGCTCGCGATCGTGGACGAAACGCGATCGGGGCGCGCGAGCCGGGCGTCGACGGGCCGCCCGGCGTTCGTGCTTTCAGGCTTCGCTTCAGCGCGACAGCGCCTGATCGCGGGTCTCGACCCCTAGGCCCAAGAGGAGCAGGACGAACCCGAGCGCCGGGACGACCGCCAGCCAGCGCATCACGTCGATCACGGCGAGCCCGCCGCTCGCGACCAGGCCGACGACGAGAGGCCCGAGGACGGTGAGCAGGCGGCCGGTGTTGAGGCAGAACCCGGTGCCCGTCCCGCGCAGGTGCACGGGGAAGAGCTCGGGCAGGTAGAACTGGAACGCCCCGAAGACGCCGTACGTCGAGATCGAGACGAGGCCGAGGAGCAGGATGCGCACGTTCGCGCTCCACGGAAAGCCGAACGTGACCGCGATCCCGAGGGCGCTCCAGGCGAAGCAGCCGAGGAAGAGCTGGCGCCGGCCGACGCGGAGCGCGAGCGGTCCCGCGAGGAGCGAGCCCACCAAACCGCCGACGTTGAACGACGTCATGCAGCGCGTGACCAGCGAGGCGCGCAGCGCGCCGAGCTCCGCGGCCGCCGGGCGGGGAACCACGTCGTCGGCGAGGAAGCTCGCCATCATCGGCAGGAACGCGCTCGAGACCCAGAAGGTCACGAGGGCCACCGTCACCACCATGAGCCCGCCGAGCGTCTTGCTCCGGAGCTCGGGGCTGAAGAGGTCGGCGAGCCGGCCGCGCGGCCGTTCGGCCGACCGCAGCCAGCCCTCGGGCTCCTTGAGCCGCCGCCGCACGAGCAGCGCCGCGAACGCCGGCAGCGCCCCGAAGCCCATGACCAAGCGCCAGGAGAGGCTCGGGTTCGAGGCGACCGCGGCGATCTCGGCGGTGAAGAGCCGGCTCACGAAGATGGCGAGGAAGACGCCGACGGGCGCCGAGGTGAAGAGGAGCGCCCCCATGGTGACGCGGCGGCTCTCGGGCACCGTCTCGGCGACGAGGGTGGCGCCGGCGGCCGCCTCGCCTCCGATGCCGAGCGCGGTGACGAACCGGAACAACGCAAACAGCCCGAGGCTCGGCGCCAGGGCGCAGGCCGCGGTCCCGGCCGAGAAGAGGAGCATCGTGAGCACGACCGTGCGCGTCCGGCCGATGCGGTCCGAGAGGCGCCCGAAGAGCACTCCGCCCGCGGCCCAGCCGAAGAGCATCACGCCCGTGAGCACGCCGGTCCAGAGGCCGGTCGCGCTCTTCGCCTCGGGCGTGCCGGCCGCGATGCCGAGCAGGTCCGGCACGCAGATCGGCGAGACGAAGTTGAAGAGGATCGAGTCCATCAGATCGAACCCGAGCCCGATCCACGCCGCGAGCACGACGAAGCGCTGGTACGGCGTGAGCGGCTCCTTTTCGGGCATGGGCGGCGCGGCGTTCACGGCGCGCGGAGGATAGGTCGGCCGCCCCCGCTTTGCGATCCCGCACGCGCGTCGCCGGGTTCACGGGTAGGCTGCGGCTGCGGCGTCGTGACCGCAGTGCGGCTCGGCTGGGCGGCCGAGCGGGGAAGGGGCGAGATGCAAGGAAACGTCGTGACCTCGGTGTTCCTCCCGATCGCGCTGGGCATCATCATGCTCGGCCTCGGCCTGAGCCTGACGCTCGACGACTTCAAGCGCGTCATCGTCTACCCGCGCGCGGTGCTGGTGGGCCTCGTCTGCCAGATGCTGCTCTTGCCGGCGGTGTGCTTCGCCGTGGCCAAGGCGTTCGGCCTGCCGCCGGAGCTCGCCGTCGGGCTGATGCTGCTCGCCGCATCTCCGGGCGGCGCCACGGCGAACCTCTTCAGCCACCTCGCCAAGGGCGACGTCGCCCTCAACATCACCCTGACCGCGACCAACAGCATCCTCTCGTTGCTGACGATGCCCTTCATCGTGTCGGCGTCGGTCGCGCACTTCATGGCCGAGGGGAAGAGCGTCCCCATCCAGCCGGACAAGGTCATCCAGGTGTTCGCCGTCGTGCTGGTGCCGGTGGGGATCGGCATGCTGGTGCGCGCCAACAAGAAGGACCTCGCTGCCCGCCTCGAGCGGCCGGTGCGGATCCTCTCGGCGATCTTCCTCGTGCTCGTGATCGGCGCCGCGCTGATGAAGGAGCGCGCCAACATCGTCTCCTACTTCCAGGTGGTCGGCGTGCCCGCCCTGGTGTTCAACCTCGCAAGCATGAGCGTGGGCTACCTCGTGCCGCTCGCGCTCAGGCTGCCGAAGCGGCAGGCTGTGGCCATCGGCATGGAGATCGGGATCCACAACGGCACGCTCGCGATCGCGATCGCGAACACGGTGCTCGCGGTCGACGCGATGGCGATCCCGCCCGCGATCTACAGCCTGATCATGTTCTTCACCGCCGCCGCGTTCGGGTTCCTGGTTCAGCGCGGGGTGAGCGCCCCCGAAGCGGAGGCCGAAGCGTCGCGCAGGAACCGCTCCTCGACGGCGGCGTAGTCGACCTCGACATCGAGCCGCGCGAGCACCGAGTAGAAGCCGAACTGCAGGCGGTTCATGAAGAGCATGCCCGGCGGGAGCTGGACGAAGCTCGAGTCTTTGGCCCAGAGCTCGCTCTTGAGCGCGCGCACGCCGTCGACGAGGCTCGCCACGAACTCGCGCGTGATCCGGAACGGCGAGTGGAACACCGGATCGAAGCAGCGGCGCGAGTAGGCGACGGCGCGCTCGCCGTAGCTGCCGCCGCGCGTCTCGAGGATCGTCGCGGCGTGCTCGGCGAAGGCGCGATCGTCGCGGCGCAGCGCGGCGGCGTGGAGGGCGCGCGCGCTCTCGAGCCGGTCGTCCTCGATGGGCTGCACGCACCCGAAGTCGAGGAAGGCGATCCGGCCCTCGGGCTGGAAGAGGTAGTTGCCCGGGTGGGGATCGGCGTTGAACATGCCCGCGACGAGGTTGCCCTTGAAGACGAAGCGCCAGAGCACCTCGGCGTAGGTGCGGCGCAGCTCCACGTCGGCGGCGGCGGCCTCCTCGAGGCTCACGCCGCGGGCGAGCTCGGTGGTGAGGACGCGCCGGCGCGAGCGCTCGTCGACGACGCCGGGGATGCGGATGTGCGGATCGCCGGCGTGCAGCTCGGCGAACGCGCGCTGGCGCTCGGCCTCGAGCTCGTAGTCGAGCTCCTCGCGGAAGCGGGCCTTGATCTCCTCGAGGACGGCGGCGGAGTCGAGCTTGCGCGGCGCGAGCGCCCCGAGGACGGCCTCGAACATGCCGGCGTTGTCGAGATCGCTCTCGATGGCCCGCTCGATCCCGGGGTGCTGCACCTTCACCGCGACCTCGCGGCCGTCGGCCATCCTTGCGCGGTGCACCTGCCCGATCGAGGCGCTCGCCAGCGGCTCGTCGTCCCAGCGCGCGAAGAGCTCGCCCACGCCGGCGCCGAGCTCGCGCTCGACGACGCCGCGGATCGCGGCCGGAGAGGAGGTGGGCGCCGCGGCGCGGAGCGACTTGAGCGCCGACTCGTACGCGTCGCGCTGGTGCTCGGGCACGACGCCGTCGACGTAGCTCGCCATCTGGCCGACCTTGGCCGCGAGGCCGCGGAGCGTGCCCAGCACCTCGGCGGCCTGCTGCGCCGCGCCGGCGCCGTCCTTCGAGAGCAACAGGCTCGCGCCGGTGCGCGCGCCGAGCCCGGCGAGGCGGACGAATCGGCCGAGCCGGCCCGCCGGGACCTTGCGATCGCTGCTCATCCGCGCGGCGACTATCGCACCGGCGGGTCGGGCGGCAAAGGGCGTGGTATACGCTGCACCCGATCGCCCGATGCGCACGGCCCTGGATCGAAGCGGCGAGGCGAGATCATGGCGGCGGATCGTCGGGGCCGCGGGGCTCTGCGCCGCCGCGACGCTCGCGGCGTGCGCGGATCACCCGCCGGACGGCGGTTCGCCCGAGCCCGGCAGCGCGGCCGCGGCGGGCTCCGCGCCCGCGCCCGCCGTGCCCTCGAGCGCCGCGCCGGCGAGCGAATCGGCTCCGAGCGCGAGCGCGCCCGCAAGTGCAAGTGCAAGCGCAAGCGCAAGCGCCAGCGCCGTCACGCCCGCGTCGCTGCCCGGCCGCACCGACGGATGCCCCGACGGCATGGTCCGCGTCGAGGGCGACTACTGCCCCGCCGCGATGGAGATCTGCCTCGAGCACCACCCGGACTGGGAGAAGCACAAGGGCGAGAAGGGCGTGGCCGAGCGTTGCCTCCGTTACCAGGAGCCGACGCGCTGCCTCTCGAAGAAGCGGACGCGGATGGCCTACTGCATGGACCGCTACGAGTACCCCAACGTGCCCGGCGAGCTGCCGCGCGTCCTCGTCTCGTGGCAGCAGGCCGTCGAGACCTGCGCCGGCCAGGGCAAGCGCCTCTGCACCGAGGACGAGTTCCGCTTCGCGTGCGAGGGGCCCGAGATGCTGCCCTACGTCTATGGGTACGTCCGCGACCCCGGCATCTGCAACCAGGACCGCGAGTACCGCCTGCCCGACCACACGAAGCGGATGAGGTACTACGACGCGTGCCTCCGCGACGAGCGGTGCTCGGCCGAGCTCGCGCGCCTCGATCAGCGCGAGCGGATCGGCGAGCGGAAGACCTGCGTCTCCTGGGCGGGCGTCTTCGACCTCAACGGCAACGCCAACGAGTGGGTGAGGCGCGTGGGGGAGAAGGCGCCGCACCGGAGCGGTCTCGTCGGCGGCTGGTGGGGACCGATCCGGAGCCGCTGTCGCGCCATCACCACGTTCCACCCCGAGGACGACTACGGCTACGAGGTCGGCTTCCGGTGCTGCGCCGACGCGGCGAAGACGCCGTAGCGCCGCCGCGCGACGCGGGCGAGCACCGGCGCTCCCTGATCGGCGGGGCGCCACCGGCACGCGGTGGCACAACGGCGCGGAGCTCTCCCCCGCCGTGCCGCGATGGAACGAGTCCTGCTAAACTTCGGTTGGGCCGCCG
Source organism: uncultured Polyangiaceae bacterium (assembly GCA_964372055.1). Taxonomy (GTDB): domain Bacteria; phylum Myxococcota_A; class Polyangia; order Polyangiales; family Polyangiaceae; genus CAYJPW01. Next base: position 64,476 of record CAYJPW010000019.1, read on the forward strand.
AGGCGGTCTGGCTTGCTCGAAGACGCGGCTCGCACCTCACAGGAGCCACGGCCTCCGAGCGGAGGAGCAACCATGAGGCTTCGCTTCGTCGTCCCGGCGGCCGCGCTCGCGCTGGCCGCGTCCGTCCTCGCGCCCCGCGACGCCCGCGCGTGCGGCGGGTGTTATCACCGGGCGTCCGAGACCGAGACCACGGTCGTCACCGGCCACCGCATGGTGCTCTCGGTCTCGACGACCCAGACGGTCCTCTGGGACCAGATCGAGTACCAGGGCAACCCCAGCGACTTCGCCTGGGTGCTCCCGGTCAAGCCGGGCGCCCGCGTGGAGCTCGCGACCGACGCGTGGTTCGAGACGCTCGACGCAGCCACGTCGGTCAACGTCGTGAGCCCGCCGCTCGACTGCCCGCCGCCGCCAGGCGTCCGCAACGGCGGCGGATGCGGCGCCCAGGACGAGATGAGCGCCGGCGCCGAGAGCGGCGGCGTCTACGGCAAGAGCGACGTGAACGTGGTCCACGAGGGCACCGTCGGCCCTTACGAGACGGTGACGCTCAGCACCGACACGCCGGGCGCGCTCGACACCTGGCTCGCGGATCACGGCTACGCGGTCGACGAAGGCATCCAGCCGATCATCGACGCCTACGTCGCCGAGGGCTTCGACTTCATCGCCCTGCGCCTCCAGCCGGGGCAGGGCGTGCGCGCGATGAAGCCGGTGCGCGTCGTCTCTCCCGGCGCCAGCCCCACCCTGCCGCTGCGGATGGTGGCCGCCGGCACCGGCGCCTCGGTCGCGATCACGCTGTTCGTGATCGGCGAAGGCCGCTGGACCTCGGACAACTTCCCCGGCGCGACCGTCCCGACCGGCGCGCTCACCTGGGACTTTCTCACGAGCGAGTCCAACTACGGCACGCTCCGCGAGCTCGCCCTCGACGCCGGCGAGGGGAGGACGTGGCTGACGACGTTCGCCAAGAAGGGCGCGCTCCTCAGCCCGGTCCAGGGTGGCGGACCCTACGCCGCCGTCAGCTACGGCATGCGCGACGACTACCAGACCATCGAGACGATCGCCGAGGCATACCTGGTGCAGGCCGGCAAGAACGGCGAGGCCGGGACCGGCTGCGCCACCGACTACCTCGCCCACGCCGGCTCGAGCGCCGTCGTGGTCGATCCCTGCCCGCCGGACAACCCCGATCCCGCGGCGTGCGCTGCGGTCGGCGCGGCGCAGATCGACGCGCGCGTGTTCGCCTGCGGCCCCGCCGACGATCTCGCGACGGCGCTCACCGGGCTGCACCCGCGCGACGTCTGGGTGACCCGGCTCGAGGCCGAGCTGCCGCGCGTGGCGCTCGCGAGCGATCTCGATCTCACGCCCGCCCCCGAGCAGGCCGAGGTCCAGAACTGGCTCCGCCCGGCGCAGCTCCTCCACGCGCAGGAGATCTGCCGGGCGTCCGTCGACCAAGCCGTCGCGGCCGGCGCTCTGGGAGGGAGCCGCGGCGGGCGGCCGCCGAGGAACGTCTCGATGGGTCTGGTGATCGCCGCGCTCGCCGCGCTGGGCGTCGCGGCGCGCAGGATCCGCCGCGCGCCGGCGGCGGTGCTCCGGTGCGGCCGCCCCGCGTGAGAACCGCGCGCGTCTCCGCGGCGGCGGCGGCGTTCGTCCTCGCGACGTGCGCCGCCGCGCCCGCACGCGCCGCCGAGACGCCCGTCGCGCGCCGGACCGCGCTCGGCGTGGACGTGCGCTGGTGGAGCGCGGAAGACAGCGGCTCGGTCTTCCCGATCGTGCCGTTCGTGCACGTCGAGGTCGTGCCCGACGTCTTCGTGGACCTCGACGCCGCCGGCGCGCCGCAGACCGACGACGGCGGGCGCTTCGGGATCGGCAACCCGACCATCGGGGCGCACTGGGCGGCGACCCCCGGCGGCGGAGCGATCACCTGGTTCGCGGGGCTGCGCGTGGGCGTGCCGCTGGCGACGCTGGGCGATCCCGCGTCGGACCTCGCCGACGACTACGCCTCGGCGGCGTCGGCGCACTACGACGTCTACCGCTGGGTGCCCGAGATGCTCCCGCTGATCGCGACGCTCGGGCTCGAGGCGCACCCGACGCGCGCGCTCTGGATCCGCGTCCCGCTCACGCCCATGGTCTTCATCCCGACCACGAGCCGCCGCGACGGCAAGGGTGGCTTCGAGGCGCGCTTCGAGATCGAGGGCGTCTCGCCGATGGGGCTCGGGGGCGGCTACGCGCTCCAGGTGATCGGCTCCAACGCCTTCCGCACGCGCGAAGAGGAGCGGGTCCAGCTCGCGTCCGAGCCCTACGTCGTCTTCGACGACGACTCGTTGTTCTTCCGCCTCGGCCTCCTGCTCGCGCTCAACCGCCCGCTCGGGTTCGCCCTCGAGGAGGGAGGGGTGCTCGCGCCGCACCTCGAGGTCGGCGGGCACCTCTGAGCTCGGCTCGGGCCCTCCAGCTCGGCGCTCTGCGGCTCGCTCGACGTGCCGGACGCGAGCGCTCGACTCGCTCCTTCGCGACTGCTACACGTGAGTAGTGAAATCCACTACCTCGAAGAGGTCCGCGCGGCGACCGGGCTCGGGCGCCGGCCGCGCGCACCCGCAGGGGCCGCTCAGCGTGCCGCTCCCCGCCGCCCTGCGGAAGCGGCTCTCCGTCCTCGCCGAGCGCCGGAACCTGAAGATGGCCACGGCCGCGCGCGTCTTCCTCGACGAGCACGTGCGCGAGCTCGAGGAGGCCGAGCTCCTCAGCAGCGCCGAGGAGTGGCAGCGGGCACAAGCGTGGGCGACGTACGAGAAGATCGCTTCGGGTGACGTGCGCGACGTCCCCATGGAGCAATTCGACGACTACGCGCGCCGCGCGCTCGAGCAGATCGATCGGAAGCGGACGCGGCGGACCGGGTCGCGGTGAGATCGGCGCGTCGGGTCCGGCGGCACCCCGACTTCGAGGCGGACTACAGGAGCCAGATCGACTGGCTCGCGCGAAACGGCGAGCGCGAGTGGATCGTGACCCTCGCGAGCGATCTGCACCGCGTCGTCCGCCTCCTGTCGAGGTTTCCTGCCGCAGGACATCTCGTCGAGCGCCGGGGCGCGGTCGAGCTCCGGAAGCTCCTATTTCCCAAGGGGCCTTACGTCGCCTGGTACGTACGAGACACGAGCGACCTCGCGAGCCCTCTCTGCCTGGTGCGGCTGTTCCACGCGCGTCAGCGCCGGCCCGTGCCCGACCCGGCGCGCTGGCTGCCACGGGGTCCGACGTGATGCCGATCGGGCCAGCCGAGGTGATCGGCCACGGGGGAAGGGGACGCGACCGCCGCCGCTTCACTCCGGCGGCGCCCCTCCGCTCCGGATCCGCCTCAGGTTGGAGCAGCCGCGATCGTAGCCGCCCTGGCAGGCCCGCTCGTAGAACGAGGTCGCGCGCTCGGCGTCCTGGACCTCGGCGGTCCCCTTCTCGTACATCCAGCCGACGTTGTTGCAGCCGATCGCCGCGCCGCGCTCGCACGCGCCCTGGAACAGGTCGAACGCCTTCGGGTGATCGGGGGCGACGCCGAGCCCGTTGAGGTAGTGCCAGCCGACGTTGCTGCACGCGCTCGGGACGCCGCCGTCGCAGGCGCGCCGGTGCAGCGCGAGCGCCCGCGCGTGGTCCACGCGGAGCCCGCCGAAGCCGTTGCGGTTCGCGTTGCCGAGGAAGTCGCAGCCGCGCAGGCTGCCGCCGTCGCAGGCGCGGGTGTAGAGCGCCACGGCGCGCTCGTCCTCGCCGGACCGCTCCAGCGCGAGGCCCGCGTCGACGCAGGACTCGGCGGTCGAGGCGCACGCCGCCTCGTCGTTCTGGATCGCGACCCGATGCATGCGAGCCCGGACGACCAAGAACCCGGCGAGCGCCGCCGCCACCACACCGCCGGCGGCGACGAGCCCGAGCTGCCACCTCCGGCGCGAGCGATCCTCGCGCGCGCGCTCCTCCCACGTGGTCGCGAGCACGCGCCCGTCGCGCCGGGCCCGCTTCTCCTCCTTGAGGCGCGCGATCTCGGCGTTGCGCTCGGCGAGCTGGCGCTCGCGCTCCGAGAGCTTGTCGGCGAGGAGCTCGGCGCGCGCCCGCGCCGCCTCGAGCTCGCCGCGATAGCCCGCCATGACGGTGTGAATCATCGCACGTCCGGGGCGAGGTGCCGGTCCCGTCCGGCCGGCAGTCCTCGACAAGCCGGCGGAGGCGCGCTACACCGTCCCCCAACGTTCGCCCCGCGCACTGGAGCTCCTGGCCACGGCCGAGCTTCGCCGGCGAGCACTCAACCTCTCTCCCGGACGTCGATTCGGTGCTGCGCAAAGTGCCTGCGCCCCGCTGACGCCTCCCGATCCCTGCGAGTTCACCCTTTCATGCAATTCTCCGAGCTCAAGTTGATTCCGCCGCTCCTCAAGGCGGTGGCCGCCGAGGGCTACCTCGAGCCCACGCCCATCCAGGAGCAGGCCATCCCTCACGTCCTCCAGGGCCGCGATCTGCTCGGCTGCGCGCAGACCGGCACCGGCAAGACGGCGGCCTTCGCCCTCCCGATGCTGCAGCGGCTCGCGACGGCGCCGTCGATCCGCGGCGTGCGGCCCATCCGCGCGCTCATCCTCACGCCGACGCGCGAGCTCGCCTCGCAGATCGGCGAGAGCTTCGCCACCTACGGCCGCGGTCTCGGCCTCTACCACACCGTGATCTTCGGCGGCGTGGGCCAGAACCCGCAGGTCGAGATGCTCCGCCGCGGCATCGACATCCTCGTCGCGACGCCGGGGCGCCTGCTCGACCTCGCCTCGCAGCGCGAGGTCGACTTCCGCCGGCTCGAGATCTTCGTCCTCGACGAGGCCGATCGGATGCTCGACATGGGCTTCCTCCCCGACGTCCGGCGCGTGCTCGCGATGCTGCCCAGCAAGCGCCAGACGCTGTTCTTCTCGGCGACCATGCCGCCCGACATCGCAGACCTCGCCAGCCGCATCCTCACCGATCCGGTGCGCGTCGCGGTCACGCCGGTCGCCTCGACGGCCGAGAAGATCGAGCAGTCGGTCTACTTCGTCGACAAGGCCGGCAAGCGCGCGCTCCTCGAGCACGTGCTGCGCGATCCGGCGATGGACCGCGTCCTCGTCTTCACCCGCACCAAGCACGGCGCCAACAAGGTCGTCACCCAGCTCGTCCGCGCGTCGATCCCGGCCGAGGCGATCCACGGCAACAAGTCGCAGGGCGCGCGCGAGCGAGCCCTCTCCCACTTCAAGACGGGCCAGACGCGCGTGCTCGTGGCGACCGACATCGCCGCCCGCGGCATCGACGTCGACGGCATCTCGCACGTCATCAACTACGATCTGCCCGACGTCGCCGAGAGCTACGTGCACCGCATCGGCCGCACCGCGCGCGCCGGCGCCTCGGGCGTCGCCTTCTCGTTCTGCGACAGCGAGGAGCGCCCGCTCCTGCGCGACATCGAGCGCCTCATCCGGATGCGCGTCCCCGTCGTCGCCGACCACCCGCACGCCGTCGCCGCGCCGCCCGCTCAGGCCGACCACGATCCGCGCCCCGCCGCCCGCCCGCAGCCCTCCCAGCACCGCGCCTTCCAGGGAGGCCGCCGCCGCACCGCCGGCCGCTCCTGGTCGCGAGGCTGATCCGCCGGCGTTTCGACAGGACCGTCGCAAAGAGACGGGGATCCCCCGATCGATCGCCGCCCGCCGGCGAGGCGCGCGCCCCAATCGACCGCAGGAAATCCTGCCCGTCTCCCCGCCTCCTAGCTCAAATCCCCGTCTGCCGGCGCAACCGCGTCACCCGACGACGAGGTTGATGATCTTGCCGGGCACGTAGATGAACTTCTTCACGGCCTTGCCGGCCGTGTGCACCCCGACGCCATCGGCCGCGAGCGCGGCGGCGCGGGCCTCGTCCTCGCTCGCGGCGCGCGGGAGGGTGACGCGGCCGCGGACCTTGCCGTTCACCTGCACCGCCATCTCGATGACGTCATCGATGCAGAGCGCCTCGTCGTACGTCGGCCAGGGCGCGCGCGCGATCGACGCGCCGGGCCCAGCCGGGTGGGTGTGGAGGCGGCTCCAGAGCTCCTCGCCGAGGTGGGGCGCGAACGGCGCCACGAGCTGGGTGAGCTTCTCCACCGCCTCGCGCGGGGGCTGGGCGATCCCGTGGAGGTGGTTGACGAACACCATCATCGCCGAGATGGCGGTGTTGAACGCCATCGCCTCGATGTCGTGCGTCACCTTCTTGACGAGCTTGTGGAGCGCGCGGCGCGTGTCGTCGTCCATGGCGTCGCCGAGCGGGCGGGTGCACACCGTCCAGAGGCGATCGCGGAAGCGCACCACGCCCTGGATCTGGCCCGACTGCCAGGGCTTCACCGCCTCGAGCGGGCCCATGAACATCTCGTACATGCGGAGCACGTCGGCGCCGTGGGCCTTGACGATGTCGTCGGGGTTGACGACGTTGCCGCGCGACTTCGACATCTTCTCGCCGTCCTCGCCGAGGATGAGCCCCTGGTGGACGAGGCGCATGAACGGCTCGGGGTGCTTCACCTTGCCGGCGTCGAAGAGCACCTTGTGCCAGAAGCGCGCGTAGAGGAGGTGGAGCACCGCGTGCTCCGAGCCGCCGACGTAGAGGTCGACCGGCATCCAGGCGTCGTACGCTTCGTTCGACCAGGGCTCGGCGTCGTTCCGCGGGTCGAGGTAGCGGAGGTAGTACCAGCACGAGCCCGCCCACTGCGGCATGGTGTTGGTCTCGCGCGCGTACCAGCGGCCGTCCCTCTGGAAGTAGCGCCAGTCGACGGCGCGGGCGAGCGGGCCCGCCGGATCGTCGCCGGGGCGGAAGTCGGCGAGCTCGGGGAGGCGGATGGGGAGGGCCGACTCCTCGTCGGCGATCGGCTGGTCGTAGCGGATGGTGTGCTTCGCGCCCTTGCGCGGATCGCCGCCGGGCTCCTCGAGATCGATCGGGAAGTAGATCGGGAAGGGCTCGCCCCAGTAGCGCTGGCGCGAGAAGACCCAGTCGCGGAGCTTGTAGGTGACGCGCGGGCCGCCGCGGCCGAGGGCGACGAGCTTCTCGACGACCGAGGCCTTGCAGTCGGCGGTCGCGAGCCCATCGAAGGCGCCGCTCCGGACCGCGATGCCGTCGTCGACGTAGGCCGCCTCGAGCGCGTCGTGGAGCTTGCCGTCGGGGCTCACCACCTCGACGATCGGCAGGCCGAACGCCCTGGCGAAGGCGAAGTCGCGCTCGTCGTGCCCCGGCACGGCCATGACGGCGCCGGTGCCGTAGCCGCCGAGCACGTAGTCGGCGACCCAGATCGGCACCTCGGCGCCGGTGATCGGGTGAACCGCGCGCGCGCCCGTCGGGACGCCGGTCTTGTCCTTCACCGCCGCGGTGCGATCGCGATCGCTCTTCTTCGCCGCGCTCGCGACGTAGGCGTCGACCGCGGCGCGCTGCGGCGCCGTGGTGATCTTGGCGACGAGCGGGTGCTCGGGCGCGAGCACGACGTAGGTGACGCCCATGAGCGTGTCGGGCCGCGTCGTGAACGCCACGAGATCGGCGCCGGCGTGCCCGGCGATGGCGAACTTGATCTCGGCGCCTTCGGAGCGGCCGATCCAGTCGCGCTGCTTCTTGAGCGTGCCCTTGTCCCAGTCGACGGTCGCGAGGTCCTCGAGGAGGCGGTCGGCATACGCGGTGATCCGGAGCATCCACTGGCGGAGCGGCGTGCGCACCACCGGGTGGCTGCCGATCTCGCTCTTGCCGTCGATGACCTCCTCGTTGGCGAGCACGGTGCCGAGCGCCGGGCACCAGTTCACCATCGCCTTGTCGTCCTGGTAGGCGAGGCCGCGCTTGAAGAGCTGGAGGAAGATCCACTGCGTCCAGCGGACGTAGCCGGGATCGGTGGTGTCGACCTCGCGCGACCAGTCGTAGCTGAAGCCGAGCATCTTGAGCTGCCGCTTGAACGTCGCGATGTTCGAGCGCGTCGTGTCGGCCGGGTGCGTCCCGGTGCGGATGGCGTGCTGCTCGGCGGGGAGCCCGAAGGCGTCCCAGCCCATCGGGTGGAGGACGTCGATCCCCCGGGTGCGCCAGTAGCGCGCGAGGATGTCGGTCGCGGTGTAGCCCTCGGGGTGGCCCACGTGCAGGCCCGCGCCCGAGGGGTACGGGAACATGTCGAGCACGTAGCGCTTCTCGCGCCCGGGATGGCGGTCGGACCGGAAGGTCTGGTGCTCGTCCCAGTGGCGCTGCCAGCGAGGCTCGACCTCGGCGTGGTGGTACGCAGCCGCGTCGCGGCCGTCTTCCTGGCCGGCGTGGCCCGCGGGGGCGGCCGGACCCGTCTTTTCGGAGCTCATCGCGAGGTCTCGTCTAGCATGAAGGACGGCGGTCCAGCAGAATCCCGGACAAACGATGCACGTCCACTTCGTCGCGGTCGCAGGGACCGGCATGGGCGCCCTCGCCGGGCTCTTCAAGGCGGCCGGCCACGACGTTTCCGGCTCGGACGTCGCCTTCTACCCGCCGATGGGCCCGGCGCTCGAGCGCTGGGGCGTCCGCCTGATGACCGGCTTCGATCCGGCGCACCTCGAGCCCAAGCCCGATCTGGTCGTCGTCGGCAACGTCTGCCGGCCGCACAACCCCGAGGCGCGCGCGGCGATCGACGGCGGGCTGGCGGTCACGACCATGGCCCACGCCCTCGCCGACCACATCCTCAAGGGCACCTCGCCGCTCGTCGTCGGCGGCACCCACGGCAAGACGACCACGAGCGCGATGGCGGCGTGGCTGCTCCACGAGGCGGGCAAGGACCCGGGCTTCCTGATCGGCGGCCTGCCCAAGAACTTCGACACGAGCTTCCGCCTCCCGCGCGCGGGCGCGAAGCTGCGCCTGCCGGCCGTCGGTCCGGCCGACGAGGCGCCGGGCCTCGGCGCGCGCCGGACGCCGTTCGTCGTCGAGGGCGACGAGTACGACACCGCGTTCTTCGAGAAGACGCCCAAGTTCTGGCACTACCGGCCCGAGGTCGCGATCGTGACCTCGATCGAGCACGACCACATCGACATCTACCCCGACGAGGCGAGCTACCTCGCCGCGTTCCGCGGCTTCCTCGAGCGCGTCCCCGAGACGGGGCTCGTCGTCGCCGCCGCCGCCGATGCGAAGGTCGTCGACGTCGTCTCGGCGAGCGCGCGCGCGCCGGTCGCGTGGTTCGCGCTCGAGGGCGACGACACGCACGGGATGCCGCCGCACTGGCTCGCCGCGCCCGCCGAGGTCGGGCCCGAGGGGCAGACGTTCGACGTCTACGCCGGCGGCGTCTCCGGAGGCCGCGCCGCGATGAAGGTGCCGGGCCTGCACAACGTCCGCAACGCCATCGCGGCGATCGGCGCCGCCTGCCAGGGCTACGGCGTGCCGCTCCACGCCGCCCTCGCCGGGCTCGCCACCTTCGAGGGGGTGCGCCGCCGCCAGGACCTGCTCTTCGAGGAGCGCGGCGTCCGCGTCTACGACGACTTCGCCCACCACCCGACCGCGGTCGACGAGACGCTGCGCGCCCTGCGCGCCCGCCACCCCGAAGGCGCGCTCTGGGCGGTGTTCGAGCCGCGCAGCGCGACCGCGTGCCGCGCCCTGCACCAGGAGGCGTACGGCAAGGCGTTCGGCGCGGCGACGCGCGTGCTGCTCGCGCCGCTCGGCCGCCCCGACATCCCCGAGGCTGAGCGGCTCGATCTCGATCGGATCGTCCGCGAGATCGCCGCCGCCGGCGCCGTCGCCGAGGCCGCGCGCTCGGTCGACGCCATCGTCGAGCGCCTCGCCGCCGAGGCGGCGCCGGGTGACACCGTGGCGCTCCTCTCGAACGGCGCCTTCGGCGGCATCTACGAGAAGCTGCGCGCCGCGCTCGCCGCGAGGGCGCGGTGAGCACGACGGCCGGCTCGGCGCGCGCCGATCTCGCGGCGATGGCCCTGCTCGTGGCCGAGGAGGCCGCCACGCTCGTGGGGTCCGGCTACCGCTCGCGCCCGCGCGCCGACGAGAAGGCGCGCGCCGATCTCGTCACCGAGTTCGATCGCGCCAGCGAGGAGCTCATCGTCTCGCGCCTGCGCTCGCTCTCGCCCGAGATCCCGGTCGTGGCGGAGGAGGCGACCTGGACGGCCGGCGAGCTCGAGGCCAAGAGCGCGCGCCGCGGCCTGGTCTGGTTCGTCGATCCGCTCGACGGCACCACCAACGTCGTCCACGGCCACCCGTTCTGGCGCGTCGCCATCGGCCTCATGGAGCACGATCGCCCCATCGCCGGCGCGGTCGTCGCCCTTCGATCGGCGTGCGCTGGACCGGCTGGGTCGGCGGCGAGGGCGAGGGCGAGGCGCGCCGCAACGGCGAGCGCTGGGCGGTCAGCGAGATCGCCTCCCTCGATCGCGCCCTCATCGCGACCGGCTTCCCCGCGTCGCGCGACGTGGCGCCCGAGGACAACTTCGCCTCGTTCGTGGCGGTCAAGCGCAAGGTCCAGGCGGTGCGCCGCTGCGGCAGCGCCGCGATGGACCTCTGCCTCGTCGCCGACGGCACCTACGACGGCTACTGGGAGCGCCGCCTCCACGCCTGGGACACCGTGGCCGCAGGCGCGATCGTCCTCGCCGCCGGAGGCCGCATCACGTCCCTGAGCGGAGGCGCGCCCGACTACCACGTCGGGCACCTGGTCGCTTCGAACGGGCGCGTCCACGACGGCCTCGTGGCGTTGGTCGGTTCGAGCGGCTGACCCGCGGCGGGCCGACCGTCGATGTCTCCTGCCGAGAGCGGGAGGCTCGCGTTTCAGCGGCCGCCTTGCAAGAACATCAGCGCCCCGGCCGCGGCGACGCACATCGCGAGCAGGAGCCCCCCGGCTACCACCGCGACGACCGTGAGGCCGCCGCGGTACGCGACGTGCACCTCGGCCGGCAGGCTCCGGAGCGGGCCGATGGCCTCCTCGAAGGGTGCGCGCGCCAGCATCGCGAGGCGCTCGGCGCCCGTCGCCCCCGGATCGATCGTCGGCACGAACGCCATGGTGATCGCCGTCCCGCCGGCGTCGCCGAGCGGCGCCTCGGCCATCGCCGCGACGGCAGCGTCGCCGTCGACATGGACCCGCTGTCGCTGCTCTGCCGGCTCGCGGCCAGCGTCACATCCCGCGCTTCCACACCGTCAAGTACTCCGGCGTCCTTGCCTCCGCGAGATCGTGGCGCCCGCGCATCGGCCCGCGACCTCCCACGACCGATGACACCGCCAAGGCCTCCGAAGGCCCGGCGAAGCCGCGCAAGCTCGGCGGCTATCGCCCCTGGGCCGACCTTCTCCGGCGAACGTTGGACGTCGATGTCCTCCAGTGTCCGAGATGCGAGGGCCGCATGAACCTGCTCGCCATGGTGACCGAGCCGCGGAGCGTCGCCCGCTTCCTCACCAAGCTCAGCGAGCCGACCGACGTCCCCGCGCGCTCGCCCAGCGCCGAGGCCCGCCCTACTGGAAGAGCACCGTCCTGCGCCGCAAGGGGCTCGGCGACGTGGCGTAGCCCGCAGCACGCAGCGCCGGTCCGCAGGGCCGACGTGCGCCTGCGATCGACTCGGCGCCCGCCGCGCGTCCAGTCGACACCCCGCGCCGAGGTTTTTGCGCGCTCGTGGGCGCCGCACGGCCCCCGACCAGGCCCCGAGCCCAGGCCCCGAGCCCCCGAGCCGTCGACCGCCGCTGGACCAAGGGCGCTTCTTTCGCCTAGGCTCAGCATGGTCCTGCTGCAGCGGAGCAAAGGTCGGTTTCGGAGTATGGGCGTGACTGTCGGCGAGGACGTGGACAACCGAGCGACCTGGCTACGGCCGTGGTGGAAGGAGCTCCCGGTGCGGTGGGGCCACGCCTGGCACGCGATGTGCTCGTACCTCGCGATGTTTCCTCCGGCGCTGCCGCGGTACTTTGTCGAGCAGTGCTCGCGTCCCGGTGACACCGTTTTCGATCCATTCGCCGGACGTGGGACGACGGCGCTTGAGGCCTGTGTTGCCGGGCGAATCGGCATCGGGACGGATGCGAACCCATTGGCCGCGCTCCTCACGCGGGCAAAGGTGGACCCTCCAGACCTCGCAGACGCCAAGGCGTGCGTTGACGACCTTCGCTCTCTCTATCGGCGGAGCGATGTCACGGCCTCGGCGCCGCCCGAGATCGAGATGCTCTTCGATGGGCGTCGCACCCTCCCGCAGCTCCTCTTCATCCGCGAGATGCTCCAGCCGACCGACCGGATCGACCGGTTCCTACTCGCGACGCTCACCGGCGTGCTTCACGGGAATCACGCGAAGGACCCGAAGGATTCGGGGACGCTGAGCATCAGCATGCCCAATACCTTCGCGATGTCGCCGAACTACATTGCGAAGTACATTCGCGAGCATCACCTCCAGAAGTACCCGTTTGACGTGTTCGACGCGTTGGATCGGCGACTCGATCGCCTCGCCCGCTCACCCGCGCCGGCTGCGCGCGGTCGCGCGAGGCAGCTGGACGTGCGGCTCATCGACTACTGGCTGAAACACGAGTCGGTCGACCTCATCGTGACCTCGCCGCCGTACCTGAAGGTGGTGCGGTACGGGAAGTACAACTGGATCCGCCTGTGGCTGTTGAACGAAGCAGTCGAGGAGGTGGATTCACGCCTCCGCGTCGAGGCGACGGACAACCGCCTCCGGTTGAGCGATCAGCTTCGGCTGCCGGCGTACACGAAGTTCATGATCGACGTCATGGCTCGGTGCGAACGCTTGCTGCGCCCCGGCGGCGTCGCGGTCTTCGTGATCGGCGACGTCGACACGCCCTCCGGGGAAAGCACGAATCTCGCCCGGCATGTCTGGGACCACGCTCGCGCGGCCACTGGCCTCAAGCTCGTAGACATCGTGGACGACCCGATCACGCTCGGTGGCAAGGTCACCCGGATCTGGGGGAGCCGACGCGGCGAAGCCACGAAGATCGACCGAATCCTCGTGGTGAAGAAGCCCGGCGGCCGGCGCTACCGGGCGCGCCCGCCCGCCCTGGTGGTCGAGTCGCTCAAAGCCGACGCTCGTCCTGCCTCCGCATGATCACGTCGATCTCCGCGCTGAACTCCTGACGAATGTGATCGGAGAGCTCGCGCAACAACTTCAGCTGACCGGCATCTGCCGGAACATCTCCGGGGAGCACGGTTCTGCCGCCCGCTGCTGTCGCGTCGCGTAGCGCGAGGTCGATCGCCGCGTCGGCCGCGCGCGTGCGGTCGGAAAACTGATGCGCGGACGATCGCGGCGAGATGTTCCAGAAGGATGACACGTCGCTGAACGTCAACGGCTCGCCACGCACGAACTTCGCCAGGGCGCCCGAACGGAGCATGCGCACCAGCGCGGACACGAGCTCGCGCGTCAGCTCGGCGGACCGTGCTTCCGGCGGAGCGTCGGTCTCCTGAACCGCTCGCGCTGCGTTGGCACCGAGGTCTGTGACCTGGTACCGCTTCGGCCCGACCTTTCGGAGAAGGCCGCGCCGTCGAAGCGCCGACTGGCTTCCCATGATCTTCGTCAGGACCCGGTTCGAGTCGGGGTAATCCTTGGCGTAGCCCTGCAGCCCGAAGTGATCCGGCCACCGTTTCCAGACCTCGACCACGAGATCCTCGGCAGTGAACGTGCCCTTCGCGCTCAGGTCGTTGGCCGCGAGCAGGATCCGGTCGATGATCGTGAGGTTCTTCGTCGTCATGCGTCGGGAAGATCGCCGCCTTCGAGGAGCGGCCGCAAGTCCTCCAGCGCGCGCGTCTGGACCTCGGACGCGATCTCGCGCCAGCTCCGCTCGACTTCATCGAACGACAGGTGCTCCTCCAGCTGGTAGGCCTTGTGGAGCCGGATCTTCGCGAGCGCTTCGATGTAACGTTCGAGGTGGTACGAGCGCCACTGCGTGCTGTCCGGACCGTAGTGCTCGAACAGCAACTTCGCGAGCGGGCACTGGAGATTGATGAACCAGATGTTGTGCTGGACGTGCTGCGGCGTCGGCTGATGCACCGGCCCGTCCTCGGCCGACAGCTGGTACGGCGCGTTGTCGGGATGAAGCGGATCCGGGTCGATCTCCGACATGAGGATCCGCGGATAGCCCTTGCCCGAGGCATCGCCCGGCCCGGCCTCCGCCGCCACGACGGTCACATGGCACGCGCCGGCAGCGTCCACGCACTGGTCGTCCATCGCGTAGATGGTCGTCGCGCCGGGCTTGCGCCCGATCACTTTGCCGCTCGCCGTGACGCTCACGACGCTGCTGTCGTCCTGAACCCACGTCATGAACACGTCCGTGTGTTCGACTCCGGCACGATCGTGCACGCGCACGCCGAGCTGATGGAACCGACCGGCGGTCACTTCGAGCGACTGCGGTTCGATTACTGCGCGCACCGTGTCGATCACCTCGATGCGGATCGGCGTGGAGCGGAGCTTCTTGTCGGTCGTCTCGATCCAGAGATCGACGACGCCGGGGGTGTGCGTGACGATGCCCTCCTTCTGGTCCACCGTCGCGACCGCCCAGTCGCTGCTGTGCCAGAGGTAGGCCGGCGACGCGACGCGAGCTCCGCTCGCGTCGTGGAACTCGGCCTGCGGACGAAGCCACACGCCCACGCCAGCCTTCTCGTACGCGCACTTCACCTCGACCGAGATCGGAGCGGTCGCGGGCAGGGGACGAGGCTTGGGTCGCGGCTTGCCGGTCCCCTCCCCGGGGATGTTTCCGGAGTGAAAATCGGAGTCGTCGAGGAACTTGTTCTTCCACTTGTCGAGCAGGTCGTTCAGCTTCTGCAGCTTGTTCTGCTGCTCCTGAGTAGCCTCGATGCGCTGGCGCTTCTTGAACTCGTTCTCGTACTCGGCGATCTGGTCCTTGATCCACTTCTCCAACGCCCGCGTCAGCGGCGCGTCGGCGAGGTGTCGGCGCTCGTTGGTCTCGTAGTTGGTGAGCTGGTCGAGGTGGCACTCCCCGTACATGCGATCGACCCACACGGAGCGGGAAACGTCGGACATCGCCAGGAACGCGACCGGCCGGCCATGCGCCGTGTAGCGGATGTGGTGAAGCCCCTTCTTCTTCCACTTCATCGACACGGCGGACGTCTTGATGATAAGCTTGCCCTTGGGGGCACCCGGCGGGTTCATCGTGCACTGCTCCCCGCTCACGGGATCCACGAGATCGTCCGGCATGACGATGATGCGGGGCTCGGGTGCGAACTCATGCGGCGGGATCTCGGCCGGGCGAACGGGCGACAGGTCCGTGACGGCGCGACCGTTGTTGACGACGAAGATGCGGTTGGTCTGCATCGTCAACGCCATCTGCGGATGATCGACCAGAGCTTCCTCGACCAGCTTTCGCCAAGCATCCTTTCCGGTGAAGTTCTTCGGCTTCACACCAACGAGAAGCGTGAACCCGTCGCGGGCCGCGATCGCGGTCAGCACATCCTGCGGCAACGCGGCGAGCTTGACGCCGAGCTCGCCGAGCGCACGCACGAGCTCGTCCTTCGCGCTCGACACGGGCACGCCGCGACCGCCGGCCTTGTCGGGGAAGTACACGGGCTGCGGGTCGTCCCCGATGAACCCGTAGCGGCAGCAGCGCGAGCCCGTCGGTCCCGCCTTCACGGTGTGAAGGTAGGATTGGTGCTCGAACATTTGCGTCATGTAGCACTTGCCGCCGTTTCCGTGGCCGCCCTCGACGACCTCGTCCGTGTCGGTCTCCGCCACGTGCGCCTCAGGGTTTCCCCAATCCGCGAAGCGATCCTCGACGTCCTGCACGCTCATCCCGCCGTGATCGAGAAGAGCGATGTACGGCAGGTCATCGCCCGGGCGCTTGCCGAACAGCAGCGTCAGCACGCGGTGCTCGGTAGCGACGTTGTTCCGCACGTACGCGCCCGCCGAGTTCTTGCACCACTCGGGAAGGCCCTGCTCGTGGCTCCGGTAGGGCGCGCAGAGCTGCGCGATGACGCCAACCTTATGGACCTTGACGCCGCGATCGTCCTTCTCGAACTTGATGTCCACGTCGTTCTCCTTGGAGGCGCGCAATTAGCGCGTCGCCGTCGCGCTCCACGCTCCGGCCATCTGGTCCGACAGCTGCGTCGGCCGCGCGAGCGAGTACCCCTGGCGACCGTGCTGCTCGAGCAGGGCGTTCTCGCGCATCCAAGCAATGCAAAGGTAGGTCTGGTAGCTCGGGATCTCGGCGCCCTTCGCTGCGATGCCCGCCAAGATTTCTTCCACGGTGAAACGCGATCCGGCGCGTGCGAGATCACGGATCGCCGCGGTGATCTGACCGAGCACGTCGCGGGGAGCGCGATGCTCGTACTCGCTCTTGCTCTTCTTTGACCAGCCGATCTTCACGAGCGCGTCGCCCTCCCGGACGAAGCGCGGGTAGCCGACGCCCTTCCGAGCGGCAGTGGGCTTCATCGCCTTCTTCGGCGGGGGCGGTGCCGTAACGGCGCTCCGCGAGGCGGTCCGCCGCGGAGCCGTGACAGGTTCAGGAGCCGGACGCTCCGCCGTCGCTGCGGGACGCGCGGGCGGCGCCACCGCCTTCGCGGGTGGGTCTTGGTGACGCGCCGTCTGCGCGGGCTCCGTCCCGTTGGCGCGTGCGCCGTCGAGGATCTCGCGAACGCCTCGCGCCCACCCCGCCAACGTCGACACGGCGTCCCACTCGTCCTGAGCGATCGCGTCGGAGGCGAGCGCTTTGAGCTTGGCCTCGGTCTCGGCGAGCGCCGACGCACCCTCGTGCAGCAGATGACTCACGAGCCACAGGATATGGCGAAAATACAGAGTGTCAAGCCCGACCATGTCGTCCGCTGTGTTTTCGCTGTATCGAGCCACTGCCAGTCGGCGTCGAGAAGCCGCTCCTGAGCCCCGGCGTCCACGCCGCCACCGAGCCCGCTCGCTCGCGGCGGCTGTTACACAGACGCGCCGATCAAGCTGACCGAGGACTCCGAGCGCATCGCCGACATGTGCCGCAAGGCCGAAACCGCCTGCACCGCGCTCCCGACCACGCACACGTGGCCCGCGGCGCCTCTCGACCACTTCCGCGATCTCCCCGAGGCCAAAGCTGCGCCTTCGTACGCGACGGCGCCTGCTGCCTTCCGGAAGTCGGAGGCAAGGGTCTACGTGAACGCGGAGACGTTCTTCGCGATGAGCGAGGACGAGCAGCCCGCGGTGGTCGTGCATGAGGTCGGGCGAGCGTAAGTGAAAGAAGCCGGCTGGGTCCAGCCGGGGCCGGCGTCCGTCGTCCAGCGGGAGGGCCGGTGAGAGCCGCCGCACGCAAGCGATCGTCAGCGTCGCCGAATCGCAAGCCGGCGTCGGGGTTGGGCTCTCCCGACGGTCGGCGCACCTCGGCCCTACGCTCGAACCTGCTGCCCCGAGCTACGCGACCTCACCGAGCGCCTTGCGGCGGAGCACGGTGCTCTTCCAGTACGGCGGCCTCGGGTGGCCCTCGCTTTCTCGTGCAGCGGACCGGGCCGGGGCCGCGGACCGATCCGCGCACGGCACGGCTCGCGGACGCCAACACCCCGAGCATGCGGCCGCCAGGCTCGCACCTTGGCGTCAGCGAGCTGCTGCGGGCACACCGCCCGCCGCGCCTCGAGCCGGGCATGGGCAGGAACAGGGAAACGAGCACGGACACCGGGAGGCGCCGCGGGGTCAGGCTCGGGCTCGGGTTCGACCGGAGGCTCTCGCCGACGCCTCGCGCTGCGCTGGAACACCATGCCGGGCATGCAGTTCCACGCGCCGATCTGGTTGCGCCAGCGGACCGGGCCCGGGGCCGCGCAACCGATCCGCGCACGGCCACGGGCTCGCGGACGTCAGCACCCCCGAGTATTTCACGGTGTGAAAGCGCGGCGGACGGACGCTCATCGCGAGCCACGAGAGCAAGGAGAGCGGGACCGTGTCGATCGCGACGTGCCATCGGCGTAGGTGCGCTCGAGCGAGATCCGCACGAGCCCGTCGCTTCGCAGCTCGACGCGCTCCTGGGCGACGGGAGGTCGCAGGACGTAGCGCAAGAGGGCCTCCCTGCCGGCGATGTCGAGGGTGCCGGCGCGCGTCGCGGCGTGGAGGGTGAGGCCGTCCAGCGAGGCGCACAGCTTGTCGAAGGCGAGCGCGCTCGGCGCGACGGGCGACAGGCCCAGCAGCCATTGCAGGCCCGCGGGCGGCTCGCGCCCGGACAGGGCCGAGGCGGCGAGCGCGGCTTCGGGGTCGGGCGCGCCGCCGAGCTCGAGCAGGCCGTGGCGCCGAGGGTAGCGCTCCATGCGCCGGACGGCGGCCTCGAGGACCTCGCCGACCTCGCGCGTGCGGAGGTCATGCCGACGATCTCGCCGAGGTGCCCGAGCCGCGCTGGCCGAAGGAGCCCGGCGATCGTGAGCGCCACGGCCGGCTCGGCGCGCGCCGACCTCGCGGCCATCGCCCTGCTCGTGGCCGAAGAGGCGGCGACGCTCGTCGGGTCCGGCTACCGCTCGCGCCCGCGCGCCGACGAGAAGGCGCGCGCCGATCTCGTCACCGAGTTCGATCGCGCCAGCGAGGAGCTCATCGTCTCGCGCCTGCGCTCGCTCTCGCCCGAGATCCCGGTCGTGGCGGAGGAGGCGACCTGGACGGCCGGCGAGCTCGAGGCCAAGAGCGCGCGCCGCGGCCTGGTCTGGTTCGTCGATCCGCTCGACGGCACCACCAACGTCGTCCACGGCCACCCGTTCTGGCGCGTCGCCATCGGCCTCATGGAGCACGATCGCCCCATCGCCGGCGCGGTCGTCGCCCTTCGATCGGCGTGC
Organism: uncultured Polyangiaceae bacterium; assembly: GCA_964372055.1. Classification (GTDB taxonomy): domain Bacteria; phylum Myxococcota_A; class Polyangia; order Polyangiales; family Polyangiaceae; genus CAYJPW01. Next base: position 83,137 of record CAYJPW010000019.1, read on the forward strand.
GCTGGACCGGCTGGGTCGGCGGCGAGGGCGAGGGCGAGGCGCGCCGCAACGGCGAGCGCTGGGCGGTCAGCGAGATCGCCTCCCTCGATCGCGCCCTCATCGCGACCGGCTTCCCCGCGTCGCGCGACGTGGCGCCCGAGGACAACTTCGCCTCGTTCGTGGCGGTCAAGCGCAAGGTCCAGGCGGTGCGCCGCTGCGGCAGCGCCGCGATGGACCTCTGCCTCGTCGCCGACGGCACCTACGACGGCTACTGGGAGCGCCGCCTCCACGCCTGGGACACGGTGGCCGCGGGCGCGATCGTCCTCGCCGCCGGCGGCCGCATCACGTCGCTGAGCGGAGGCGCGCCCGATTACCACGTCGGGCACCTCGTCGCCTCGAACGGGCGCATCCACGACGCGCTCGTGGGTCTGGTCGCCGCGAGCGCGTGAATCGGAAGTGGCGCGGCGGCGCGGCCGTCGCTAGCCGCCGCTTTCGGCGTCGGCCCTGGCGCGCGCCAGCAAGTCGTCGATTCCGAGGCGCGCCGCCCACGCGTCGAGGTAGCGCGCTTCCATCTGCGAGCCGCTGACGCGGAGCACCTCGACGACGTCCCGCCACTGCTTCTCCGACACCTCGCTGCCGTCGCGGTACCACAAGAGCTTTCGCAGCACCGTGTCCTCCGGGCTCTTGACGAAGAGCGCTTCTCCCGTGGGCTTCACGCGGACGCGCCGGCGGCGGGAGAACTCGGCCTCGTCGAAAGGCGCCGTGCCCAGCCCGAAGACGTCCACCTTGGTGACCGCGGGCAGGTAGAAGAAATTCGCCGTCGTGCCGCGCCCGAGCGCCTCGCGCAGCATGTCCTGATCGACCTCGAACTCCTTCCCGAGGCGCTCGGCGAACGCCCTCACGCGCATCGGAAGCATCGAGACGACGAAATCGATGTCGTTGGTCGCGCGCGGCTCGCCCTGCAGCGAGCTAGCCACGCTGCCGCCGACGAAGTACTCGCCGCCGACCGCCTCGATCGCCGACGCGACCAGGAGGGCGACATCGAGCGCGTCGACGTCGGTGCTAGACGGCATCTTCGGGCACGGTCCCGAAGAGCTTGATGGCCGCCGCGCGGCCGTACAGCCGCGCCGTGAGGCGCACGCGGAGCTCCTCCTCGCCGATGTCCGGATGGCGCTCGCGGATGCCGGCCTCGGCGAGCCTGCGGACGGCACGGGAGAGGCGCATCGCCGACTCGAGCCGGCGCTCGGGGGGGAGCGCGCGCAAGAGCTCGTGGTAGCGAGCGCTCTGGGCCGCCGAGGTGTCGCGCACGCGGGGAGCGTAGCGCCCGGCGCGTCGGTGGCCAATCGGCGCGCGCGTCTCGAGGCGGGCGCAACAGGCGCGAGCCGCGGGGCCGGCGCGTTCCCGGCGCCCTTGCGGGTTTCGGCCCGTCCGGGTGAGCTCAGCGCCCGCGCTGGAAGAAGAGCGCCGCGGCGGCGGCGACGCATGCGACGAGCAGCACGGCGACCGCGGCGATCACGACGACCGTGAGGCGGCTGCGGTCGCGCGCCAGCCGCTCGAGCGCCGTCGCCTCGCTCGGATGCTGCGGCGCCGGCGCGTGGTCGGCGCCGGCGGCGACCGCCACGAGCGCGTCGATCGCCGGTCGCACGATCTCGGGGCAGAGATCTGCGGCGCGCAGCCCGGTCGTGCGGAGGTGGATCGCGCCGGGCTCCAGCCGGATCCACCGCAGCTCGTTCGCCGCGGGTGCGGCGAGGCGGAGCACGGCGGCGCGCGCGCGCTGATCGGCGAGCAGCGCTCGCGCCCAGGCCTCGTCGTCGGTGGTGACGCGCAGATGGGCGAACGCCGGATCGCCGAGCTGGATCTGGGGCCGCGCGAACATCCCGGCGATCGCGCCTGCAGCGGGCGGCCCGACGGCGAGCCGCGTTCGCGCCCCGCAGCCGGCCGAGAGCTCGAACGTCGGGGGCCGGTACCTGGATGCCGGGACCGAGTACGCTTTCACCTCGCGGCCCTCGATCACGCCATGCGCCTGCCTGCCGCGGATCAGGTACCCCTCGGCCCGCAGGCCCGCCGAGGACAGCGCCCAGTCGATCCAGCGCGCGTTGCGCTTCATGTCGATCACGACGAAGACCAGCACGCCGAGCGTCGCTCCCACGACGCCGATGCTGGTGACGAGGAGCTGGATGCCGTTGGGGTCGACGCGTCGCGCCGGCGCGAGCATCCGGCCGAGGGCCGGGGCCGCCGCCATCACCAGGAACAGCAGCAGGAAGACGACGAGGTAGCTCCACCGCGCGAACGGACGACGAGGGGGCCCCATTGGCGCAGCATACCGGTCGAGCGCAAGCGGCGTGAGCCCGGCTGCGCGTATTGCTCGGAGAAGCCCAGGAGCCGTCGTAAGCTGGTCGGATGGCCGTGCGCAGAGACAGCGCGCTCCTCGGCAAGGTGCCGGCCGGGGCGACCCACTGGACGCTGAGCCGCAAGGGCGCCCTCTCCTGGGAGCCGTGCACCCACCGCGCGGGGAGCGAGTGGCAGCACGAGATGCCGCTCGAGGACCTCTCGCTCGCGACGATCCGCCGCCGCTGGGGCGAGGGGACCTACCGCGCGTCGTTCCTGGCGATCTCGCGCGCCGGTCGCCAGCTCCTCGGCCACGGACGCATCTTCGAGGTCTCCGGCGGCGGCGAGCGCACGCCGACGCCGCGACCGGGCCGCGCGGGCGCCGAGGCCGCCGCCCCCGACGATCACTCGGACATGGTCCGCGCGCTCCTCCGCGCCGCCGACGGCAAGCGCAGCGCCGCCGAGCTCTTCGAGGCGCTCGCGATCCCGACCGGCATGGGGCTCTCCAGTCTCTTCGCCTCGCTCGAGCGCGTCGCCGAGCGCCTCGACGCCATCGAGCGCCGGCTCGGCGCGGTCGAGCGGCTCCGGCCCTCCGCGCCTCCGCCGGCGCGCGACGACGCCCCGCTCGATCCCAGGCGCGATCCGCAGGCGCGGTCGCTCGAGCGCGTCCTCGACAAGCTCGAGGCCATCGAGCAGCGGCTCGCGCCGGGGCCGCAGCGGCGGCCGTCGCCGCCGGCGCGGCGCGGGCGCGACTCGCCGCCGCCGCGCGGCTGAAGTGCGTCGGACGTCCGTCCGACCGACGCTCCCGAGGCCCGGCGTCCGACGTCGCTTCGGCCCTTGGCCGCGGGCGTCGTAGAGCTTCGCGCGAAATGCTACGCAGCGGGGCGAGCCCGCCATGCTCTTGCGCCTCTTCGCCCTCGTCGCCACCGTGCTCGCGATCCTCGTCGCGGCGCCCCCCGCGCTCGCGCAGGCCCCTGCGCCGGGGCGGATCGAGGTCCCGCCCAAGCCCGACCTCGTCGATCGATCGACGCCGCGGCGCTCGCTCGACGGCTTCCTCCGCGCCAGCCGGGCAGGCGACCGCGAGCGCGCCGCGCAGTACCTCGATCTGCGCGCGATCCCGAAGGGCAAACAGGCGCAGGAGGGCCCCGTCCTCGCCGGCCGGCTCGCGCTCGTGCTCGGCTGGACGCTGGTCCTCGACACCTCGAAGATCTCGGACGACCCCGAGGGCGATCCCTCCGACGGGCCGGGCTCGGATCTCGTCGGCACCGTGCAGCTCGCCGACGAAGCCGTGCCCATCGCGCTCACCCGAACGCGGCTCGACGACGGCGCGCAGGCGTGGCTCGTCTCCAAGACGACCGTCGCGATGGTGCCCGCCCTCTACGGCGCCCACGGCGGTCGCTGGATCGGCGAGCGCATGCCGGCCGCGCTCCGCGTCAGCGTCCTCGACCTCGCCGCCTGGCAGTGGATCGGCCTCGCGCTCTCCGCCGTGCTCGGGTACGCGATCGGTTGGCTCCTGGGCTCGGTCGTGGTGCGCCTGGCGATGGTGATCGCGCGGCGGACCAAGACGCCCTGGGACGACGAGCTCGTGACCGTCGCGCGCGGGCCCCTCCGCCTCGCGCTCGGTGCCGTCTCCTTCGGCTTGCTCGTGCAAGAGCTCTACCCGACGGCGACGGCGCGCCTCGTCCTCGATCGCATCCGCGACACGCTCCTCGTCTACGCCGTCGCCTGGCTCGCGATCCGCTTCCTCCACGTGGGGGCGAGCTCGCTCCACGCCCGGCTCCCCGAGGACACCGTCGGCGAGATGAAGAGCCGCGGCGTGCGCACCCAGCTCGCGGTGCTGCGCCGCGTCGCCTCGATCCTCGTCGGCCTCGTCGCCGCCGCGGCGGTGCTCACCCAGTTCGACGAGGTCCGGAGCGTGGGCAACTCGCTCCTCGCCTCCGCGGGGATCGCGGGCATCGTCCTCGGCGTGGCCGCGCAGAAGACGCTCGGCGCCGTCATCGCCGGCATCCAGGTCTCGTTCACCCAGCCGCTCCGCATCGGCGACACGGTCACCATCGAGAACGAGTTCGGCTCCGTCGAGGACATCCACCTCACCTACGTGGTGGTGAAGCTCTGGGACGAGCGCCGCCTCGTGGTGCCCACGCCGCGCCTGCTCGAGCAGCCGTTCCAGAACTGGACGCGCCAGAGCGCCGACATCCTCGGGACCGTGACGTTGCAGGTCGACTACACGACGCCCATCGAGAAGCTCCGCGCCGAGCTCGATCGCATCGTCGCCGAGCACCCGGCGTGGGATCGCCGCGTCTGCAAGCTCCAGGTGACCGACACGACCGATCGCGCCATGGTCGTGCGCGCGCTCGTCTCGGCGCAGAACGCCGACAAGTGCTTCGCGCTTCGGTGCGACGTGCGCGAGAAGCTCCTCCGCTTCCTCCAGGAGCTCGACACCGGCAGCCATCTCCCGCGCGTGCGCTGGGACGGCGGTCCGAGCGCGCTCGCCTGACGCGCGATCGGTCACTCGCGTGACCACCCGCGCGTGCGCAGATCGCTCGGCCGCGCGCGCGTCGCGCGATACGATGAGCCTGCGAGCGGCACGCGCCGTCAAGCCAAGGGAGGCTCTGGATGAAGAAGGAACGAACCTCGCCCTCGAAGGGCATCGCCCCCGCGCTCTGGCTCTCGCTCGTCGCTGCGCTCGGCGTGGCCGCCTCGGTGGCTCCCGCCTGCTCCAGCGACGAGACCGGAGGCACGGGTCCTTCCGGAACGAGCAGCGGCACCGCGAGCACGACCGGAACGGGGACCGGGACCGGCGGCGCGGGCGGCGGGACGAGCACCGGGACCGCCGGCGGCGCGACGACGACCTCGTCGAGCGGCGCGGGCGGCATCGGCCCGTGCCCGTCGCCGTGCGCGAACCAGGTCTACGAGTGCGGCGACTGCGAGGACAACGACAGCGACGGGCTCATCGACTCGCAAGACCCCGACTGCCTGGGCGCGTGCGACAACACCGAGAACAGCTACTACCCCAACCTCCCCGGCGCGCCCGGCGGTCCCTGCAAGTCCGACTGCTTCTGGGACAACGGCAACGGCTCGGGCAACGACGACTGCTACTGGGACCATCAGTGCGATCCGCTCGAGGTCGCGCCCGACTACCCGCCCGAGGGCGTGGGCTGCGCGTACGACGACACCGCCACGCCCGGTCCGGGGCTCACCTGCGCCGGCGCCTTCGCGCAGCAGTCGCAGACCTGCCTCGATTTCTGCGGCCCGCTCGCGCCGAACGGCTGCGACTGCTTCGGCTGCTGCGAGCTGCCCGCGGGCGGCGGCAAGTTCGTCTGGCTCGGCTCCGAGGTCAACGACGTCGGGAGCTGCACCCTCGCCGACGTCGCCGATCCCACGAAGTGCAAGCCGTGTACGTTCGTCCCCGGCTGCGGCAACCCGTGCGAGACCTGCGAGCTCTGCGTCGGCAAGGACGAGCTCCCGCCCGAGTGCTTCACCGACGACGGCGGCATCCCGATGGGCCAGTGCCCGGACGGCGTGCAGGCCTGCGGGCTGGTCGGCCAGGACCCGTGCCCGATCAACTACTACTGCGTGACGGGCTGCTGCCAGAAGCTGCCGAACTGAGAAGCCGGGGGCGCCAAGCAAGAACAGAACAGCCGGTGGGCGAGGAGCCCACCGGCTGGAGAGAGCGTTCCGTACCACCGAGGACGTGGGTAGATGACTTGAACCCCTAGCGAGCGCTAGGTGGGAGCCCAAGTACCGCTTCAGGCTTCCCGGTGAAGAGGTCCGGGCCTAGCACACCACGGTAACGTAGAGGGCCCCCTGGTTCTGCTTACACGGGATTCAATCGTCGATCACCTCACGAAACCGGCAGAGGGAACACACCCATGATAGTGACCCCGCCCTCTCGGTCAACCGCCGGCCGCGCTCCCCGACGGTGCCCTCGGCGACCTGGCGAGGCCCTCTCCGGTGCGCTGGCCGCCGTCCGTCCCGCCCGCCCATCGTCTTTGTTTCCGTTCGGCTAGGGGTTCCGGTACTTTCGCTCTCCCGATGGAGACCCCGAGAAGACTGTGGCGCGCCGCCGCCACGCTGGCGCTCCTCCTTGTCCCCGGCGTGGCGCTCGCCGCCACCGTCACCATCAAGGGACGCACCGCCGGGAACGCCAAGCTGCTCAACCCCGTCTGGAGCGAGGCGAAGGAGCCCGGCAACCACCGCTACACCTTCCGGGAGCCCTCGCCGACGGTGCGCCCCGACGTGCGCACCTTGACGGGGTACCTCCCCAAGGAGCTCTGCGTGGTCGCGCTCGGCGAGAAGGGCGTCGCCCTCAAGCAGCCCATCCGCATGGTGGTCGCCGGCGGGCGGACCTCGCCGGTGACCCTCGTCGTCGCCGAGGGCCAGGCCATCCAGATCGAGAACCACGATCCGTTCCCGCACAAGCTCTACGACACGGGGAACAAGGGCCTGCAGCCCGGCGAGACGCTGCCGACCAAGGCGCGCACCTGGACGCCGCCCGGCCCCGGCAAGTACGAGATCCGCGATCAGCTCTCGCCCAGCGTCCGCTCCTGGATCGTGGTCGAGCCGCGCGCGGTGGCGGTCGGGTACCCGGACCGCAAGGGCGAGTTCGCCATCGACCTCGAGCCCGGCGTCTACAAGCTCCGCGGCTACTTCAACGGCGAGCCCGTCGGCACCGAGATGGAGGTCAACGTGGCGCCGGGGCCCGCCGAGCAGCTCCTCAAGGGGCCGCTCACCGTCGGCGAGGCGGCGCCGGCCCCAGCGGCCGCGCCCGACGCCGGGGCGGGAGGCTAGGCCATGCTCCTCTCGCGCTTCTGGTACCTGGTCCTCGCGCTCGCCCTGGGCGTCTCGGCGTTCGTGCTCTCGGTCGCCGCGCAGCTCTACAACCGCAGCGGGACGACGGCGATGAGCGAGGCGCTCAGCGCCGACTCCAGCGCCGTCGGCTGGTTCCTGAAGGACGACGCCCGCACCCGCTCGAGCGCCCTCATCCCCATCGCGCTCAGCCCCGACATCCGCGGCGGCCTCGCCAAGGTCAGCCCCGAGACGAAGCCGAACCGCGAATCGCGCGAGAAGACGCGCGCCGCCCTGAAGAAGCTCGGCGACGACGTGCCCACCGATCTCAAGTTCGACGCGCTCTGGGCCGTCGACGCCAACGGCCGGGTCATCGCCTCGGTGGGCGACGTCATCGTCGTCGACGAGGACTGGGAGCTCGGCGGCTACCCGATCGTCGCCGACGCGCTCCACGGCTGGATCCGCGACGACGCCTGGGTGTGGAAGGGCCGCATCTACCGCGTCGTCGCCCGCCCCGTCGAGCAGGAGGTCAACGGCGAGCCCGTAGGCGCCATCGTCGGCGCCAAGATCGTCGACGACAAGTTCGCCTCGTCGGTGTCGAAGCGCACCGGCGCCGCCGTCGGCTTCTACGCCGAGGGCGCGCGCGTCGCCTCGTGGGCGCCCGAGGGCTTCGACAAATCGAGCCTCGACGTGATCACGCAGGACCTCAAGCTCCTCGACGACAACAAGGACTACCAGGAGAAGGGCCGCACCGAGCCGCGCGTCATCGGCGCGCACCTCGGCGTCGTCTACGCCCGCCTCCCCGGCGAGGCGTGGGACCTCGGCGCCGGCTACGCCGTCGGCCGCCTCGCCGTCGCCGTCGACTCGCCGCTCGACTTCCTCAACAAGGCCGACGACACCGACAAGAAGAGCGTGCCGACGCTCCTCATCATCCTCGGCGTCCTCGTGGCCGCGGGGCTCGGCGGGTTCTTCTCGGTCCTCGAGCACACGCGGCCGCTCTCGGTCTTCCGGGCCGAGGCGGCGCGCATGGCCAAGGGCGAGATCGACGTCCTTTCGCCGAGCCGCTTCCGCGGGGCCTACAAGAAGATCGCCTCCGACCTCAACGACGGCATCGAGAAGGTCGCCGCCAAGGGCGGCGCGCCGCGACGCGCGGCGGACCTCGAGCAGGTGCTCGGCCCCATCCCGGCGCAGCCGGCGATGAGCGCCTTCTCGGTCCCGGGTGGGCCCGGCGACGCGAGCAACGAGTCGCGGCCCTCGTTCCCGAAGCCGCCGACGAGCAGCCAGCGCGGCGCGCCGCGCCTGCGCCAGAGCGGCCCGAACGCGCCGCCCTCCGGTCCCGGCGGCCCGCCGAGCGGCGACGTGGTCGAGGCCGATCTCCTCTCGGCGCCTGCGCCCGCACCCGTCGCGCCCACGCCGCCTGCGGCCCCCGCCGCGTCCCCCGGGCGCCCGCCGCCGCCGCGCCCCAAGCC
>CAYJPW010000020.1:0-91191 GCA_964372055.1 uncultured Polyangiaceae bacterium
CATGTCATGCGGCAACCGCGTGAAAACTCGGTGCAAAAAGGGATCTGCACCCATCTGGGATTCGCCTGACATCGAATGGAGTCGCCTGGAGGACGTCCAGGTGCTGATCAACTACAGGTACTGGTCGGTGATTGAACCCCACCCGTAACAGGCCGGGCATCGGGCACGGAGCACCCAGAGTAATCGCCATGGGAAAGAAGCTTGTCGGAGTGTTGGCGTGCGTCGGAGCCAGTTGGGGATGTGGCGAGGGCGGCAGAACGAGCGAGGCGGTGCCCAACGGCACCCACACGCCCGCGCCCGCAGCCCCACTGGCGGGTGGGAGGGCTGCCCGCGCCGCGCGGGTGCGCGCCGCGCAAGCGGCCGCACCCGAAGGGTACGCCATCCGGCGCAGCCGCGGCGGGCTGGCAGCGCGGATTGCGTCGCAGCGCCTCGCGGCCGTCTTCGGTCCCGACGGCGTTGAGGTGACCCCCGACGCCGAGGCGTGGCGCCTTCACGTCGGTTCGTCCCGCATAGGTCGAGGACCGCGGACCGATGATCCTCGAGCAGCGGAACCCCGCGGCGAGCGGAATCGCGTCAGCTACGCGCGAGGGACCGCCGAAGAGTGGTACGTCGGTGGACCGCTCGGGTTGGAGCACGGGTTCGAGATACCAGTCCGCCCGCCGGGACCCGCCGACGCGGATCTGCGCATCGAGGTGCCGCTCGACGGGGTGGTACCGGAGCTCCAGGGCGACGAGGTCGCGCTGCTGCGACCCAAGGATGGGAGGGCCGTCGCCCGATACGGCGAGCTGTTCGTCGCGGATGCGCTTGGTCGCGAGATCCCGGCACGGTTGGCCGTCGAGGGCAACTCCATCGTCCTGGCCATCGACGACGACCGCGCGGCGTATCCCGTCTCCGTCGATCCGATGATCTGGGTGAGTGAGCAGAAGCTCTTGCCGAGCGACCCTGGGCAGACGGACGCCTTCGGCGAATCGGTGGCGGTGTCGGGCTACGTCGCCGTGGTGGGATGCTCCGGGGACGAGTTCCCCGGGGGCGATGCGGCCGGCGCTGCGTATGTGTATGTGCGCGGCCCGAACGGCGTCTGGTTAGAGACGGCGAAGCTCGTCGCAAGCGATCGGGCCGCCGGGGACCGCTTTGGGCATGCCGTCGCGATCCATAATGACACCATCGTCGTGGGAGCGCCCGATGCCGATTTGTCCGGAGAGTTGAACGCGGGCGCCGCATATGTATTCGTCCAGAATGGCGGGGTGTGGACCGAGGCGGCGAAACTGACGGCGCCGAATCCGCTGCAAGCGGACAACTTCGGCAGAGCCGTGACGGTTTCCGGCGCGACAGTCGCCGTGGGTGCACCGGAGCGCGGGGACGGGACCGGGTTCGTGTTCGTGGACGATGGCCAAGGCTGGGCGCAGCAAGCGGAAATGACTGTGGTCAGCGTCGGGTTCACGACGGCCATTTTTGGCAGGGCCATGGCCTTGCAGGGGGACCGTCTGCTGATTGCGGCGCCTTGGCAGGATTGGGGCGATGGCGCGACCTACGTCTACGAGCGGAACAATGCCACGTGGTCTCAAACGGCCAAGTTGGTCGGGATGGTGTCGTCGCTCTCGCTCGATGGCAATCGGGTGGCGCTGGGCAGTGTCTCCACCAACGGGGTCGTGATCAAGGAATGGAACGGAGTCTCATGGGTGTCGGCCGGGGGCGTCCAGAGTGGTGGATGGCAACCGAAGTTCGGCGCCTCTGTGTCCCTTTCCGGCTTGACGCTGGCAGTGGGGGCGCCCGACTACAATTTCCCCAATGCGAACCATGCTGGCGCGGTGTTCGTGTACCAGCAGGTTGGTGCCAGCACTTGGGTCCAGGACGTCGTTCTCGACGCCGGCCCGCCAGTCGCTTCGGACCACTTCGGCGCGTCGGTTAGTGTCGACGGGCCGGTGCTTCTGGCGGGGGCCAGCGCCTCGGATCTGCCCAGTACCGAGGGGCCAGGGGCGGCCTACGCCTACGCGCTCAAGCCCGGGAACGGCAGCCAATGCACGGTGCCCATGGATTGCGCGAGCAATTTCTGCGTGGATGGAGTATGCTGCGACGTCCTGTGCGGTGGCGACAACCCGACGGACTGCCAGGCGTGTAGCATCGCTGCTGGCGCGGCGTCGAACGGGACCTGCGGCCCGAAGCTGGCCGGTGCGGTCTGTCGTCCGTCCGTGGGGGCCTGTGACGTCGCCGAGGTGTGCGACGGCAATGACATCGTATGCCCGGCGAACGCGCTCGCGCCGAATGGCACGCCTTGCGAGGACGGCGACGCTTGCACCAGCGGCGATTCCTGTCAGGTCGGGATTTGCACCTCCGGCGCGGAAAGCTGCGGCACCGGGGGCGCTGGCGGCGGTGGGACCGGCGCTGGCGGCGGGACGTCATCCTCGGGGGGCGGGGCAGGCGGTCAGGGCGGTGGCGGCTCAGGCCCTTCGACCGGAGGTGCGGGTGGCGGCTCGCAGACCTCAACGAGCGGCGCTGGGGGGTCGGGCGGCATGGCCGGCGCCGGCGGGGCGGGCGCGGGCGGAGGCGGGGGCCTGGGCGGCGCGGGTGCGGGGGGCGGTGGTGTGGGCGGTGCTGCCGGCGCGGGGGGCGATCCCTCCGGCACGACCGGCTCAGTTGGAGGTGGTGGAGCTGCGTCGGGAGGCCTGGACCCACTGGTCCTTCCCGACAGCGGGTGCGCCTGTTCGCTTCCGAGCGGGACGGGAACGACGCCGAGCTTCGCGTGGGTCGTGGCTGCGGCGATCGCAGGCGCCGCGCGGCGGCGGGGGTCTCCGCGGCGACGGGTGGTGTGCCGATGACCGTCGCTCCTGCGGGTTGGCCCGCCTCCGTGGGCGGTCCCAGTAGCTCTCAGACGAACGGGACGACCCCGCTGGTGCTCATGCCGCTGTGAACATCCGATGGCTGGAGGAGGTCCGTGGGCGCCATGCATGATCCGAAACGGTTGATGGGACATGCCGCGCGCCTCTGCATTGCGCTGCACGCGTTGCTTGCGATGTCGGCTGCAGGCTGCACGTCGGAGGATCGAGCGCAAAGCGCGGGTCTTGCGCAAACGCACACGGCCGCCGCGCCGGGCGCGTCTGCGGCCCCGGCCTGCCGCGACGGCCTGCCAGGCATTCCTTGCGATGTCCCTGGCCACCAGCGCGCGGCACTGATCCGTGAAGTGCAGCGCGACTCGGGCACGGCCTACAGTTTTCAACCCGAGTTCTCGGGCGCCGGTTTCACGGCGCCCGTGTGGGAGGCACAGCTTGAGTCCCTCGACGAGCGGGTGCGCGTAGACCCTTCGACAGCTCGAGTCGAGCTGACGCGCGGTGCTGGCAGCACCCCAGGGCTGTGGGCGCGCCAGCCTGCAGGGCCGACCAGCGGACTCGCCATCGGCCTTACGCTTGCACGTTGGGGTCTGGGCGAGGCGAGCGAGCCCGCACCAGCGGTCGAACATGCCAATCCCAACGAGAACGAGCTCGTCATGCACCGCGGGCCAGCGCTTGACGAATGGTACACGACCGGCCGCCTTGGGCTCGAGCAGGGATTTACCATCCGGGAGCTTCCGTCCCACGCAGCCGCTCGCGACGAGCTCGTGCTCGAGATGGCCGTCGATGGCCTTGTAGCCTTCGACGAGAGTGAGGGCAAAGTCGGCTTCCGGCTGCCAGGCGACCGCGGTTCGCCGGGTGCGCTCGCGCATTACGGGGAGGCGTTTGCGAGCGATGCTACGGGCAAAGAGCTGCCGGTGCGGTTGAGCGCGCGGAACGGCGACATCCGCCTCGGCGTTCCGACCGCCGATGCTGTGCTGCCGATCAAGATCGATCCACTCGTCTGGGTTCAGCAGCAGATGATCACGGGCGACCTCGGCAACTCTGACCTGTTTGGCTACAGCGTTGCGGTCTCGGGAGACACGGCGATCGTCGGCGCGTACAGCGAGGACATCGGCGCGGACGCGGGCATCGGTGCGGCGTACGTGTTCGTTCGCTCAGGGACCACCTGGTCGCGACAACAGAAGCTGACGGCTTCCGACGGTGCGGCGGCGGATGGGTTCGGCATCAGCGTGGCGATCTCGGGCAACACCGCGGTCGTGGGCGCCTACGCGGTCGACATCAGCGGCGTGACGAACCGCGGCGCGGCGTACGTGTTCGTGCGTTCGGGCACGACGTGGAGCCCGCAGGGCTCGAGGCTCATCGCGAGCGACGGCGCGGCGTCCGATTTGTTCGGGTACAGCGTGGCGATCTCGACGGATACCGCGGTCATCGGTGCGTATTCCGACGACGTCGGCGCAAACGTAAACCAGGGCTCGGCGTACGTATTCTTCCGGTCCGGCTCGGCTTGGTCGCAGCAGGCGAAGCTCACCGCGAGCGACGGCGCGGGCTCGGACTCGTTCGGCTACAGCGTCGCCGTGTCGGGAAACACGGCACTCGTCGGCGCCCCCTTCGACGATGGCGTCGGCGCGGACAGCGGGTCCGCATACGCGTTCCTTCGAAGCGGGTCGAGCTGGTCGCAGCAAGCCAAGCTCACGGCCAACGACGCCGCCGCGAGCGACGAGTTCGGTTACCGCGTCGCGGTGGCTGGGGAGAGGGCCCTCGTCGGGGCGCCGCTCCAGGGCACGTCCGACACGGGGGGCGGCGTACGCCTTCCTGCGCACGAGCGGGGTCTGGGGAACGCCGGCGAAGATCGTGGGCACGAGCCCGGCGTCGGCGTCGGGCGACAACTTCGGGCGCGCGGTCGCGCTTACGGACGACACGGCGGTGATCGGCGCCCCGGATGCGACGTTCACCCACGCTGGGATGACTTACGTATTCGTGCGTCCGGTGGGCCAGTCCAACACGTGGAGCTGGCAAGCGGCGCTGAACGCCAGCGATGCCGGTGCTAGCGACGCGTTCGGCATCAGCGTCGCACTCGACTCCAACACCGCGATTGTCGGCGCGAACCTGAACGACATCACCTCCGGCATGTTCACCTGGACCGATGCGGGATCGGCGTATGCATTCTTTCGCGGGAAGACCAACGGCGACAGCTGCGCGAGCGCGTCGGACTGCCAGAGCGGTTTCTGCGCCGACGGGTATTGCTGCAACACGGCCTGCAGCGCCGGCACGTGCGACTCCTGCGCGATGGCCGGTCTCCTGGGTACCTGCTCGCCCGTCGCATCGAACACCGTGTGCCGGGCAGTGCAGGGCGAGTGCGATCTGGCGGAGACCTGCGGCGGGAGCATGACGTGCCCGGCCGACGTCAAGAAGTCGAACGGGACCGCCTGCTCGAGCGATGGGGAGGCTTGCACGATCGATGCATGCGACGGGCTCGGTGATGGCTGCAGGCACACCACGGCGCCGGCCAACACCGTATGCCGGGCTGCGCAGGGCGCGTGCGACTTGCAGGAAACATGCGGCGGAGCGGCCACCTGCCCCCCTGACGCGAAGTGGCCCAGCGGAACCGCATGCTTGAGCGATTGGAACGACTGCACCACGGATGCTTGTGATGGCACCAGCGTGGACTGCCAGCACCCCGCTGCGCCGGCCAACACGGTGTGTCGGGCGGCGCAGGGAGTCTGCGATCTCGTGGAGACTTGCGGCGGTTCCACGACGTGCCCGGCCGACGCGAAAGAGCCGAGCGGTACGGTGTGCAACCCCGCCGGAGGCGAGTGCGATCTTCAGGAGACCTGCGACGGGTCGGCAGACACTTGCCCCGCGGACGCGAAGAAGCCCAGCGGCACCGCTTGCACCAGCGACGGCAACCTTTGCACGACCGACGCTTGCGACGGCACGAGCGTGGCGTGCCAGCACCCGGCGGCGCCGCCCGCTACGGTTTGCCGGGCGGCTGCCGGGGACTGCGATCTCGAGGAGACGTGTGGCGGTGCCACGAGCTGTCCCGGTGACGCGAAACGGGCGAGCGGAACCGTCTGTCGCGCCGCACTGAGCGAATGCGACGAGCAGGAGGCGTGCGACGGAACGGCCAACGCGTGCCCGGCCGACGCGAGGCGACCGAGCGGCACTGTGTGCATGACCGACGGGAACGACTGCACCACCGACGCCTGCGATGGCGCGAGCGCGTACTGCCAACACCCTGCGGCGCCGGTGGGCACCGTTTGTCGACCCTCGCAGGGCGACTGCGACCGCGTGGACACCTGCGACGGCTCGACGACCTGTCCGGCCGACGCGCGGATGCCCAGCGGGACCGTGTGTCGCACCTCGTTGGGTGAATGCGATCCAGAGGAGACCTGCGACGGTGTGGCGGTTTCATGCCCGGCGGACGCGAAGAGCCCGACGGGGACGGCCTGCACCAGCGACTCGAACATCTGCACGACCGACATCTGCGATGGGACGAACGTGGCGTGCCAGCACCCGGCTGCACCCGCTGGGACGGTGTGCCGGCCCGCGCCGGAGGCGTGTGATCTCGAAGAGACGTGCGGCGGCGCGACGGTCTGCCCTGCGGACGCGAAGAAGCCGAACGGGACGGTGTGTCGAGTCGCCGGAGGCGAGTGCGACTTGGCGGAGACTTGCGATGGCACGGCGACGACATGCCCGTCCGATGTGACGAAGTCGAACGGGACCGCATGCTCGGACGACCAGAACCTGTGCACCACCGACGTGTGTGATGGCACCCAGGTGAGCTGCCAGCATCCGGCGGCGCCTCCGAACACCGTCTGCCGCGACGCAGTGGACCAGTGCGACGTTGCGGAGACCTGCGGCGGGCTCACGATCTGTCCAGGCGACGCTCTGCAGCCCAACGGTACCCCGTGCGTTGACGGCGATGCTTGCACGCAGACCGACACATGCCAGTCGGGCGCGTGCACGGGCTCGAACCCCGTCGTTTGCCAAGCGCTGGACCAGTGCCATCTCGTTGGCACCTGCAACCCGAACACGGGCGCGTGCTCCGATCCGGCCAAACCGGCAGGCAGCGCCTGCTCCGATGGACAAGTCTGCACCGTGGGCGATGCGTGTGATGGTGTCGGCGTCTGCCAGCCGGGAATCCTGGAGTGCGCGATCTGCGGCGACGGCATCAGGGATGTCGACGACGAGGAATGCGACGACGGCAACCTCACCGACACCGACCTCTGCTCGATGACCTGCCAGGTGAGGGATGTCCTTGCCGCGCCGGCGTACCTGGCCAATCGCCGGCTTGGCGAGGGCCGCCACCCGGCCAGTGCTGGAGATGATGGGTTTGCGGTCGCCCTGACCCAGGGACAAGGGCCGGTCGTCGTGCTCGCCGCGTTCGACGACGTGGGAGTCCCCGTCGCCGTGACGTCGCCGCTGAGTGCGGGGGCGAATCCCGCGCTGGACGCGGGCGCGGTCGTCGCGGGGCTGCCGGCCGGTGCGTATGCCGTCGCCTGGAACGATCTCTCGATCGACGGTGATGAGCTCGGTGTCGCGCTGCGGCGTGTCGAGCCGGCGGGCCCGGTTCTCGGATCGCTGAAGATCGCGAATGTCACCACCGCCTACGGTCAGCGTGATCCGGACGTGCTCTGGACCGGAACGCAGCTCGTCGTGGCGTGGGTCGACGACGCGTCGGCCTCGACGGGCCCGGACGTTAGGTACCGGACCTTCTCGGCCAACCTGGCGGCCACCTCGGTCGAGCTGACGCTCGCGGATACGATCGAGGCGGAGGGCCAGGTCGTGCTCGCCCCGTTCGGGGCATCGTGGGCGGCGGCCTGGCGCTCCTCGGCTCCCGGTGGACTCGAGACCATCGAGGTGAAGGCGGGGACCACGACCTGGAGCGTAGGCCCGTTCTTCGGGGGGCCGTACGACGACAAGCCGGCGCTCGCCCAGCTCGACGCGACGCATCTGCTGCTCGTGTTCACCGAGACGGACGTGGACGACGTGCCTCGCCTCCGCTGCGCGTTCCTCGACACGACGGCGCCCGGCGACACGGGTTGGTACGCCATCGACGCCCAGGTCGCAGGCATGGAGGACCTTGGGCAGGCCCACCCCAATGCGGTCGCCGTCGGCACCCGCGTCTACGTTGGCTGGAGATCCGACGCGGTGGTTGGCGGCGTCGCGGCCGAGGATCTCTGGCTCAAGGAGATCGACTGGCAAAACCCGGGCGACGTAAACCAGGCACTGGGGGCGCTCGAGGTGGCCCTGCCGAGGTACACCTCGCACGGTCCGGGCGACCAGAGACGGCCCGCGCTTGCGGCCAGCCCGCTGGCGCCGGAGGGCGCGCTCGTGGCTGCCTGGGAGGACTACGGCCACCTGTTCGGTGCGAACGAAGGCAGCCCAGACACCATCGTCGAGCTGATTCCCATGCCCATGCTCCGCCTGAACCCGTGAGGACGACGATGAGGCGCGCGAACTTCGACGGGAAACGATGGCTGGTTGGGGTGGTCGCCCTCGCGGCGGCGCTCTTGGACTTCGCGCCGCGCGCGGCGCGCGCGCAGCAGGGGGTCGATCCGGCGCCGGCCGACGAGGCGACGGCGCCGAGCGTCGACGCGGTCGAGGGGGACGATCCCTCCGTGGCCGAGCCCGACGAGGCCGCTCCGCAGCCGTCGAAGAAGGCGGATGCTGTATCGCCGAGCCAGGCGGAGACGGACGCAGCGGCCAGCAAAGTCGACCCCGCCAATCCAAAGTTCGAGGGCAAGCCGGACGTGCCGGCGGCGCTCCCGACCGGCGCTGACAAGACCGGCGTCTCGTCCCAGGCCATCTCGGTGCCGCAGGGCGCAGGGAAGATCCAAGGCATGGGCGAGAGCTTCTCGGCTCAGCTCTCGACCGGCATCGCGACATTCGGCGTTCCTTTTTCGCTCCCCGCCGCACGCGGAGCGGCGCAGCCATCCCTCGGCCTTTCGTACAGCTCGGGGGGCGGCCAGAGCGTGGCCGGCATGGGCTGGAGCGTCGGAGTGCCTTTCATCGCCCGGCAGACGGACCGTGGGCTGCCGAACTACGACGACGCGGCCGCATGGCACCCAAACCAGGACCGCTTCGTCTTCAATGGCGGCCAGGAGCTGGTGCCGATCTGCGTCGTCGGGGCGAACGGCAGCTGCCCCGGAGCGCTGGCCGACGAGGCGATGCCCAACTGGGCGCCGACATGGCAGTACTTTCGTCCCCGCGTGGAGGGCGCGTTCCTGCGGTTCTTCTGGTCCGCCGATCACAAGACCTGGCGCGTGCAGGACAAGGGCGGCGTGGTGATGGAGCTCGGCGGCACCGCGGTCGAGACGCACCCGACCAACTTGACCAAGATCTTTCGCTGGAACCTGGCCCGGCAGTACGACCAGCACCGCGACGCGCAAGGTCGTCCGCTCAACGTCGTCGCGTACCAGTACGAGACGTTCGACGGGATGGCGTACCTGACGGACATCTACGACACGCCGCCGGCGCTCGACGCCGGCGGCGCGCCTCCGACCGAGTACGCGCATCACACGAGGCTGCGGTACGAGTCGCGCCCCGACGCTCCGTGGTCGTACCGGCGCGGCTGGCCGACGCGGCTGAGCCGGCGGCTCATCGGGGTGGATGTCACCAGTAAGCCATTCGTTGGCGGATTAGCAGCCGTGGGCGCCCCGCGCGAGCTCGTGCGCAGATACCACCTCACCTACGATCCCACGCTGCACGTCTCCCTCCTAACGAGCGTGCAGGTCGAGGGGCGCTGCGACGGCCCCCCAGTGCCCGAGCCGCTCGCGAGCGTGACGAACTGCCCGAAGCTGCCGGCGATGAGCTTCGCCTACCAGCATGTCGCACCGTTCAACACCAATGGCAGCCCGTCGGTCGCCGACCTCGCGGGTTTCGAGGGGTTCGACGAGCGAATCACGACCATGGCGTCGAGCCCGGCCTACTCGATCGACGAGGCGCTGACGGATCTCTTCGACGTCAACTCCGACAGCTTGCCGGACGTGCTCGTTACCGCACCGAGCCTGTTTGGAGGCAAGCACGGCGTGTTCTTCAACGGGCTTGGGCCCACGGTGAACAGCTTCGCCGCGAGCACGATCGGGGTCATGGGCGTCAACAATGCCGACGCGAACACGATCAAGCTCTCGAACCTGAACGTGCGCGCGCTGGACCTCGATGGTGATGCGACGATCGACTTGGTCCACATGCCGGTGTACAAGACCTACTCCGTCTACACGCCGAAGCAGCCCCAAGCGGGCCCGTGGTGGTGGGTGGGGCGGTCGGTCACCACGGCTTCACAGCAGAACGTCAAGATCGACTTCGGTAACGACGCCGACGACATCCGCGTGATGGACGTGAACGGCGACGGGCTCGTCGACGTCCTCCACACCGCCGGCACGCAATACGAGACGTTCTACTCCCTGGGTCGCTTCGCCAACGGGGACGGCCAGTTCGGCCACGCGAGCTGGACGAGCGCCACGACGGCGGCGATCTCGATCGATCCGGTGACGGCGTGCGTCCCGTGGGCGGGGCTCCCGGTCCAATTCAGTGACCCCGAGATCAAGCTCGCCGACATGAACGGCGACGGCCTCGTCGACATCGTGCGCGTGCGCAAGAACGACATGCGCTACTGGCCCGGCCGCGGCAACGGCTTCTGGGGCACCGGTGCGCTCGACGACTGCTCCGCGGGTACGTTCGGGGCTGGGCGCGACATCGCGATGGTGACGAGCCCCAACTACAGCGACATCAACGGCGACTCGCTGCGGCTCGACGACGTCAACGGGGATGGGCTGGACGACCTCGTCCAGGTGCGGTTCAACGCGGTCGACATCTGGCTGAACGTCGACGGAGTGAGCTGGACGCCGCGCCACATCATCCAGGGCACGCCGCCGAGCCCCTCGTTTGCGAACCGAGTGCGGCTCGTCGACGTGAACGGCTCAGGCACGCGCGACATCCTCTGGGGCGAAGCGAGCAGCTACAAGTACATCGATCTCGCAGGCGGCAAGCGCCCGTGGGTGTTGACCCAGGTGAAGAACGGCCTGGGGAAGACCACCGACCTCGAGTACTCCACCTCGTCGGCGCTGATGCTCGCGGCCGCGAAGGCCAGCCCACCGAACCCCTGGGCCAGCTTCGCGCCGTCGCCGGTGCATGTCGTGACCAAGGTGACCGAGCACGACAACCTCGAGCTCGTGGGGCGTCCGGCAGGCGAGTACGTGACCGAGTACAGCTACCGAAACCCGGTCTACGACGGCATCCAGCAGGAGTTTCGGGGCTTCCGCGAAGCTGCCGCCAAACAACTCGGCGACGCGAACAGTCCGACTTCCGCAAGCTCGTCGACGTTCCTGCTTGGCGAGTGCAAGACCGGTTGCACCACGCAGGACCGTTGGAAAGACAATCCGCGTGAAGCCCTGAAGGGATTGCCCGTATCGACGGAGGTGTTCGACGCGGGGGCCGAGGTCACGTACCTATCCACGACGCACCAGACGTACACGCTTCGCAGGCTCTATTCGGGGCTCGACGGTCGCGCGGTCTACCATGCTTTTGAAAGCCAGAGCGACGCGTTCCTCTATGACACGACCCCCTTCACCGCGCTGCCGCCCCCCGATTTATACTGCAGCGGATGCCCGAGTCTCCCAGAAGTGATCGTCGACAATGATCCCGACACGATCGGCGACGAGGTGGCGGAGGCGGGCAAGGTTCCGATGCGGGGCACGGCGCCCGGGCGTGTCCAAACCCATGCGAGCACCACCGTCGACGTCTTCGGAAACGCTGTCTCGGCGAAGGCGGAAGGGTGCATCGTGGGTTGTCCGAATGGGCCCGATGAACAGATTACGAAGGTCACCGATCCGGCTCGACCTGTTGGGGATACGACCGGCTGGCTCTGGCGCACGGTGCACAGTCACGTCACCGGCTCGAACCACCCTGACCCGAGCGATCCTAACGAGCTCGAAATCCGCGGCGCGACGACGACGCTGTACGATGCAATCGGCCGGCCGATCCAGACGACCGCCGAGCTGACCGGTACCCTCGATCTCGATCGCCATCACGCCAGCAGCGGCGCTGTTGCGGGCGCGCCACCGGGGGCCTCCGTGGATGGCCCGGTCTTCGTGTCATCGACTGTGTACGATGAGCTCGGGAACGTGGCGTTCCAGCGCGGAGCCGGACACCGGTGCCGCAGCGTCGCATACGACGAGGCGTACGCGGGCCTGCCGATGAGCGAGACGATCTTCGCCGGCCCGCTCCCGTACCCGCCAGGCGATCCTCCTGAGGAGGACTGCGGAACGGTCGAGCTGACCACCTCGGTCGTGGAATACGACCGCGGACTTGGCACGGTGATCGAGGTGGCCGACCTGCACAACGAGAGGACGAGGGCCTACTACGACGGATTCGGGCGCATCACCGCGCTCCGCAAGCCACACCCTGATCAACCCGGGCAGCTCTCTCCCAAGGACTCCATCAAGATCGAGTATTTCCTCGGTACGCCCGTCTCACGCGTGCACACCCTGACGCAGGACAGCAAGCTGCTGACCTGTAGCCCATCGCCCTGCGAAGTGACGTATCAGGAAGCTTGGGCCTACGTCGACGGCTTCGGCCGCACGATCGTCACCTTGGCCGAGGCCGACCCGAGCGCGGGCGACGACGGCGCGTGGATCGCCAACGGGCTGACCGAGTACGACAACAAGGGCGCCGCGCGGCGTGCCTATCTCGCCTGGTTCTACGACGGCGCCCCAGACGCGTTCCCGCTCGCGTCCACGCCTCCGAGCCCGTACGGGCGCCAGCGCTACGATGCGTTCGGCCGACAGATCGAGACCTACGGGCTCGACGGCACCATTGCGCTCCGCAGCAAGTACCACACGCTCTCGAAGGACCTGTGGGACGCGGCGGACATCGGGCCGGGACCGCACCAGGGCACGTACGCAAGCCAGCGCTCCGATGGCCATGGTCGCACCGTCGACTTGACGGAGCGCGTGCATGCGGGCGGAGGGATCGAGGAACGCCACACCGAGACCACGTATCTGCCGACTGGCGAGGTCGAAACGCTCACGCGGAGCCGCGGCGCGGACCAGGCGATGCGCTGGATGCGCTACGACTCGCTCGGCCGACGTGTGCTCAATGTCGAGCCGCACACCACCAAGAACTTCACCACGAACACGGCGGTGGATCCGGATATCGCCGACATGGACGCGTGGCGCTACGCCTACGATGACGCCGGCGAGCTCGTGGGCACGAGCGACGCGCGTGGATGCGGCGCGAACTACCACTACGACGCGGCGGGGCGCCTGCTCGCCGAGGATTACTCGCCGTGCGTTGCGACGCACGCACCGTACTCCGAGCCGGACTTCGTGGCGGAAACTGGCATCGAGGTGCTCTACCGCTACGACGAACCCGATCCGGACGCCCCGGTCGAGTTCCAGGACGCGGCGCTCACGCTGGGGCGCCTCGTGTCGGTGTCGGACCGCGCCGCCCGCACCGTCACGCGGTTCGACGGCCGCGGCCGCGTGACCGGTGTCGCCCGTCAGGTGGCGAAGCCTGGGACGCCGGACGACGCAATCGCGACCCGTTACGCGAGCCACTGGTACCAGCGCTTCGCGCTGTTCGACAGCGCGGACCGGCCCATCCAGGAGTCGACAGGCGCCGAGCACCTGGACGTCCTCGGCGTCGAGGTGGTGGACAACGATCCCGATCCACCCCTTCTCCAGCTACCCACGACCGAGGCGCGCAGCAGCGTCGTCGAGACGCAGTACACCGCGAGGGGTACCGTCAAGAACGTGGCGGGGAGCTACAACACCCTCGTCGCGGGCGTCGACCGCGATGCCGACGGGCTCGTCAACGAGATCACGTACGGCGATCTCGCCGCGACGAAGACGGGCTTCACGTACGACGACCGGCGGCGCCTCTCGTCAGTGCAGACGTGGCGCTCGGTGATTCCTGGCGAGTGGAGCACCCCGGGTAGCTACCTTCCCTCTCCCTCGCCCGCGGGCACGCCGACGACCTTCCAGGTGATGCTTCAGGATGAAGACTTCACCTACGACGCCGTCGACAACCCGACCGAGATCCGCGATTGGCGAATGCCGGAGGAGTGGCCCGCGGGGGCCAAGCCCGTCACCAAGAAGGTCAAGTACGACGACCTCTATCGCGTCACCCAGGTCGACTACCAGTACGCAGCCGGTGACGACACGTGGGTTTCGCCGTTCGAGCACGAGAACACGACGGCCGACGCCGAGCTCGATCCGAGGCGGGCCAAGCCGAGCCCGCAGGTCGCGTTCGACAAGCGGATCCTGAAACAGACGTTCCAGTACGACTGGCTCGGCAACACGACGAAAACCGACGATGATGCGCACGGGTTCTACGACCGCTCGCTCGGTGCGATCACGAACGACACCGCGGCCGGCAAGCCGTACCAGCTCAAGAGCGCGTCGAACGAGGCGATCCCGGGCGTCGGCTCGCGCGACGGGCACCTCGACGTGACGTACGACGACGCGGGGAACCTGACCGAGCTCATCGTGGTTCGGCGGGGTACGTGCCTCGGGGGCGTCTGCTCGCAGAGGTTCAAGTACGACTGGGACGAGGTCGGGCGACTCGTTGAGGCGCGACGGTGGGATTTCCACTACCTGGGCGCCACGCCAGTCGACACGGACCCGACTGCCGCACACCTGAGGTACGGGTACGACGGTGGCGACCAGCGGGTCGTAAAGACCGGGATCGACCTCCAGAACAACGAGCGGCACACCCTCTACGTGTTCGCGAGCTTGGAGCTCCGGCGGGCGACGTGGGACGAGGGCGCTGAGGAGTACGAGCAGTCGGCGATGACCGAGGTGCCGTACCTCATGGCGCACGGCGTTCGACTGGCCCGGGTGGTGTACGAGGACCCTGGAAAGGAGGTGCCGGCGCACGGGCCTCTGGCCCCCACGAAGCACGTGTTCTTCGAGCTTGGCGACCACCTCGGATCCACCGGCGTCGTGCTGGACCAGGGAACGGGGGAGTTGGTCGAGCGGGGGACCTTCCAGGCCTACGGCGGAGCGGAGAGCGATTACCGGCCGGAGCGGTGGAAGGAGTTCAGGGAAGACTATCGGTTCACCGGCAAAGAGGAGGACGTCGAAGTCGGGATCCAATACTTCGGTCTGCGTTTTTATGCACCAGTTCTTGGTAGGTGGGTCAGCGCCGACCCGATGACCGTCCACACGGCGGACGCAGACCAGAATGCCTACGCCTACGTGCACGGCTCGTTGCTCAGAGCGACCGATCCAATCGGACTCACCGAGGACCACGACCAGCAGATGTCGGTGGCCGACGACATTGGCGCATCATCGGGTACCAGTCCGGTCCCAAACGATGGACCTGCTGTGCCAAGTCCGGCACCGAGTGCCCAGCCTCCATCCACCGGCACGTGCGAATGTGCCGACCGCAGGTGCCATACGGGCTATCCGTCAACTCCTGCGCGGGGGGTTTCGAGCAAGGTCAATGGGCAGAAGGTCGTCGGGACGGCGCTAATGGTCGTCGGTAGTGCCGCGATGCCAGAGACTGGGCCGGTCGGAGCAGGTATATTCATTCTCGGTGCAGGCATGGTGGGGGAAAGCGAGGCTGACGCGCCAGACGTGATCCTCTCATTCTCCCCAGTTGTGGCGGGGGGTCGTGGTGGAGGTGGGCGCCAACCGCTGACTTCGGAAGTGCCCCCACTAACCTCTGAGGAGGCGTTTGCTGCGATAGACCGCTTCCGGGCCAAGGCGAAGGGCCTTGAGCCCTTGGGAGAACGCGTGCCAGTTCGCGGTGACGGGCTCGGTACCGTCGCTCTTGTCGAAGGTGAGAAGGGGGCACCAAGGAGCTTTGGGGTAAATGGGAGTCTGCTGAGCGAAGAGACGCGGCAGATTGGTCGCGATGCGTTCGCCGAAATGCAAGCGCGTGGGCTGATGGCGGACGTGAAACAGTACGGTCGAGGAGCTTCACAGGTGTTGACGCATGGTGAAGGTCTGGCACTACTGCGAGCCGCAGAGCGGGGTAGAATTGGCAAGGATGTCACCATGTTCGTTGATCGGTTGACCTGCCCCACTTGCGAGACGTACCTTCCGGAACTGATGGAATTTCTCGGTGTCCAAAAACTTGACATCGTCATGAAAAATGGTAACAAATTGCAGCTGACGCTGCCGAAGTGAGGAGGTCATCGCCTTCAATGGCCAACGTAGTGTATGTCGACCCGATGGGTGCGACTATTCCGAATCCTGATTGTGAGTTCCTGCGGCAGAAGATCTTGGGGTTTTCGAGGGACTATTGGATGGCGGGGCGCGGCGGCGCGACGCTTACCTGGTCACGTGGGTCCGACTCGGATGCGTCCCTGCTGATTCTCCCCCATCCAGAACACGGGTTCTATCTACAATACGTTCTGCGTAATGGGCGTTCTCGCGTCACATGGCTGTCTTTGGCTGACAGGGCTCGTCTCTTAGAAACGGTGGAGTGCTGTGATGAGTGGCAAGCGTCCGTCGGTTTGTTTGTGTCGCCGAAGGTCGCGTGGAACGCCATTGAGCAGTTCTGCCAGGATGGGGGTCGCAGTGAGGCGGTCCAGTGGATCCCGTCGAAGGACATGCCGAACGAAAGCAATTGGTGAACTCCTGGATTCTGTGGTCCGAACTTCGTAACCTGGGACCGACGCCATTGGCGTGGTGCTCGGGATCGCCCCTGCCTCGGGTGGAAGGACGTGGCTTTGGTTGTCGCACGCCGCCGCCTCCTGTGGGAGCATCACGGCTGGGCGGAAGCCGTGCCGTTCGGAACTCGAGGCCCCCGCCCGCGTCGGGGACTACCATCCCCCCGGGATGCCCCCCCCTCCCTCCCCCCGCCTCCGCGCCGAGCTCATCTCCGGCGCCTGGGAAGTCTTCTCCGCCCTCCTCTTCGTCTCCGCCGTCGTCCCCGCCGCCTTCTCCTCCGCCTGGCCGGCGATCATCTTCGCCTCCTCGCTCTCCCTCTCCGCGCTCCTGAGCCGCCGCCTCATCGCCTCCGGCGCCCGCGGCTTCGCCCTCGCCGGCGCCCTCCGCGCCGTCACCTGGCCGCTCGCGATCTCCCCCATCCTCGACGTCACCGGCCCCGCCGTCCTGGTGGCCGGCATCGCCTTCGGCCTCATGGCGGGCGGCATGCGCCGCGCCGTCTACCACCGCGTGGTCACGCCGGAAGGCGTAACCATCGACGACGCGACCCTCCTCGCGACCCTGCGCCCGCGCCTCGGCGAGTCGGCCATGGTGGCCGGGATCGTGGGCGGCCACGCCATGCTCCTCTTCAGCGTGGCTTTCCTGCGCACCCAGAGCAGCGTCGTCTTCAAGGCCTGGTGGCAGATCGTCCCGCTCCTCGCGGTCCTCGGCACCGTGGGCTTCACCCTCGCAGTCCGGCCGGCCACGCGCGAGCTCCTCGAGGCCCTCCGCGCCGGTCCCAAAGGCGATCGGGCCCTCCTCGAGCGGGGCCTCTCCCGGGCGATGAAGCTGCCCTCGACGCTCTCCTGGCTGAACTTCTCCCTCTGGTTCACCTGCACGGCGATCGGCGTCTTCTACTTCCGCACCGGCCCGGCCTCGTGGGAGCCCGCCGACGCGGTGATGCAGCTCGGCTTCGGCTCCCTCTTCGCCTGGGGCGTGTCCTTCTACCAGCGCGCCTGGCACCGCGACACGGCGGCGCCCGCCATCGAACGCCTGCGGCGCTGGACGGGCGCGGAGGCGGCGCGCGAGGGCATCACCCTGCAGAGCCGGATGCTCCGCGACTTCGGCCTGCCGCTGCTCTTCACCGGCACCCTCTCGCTCTTCTCGTCGATCGGCCTCTACCGCGCCCTCGGATCCGATCTCCCGCTCCGCGAAGACTTCAACGCCATCACGGCGCTCTTCGCGTCCTTCGTCATCCTCGTCATCGCCGTCGGCGGCGTCGTCGCGCGCGCGGCGCGCGAGCTCTCGCGCCCGATGAGCGAGCTCGCGAGCGCCGCCGACGCCGTCGCCCACGGCAAGCTCGATCGCGCGGTGCCCCCGGTCGCGGGCCCGGTCGAGGTCGTGGGCCTCGGCGAGAGCATCGAGGGCATGCGCGAGGCCCTGGCGCGGACCATCGCCGAGCTCGAGCAGGAGCGCGAGGGCCTCGAGGCGAACGTCGAAGCGCGCACCGCCGAGCTGCGCAACGCGCTCGACGAGCTGCGGCGCACCCAGGCGGCGCTCATCCAGGGCGAGCGGCTGGCGTCGATCGGCGAGCTCGTCGCCGGGGTGGCGCACGAGATCTACAACCCGCTCAACGCCATCGCCGGCGCCTCCGAGCCGCTCGAGCGCGTCGTCGACGAGGTGCGGAGCGTGCTCGACGCCTACCGCGCCGCCGAGCGCGAGCTGCCGCCCGAGCGCCGGCGCGCGCTCGAGGAGCTCCGCCGGCGCGTCGATCTCGACGCGACCCTCGACGATCTCGTGGGGATCTCGACGGTGGTGAAGCGCGCCACGGATCGAAGCGTCCGCATCGTCCAGAACCTGCGCAACTTCTCGCGCGTCTCGGGCGAGGCGGTGCCCTCCGACCTCCACGCCGGGATCGAGGAGACGCTGATGCTCCTCGCGCCACGCCTCCGCGCCGCGTGCATCCAGGTCACCAAGAAGTTCGGCGAGCTCGGGCCGGTGACCTGCCGCGCCGGCGAGATCAACCAGGTGTTCATGAACCTGCTCACCAACGCCATCCAGGCGCTCGAGGCCTCGCCGGGGCCCGAGCGCGAGACGCCCGAGATCACGATCGAGACCTGGGTCGAGGGGGACAGCGCCTGCGTGGCGGTGACCGACAACGGCCCGGGGGTGCCCAAGGGGCTCGAGCAGCGGATCTTCGATCCGTTCTTCACCACGAAGCCGCGGGGGCAGGGGACGGGGCTCGGGCTCTCCATCTCGACCGAGATCGTCCGCCGCCACGGGGGCACCCTGACGCTGCGCGCGCCGGCGGCCCCCACCGCGGCATCGGCGTCCCCGGCGAAGCACGGAGCCAGCCTGGTGTGCCGGATCCCGCTCGAGGCGGCCCGCGTCGCCGATCCCGGCCGGGCGTCGTCGCCCGACGCCGCGCGGATCGGGACCTGATGACGCCGCCGAGCGAGCCCTGGTAGTATCGCCCGCTGTACCTGGGCGTCGGGTTTCGGTGACCGCACGGGGGCCGCTGAGGAGATCGACCGGCACTTATGCAGAAGGCTTCCGCACCCAAGGGCACGAGCGCCGACCCGTTGATCGGAAAGGTGGTGGCCGGGCGTTACCGGCTCGAGGCACGCCTCGGCGAGGGCGGCATGGGCGTCGTCTACCGCGCCCGGCACGTCCTCATCGACCGCGTCGTCGCCCTCAAGCTCATCCGCCCCGACCTGCGCGGCGAGACGCACCTGCGCGCGTGGATGCTGCGCGAGGCGCGCGCGGCGAACCGCGTCGACCACGCCCACATCATCGACATCCACGACATCGGCGAGACCGAGGAGGGCGAGCTCTACCTGGTCATGGAGTACCTCGTGGGGACGCCGCTCTCGGCCGAGCTCGCCCGCGGGCCGATGCCGCTCGCCCGCGGCGTCGACATCCTCGAGCAGATGTGCGCCGCCCTCGCGCGCGCCCACGATCTCGGCGTCGTGCACCGCGATCTCAAGAGCGACAACATCCTCCTCACCCAGCGCGGCGGCCGGAAGGACTACGTCAAGATCCTCGACTTCGGCCTCGCGGCGATCGCGCGCGATCCGCGCCTCGCCCCCAAGGGCGCCGTCTTCGGGACGCCCGAGTACATGTCGCCCGAGCAGGCGCGCGGCGAGGAGGCGGGCCCGCAGTCCGACCTCTACGCGCTCGGCGTGCTCTTCTTCGAGATGCTCACCGGGCAGCTGCCCTTCCGCTCGAGCGATCGCGACACGCTGCTCGAGATGCAGCGCACCCACCCGCCGCCGCGGCCGCGCGCCATCCGCCCCGACGCGCACCCGCAGGCCGAGACGCTGGCGCTGCGCTGCCTCGAGAAGGACGTGCGCAAGCGCTTCCAGGACGCCCACCATCTCCAGGAGGAGCTCAAGGCGCTGCAGCGCAGCCTGCCGACGCAGGCGTGGGACACCGACGCCGGCGAGCACGTGCAGCTCCCGCCGCCGCCCCCGCCGCCGCAGTCGCCGGGGGTGACCGAGTGGGCGAGCCGCGCGGCGCTCTTCGCGCGCATGGTCTCGCGCGCCTACCCGAACGGGCAGGCGCCGGCCGACGTGGTCGCCGGGCTCGGCAAGGCGTGGGACCTCGCCGCCCGCGCCAACCGCCTCGAGGGCGAGGTGGCGAGCTACACCCGCAAGCTCGAGGCGCTCGAGCGGCGCGGCCGCGCCCTCCGCGCCGAGATCGGCCGCAAGGTCGAGGAGCTCGCCCACGAGGAGTCGCGCGTCCTGCGCGAGGCCGCCGCCGACGGCGAGGACGTGGAGAAGGTGCGCGGCGAGCTGACCACCGCCGAGAAGATGTCGCTCCAGGCCCGGCAGCTCGCCGACGCCGCCGCGCGCCAGGGCAACCTCGATCCGACCATCTTCGAGCGCGCCGGCGCCGCCGCCGCGACCGCGCAGGCCAAGCGCGAGCAGCTCGGCCGCTACGAGACCAAGAAGAACGCGCGCGAGAGCACCGCCCGCGACCTGCGCCGCCAGATCGAGGAGCTGCGCAACCAGCTCGCCCGCTACGCCGAGGCGCTCGAGGAGGACCTCGCCCAGGGGCGCGAGAAGGTGGCGGCCCGGACGCGCGAGGGGCTGACGTTCGAGAAGTCGTTCAGCGACGCGTCGAACGCGCTGCTCGGGCACCTGCGCGGCAAGCCGGAGTGCCGGGATCTGGTGACCGAGCTCCTGAACCAGAGCGGCGGGAGCGGGGAGGCGGGCGATACCAAGGGGCCGCCCGTGGACAAGCGGGTCGAGCGGGTTTGACGGTCGAGCCTAGGCGCGGACCGCGTTCGCGGCCGCTCGAGCCCGCGCCCTGACGGGCGTGGCTCCGGTCACCGGCCTTACGGCCGGTGCTCCAAACCCTTACGGCCGGTGCTCCAAACCGTTACGGCCGTGCTCCAAACCCATTCGGTGCCGCGCCCGCCCGAGCGTCCTCGCGCGCCCCTCAGCCCCCTTGGCGAGATTCACGGAACATGGTAGCTAGCGCGCGCCTCGGGGCCCCCTGGGCCCTCGAGGGCGAGGCTGTGCTGAAGCGTCCGCGTTAGAGGCGACTCTCGCTGACGGCCAACCCCTCGGAACTGTTGCGTTCGGCGCTGCGCCGGGCGCTCTAGTCGCCGCCGGAGGCCGCGCCTCCGTGCCGCGCCGAGTCTGAAGGAGGCACGCTGGTCATGTCCGTCGTTGACGAGGGGGCTCTCGCCCCCAATCCCCGCGCTCCCTGGGCGCCCCGAGCGCTCGCCGTGGTCGCGGCGCTGTTCACCCTGCTCGCCGGCTCTGGCGCCGCCCGCGCCGACGAGTCGAGCCTGGTCCTCCCCGACCTGACGCGCGTCAGCTTCCTCGGCGGTGCCGCCGACGGTCGCGGCCTGCTCATGGCCGGCATGGGGGTCGCGGTCCTCGGTCTCGTCTTCGGCGTGACCATGTACATGCAGCTCCGCGATCTGCCCGTCCACAAGGCGATGCGCGAGATCTCGGAGCTCATCTACGAGACCTGCAAGACCTACCTCTTCACGCAGCTCAAGTTCATCGCGCTCCTCGAGATCTTCATCGGCGCGATCATCGTCGTCTATTTCGCGGGCCTCAGGCACATGGAGGGCAGCAAGGTCGCCCTCATCGTGTTCTTCAGCCTCATCGGCATCGCCGGCAGCTGCGGCGTCGCCTGGTTCGGCATCCGCATCAACACCTTCGCCAACTCGCGCACCGCGTTCGCGAGCCTCCGGGGCAAGCCCTTCCCGACGTACGCCATCCCGCTCAAGGCCGGGATGAGCATCGGCATGGTGCTGATCGCGACCGAGCTGCTCCTGATGCTCGTCATCCTCCTCTTCGTGCCCCGCGAGAACGCGGGCGCGTGCTTCATCGGGTTCGCGATCGGCGAGTCGCTCGGCGCCTCGGCGCTCCGCATCGCCGGCGGCATCTTCACCAAGATCGCCGACATCGGCTCCGATCTCATGAAGATCGTCTTCAACATCAAGGAGGACGACGCGCGCAACCCGGGCGTCATCGCCGACTGCACCGGCGACAACGCCGGCGACTCGGTCGGCCCCAGCGCCGACGGGTTCGAGACCTACGGCGTCACCGGCGTCGCGCTCATCAGCTTCATCCTCCTCGCGGTGAAGAACGAGGCGACCCAGGTCCAGCTCCTCGTCTGGATCTTCGCGATGCGCATCGTGATGGTCCTCGTCAGCATGGTCAGCTACCTGATCAACGAGGCGATCGCGAAGGGCCGCTACGGCACCGCCGACAAGATGAACTTCGAGCAGCCGCTCACGTTCCTCGTCTGGCTCACCTCGATCATCAGCGTGGTGATGACGTACATCGTCAGCTACCTGCTCATCCCCGAGATCGGCGGCGACTCGTCGCTCTGGTGGAAGCTCTCGACCATCATCACCTGCGGCACCCTCGCCGGCGCCATCATCCCCGAGGTGATCAAGATCTTCACCTCGACCGAGTCGGCGCACGTGAAGGAGGTCGTCGTCTCCTCGCGCGAGGGCGGCGCGTCGCTGAACGTGCTCTCCGGCCTCGTCGCCGGCAACTTCAGCGCCTACTGGATGGGCATCGTCATCGTCGTGCTCATGGCGGTGGCCTACTTCGTGTCGATGACGGGCCTCGCGGCGCTCATGGTCGCGGCGCCGGTCTTCGCCTTCGGCCTCGTCGCCTTCGGCTTCCTCGGGATGGGCCCGGTCACCATCGCCGTCGACTCGTACGGCCCGGTGACCGACAACGCCCAGTCCGTCTACGAGCTCAGCGTCATCGAGACCTTGCCCAACATCAAGGAAGAGGTGAAGAAGGAGTTCGGCTTCGACCTCAACTTCGACAAGGCCAAGCACTTCCTCGAGGAGAACGACGGCGCCGGCAACACCTTCAAGGCCACGGCCAAGCCGGTGCTCATCGGCACCGCCGTCGTCGGCGCCACCACGATGATCTTCTCGATCATCATGGTGCTCACCGACGGCCTCACCAACCAGGAGAAGGTCGGGCACCTCTCGATGCTCCACCCGCCCTTCCTGCTCGGCCTCATCACCGGCGGCGCGGTCATCTACTGGTTCACCGGCGCCACCATCCAGGCCGTCGTCACCGGCGCCTACCGCGCCGTCGAGTTCATCAAGGCCAACATCAAGCTCGAGGGCAGCGAGAAGGCCTCGATCGCCGACTCGAAGCGCGTCGTCGAGATCTGCACCCAGTACGCCCAGAAGGGGATGTTCAACATCTTCCTCACGGTGTTCTTCTCGACGCTCGCCTTCGCCTGCCTCGAGCCGTTCTTCTTCATCGGCTACCTGATCTCGATCGCCCTCTTCGGCCTCTACCAGGCCATCTTCATGGCCAACGCCGGCGGCGCCTGGGACAACGCCAAGAAGCTGGTCGAGGTCGAGCTCAAGGAGAAGGGCACCGAGCTGCACGCGGCGACCGTCGTCGGCGACACCGTGGGCGATCCCTTCAAGGACACCTCGTCGGTGGCGATGAACCCCGTCATCAAGTTCACCACGCTCTTCGGCCTCCTGGCCGTCGAGCTGGCGCTCGAGATGGGCCACACCGCCGACGGCCGGCGCACCTCGTTCATCCTCGCGGGCGTCTTCTTCGTCCTCTCGATGGTCTTCGTGTACCGGTCGTTCTACGGGATGCGGATCAAGACGGGCGAGAGCGCGGCGGCCAAGGCGGGGGCGCCGATCCGGGCCTCGGCCGAGGAGCACTGAGCGTCGTCATGCGCGCCCTCTGTCCGACCTGCGGCCTGCACCACGAGGTCGTCCGCGTCCTCGACGACGGCCACGGCGAGTCGCGCAAGGACGTCTACCAGGTCGCCCCGCTCGAGGAGTGCCAGCGCTCCTGGATGTCCGAGTCCGACCTGCTCGAGGCGCGCGCGCGCTTCGGGCAGGAGGCCTTGATCCAGGACGAGGAGGACGAGCCGGGGCCGTAGGGCTTTCCTCGGGTCGAAAAGAGAAAGGGCCAGGGCCGTCGAAGCGGCTCTGGCCCTCTTCTTCTTTGTGGGCTCAGGCGGGGAGCTTGGCGGAGAGGAACGACTGCAGCTTCACCAGGTTCTTCTCGTCGCGCGTGAAGGAGGGGGCGGCGTAGCTCGAGGCCCAGCCGGCGACCTCGTTGAGGAAGGCGCCGCGGATGGCGGTGTCGGCGAGGATCTCGTCGACGGTGCGGCCGCGGGCGGCGCCCTTGGTCAGGCCCTTCACGTAGGTCTCGAGGCGCGCGTAGTCCTTGCCGAGGAGCTCGGCGATGAGCTTGGCGTCGCCGGCGAGGCGGACGATGGCGGGCGACTCGTCGCGGATGGCGGGCGCTTCGGCGAGCGCGAGCGCCGAGGCCACGCGGAGCACGAAGGCGTCGTCGAGAAAGCCGAGGTCCTCGATGCCGTCGGGGATGAGGTCGAGCGACTTGAAGAGATAGTTGAGGCCGCCGGCGACGTAGCGGCGGGCCGCCTCGGGCGCGGCCGTCGAGCCGAGCAGCTTCGACACGTCCGACGCGTCGGCGGCGAGGGCGCGGAGCCACTCGGGGAAGGTGTCGAGGCAGCGGGACTGGAGCTCGGTCATGGATCGGTCCTTTGGGCGACGGGGCGAGGGGGAGGGGCGTGCGCCTCCGGAGCGGAGGAAGGGTAGTCGGAGGCGCGGGGCCGAGTCCAGAGGGGGCGCGGGTAGCGGCGGGTTTTCGAAGATTTCACAGGGAGACGGGGAGACAGGGAGGATTTCGTGCGGTCGATTCAGTCCAACGCCTCACTCGGCGTGCACGCGGATCGACCGAAGAAGATCCTCCCCGACTCCCCGTCTCCCTGTGAAAAATTCCGGGACCGGGCCGTGACCGCGGCGGACGCGCGCGCTACCCGGCCACGAGCAGGCCGGCGGCGAAGCCGAGGCCGAGGCAGACGAAGGCCACCACGCCGACGATCCACCAGGCGGCGCCCTTCTGGAGCGGCGGTGCTTCGACGACGGCGATCGACGCCGAGCCCGAGGAGATCGTGGGGGTGCCCATGGGGCGCTCGACGCTCGCGCGGGTGTGCTGCGGCGGGGAGGGCGCGACCGGGGCCAGGTGAGCCACCGGGCCGGCGGGCGACATGGGGCCGGCGGGAGACGCACCGGTGGGCGGCGCTTGGGGCATGCCCGGCGGCGGCTGCGAGATCGCCACGGCCTTCCATTCGGAGGGCGGCGCGCCGAGGGTCTGGCCCTGGCCGCCGCGGGCCGTCACGAGCAGCGCGCGCGCCATCTCGTCGGCGCTCTGGAAGCGCTCGGCGGGGTTCTTGGCGAGGGCGCGCTGGAAGAAGCCTGCCCAGGGCGCGAGCGCGGGCACGACCTGCTCGATCGGGGTTACGGGATCGGTGAGGACGGCGGTGAGGCGCGCGAACTCGGTCGCGGCCACGAAGGGCTGACGGGCGGTGAGCATCTCGTAGAAGATCACGCCCACCGACCAGAGATCGCTGCGCGGGTCGACGCCCTTCGAGTTCTTGATCTGCTCGGGGCTCATGTACCCGGGCGTGCCGAGGAGCATGCCGGTGCGCGTCTTCGAGCCCATGCCTCCGGCGGCGTCCATCACCTTGGCGATGCCGAAGTCGAGCACCTTGACGACGAAGCTGCCCTGCGGATCGCGGACCAGGAAGAGGTTGTCGGGCTTGAGGTCGCGGTGGACGATGCGCTGCGCGTGCGCGACCGTGAGCGCCTGGAGGACGCCGTGGATGATCGGCGCGGCCTGGTGCGGCGGGATCGCGTTGCCCTGGTCGATGTAGGCGGCGAGCGGGATGCCGCTGAGGAGCTCCATCACCAGGTAGGGCGAGCCGTCCTCGGCCGTGGCGTGCTCGTAGACCTGCGCGACGTTCGGGTGCTGCAGGCCCTTGCAGGCCTGCGCCTCGGTGAAGAAGCGCTCGAGGATCTGCTGCTCCCGCTGGAACTCGGGGTGGAGCATCTTGATGGCGCGCTTGCCCTCGCCGCGGATGCCGTCGGCCTCGTAGACCGCGCCCATGCCGCCCTCGCCGAGGAGGCGCACGAGCTTCCAGCGCCCGTTGAGGACGGCGCCGACGAGCTGGTGCGCGGGGCTTTCGGGATCGGTCACCGAGGGGACTGTACCAGGAGCGGCGAAACGCTCAAACGCCCCAGCGCCCGACGTCCCCGCGGGGCTCGCGTGCGCGGGGGCTCGCGTGCGCGGGCTCGCGTGCGCGGGCGGCGCGCTGCGCGACCGGACGGCCCCGGCCGGCCGGCGACCGCGGCCGGGCCGGCGTGGTAGAAGCGCCGGGATGCAGCGGTCGATCCTCGACGCCATCGGCGGCACGCCCCTCGTCCCGCTCGCGCGCGTCGGGCACGGGCTGCCGGTGCCGGTGCTCGCCAAGTGCGAGCACCTGAACCCGGGCGGCAGCGTCAAGGACCGGATCGCCCTCGCCATCGTCGACGACGCCGAGCGGCGCGGGGTGCTCCGGCCGGGCGCGACGCTGATCGAGGCGACGGCGGGCAACACGGGGATCGGCCTCGGGCTCGTCGCGGCCGTGCGCGGCTACGCGCTCGTCTGCGTGATGCCGGAGAAGATGTCGACGGACAAGCGCGCCGCCCTCGCCGCGCTCGGCGCCGAGCTCGTGATCACGCCCAACGCGCCGCCCGCCCACCCGGACAACTTCCAGAACGTGGCGCGGCGGCTCGCCGAGGAGCGTGGCTGGTTCCTCACCGATCAGTTCGCGAACGAGGCCAACGTGCGCGTGCACGAGGAGACCACGGGGCCCGAGATCCTCGAGCAAGCGGGCGGCGAGGTGGGCGCGTTCGTCGCCGGCGTGGGGACCGGCGGCACCATCACCGGCGTCGGTCGCTACCTCAAGAGCCGGCTCCCCCAAGTGCGCGTGGTGCTCGCCGATCCGCTCGGGTCGGGGCTCGCCGAGTGGGCGCGCCGCGGCGAGGTCGGCCCCGACGCCGCCTACCAGGTCGAGGGGATCGGCTCGAGCAAGCCGCCGCCGATCCTCGACCGCTCGGTCCTCGACGAGGTCG
Source organism: uncultured Polyangiaceae bacterium (assembly GCA_964372055.1). Lineage (GTDB taxonomy): Bacteria > Myxococcota_A > Polyangia > Polyangiales > Polyangiaceae > CAYJPW01. Next base: position 26,874 of record CAYJPW010000020.1, read on the forward strand.
AGACGGTGAGCGACGAGGAGAGCTTCGCGATGGTGCACCGCCTCGTCCGCGAGGAGGGGCTGCTGGTCGGCGGCTCCGCCGGGACGGCCGTGGTCGCCGCGTTGCGCGTCGCGCGCTCCGGCCGGGTGAGCGGACCCGTGGTCGCGCTCTTGCCCGACTCGTGGGACCGGTACTTCAGCAAGCCGTGGATGCAGGCGCGAGGAAACACCGGGCACCGACTCGACGAGACCGGGGAAGGCGGTCAGCGGTAGCGCACGGCGAGGTAAGGCGCGGCGCCCTTGTTCTCGGGTTGCCCGTCGCTGGCGGCGAAGTGGGCCAGGTGGTCGACCGCGCCTGACACGCCGTTCTCGGGGGCGAACTCGAGGGTGAACTGCGATCGATCGCGGCAGGTCGCGAGATCGTAACGGACCGCGTCGGTCACGTCGAACGCCTTCCAGCCTTCGCTGTCGTCGAGCGACACGTCGCGCTCGGTGAATGCGGCCAGGATCGGGGGCTCCCAGATGGCATCCCAGAGCGTGTCGAAGCGCGCGTGAGAGGCGACGAGCTTGGTCATCGGATCGACGTACACGTTGAAGTACGCGTCTACCTGGTAGACGTACGCGGTCGCGCTGACCACGTCGGCGCCCGCGGGGAGGATCGAGAGGTCGAACGTCAGCCCGCCGACGCTGTGCATGAGGTCGCCTTCTTGAATCTCTTGGCTGCCGACAACCATGATCTTGCCCTCGGGGCTTGCGCCTCCGTTGTCGGACGAGGCGCCGGTGAGCTCGTCGATGCTCGCCGCCACGACCTCGAGGTCGCCCGGCGCCGGCGCGGGGATGTCGTCCCAGCCCGCCCAGGGCTGATCCGCCGTGCCGCAGCCGCTCGCGTCGACGGCGCAGCTTCCGCACTCGAACCCGAGATCGGTGCACTCGAGGCCGCCGCACGCGAGGACACACTCGCCGGCGCCATCGCACGTGAGATCGCCGGCGCACTCGGCGTCGGGGTCGACGCCGAAGGGGATGGGCGAGCAGGCGCCGTCGGCGGCCCCCGTCTTGATCCCGCTGCAGGCTTCGCACAGGCCGCCGCAGGCGCCGTCGCAGCAGACGCCGTCGACGCAGTAGCCGGAGGCGCATGGCTCCGAGCTCGCACAGGGCTGGCCCAAGCCGAGATCGCCGCCGCCGGAGCCCACGCTGCCGGACGAAGAAGACGAGGAGGACGACGTGTCCGAACCGAACTGCGCGCCCTCGATGCGCACCTCGCTGCCGCAGGCCATTCCCATCAAGATGGCCGTGCTTATGGCGAATCGCCTCATCGGGCACCCCCTCTGGCCCGAGAGTAGACCTGCGCGGGAGCGAGACCAAGGCGGACGATGGAGCCTCCGGTTTCGAGGCCTGGTAGGATGGCGGGCCTTGAGGGCTTCTCGGTTCGCCGCACTGGGAATCGTCGCCGGCGCGCTCGTCACGAGCGCGGGCTGCAGCCACGATTGGGATCTCCTCGATCCTCGGCTCGAGGGCGGCACCGGCGCGGCGACGAGCGCAGCGAGCGGCAGCGGCGGATCGACGTCGTCGGGGACCGTTGGCACCTCATCGACGGGCACGGGGATCGGTGGCGCCGGCGGCCAGGGTTCCTCGAGCGCGGCCTCGGGCGGCGGCGGCGCGGGTGGCGCGACGCCGGCGCTCGTCGAGGATGGGTTGCCGGTGCGCTACTACCTCGACGAGGCGGCGAGCGGGCAAGGGCCGACCCACGCGCTCGACGCGGCGCCGGCGCCGCTCGACCTGCCGCTCACCTACACGGCCGGGATGAGCTACGCCGAGATCGACGGGCACCGAGGGCTGTCGTGGGATGCCATCGAGCTCGACGGGCGCGCGTCGGCGCCGATCGCCGGGACCAAGATCGAAGCAGAGCTCGAGGGGCTCGCGGCGGCGACGATCGAGTCGGTGGTGAAGATCGACGCCGTCTCGCCCTCGAACTCGCGCATCAGCCACATCGGCACCGGCAGCGAGTCGGGGAGGTTCACCCTCTCGACCGGCGACACGACGTCGCTCAACTTCTTCTGGCGACCCGGAGGCGACGCGCAGATGAACGCGCCCTTGGCGGGGCTCTTCCCGGTGAGCTTCACGTCGCTCGGTCGTGTGGTGCTCCACCTGGTGCTCGACGTCGCCCAGCCCGCCGCGCAAGACCGCGTGCGGCTCTACGTCGACGGCGCGCCCGTCGCCGCGGTCATGAGCACGCCGCCGGCGCCCGGCGAGGCGATCGCGCTCGGGGCCGACAACCACTTCGTGCTCGGCAACCGCGAGATCGGCGTGCGCTCGTTCGTGGGGCAGCTGTACTACTCGGCGATGTACACGAGGGCGCTCGGCGTCGCCGAGGTGCAGAACAACGCCGCCGTCCTCCTGTCGAGCGACGACTCGCCGCCGTGACGGCGGTCAGGGGCGCGGATCGCGCGCCTCGTCATCCACCGCCGCCACCGATCCGCTCGCGCCCGCGTCCCCCGTGCCGCCTCCCGCGCTGGCCACGCGCGAGGCCGGGCTCGCCGCGAGCGGCATGCGCATCGCCTCGCTCGGCTGATCGGCGGCGTAGAGGAACTCGTAGGCGGCGAGGCTGGTGAGGACCCGCTTGGTGTACATGCGCGTCTCCTCGTAAGGGATGCGCTCCACGAAGACGTCGAAGTCCTCCGACGGCCGGGCAAGGATCCATTTCTTCGGCGCGCCGCCGCCGGCGTTGTAGCCGGGGATGGCGAGCAAGGGGTTGTCGCCGAACTGGCGGCGCAGGACCGAGAGGTACCTGCAGCCGAGCGCCACGTTCACCGCCGGGCGCTTGAGCGACTCGGGATCCGCCGGCAGGCCGAGCGGCTTGGCCATCGTCTTGGCCGTCGGGACGATGAGCTGCATCAGGCCGAACGCGTTCGCCCACGAGACGACGCGCGGATCGAAGGCGCTCTCCTCGCGCATGATGGCGTACGCGAACGCCTCCGAGATGCCGGACCTCTTGCACTCGCGCGCGACCACGTCGGCGAAGGGGCGCGGGTAGGCGAGCTCCCAGGCGGCGCGCCAGCGGCCGCGCGGGTAGTGCTCGAGCCACTCGGCGAGCTCGGTCGAGGCGCTGCGCCCGGCCAGGGCGCCGCGGAAGAGGGAGTGCGACTGGGTGACGCCGCCGCCTCGGGCGAGCAGGAACGCCGCGGCCCAGAGCACCTCGGGTGGGGCGGTGCGCGCGGCGAGGCCGAGCTGGTCGAGCTCGGCGGTCGCCTGCCGGACCTCGCCCTGGCGCACGAGCTCGACGGCGCGCAGGAACGCCGGCTCTTTGAACGCGTCGCTCTCGGCGAGATCGAAGGCGCCCTCCGGCTCGCGGGCCGCGGCCTCGTCGAGCGTCTTCTTCGCCAGCGCGGGATCGATCTCGGTCAGGCGCGAGTAGGCGAGCGACATGTAGAACGAGAGCGGGTGGCCGTCGATCACGGCCTTGAAGTGCTCGATGGCCTTGTCGCGCGAGCCGGTGGCCAGCCGCGCGCGCCCGAGGAAATAGGGCAGGCGTCCCGCCGCCGCGTAGGAGCGCTCCCTGGGTACGCGGGCGAGGGCGCGCTCGAGCGGGGCGATCGCGCCGGCCCAGTCGCGCTTCTCGATGCGCGCCAGCGCCAGCTCGAAGAGGCCGTCGTTCACCATGTCGCCCGACGGGTAGTCGTCGGGCATGCGCAGCAGCATCGCGGTGAAGCGCGCCTCGTCGCCGAGCTCGAGGACGGCGCGGGCGCCCTTGAGGCGGGAGTCGTCGGCGTACGAGTGGGCGGGGAACTCCTTCTCGAGGAGGCCGTAGCGGAGCGCCGCCTCGGCGGCGCGCCCGGCCTGCACCGACGCGCGGCCTCCGGCGAAGAGCGCGTCGACGCGGCGCGGGAGCCCGGCGCAGCGGTTGATGGCGTTGCCGTAGGCGTCGGCGGCCTCGGGCTTCTTCCTCGCCTTGGCGAGCGCCTCGGCGCGGAGGAGCCAGCCCTCGCAGGCGCGCTCGCCGCCGGGCGCGGCGCCCGGCGCCTCGATGAGCCCGACGAGGCCGTCGGTGACGCGCACCGCCTCGCGGTTCTGCGCCGAGGCCAACAGGCCGCGCGCGCGCGCGAGGAGCTCGTCGGGCGTCGCGCTCTCGAAGCGCTTGCGCCGCGCGAACGAGAGCGTGGCGAGCGCGTCGGTCTCCATCGTCTTGGCGTCGCCGGCGCCCTGGCCGCCCGGGGCCTCGAAGAGGACGCGGCGCGCGAGCGTCACGGCCTCCTCGGCGTGGTCCTCGCTCGGGCGCGCGAGCAGCCCGCGCGCGAGGCGGAGCGCGACCGGCACCCACGCGGAGCCCTTCGCCCGCTTCAGGTAGCCGCGCCAGATCGCCGCGGCGGCGTCGAAGTCTTCGCCCTGATCGCGGCCGGCGAGCGCGTCGGCCAGCGTGAGCTCGACGTCGGTCGCGATGGCGAGGCCGGCGGGGACGCGGCGAGCCCGCTCGATGGCGGCGTCGAACTGCCCCGCCTTGACGAGCCAGTGCGCCGACTGCCAGCGCGCGTAGCCGGCGAGCGCCCAGTCGGCCGCGGCGGCGTCGTCGAAGGCGCGCGCGGCCCCGGCGGCGTCGCCGGCGAGGCCACGGAGCCGCCCGAGCTCGTACGTCCAGGCGGGCGCCTCGGCGGCCGAGGGGCCGGCCGCGCCGGGGCGCCCGGACACGGCCAGGGTCATCTCGACCGCCGCCTTGCCCCAGGCCTCGCGATCGGCGGCCTCGCGCACCGCCGCGAGCCGGGGATCGTCGAGGACGAGCCGGACGGCCGCGGGATCGAACCGCGCGCCAGCCGCGGTGACCACGACGGGAGGGGGGCCCGGCGGGGGGGCGGGCGCCGCGACGGCGCTCGCGCCCGTCGTGGGGGCGAGCTCCCCCGAAGGGCGGGGGGGCGCCGCGGCGTCGGTGCAGCCGGCGAAGGACCACGCGGCGACGAGCGCCGGCACGGACCACACGCGGAGCCGGGCGAGCACGGCTGTAGATTACATACCCGCCCCGGCCCCGCCACCCTCCCGGCGGCCTGCCCCAGCGCGGAGGAGCCGGAGGACCTGGAAGACCGGTCGCGCGGCTCGGGCGCCGTGACGCGCCGCCGCGGCCCGAAACCCCTCCCGCCCGCGCGGCGTCCGTGAAATAACCGGCGTCGAGATGAACGACATCGACCGGATCGCGGGGATGCTCCAGGACGAGTCCATCGACAAGCAGATCGCCGCCGCGATCGTGCTGGGGGAGCTCAAGGCGAAGGCGCCGAAGGTGATGGAGGGGCTCGAGAAGCTGCTCGGCAGCAGCATCCCGGCGCTGCAGCGCCACGCGCTCGACACGCTCTCGCGCCTCGGATCGAAGCGGATGCTCCCCAAGATCTTCCCGCTGCTCACCTCGACCTCGGCCGAGGTGCGGCGCGCGGCGTCGGCGGCGGTCGCGAGCGTGGGCGAGGAGGGCGTGCCCGCGATCCGCGAGCGGATGGCGACGGCGGGCGCCGACGAGCGCCGGGCGCTCGACGCGATCCTCGCCGAGCTCGGCGGCTCCGAGGCGTTCTCGGCGCTGCTCTCGGGGCTCGACACCTCGGATCAGGAGGCGGCCAAGGCGGCGGCGCTCGCGGTGCGCCACGAGGTGAAGCGCGCCGACGCGCGCCAGCGCAAGAGCTACCTCGCCCAGACCGAGAAGTTCCTCAAGCAGAAGAAGACCCTGGCCTCGCCGGGCGCGACCGCCGCGGCGCTGAAGATCCTCGGCTACCTCGAGGACGAGAAGGGCGTGGCCACGCTGCTCGAGTACGCCCAGGCGAAGGACCAGCCCACGGCGGTCCGCCAGGAGGCGCTCATCGCGCTGCGCTTCGCCGCCCACAACGCCGGCGCGGCGGACGCGTCGAAGGTCATCCTCGCGCTCGTCGACGCCGCCGAGGCCGACGACCGCGCGCTCGCCCAGACGGCGCTGCACACCCTCTGCACGATGGAGCTGCCGCCCAAGGTGGTGCGCCGCTTCGCCTCGCTCGCCGCGCACCCCGATCCCGAGCGGGCGCGGTTCGCGATCGAGCAGCTCGGGCGCCAGCCGGGCGCCGAGGCGGCCGAGGCGCTGGTCGAGATCGTATGCAAGCGCGATCGCCGCCGCGCCGAGCTCGCCGCCGAGGGGCTCGCCGGGCGCGAGGAGGCCGTGCCCGCCCTCGCCAAGGCGCTGCTCGAGACCGAGGACGCCGATCGCGCCTGGCTCCTGCGCAAGGTGCTGGGGCCGCTCGCGAAGAAGATCAAGCCGGCGCTGCGGGAGCAGCTCCTCGAGGCGGCGCTCGAGAAGCTCGCCGCCTCCGAGCGAGGCTGGGAGGCGGCGTACGACGTCGCGCGCGACGCCGATCCGGACGCCACCTCGGCGGCGCTCCGCGAGCTCGCCCGAAAGCTCGAAAAAGGGAAGAAGGACGACAAGGCCGTCGCCGTGCTGCGCCTGCTCTGCCGCGGCGACCACGCGAGCCCCGACGATCGCTACCGCCTCGCCTCGCACGAGCTCGTGCGCAGCCGCCGCGACACCAGCGCCACGGCGCGCGCCGCCGACGAGGGGCTCAAGCACCTCGAGGAGCTCCTCGCCAAGGGCTTCGACGTGCTCGCCTCGCTCCGCAAGGACCGCGCCCTCGGGCTCGAGGAGCTCTACTACGTCGGGTTCCACTTCGCCGAGAAGCGCCTGCCGCTCGGCGCCGAGGTGCTGGCCGAGGTCGCCAAGAAGGGCGGCCGGACCAAGCTCGCGAAGATGGCCAAGAGCAAGCTCGAGCTCGCGGGGCCGGTCACGGCGTAGGCGGCGCGGCGATCGATCACCGCAACAGGTCGAGCGTCGCCCCCACCGCGAAGTGATCCGAAGCGAAGGCGCGCGTGCGGTATTTGCCCGGCGCGCGGCCCACGTCGGAGAGCGGCTCCTCGAGCAGGGCGCGGACCTCGCGGACGGCGAAGCGGTCGCTCGAGACCCAGATGTAATCGATGAGGCAGCGCTCGGCGCCGCCCTCGTGGAACGCGGCCGCGATGTCGTTGCGGTCGACGTCGTAGGTGATGAGCCCCGCCTCGGCCGTGATGTCGGTGAGCGATCCACCCAGCAACCCGACGAGCGCGAGGTACTCCTCGGTCCCGTGCGGGATGTTGAGATCGCCGCAGAGGATGGTGGCCGGCGGCGGCGCGGCGTCCGGCGAGCCGAGGGTCCGCGCCAGCTCGGCGATCTGGCGGGTGCGCACGCCGGAGCACGTCGGCCCGGGCAGGTAGTTGTAGTCGGCCTGCAGGTGCGTGTTGACGAGGCGCACCGTGCTCCCGGTCGGGAGCGTGACCTCGGCGACGGTGAAGCCCTTGCGCGCGTAGAGATCCGGGCCGGCGCCCGTGGTCAGCCGCACGAACCGGGCGCGGATGGGCCAGCGCGAGAGGATCGCCAGCCCGCCGCCGAAGTAGGTGCCGGTCGCGATCTCGGGCCCGATGGGGTCGAACCAGAGCTCGGCGAACCCGGCGGCGCGGCGCAGCGCCTCGAGGCGCTCGCGGACGTGGTGGACCAGGTTCTCCTGGATGCAGACCAGATCGTACGAGGCGAGCGCGCGCGCGACCGACGGCGAGGAGAGCCGCTCGGGCCAGAACGGCCGCCCCATGAAGAACGAGAGCGCGTCGAACGGCGAGCCGAAGCAGTTCCAGCTCGCGACACGGATGCGCTCCGGGGTGGTCACCCGGAAACGCTAGCGCTTCGTGCGCTGCGTTTCCAATCGCGCGGCGGCCGGCCCCGCGTTTTGGGGCTCGAAGGCCATCGGAGCGAATCGAGGCTCAGTAGCCCTTGCGTGCGTGCAGGACGGCGGTGCGCTCGATCTCGTGCGTGGAGGCGGTGACGAGCGCCGTCGCGGTGTGATCCTTGACCCGGAGGACCCGGATCTCGGCGTAGGTCTCGTCCGGGAAGAGGTCCTCGTCGGCGTCCGGCTCGTCGGCGGGCTCGATCCGCGCCGCGGCGTCCTCGTGGACCTTGGGACGGTAGCGCGCCATGGTGCCCGCGCCCTTGAGCGACTGCTTCCACGGGTCGCCCCGGCGCACGGCGAAGAAGCGGTTGCCCGGCTTGATGCCGTCCTTCTCGCCCTTGTCGAGGAAGACCACCTGGAACTGCCCGTAGAGCTGGTGCGGGTAGATCGCCGCGAGGATGCGGGCGGTGACGTCGGTGTCGTTCGTCGCTGGCGGGACCACGTCGAACCGACGGCTCACCGGCCCGACGCGGGCGCCGCGCTCGATCACGTCGAGCGACTCGATGACGTGGGCGCGCGCCAACCTGGTCTTGGGGTTGTAGCGGTCGACGCGCGCGGTGCCGCGGATCGAGATGAGGCTGCCCGACGCGTTCTCGCCCTCGACCTCGCGGACCGGACGCCAGATGGTCAGCTCCTGGCCGAGCGCGATCTCGTGATCGCCCTCGAGCTGGATGTAGACGTCGTCGCCGTCGCTGAGGAGCATCTGGTCGTCGGGGCTGCCGACGATCTGGCCCCACGCGTCGTTCTTCTCGTCGTCGACCCAGCCCATGTCCCGGAGGAAGATGGTCTCGGGGGGCACGGTGGCGCGCCGCCGCGCGAGGCCCAGGCCCGCGCCCTGCTGCGCCGCGGCGCCGCCCTCGCGCAGGCGCACGCGGTCGCCGGGGTAGATCCAGTGCGGGTTCTGGATCTGCTGGTTATAGGCCCAGACGCGCGGCCAGTTGTACGGGTTCTTGTAGTACTGGCCCGAGATCTCCCAGAGCGTGTCGCCGCGCCGGACCGTGTGCGCCTCGGGGACGAGGTTGCCCTCGACCACGTACGCGCCCGTCGCGGTGCCGTGGACCGAGCCGGCGGGGCCGGTGCCGGGCCGCAGATCGAAGCCGTCGCTCGACCGGGAGGTGTCGCTCGTGCCGCGCGAGCTCGAGGGCAGGTGCGCGTTCGGATCGACGCCCGGCGCGGGATACCCGGGCACCTGGACCTGGGTCGTGGGCGCGGGGACCTGCACCACGGTGACCGACGGCGGCGGCGCGCCCTCGCCCTCGCCGCCGGGCGGAGCCTCCTGCGCCGGGGAGAGCGCGGAGTAGAAGGAGACGGCAGCCAGCGAGAGCAGCGTGGTCGAGGTTCGCTTCATGGCTTCGGGCTCGGTGAGGCCTTGGCGCGGAGCTTCTTCGCGGCCTCGCTCTGGGGGTACGTGGTGAGGAGCTTCTTCTTCGCTTGCTCGGCGCGGGGCGCCTCGCCGAGCGCGGCGTAGGTCTGGACCAGCTTGTAGAGCGCGTCGGGGGCCTTGTTGCCCTTCGGCCAGTTGGCGACCACCGCCTCGAGCTCGACGACCGCTTTGCGCTGGTCGCCCTTGGCGAGGAAGCTCTCGCCCCGCCAGTAGGTCGCGTTGTCGACGTTGGCGTGGTCGGGGTACTTGACGAGGAAGCCGGCGAAGGCGTCGAGCGCCTTGTCGTAGCTCTTGGCGCGGAAGAGCTCGAGCGCGTCGTCGTAGGCCTTCTGCGCGGCGGGGCCGCCGCGCGAGGGCGCGGGCTCCTCGACGGTGACGCCGCCGCCGCTGCCGCGGACGACGGGGCGCGGCGAGTCGGCGTCGGCGTCCTCGCTCGCGGGCGCGGCCTCGCCCGGGCCGAGGCGGACGACGTCGAGCGGCGGGCGATCCCCGCTCGACGCGGGCGCGGGCGCGGGGCTGCCGCCGCGGAAGGTGCCGCGCGCGATCTCGAGCGCGTCGACGCGCTCGTTCAGCACCGAGGTGTCGGCGCGGAGCTTGACGACTTCGGAGCGCAGGTCGGCGAGCTCCTTCGCCACCGGGTCGTGCCCGCTGGAGCACCCCCCGAGGAGGAGCAGAGGCCAAGAGGCCACGAGCCAGACGCCACGCCGCGAGGTCTGCACGCCGCCGCGATCGTAGTCCGCCGGTCCGTCCTCGGCCAAGTCCGTGCTTGCTTGCCAGCAGGCGCGACGTTTCTGGTAGGGTTTGCGTCCAACCTGGACCCCAACCGTAACGAGGCGAACGTGAAAAGCGGTCTCTTTGCCATCTTGAGCTTCAGCGCCCTGGCGGGCGCCCTCGCCGGGTGCGGCGGCGACGACACCGAGACGACCGGCGACGCGTGCTTCGACTACTCGAGCTTCTCCGGCGACGCGCCCGCCACCCACTTCCAGGCCGACGTCCTGCCCATCCTGCAGAACTCGTGCGGCCTGTCGAACTCGTGCCACGGCCTGCAGAGCGGCCCGCAGGGCCAGCCCTTCCTCGGCCCGCCGATGAGCTCGGGAGCCGTCACCCCGGCGCAGATCGACGCCATCTTCAACCAGAACGTCAACGTGAACGCGTTCCGCGCGCCGAACATGAAGATCATCGCCCCGGGCGACCCGAAGGCCAGCTTCCTCCTGGCCAAGCTCGACAACGGCTTGACCTGCGACGGCGTGACCTGCGGCACCGCCGGCTGCGGCGTGTCGATGCCGCAGAGCAGCCCGATCCTGCCGGCCGACAAGCGCGACGTGGTCCGGCGCTGGATCAAGCAGGGAGCGCTCAAGGATTGAGCCTCGAGGTCGAGCCCAAGCGCGATCCGCGCTCGCGGCGCGGCGCGAGGGAGTGACGGCATGATCGGCCGGCTCACGGGCCGCGTCGTCGACGACGGCGCCGACGGGAGCTTGACGCTCGAGGTCGGCGGCGTCGGCTACGAGGTGACGGCGCCGCTCGGCACGCTCGGGCGCGCGCCCGCCGACGCCGCCGGCGCGGTGACGCTGTTCGTCCACACCCACGTCCGCGAGGACGCGCTCCTCCTCTACGGCTTCGCGAGCCGCGAGGACCGGGCGGCGTTCCGGAGCCTCATCGCCATCTCCAACATCGGGCCCAAGATCGCGATCTCGATCCTGAGCGCGCTCAGCGCCGGCGAGCTCGCCGCCGCCATCGGGCGAGGCGAGGCCTCGCGCCTCACCGCCATCCCCGGCGTGGGAAAAAAGACCGCCGAGCGCCTGGTCCTCGAGCTCAAGGACAAGATCCTGGTGCCCGCCTCCGCCGGACCCCTCCCGTCGGCGCCCGTCCGAGCGGCGCCGACCGGCGCCAAGGGCGAGCTCCTCCACGGGGCGCTGACGCGCATGGGCTTCAAGGGCGCCGAGGCCGAGCGCGCCGTCGCCGCGCTGGGCTCCCGCGTCGAGGCCGAGCCCCTCGGGGACCTGGTCCGCGACGCGCTGGCCATGCTCGCCCGGTAGGCCTTCCCGGCGGCTGCCGCCCGCCGGGGTGGGCGGGTCGGTGGTGTGGGGATCGCCGAAGGTGCAACGCGACTCGACAGACGCCCAGTGGGACGCCTATGCTCCCCGCCGGTTGTCGGCCTGGCATGCCCAGCGGCTTGCCCGCCTGTGAGGAGGCGCGGTGATCACCTGCCCGAAGTGCACGAAGGAGAATCAGGACCACTACAAGTTCTGCCTCGGCTGCGGGGCAGAGCTTCCACGCGACGCCTCGCCGAAGAAGTTCGCGCCCGGGACCCCTCCCCACGGCGTACCGGCCGTGCAGCGCGGCGGCGCCGCCGCCGGCGCGGCCATCGCCGACGAGACCACCAGCCTCGGCACCGGCCCCCCGCGGGGGCCCCGCCCCCGATCCGCCCCGCCCCCGGCGATGCCCGCGGCGCGCCCGGCTCCGGCGATGCCGCCCCCCGCCGCCTCGGCGCCCCCGGTCATCTGCCCGCAGTGCGAGCACCCCAACCCCTCGAGCAACAAGTTCTGCGCCTCGTGCGGGTTCAAGCTGGGCAAGCCGCCTTCGGTGGCGCCGCCGCCGGCGGCCGCGGCGATGCCTGCCGTCGCCAGCAGCAGCGTGGTCCTCACCGCGCTCCGCGCCGACGGCAGCGAGGCGGGCTCGTACGCGCTGCCCGCGGGCACGGTGACCATCGGCCGCGACACCGGATCGGTGTTCGCGGGCGACAGCTATCTCTCGCCGCGCCACGCCACCTTCGTCCCCAAGGGCGGCAAGCTCTTCGTCCGCGACGAGAGCTCGCTCAACGGCGTCTACCGCAAGCTCAACCGCGAGGAGCCGGTCTCGGTCCAGATCGGCGACGTCTTCCGCATCGGGCAGGAGATCCTCCGCATCGAGCCGCTCACGCCGATGGCCACGAACGCCGACGGCGTCGAGCGCATGGGCAGCCCGGCGAAGGGCTACGTCGGCCGCATCGCCCTCATCATCGGCCGCGACGCCACCGGCAACGCCTACCCGATCCCCGAGTCGGGCCTGCACCTCGGCCGCGAGCGCGGCGACGTCCTGTTCCCCGAGGACGGATACGTCTCGGGCCTGCACTGCCGGATCTCCTGGCAGGCGGGCCAGATGCACCTCACCGATCTCGGCAGCTCCAACGGGAGCTTCATCCGCCTGAAGAGCGAGACCGAGCTCACGAACGGCGATATCCTGCTGATGGGACAGCAGCTCTTCCGCGTCACGCTGTAGTCTCGTCCGCCGCGCGCGGCGGGGCCCGCAGCTCGGCTGTGGAAGGTCGCCCGGACGCCAGACGTTGCGCCCAGGGAACCGCTCGGTGGGGAGGGAAGGATCTCGAATGGAATCGTTGCGCACGATCCGCGTCGTCGCCGCCGTCATCGAGCAGGAGGGGCGCTACCTCATCACCCAGCGCCGTCCCACGGCCGTCCTGCCGCTGCTCTGGGAGTTCCCCGGCGGCCGCGTCGAGGACTCCGAGACCGACGCCGCCGCGCTCAAGCGGGAGGTGCGCCACCGGCTCGGCGTCGAGATCGAGGCCGGGCAGCTCATCTCCTTCGTGAGCCACCCGTACGAGCGGTACGTGGTCGATCTGTACCTCTACGAGTGCCACATCACGGGAGGCGAGCTCGCCCCGCTCGCCGTGAACGCCTTCAAGTGGGTGACGAGCGCCGAGTTCGATCAGTACGCGTTCACGCCGGCCGACGAGGCGAGCATGAACAAGCTGCTCGGCGTGGCGTGACGCGGCCAAGGCGCGTACCCTGGGGCCGACCCCGATGCGCGCCTCGTGGATCGTTCTCGGCTCGTCGGTCGCGCTGATCGCGGCGTGCTCCTACCCGGAGTTCGGGTTCCGCGACGACGCGACCGCCGGTGGTACGGGCGGTGCCGGGCCCACGACGACCACGGGGAGCGGCGGCGGGACGACCAGCGGCGGAGGCGATCCGAGCACCACGGGAACGTCGACCAGCACGTCGACGTCGACGTCGACATCGACGTCGACCACCAGCACCAGCACCAGCACCTCGACGTCGACCTCGACCGGCGCCGGCCCGGCGCTCTGGTGCGAGGATCCGGCGATCCAGTGCAGCCCGGGCGACGTCTGCTGCGTGAAGGTGGGGGACGGCTCGCAGGATCACTGCGGCGCCGAGGGGAGCTGCGGGGCGCTGGCCGAGTACCCGTGCAACCGCGACGCCGACTGCGGCGGCGGCCTCATCTGCTGCGGGCTCGATGCGGTCGGGACGCTCTACGAGATGGAGAGCGTGACCTGCAAGGCCACGTGCAACGCCGTGAACGAGTATCGGATGTGCCAGACCTCGTCGGAGTGCCCCGAAGCGCTCCTGGGCACCTGCTACTACGAGCCGGGGCACGTCGCGCACGGGTACTGCGACTTCCCCTGACGGCCGACTCTCGAGGACCGAGGCACGAACGGGCCGTGCCACGCTGGGCCGACGGGCCGCGCGAAGGTGAGAACACACATTCGCGGTGCGGATTCCGCCGACGGACCACGGGAAGAGAACCGGCCGTGCCAACCGGCGGCCCGAAGGGCCGACGGCTGGCGCGAAGGTCTACGACGCCCGAGGCCGAAGGCCGAGGAGGGAGAGAACATTTCGGCGGCGCGTACGTCTTTCGTGCCGATGCAACGATGGCTGGGGGGATTGGTGTGCGCCGCGGCGGCGGTCGCGGGGTGTGGCGGGGCGACGGGGCGGACGGACGCGGAGGTGCCGCGCCCCGGGCCCGCCGCGACGGAAGCGCCGGGGTGCGCCCGGCTCGCACCCGGAGTGGGGGCGATGCCGCTGGAGGCACCCCGCGTCGGATCGACCGTCGCGCTGGCGCGCCTCGGCAAGCGCACCGTCGCGTACGTCCTCGACGAGGACGACGGCGACCTGCACACGGTCGACGTCGACACCAAGGCCGAGCTCTCGACGACGCCGCTCTCCGGGACGCCATCGCAGCTGCTCGTCGCCGCCGACGGCCGCGTGCTCGTCGCCATCCGCGACCGCGCGCGCGTCGAGGTGCTCGAGCCTGCCGCCGATCCCGCGGCGCCGCTCACGCACCGCTGCGCCGTCCCGACGGCGCCCGAGCCGGTGGCGCTCGCGGCCACCCCGGACGACGCCACCGTGCTGGTGTCGAGCGCGTGGGGGCACGCGCTCGCCGGCTACGCCGCCGCGGATCTGGAGCGCCGCTTCGAGGTCTCGCTCCCGCGCGAGCCGCGCGGCGTCGTGGTCTCGGCCGACGGAGCCAAGGCCTACGTCGCGCACGTCGTCGGATCGCGCATGAGCGTGGTCGAGCTCGGCAGCCGGACGGCTCGGGTGATCGATCTCACCGGCGTCGAGGAGCCCGCGCAGCGCAACCGAGGGCTGCTCGCCTCGCTGGGCGCGCCGGATCCGAAGCCGCGCCGCGCATGCCAGGGGTTCGCCCTCGCCAAGACGGTGGATCCGGGCGGCCGCATCCTCGCGCCCCAGGTGCTCGTCGATCCCGGCGACACCGAGGCGCCCGCGTCGGGCTACGGCAGCGGCGGGCCGCTCCCCGCCGAGGTCGCGAGCATCGCGGTGATCGACGCGGCGACGGACCGGCCCATCGAGGCCTCGCTCGAGCTCACCTCGGATCCGCGCCGCGTGCTCGGCGCGCGCCTGCCCACCGAGTGCTTGCTCCCGCGCGCCGCCGCGGTGGACGCCGCCGGCGGCGGGCTGCTCGTCGCCTGCCTCGGCATCGACGCGATCGTCGAGTACGACGCCCTCTCGGCGGATCCGCGCACGGCCGAGACGCGGCGCTGGTCGGTGCCCGCCGGGCCGACGGGCCTCGCCGTCGACGCCTCCGGCCGGCGCGCGGTCGTCTGGTCGCAGTTCGATCGCGCCGTCTCGGTCGTGAGCCTGGGCGCGGCCGATCCCGACGCGTCGCCGGCCGCGCCCGAGCGGTTCGCCCTCTCGCGCAAGGCGGGCGGCTCCGCCACGGCCGACCTCGCGCTCGGCCGCCGCCTCTTCCACGCCGCGGGCGACCTGCGCATCTCGAACGACGGGCGCGCCTGCGCGAGCTGTCACCCCGACGGACGCGACGACGCGCTCACCTGGGCGACGCCCGACGGCCCGCGCCAGACCCCGATGCTCGCCGGCCGCCTCGCGAAGACCGCGCCCTACGGCTGGAACGGCGCCAACGGCGACGTGAAGGAGCACCTGCTCCACACCTTCCAGCGCCTCCGCGGCGCGGGCCTCTCCGACCGCGAGCTCTCGTCGCTCATCGCCTACGTCACCAGCCTGCGCGGTCCCGGCGAGGACGCGGCGGACGGCGGCCTCCGCGTCGCGTCCGCGGAGCGCACCCGGGTCGCGCGCGGCCAGGCGATCTTCCACTCGAGCGAGACCGGCTGCGCGGGCTGCCACGGCGCCGAGACGTCGTTCGCCGACGGCGCCGTGCACGACATCGGCAGCCAGGCGAAGGGCGATCCCTCGGCGCGCTTCGACACGCCGTCGCTCCGCTTCGTGGGCGGCACCGCGCCCTACTTCCACGACGGCCGCTACCCGACGCTGCGCGCGCTGCTCCACGGCTCCGACGGCAAGATGGGCCACACCGGGCACCTCTCGAACGAAGACGTCGACGCGCTCGAGGCCTACCTGAGGTCGCTGTGAGGCGGGCGCTCGTCGCCCTCGCGCTCGTCGCCGCGGCGTCGCCCGCCGCCGCCGGCGGCCGGCCGCGGCTCGCCGATCTCCCCGACGTCACGCTGCCGGCGGTGCTCGACCTGGGCGCCGCGCCGGCGTCGATCGGCAAGGGCGAGACGGTCGGCGGCATCGCGGCGAGCTCGCGCGATTCGTCGCGCTCCTTCGTCTCCATCGAGACGGCCGATCGGCGCTGCGTCAAGGCGGGCGCCGACCTCGTCGCGTCCGGCAGCGACGCCGGCAACGCCTTCCGCGACGGGCAGGCATCGGCGTTCGTGCAAGGCAAGCAGGTGCTGCCGGTGCGAACCGAGCGGCTCGTCGTCTCGGACGCCGGCGCTGCCCTCGAGATCGTCGACGCCTGGATCGACCCGGCGACGCTCGGCGTCCGCGCGGCCGCGACGACCAAGGTGCCGCTCGCGGTCCTGGCGCGCGGCCCTGCCGGTTTTGCGGCGTACGGCTACCGGACCGGCGATGCGCTCTGGCTCGTGCTCCCGGCCGGCGGGCAGATGTTCTACCGCGACGCCGAGGGAACCTTCAGCAACGTCGGGTGCGGCCACGTGCGCACGGCGCTCCGCGTGGGCGCGGGCGAGGCGGCGACCGTGACGGCGGCCCTGCGCTTGGACGCGCCGGGGACGCCGTCGTTCCGCCGGCAGGAGGCCCGCCCCGTGATCCGGCTGCCGAGCAGGGCGAGCCCGCAGCAGGCGCCGGCGCCGCCGCGCTTCTTGCGGGTGAGCGCGAGCGCGAGCCGCACCCGCAGCGATCGCGAGCCGGTGATCAGCGTGGTCGCCGCGTGGGCCGACGAGGCGCCGGCGCCGTCGGCCGCCATGTCGGACGACGAGCGCAACGTGGCGGACCCGCAGATCCTCATGGAGTAGGATCGGGGGCCGGCTGCGCGGCGGCCCCGCCGCGCCCGAGCGCCAGCGTGAGCACCAGGTAGACGGCGCACGAGATCCCGAACCCGACGAACCACGCGTAGCTGTAGAGCTTCATCCAGAAGTCGCCCACCGCCGCCACCTTGATGGTGCCGAGGAAGCCCGGCAGGTTGGGCAGGATGCCCGCCGCCATCGCGACGAGCGCGACCGGGTTCCAGCCGCCCGAGTACCAGTAGGGCCCGTTCTTCTCGTAGAGCTTCACGAGGTCGAGGCGCGTCCGGCGGACGATGTAGTAGTCGCCGATGAGCACGCCGCCGATCGAGCCGAGGAGCGCCGAGTAGCCGACCAGCCAGGTGAAGATGTACCCCGTGGGATCGGCGACGAGGCGCCACGGCTGGATGAGGATCCCGATGACGCCGGTGATGAAGCCGCCGGTCCGGAACGAGATCTTCTTCGGCCAGAGGTTGGCGAAGTCGTTCGCCGGGCTGACCACGTTGGCGGCGATGTTGGTCGCGAGCGTCGCGATGCAGAGCGACACGAGCGAGACGATGAGGACGATCGGGCTCTTGAAGCGGGTGATGAGGATGACCGGATCCCAGATGGTCTCGCCGTAGATGACGACCGTGGCCGAGGTGACGGCGACGCCGATGAACGAGAAGAGCCCCATCGTGGTGGGCAGCCCGAGCGCCTGCCCGGCGACCTGGTCGCGCTGCGAGTACGCGTAGCGCGTGAAGTCGGGGATGTTCAGCGAGAGCGTCGCCCAGAAGCCGACCATGCCGGTGAGCGCCGGGAAGAACAGGGCGAAGAACTTCCCCTCCTTCGGCTGGCCCGGCGCGAACGCCGACGGCGTGTCCAGCATCGGGCCGAAGCCTCCCGCCTTGTCGTACGCCCACCACAGGAGCGCGAGCCCGAGCGCGATGAGCAGCGGCGCCTTGATGTTCAAGAGGACGCGGATCGACTCGATCCCCTTGTAGATGACGAGCATGTTGATGCCCCAGAAGAGGAGGAAGAAAAAGAGCTGGGGCGCGTTGATGCCGAAGAAGCTCGGCGGCAGCTTCTCCCACGAGGGGAAGTAGATGGCGGCGATCTTGTAGATGGCCCAGCCGCCGATCCACGACTGGATGCCGAACCAGCCGCAGGCGACGAGCGCGCGCAGGATCGCGGGCACGTTGGCGCCGAGGATCCCGAACGCCGGGCGGCAGTAGACGGGGAAGGGGATGCCGTACTTCGTGCCGGCGTGCGCGTTGAGGATCATCGGCAGGAGCACGATGGTGTTGCCGAGGAAGATGGTGAGCACCGCCTGCCACCAGCTCATGCCCTCGGCGATCAGCGACGAGGCGAGCATGTACGTCGGCACGCAGGCCGACATCGAGATCCAGAGCGCGGCGATGTCCTTCATCGCCCACTTGCGATCCTTGAGCCTGGCCGGGGCGAGGTCGTGGTTGATGTACGGCGAGTGGACCTCGCCCTCGAGCTCCAGGATCTCGCCCTGCGCGCGCACCGTCGCGCCCCCGGTATCCGCGGCCTGTGCCGTCGTCATGTCGGTCTCCCCGCGGGACGAGCCCGCGCCGTGCATCCTAGCGGGGCAGGCGGCCGCGGCGCGAGCTTCCGCCGACCCGGCGCGCTCCGACGCCGCGACGAGCGACCGCGGGCCCTCGCTGATTTCAGAACGAGCCGACGACGCGGAGGCCGCCCAGCGCGGCGGTGACGCCGACCTTGGGGGCCGGCGCGGGCGCGGACGAGGGCGTGAGCACGAACACCCAGAGGACGCCCGCGGTGACGATCCCGGCGGCGCCGACGCCGAGGAGGATGTTGGCGACCGTCGTGTACGTCTGGCCGTCCTCGGCGACGCCGCGCTTGGCGGGGTCGCAGCGGTTCTGCGTGGCGTCGCAGGTCTCGGTGACCTCGGCGATGCTCGCCTCGCGCAGGCCGAGGAAGACGCCGGCGCCGGCGAGGCTGAGGACGCCGGCGGCCCCGACGGCGATCGCCGGGAGCTTCGAGGGCGCGGCGGCCGGCGGCGCGCCCGGCGGCGCCGTGGGCGCGAGCGGGGCGGCGGCGTCGGGCTTCGGCGTGGGGTCGCCCTTCGGCGCCGCGTCCGCGTCGATCGCGATCCGCTCCGACGCCTGCTCCTTGAGCTCGAGCTCCTTGTGCATCACCACCGTGCCGCTCGCGGTCACGACCTCGATCGTGTGCTTGCCGGGATCGACCGGGAGCGACGCGCCCACCAGGGCGGCCGCGACCGGCGCGCCGTCGAGCATGATCTTCGAGCTCTCGAGCTGGCCGGAGACCTCGAAGCGGATGTGGGGCACGCGCTTGCGGAGCGCCTCGGCGCGCACGGGCGCGTTCTCGGCCACGTCGTCGGCGTTGGCGCCGGGGCGCTTGGCCTCCTCCTCGGCCTGCTCGAAGCCGTTGATCGCGGCGACGAGGCGGCCGAGGTGCTCCTCGCAGAGGGCGACGTGGAAGCGGACCTGCGGCGTGCTCTTGACCTCGCCGACCTTCTTGAAGCGCTCGAGCGCTTCGGCCCAGGCGTTCTGCGTCTCGAGCTCTTTGCCCTCCTTGAAGAGGGCGCGCGCCGCGGCCAGCTCGGCCTCGGTCGGCTCGTTCGCCCACGCGGGGGCCGCGCAGAGCATCGTGCCCGCGAGCACCACGGCGAGCCTCGCGGCGAGGCCCCACCCTCGCGTCGAACCACGCGATCGCATCAGGAGCGGCTCCTGCGGGGCGCGAGCTCGAGCGCGAGCGGCGCGGCGGTTTGCTGGGGAGGAGACGCCATCACGGGAGGGCATTCTACTACGCGCGCAGGTCGAGCGCGCGCGTTCCGCTCGGCGCCGATCGCTATCGGGCTTCGATCGGCCGGCGAAGCATCCACAGGAAGGCCGGCCCGCCCACGAGGGCGGTCACTGCGCCGACCGGGGGCTCGGTCCCGATCCAGCGGAACGAGACGCGGGCGGCGAGATCGCAGAGGACGAGCGCCGCCGCGCCGGCGAGCAGCGACAGGGGCAGGACGAGGCGGTGGTCCGGGCCCGCGAGGCGCCGGACCGCGTGCGGCACCACGAGGCCCACGAACCCGATGAGCCCGGTGACGCTCACCACCGCGCCCACGACGCAGGAGGCCGCGAGGAAGACGCGGCGCTCGAGCGCGCGGACCTCGACGCCGAGGCTCGAGGCGGCGTCGTCGCCGAGCGCCAAGAGGTTGAGGCGTCCGGCGTCGGCGAGCAGGACCGCGCAGCCGATGCCCACGTAGCCGGCCACGGCGGCGAGCGCGGCGGGGCTCGGCGGCAGATCGATGAAGCCGGTGAGCCAGCGCAGGAGCTGCTGCGCGCGCGAGGGGGACACGAGCGTCTTGAGGAAGGTGATCAGCGCGGCGGCGATCGAGTTCACCATCACCCCGGCGAGGAGCACGCTCGTGCCGGCGGAGCCGGCGGCGGCGCGCCGGCCGATCGCGTGCACCAGGAACGTCGCCCCGAGGCCTCCCGCGAGCGCGCAGAGCGGGATGAGGGTCGCGCCGGCGAGGGTGACGGCGCCGAGCCCGGCGGCGATCGCCGACGTCGCGCCGAGCGCCGCCCCGCCCGAGACGCCGAGCACGTACGGCTCGGCGAGCGGGTTGCGGAGCAGGCCCTGGTAGGCGGCGCCGACGACCGAGAGCGCCCCTCCGGCGAGGGCGGCGAGGAGCACGCGCGGCGCGCGGACGTCGAAGAGGATGGTGCGGTCGAGGCCCGGCCCGGCGAGCGCGCGGCCCAGGCTCGCCGGCTCGGCGCCCAGGCCCACCCCGGCGGCGAGCGCGGCCGCGAGCGCGAGGCCGCCGATCGCGATCGACCGCGCGCCGCGCGCCCGCCGCGCGGTCATCGCTCCGGGACCGCGGCGGTGTTGCGCTCGTAGATGAGGCGGAGCCCGGTGAGCGTCAGGTTGTCGTCGACCTCCTCGATCGCCTCCGTCTGCGGGGCGATGAGGCGCGCCAGCCCGCCGGTGGCGATGACGCGGCAAGGGTAGCCGAGCTCGCGGCGGAGGCGCGCGCAGAGGCCGTCGACGAGCCCGGCGTAGCCGTAGACGATGCCGGACTGCATCGAGTGCACCGGGTTGCGGCCGACGACCTTGGGCGGCAGCGCGAGCTCGACGCGGTGCAGCCGGGCGGCGCGCGAGAACAGGGCCTCGGCGCTGATCTGGACGCCCGGGGTGATCACGCCGCCGAGGTACTCGCCGCGCGTGGTGACGCAGTCGAAGGTCGTCGCGGTACCGAAGTCGACGACGATGACGCCGCCCTTGGCCCACTCGTAGGCGGCGACCGCGTTGACGATGCGGTCGGCGCCGACCTCGCGCGGGTTCTCGTAGAGGATGGCCATCCCCGTCTTGATGCCGGGGCCGACGACCAGCGGCTCGAGCCCGAAGGCCCGGCGCGTCAGCCCGACCATGGTGTCGGTGAGCGTCGGCACCACGCTGGCGATGATCGCGCTGGTGACGAGGGAGGCGTCGATCCCGGAGAGCGCCATCATCTGGCGGATGAAGACGGCGTACTCGTCGACCGTGCGCGAGCGGGCGCTCTCGCAGCGGAGGTGCTCCTTGAGCTCCGTCCCGTCGAGCAAGCCGAAGCTGATGTTGGTGTTGCCGACGTCGATGACGAGGAGCATGGGCGCGGCGAGCCTAGCACCAACGCGGCGCCGCGACGGCGGGCGTCAGGGCCCCTCACCACGCCGAAGACCGAGGGATTCCGACATGCCCCGGGCTTCCAGCCCAGGGTTCAGCCCGAGGGCGCCGCCTCGACCAGGAGCTCGACGTTGCGCATGCCCTCGTGACCGTCGACCTCGGGCGGGCGGCCCTCGTGGATCGCGGCGACGAAGTCGGCGAGCTCGCCGGCGTACGGGTCGGTCGGGGTGAAGGCGAGCTCCTCGCCGCGCGAGCGCACCCGCCCGGCGCCGTGGGGGCCGAGCGTCCCCTCGCAGGCCGCCGAGGCGCTGGCGCCGTAGATCTCGACCGACGGCGTCGAGTCGAAGAGCACCGAGGTGGCGATCTCGGCCGTGGCGCCGGACGCGAAGCGCAGCGCGAGCAGCGCGGTCTCGTCGTGAGGTCCTTTGTAGACGGCGTGGGTGGTGAGCGCGCGGAGCTCGACGACCTCGCCCGCGCCGGGGACCATCATCCAGCGGACGAGGTCGATGCAGTGGGTGCCGACGCCCGCCAGGCTCCACCAGCGCCCGACCTCGCTCGAGGCGCGCCAGTTGTCGGCGCCGCCGGCGCGGTAGGTCCAGAGGACGCGCATGTGGCGGATCGCGCCGAGCGCGCCCTCGTGGACCTGGCGGGCGAGCAGGCGGTGCCCGGCGTGCCAGCGGAGGTGGTAGGCGACGGCGAGCTGGACGCCGGCGCTCCGGCAGGCCTCGATCATCGCCCGCGCCTCCTCGACGCTGGTGGCCATCGGCTTCTCGACGAAGACGTGCTTGCCGGCGCGCGCGGCCGCGATCGCCTGCTCGGCGTGGAGCCGATCGGGCGTGGCGAGGATGACGGCGTCGAGCTCCGGATCGGCCAGGAGGTCGCCGAGATCGGTGAACGCCGGGCGCGGCGCGGCGGCGCCGTGCCGGGCCGCGAAGTCGGCGGCGCGCGCGCCGTCGCGGCTGAGCACGCTCCAGAAGCGCGCGCCGGCCACCTGGTGGAGCGCCGGGACGAGCTTGCGGTCGGCGATCGCTCCGGGCCCGACGACGGCGAAGCGGACGGGCTTGGTCCGCATCAGAGCTTCCGCGCGAGCATGAGGCCGTCGCGCACCGAGAGGAGGACGTTCTCGACCGCGGGATCGCGGCTGACGTGATCGTTGAACGCCACGATCGCCTTCGCCGACGCCGTCTCGGGGGCGAGCACCGCGCCGCTCCAGAGGGTGTTGTCGGCGACGAGCAGGCCGCCTTTGCGCAGGCGCGGGAGGATGGCGCGGTAGTAGGCGAGGTAGCGCTCCTTGTCGGCGTCGATGAAGGCGAGGTCGAAGAGCGGCTCCGCCGGCAGCGCCTCGACCGTGTCGAGCGCGTCGCCGAGCCGCGGCGAGATCTTGCGGCCGTGCGGGCTCTTCGCGAAGAACGAGCGCGCCACCTCGAGCGCCTTGGGGTCCTTGTCGCAGGTGACGAGCTCGCCGTCGTCCGGGAGCCCCTCGGCCATGCAGAGGGCGGAGTAGCCGGTGAAGGTGCCGATCTCGAGCACTCGCCGCGCGCCGCCGAGCGCCACGAGCATCTTCAGGAGCGTGCCTTCGACCCGGCCGACCTGCATCTGCGGATCGTCCATGGACGAGTAGGTGACCTCGCGCAGCTCGTCGAAGAGCGCGGGCCGTGGCCGGGTGTGGTCGTGGATGTACTGATCGATCTCGGGAGCGACGAGCAGCTTCATCGAGGGCTCCGCTCGGTGACGGGGGGCGCCGGGCGTCGGCGGCCGCTCACGGCGTCTCCGCCGTGAGGGGCTCCCGATGTCTCTACAGGCCCGGCGCGAGCCCGTAAAGCGCGGCGCGCTAGAGCGCGCCCGCGCGGGCGACGAGGTCGGCGAGGCGAGGCGTGATCTCGGCGACCGCGCCGGCGCCCTTGATCGACCCTGCGATCCGCACCGGGCTGCCCGTCCCGTCGGCCCGCGGCGCGACCCACAGCGGGATCATGCGCGAGCCGTAGCCGGCGGCCTCGAGCCGCTCGCGATCGCGATCGAGGTCGAACTCGTAGAGGCGCAGCGCCGGGAACTCGCGATCGAGCTCGCCCGCGGCGGCGGCGCGGTGGAAATACTGGCACGGCTCGCACCAGGCCGCCCCCACGTAGACCAGGAGCACCCGCCCGTCGGCCCGGGCAGCCGCGAGCTCGCCGGCGACCAGCGGGGCGACGTCGCCGCTCGCCGGCGCCTCGCGGATCTCGACGCGCCCGGCGCGGGATGGCGCGCTCGGCGCGGCTGCGCTCGTCGCGGTCGCCGCGGGTGCGGTCGCGGTCGCCGCCGCGGCGTCGGGGGGCCGAGGCCGATCGGCGTCGCAGCCGGTGGCGAGCGGGGGCGCGAGCGCCGCGAGCAGCAACAGGGTCGACCGGGCCACGTCGCCGTTCATAGCACACGCGCCGGCCGGCCCCGGGCGCGCGCTCTGCTACTGTCTCGCCGCGTGGAGCCGGCAGGGAGCGAGATGGCGGCGGCGGCCGCCGGCGGCGAGAAGGTCGCGTGGTGGCGCCGGGCGCTGCCGTTCGTGCTCGCCGGGGCGATGATCGCGTTCGTGCTCGCCCGCCTCGATCGCAGAGCGTTCCTCGAGCACCTCGCCCAGGTCAGCTACCCGCTCTACCTGGGCTTCGCGCTCCTCTTCCTGGTGTCGCTGCTCGCCGCCGACGCGTTCGCGACCGTCCTCATCTACCGCCGCTCGGTCGCGCCGATCCGCTACCGCGACTTCCTGGTGCTCCGCGGCGCCTCGTACCTGCCGTCGATCCTCAACCACCACCTCGGGCAGGCGTTCATCACGTACTTCCTCTCGCGCGCCTACGGCGTGACGCTGTGGCGCGTGGCCGGGGCGACGCTGCTCGTCTACGCGTCGTGGATGGCCTGCGTCCTCGGGCTGCTCTCGACGGCGATCGTCATGCTCGGCAAGCCGCTCTGGTGGCTCGCGGGGCCGCTCGGCGCGGGGGGGCTCTACCTCGTCGTCCTGGCGTGGCGGCCCGCCGTGCTGGCGCGCCGCCGCCTGCTCGCTCCCCTGTTCGAGGCGGGCATCACGGGCCACCTCCACGCCGTGGCGACGCGCCTGCCGCACCTCGTCGTGCTCTTCGCCGGCACCTACGTGCCGTTCCTCTTCTTCGACGTGCGCATCCCGCCGGCCGAGGCGCTGGCGACCATCCCGATCATGATGGTCGCGGTGACGCTCCCGATCACGGCGCAGGGGATCGGGACGCGCGACGTCCTGGCGAGCGTGTTCTACGAGCGGTTCGCGGCCGGGGAGACGCGCGAGCAGCGCCTCGCCGCGATCGCGGCGTCGACCGCGACGTGGGCGGTGGCGATCACGCTCGCCGAGATCGTGGTCGGCGTCGTCCTGATGTACAAGGCGATGCCCGCGCTGCGCGCCCGCGCGGCGGGCCCGGCCGCCGCCCCGCGCCCCCCCGGGACGCCCGCGCCCGGCGGCCCGGGCCCCCCCCCGCCGCCTTGACCGCCTCGCGGGCGAAGCGCGCCACGCCCTCGAGCGAGCCGAGGCGCGGCCTCCAGCCGAGCATCCGCGCCGCCTTCGAGGAGTCGTAGACGACGTCGCGCGTGAGGATCTTCACCACGAACGGGGTGACGGGCGGGGCCTTCTCGGCCCGCGCGAGCACGGCGGCGCGCAGCGCGACGTGGCCGATCGCCATCGCGACCGCGTAGGGCACGGAGAGCGAGGGCGCCGGGAGGCCCGCCTCGCGCGCGATGGTCTCGGCCACCTCGCGCACGCTCGGCGGCCGCGCCGAGACCTCGTCCATCACGTTGAACGCCTCGCCGGCGATGCCGCTCGTCGTGGCCGCCGCGAGGACGACGTCGACCACGTGGTCGACCCAGACGAGGTTGAGCGGCGCCCGCCCGCCGTCGATGAGGAGGAAGCGGCGCGCTCGCAGCGCGGCGATCGCCCTCGGCATGAAGTTCTTGTCGTGGGGCCCGTAGATGATCGGCGGGCGCACCGCGACGACCTCGAGCCCACGCTCGCGCCCGAGCGCGAAGGCCAGGCGCTCCGCCTCCGTCTTGGTGTCCTCGTACGGCAGGCCGCTCGGTCGCGTGGGCCAATCCTCCGTCACGATCCCCTCGTCGGGGCGCCCGTAGACCGCGGTCGACGAGAGCTGCACGAAGCGGCGCACCTTCGCGGCCGCCGCGGCCTCGAAGGCGTTGCGGGTGCCGTCGACGTTGACGCGGCGGAACTGCTCGGGCGGCCCCCAGTCGCCGACGTGCGCGGCGAGGTGGAGCAGGACGTCCGCTCCGGCGGCGATCTCGCCCAGGGCGGCGCGGTCGTCGAGATCGCCGCGGACGAGGCGGACGCCCAGCGCCTCGAGCCGGCGCGCGTCGGAGCGGGACGGATCGCGGACGAGCCCGGTGACGCGGTCGCCCCGGCCGCACGCGATCTCGGCGAGACGCAGCCCCACGCCGCTGGTGATCCCCGTCAGCGCGATCTTCATGGCGGAGGAGCCTCGCACATTGCCGCGACAACTTTCCACCGTGCTCCGAAGATCGACGGAGTCCCAGGAGGCGCTTCGGGCCCAGCCAGGGTGAACCTATCCTTCGACCATGCTCGCGCGCGATCTCGGCCTCGCTCGCTCCTCGCTCCTCGTCGCCGCGCTCGCGTGTCTCATCGCGGCCCCGGCCTGCAACGCGCTCACCGGCGCCGACGATCTCGAGGTCGCGAAGGAGGGCAGCGGCGGCGCCGCGCAGGGCTCGACCTCGGTCACGAGCGGCAGCGGCGCGACGAGCGGCGGCACGACCGGCGGAACCGGCACGACGAGCGGGACGGGGACGAGCTCGAGCGGCGCCGGAGGCGCGGGCCCGTGCGGCGACGCGACGTGCGGCGCGGGCGAGGCGTGCGACACCTGCCCGAGCGACTGCGGCGCCTGCCCCGCCTGCGGCAACCAGGTGTGCGAAGCCGGCGAGACCTGCACCACGTGCGAGGCCGACTGCGGCGCGTGCTCGGCCACTTGCGGCAACGCCACCTGCGACGCCGGCGAGACCTGCTCGAACTGCTCGCAGGACTGCGGAGCCTGCCCGCCGATGTGCGGCAACCAGGTGTGCGAGGCCGGCGAGACCTGCGCGAGCTGCGCCGGCGACTGCGGCGCGTGCCCGCCGGTCTGCGGCGACGCCTCGTGCAACGGGGCCGAGACCTGCGCGAGCTGCCCCGGCGACTGCGGCGCTTGCGGGCCGATGTGCGGCAACGCGAGCTGCGAGGCGGGCGAGGATTGCATGACGTGCGCCTCCGACTGCGGCGCCTGCCCGGGCTGCGGCGGCGCGGGCCCGGCGACCACCGCGCTCGACGCCGAGGAGCAGGCGTTCCTCGGGCTCATCAACGCCTACCGCGCCCAGAACGGGCTGGGCGCGCTGGCGGGCTGCGTCTCGCTCCACCGCGCCGCGCAGGGCCACAGCGAGGACATGCGCGACAACGACTACTTCTCGCACACCGGCCTCGACAACTCCACCCCGTGGGATCGCGCCTGCGACGCCTGCTACGCGCTCGGCTGCGGCCCGCAGACGGCGATGGCCGAGAACATCGCGGCCGGCAACCCGGGCGCGCAGGCCACCTTCGACCAGTGGAAGAACTCGCCGGGGCACAACGCCAACATGCTCGGCGCGTCCTTCACCGTGATCGGCATCGGCCGCGCCACCGGCGGCGGGATGTACGGCGTCTACTGGACCAACGTGTTCGGCGGGAACACCGAGCCGAGCTGCAACTAGTCAGCGCGACGACGAGGGCGGCGCCTCGAGCGAGGTCTCGAGGGCGACCGCGCGCTCGAGCCGGCGCGAGGCTTCGGCGAGCTCGGAGGCCTCGGCGAGCTCGGCGGCCTGGCTCGCGAGCACCGCCGCCTCGCGCGCCGCGCGCGCCTGATCGGCCAGCACCGCGGCGCGCTCGGCGGCCGCGCGCGCCTGCGCCGCGGCGCTCGCGGCGGTCTCCGTCCAACGCGCCGCGAGCGCGCGCATGCGCTCGGCCTCCTTCGCGAACCGCTGCTTCGCCGCGACGGCTGCCGGCGGGGGCGCCGGCGGCTTGGGCGGCTCGGCCGCGGGGGCCGGCTCCGAAGGGGGATCGTTCGGCCGCGCAGCACCGGACGACGGCGCCGGAGCGCGCGGTCGGAGGAGCGCCCCGCGCGCGATCCCCTGCGGCAGGATCCGCATCGCGATGGTCGGCGCGTTGTCCTCGACCTCCGGATCGTCGACGACCTTGGGCGGCCGGCCGGTGGGCGGCGGCATGGGCCGGAGCGCGCCCCTCTGGACCAGCGTCGCCACCTCCCAGTCGCGATCGTGGGTGATCGCGTCCGAGAGCGACGGGTTGTCGCGGCGCGCAGGATGGTGCGGGGCGCTGCGCCGCGCGGCGACGGCGGTCTCCTCGTCGCGGCCGGTGCGGCCGGTGCCGGTCTCCTCGTCGAGGTGAAAGGAGATCGAGCTCGTGACGAGCTCCTCGGCCGAGGACGCGGCGCCCGCGCCGCTCGAGGGGTCCCACGCGCTCGCCGGCCTCGGCGCCGCCTCCCCGTTCTTGATCGCGCTCTCGAACCAGCGCATCTGGCGCATCGCGTTGCGCCGTACGAACCGGGCGAGCGCCTCGCCGTTGCCCTCGGCGTAGCCCCGGAGCTCGAGCCACGACTCCAGCTCGCGCACCAGCGCGCCGGCGCTCGCCGGCCGTGCGGCAGGATCCTTGTCGAGGCAGCGCGCCACCAGGGCGACGATGTCCTTGTTGACCTTGGGGCGGAGCTCGAACAGATCGGGCGGCGGCTTGGTCGCGATCTGCTCGAGCGTCTCGATCTCGTTCGCCGCGGCCCACGGGTGCCTCCCGGCGAGGAGCTCGAAGAGGAGCACGCCGAGCGCGAAGAGATCGGCGCGGTGATCGACGTCGACGCCCTGCATCTCCTCCGGGGCGAGCTGGAGCGAGGGGCGCGAGGACATGCCCACCGTGGTCTGGGCGAGCCGCTCCTTGGCCTTGGCCAAGCCGAAGTCGGCGATCTTCACGTCGCCGTTGAAGCCGCAGAGGACGTTGCCGGGCGTGAGATCCCGGTGCACGAGCGCGAGGGGCGCGCCGTCCGCCGACCGCAGCGTGTGGGCCGCCTCGAGCCCGCGCCCGATGCAGGCGCCGAGGTACACGACCATGCGCTCGGTGAAGGCCTCGCCCGTCCCCTTCACCGTCTTCATCAGCCGCGCCAGCGAGACGCCGAGGACGAGCTCGACGGCGAGGTAGAGCCCGCGCTCGTCGGTGCCCCACCCGGCCACCTCGACGACGTTGTCGTGTCGGAGCGCCGACGTCATCCACACCTCGTCGAGGAAGCGGTCGACGAACCCGGGGTCCTCGGCGAGCTCGGCGTGGAGGCGCTTCACGGCGACGAGGCGGCCGGCCGCGCCGCCGGCGCGGCAGAGGTCGACGCGCGCCGTCCGCCCCACCGCGATCTCGGCGAGGAGCTCGAGCTCGAGCGGGCGCGAGGCGGGCGCGTGGGCGGGGCGCATCCGGGCGATGCTACCAGGACGGCCGGGAGCGGACGACGCGCCGCGAGCGGCGGTTCCCGGCGCGCGCCTGCGGGGATCTCGCGACCACGCGAGGGCTGCGCGGAGTCGAGGCCGAGGAGCGCGCCCGGCCCGGCGTCCGACGGCGCGTCACTTCTCGGTGCACGCCATCTTGCCGCCCCACTCGGTGCACTCGTACCCGGCGGGGCACGAGTTCCCGGGCCCGCAGAGCTTCGCGCAGGTGTGGCCGGTGTAGACCAGCGTGGAGCCGGCCTGGCAGGTGGGCATCGCCGAGGGCTCGCCGCGCGAGCAGGCGAGGAGCATCTCGCAGTTCTGGCCGTAGGTGCGGTCGCAGTCGACGTTCGCGCCCGCCATCATGTCGTCGCAGCTCGATCGCTTGAAGGTCTTCTTGTGGCACTCGCAGAGCTTGGCCTCGAGCGCCGCCGTCTGCGCCGTGCCGTCGAGCGGCGACTTCGCGCCCTCGAAGACGCCGATGACGGTCGGCTTGGGCGCGCCGCGCGGCCAGCTCAGCTTGAGCGGGTGGCTCTTGTCGGTCCAGGAGAACATCGCCTCGGCGTCGATGCCCTCGACGAAGGGAATGATCATGCTGGTGACGCCGCCGGACGCGAAGATCAGCGCCTCGCGGCCGCCGCGCGTCACCTTGACCGTCGTCGGCGTGCCGCCGCTGTCGTTCTTGCCGCGGCAGGAGACGCGCAGGTACTCGCGGACCATCTTGGTCTCGCAGCTGAGCGCCGACGAGCCCTTGACCGTGACCTCGCGCATCGAGCCCCACTCGGCGAGCGTCGGCATCGCGCTGCGGCCGTTCTTGAGCGGCGGCGGGGCCGCGGGAGGCGCCGCCGTCGCGCCGCCCGTGACCGCCGCCGTCTGCGTCGGCTTGGCCGTGTCGGCGGCGGCGCCCGAGCTCGCCGAAGCGTCGCCCTTGTTCGCGCAGCCCAGCAGCCCCGCGGCCATCGCGGCCGCCCATCCGATCCGACAATCCATCATCGCCCTGTCCCTCCTTCGAGGTCGCGCCCGGTCGCGGCCGAGGATCGCATGGGAGCCGCCCCTCGCGCCGGCTGTCAATGACCGTCGTGCGGCTCCGCCCGCGCCATCCGAGCGAAGCAGGCGAGGAGGTCGCGCGTGGTAGGCTGCGCGCACAGGGGAGGCGCGATGGCCGGGGTGAGAGACGCGTATTGCTCGTATTGCGGCGCCCCGTATCCGGCGCCGCTCCTCTATCCGCGCCGGTGCCCGGCGCCGTCGTGCGGCGTCACGGTGTGGGCGAACCCGATCCCCGTGTCGGTCGTGCTCGTGCCGGTCGAGCGCGGCGGCCGCACCGGTCTGCTCGTGGTGCGTCGATCCATCGAGCCGCAGCGCGGCAAGCTCGCGCTCGTCGGCGGCTTCGCCGAGGAGCACGAGACGTGGCAGGAGGCGGGCGCGCGCGAGATCCGCGAGGAGACCGGCCTCGCAGTCGATCCGGCGACGCTCGAGACCTTCTGGTTCGCGTCCACCGAGCCGCGCCCGAACCGGGTGCTCCTCTTCTCGGTGGCCGCCCCGCTCGACGGCCGCGATCTCGCGCCGCTCCCGCCCAACGCCGAGGTCTCGGAGCGCGGGCTCGTCTTCGGCTCGCGAGGGCTCGACGAGGTCTTCGCCTTCCCGCTCCACGTCCGGGCGGCGCGGCGCTGGCTCGACGCGAAAGGCCTCGACGGCCCCCACGACTTCGCCGCGGTCTGATCGCGAACGGGGCGCGCGACGAGGCGTTCGGCCATGGTCTGCTCGACGTGAGCTCGGAATCGCCGGTGCTCTCCGATCTCCGCGCGGCGGACGACGCGCTCGGCCGCGGCGATCGCGCCCGCGCGCTCGACGCGCTGCTCGAGGCGTGGCGCGCCGCTCCGGCGATGACCGGCCGGCTCCGCGTCCCGCGCCTCGACCTCGAGATGGGCGGGGCCTCGCTGCGCCTCGCGCGCGGCGAGGCCGGCGGGCTCTCGCTCACGGTGCACTGCGACGCGCGGTTCTGGATGCACTCGTTCGAGGAGACGGTCCGCGGCGTGCCGTGGGCCGATCTCGCGCGCGTGGACGTCACCTGGGACGCGCCCCCCGCCGCGCTGGACCGCCTGCGACCGGTGCTCGTGCATCCGAACGTGGCGTGGCCGGCGGTGGGGTCCTGACGCGGAGCGAGCCGGTCAGCGCCCCGGGCGCTCGACACCCGTCGCGTGCCACGCCGGGTTCGAGGCGAAGGCGGCGGCGCAGGCGAGGGAGCAGAACCAGTACTCGATGTCGCGGTAACGCAGGCGTCCGGTGGCGCCGCGGCGGTCGACCATGGTGTGGCACACCGGATCGACCACCGATTCGGTGGCGCCGAGCACCAGGGCGAGCGAGAAGAGCTCGATCGAGCCGCGCACGTTCTTCAGGCTCACGGCGCCGATCTCGATGACCGGGATCCCCTGCTCGCGCGCCGCCTCGGCGATCGGCTCGGTGCCGAGCACCTCGCCGCCGTGCGCTTCGCTGGCGACGCGCGCGGCGAGGTTGACCGCCGCGCCGAAGACGTCGCCGCCGCGCTCGATCGCGGGGCCGTGGTGGAGGCCGGCTCGGAGCGCGGGGAAGCGGCCCTCGGCGGCGGCCTCGGTGAGGAGGCGCTCGACGAGGGCCACGCCGGCGGCGGCGTCGGGCGAGGTCACGAGCACCGCGTCGCCGATGGTCTTGACCAGGCGGTCCTGGGGGCCGAGCTGCGCGCGCGTGAGCTCGAAGAAGCGATTCGCCAGGTCGGCCGCGTCCTCGTCGCCGTGCCGCTCGGTGTGGGCGGTGAAGCCCGCGAGGTCGATGAAGGAGAAGGTCGCCTGGATGCGGCGCGGCGACGGTTTGGACGGCGGCTCGATCACGCGGAGGCTCGATCAAGATACCCTCCTTCGCGCCTCGAAGCACCCGCCGCGCGCGGCGGCTTCGCGCGGGGTGACTCGGCCCGGAGCTTTTCGGTAGGCTCGCAGCGCGGGCATGGATCTCACAGGGGCTGAGCTCGGGGTCTTCGAGGTCTGGGGGCCGATCGGCGAGGGCGGGATGAGCCGGGTGTGGCTCGGCCGGCACCGCGAGCTCTCGAACCCGGTCGTGATCAAGACGCTCCTCGACACCGAGGCCGGGTCCGAGGCGTTCACGCGCCTCCTCGACGAGGCGCGGATCATGGCGCGCGTGCCGAGCGGGCGCGTGGTGCGGGCCGTCGACGCCGGCGTGCACCAAGGGCACCCGTACATCGCGCAGGAGTACGTCGACGGGCTCGATCTCGCCGAGCTCGATCACCGCCGCCGAGCCACGCTCGGCCTGGGCCTGCCGCTCTGGTTCGTGTGCCAGGCGATGCACGAGGTCGCCGAGGCGCTCCAGAGCGCTCACCAGACGGGCGTCCTGCACCGCGACGTCAAGCCGTCGAACCTGCTCGGCTCGCCGCAGATGGGCACGCACCTGGGCGACTTCGGGATCGCGACGGCCCGGCGCGTGGAGGAGAAGACGCGCTACGGGACGGTGCGCTTCATCTCGCCCGAGGCGCTCCGCGGCGAGACGCCGACCCGCCGCTGCGACGTCTACTCGCTCGGCGCGACCGGGTACGATCTCCGCTACGGCGAGCCGCCGTTCCCCGGCGTGAACGACATCCTCGGCACGACGCCGCTCCGCTTCCCGGCGCCGGCCACCGCGGAGGAGGCGTACTTCCAGCACGTCCTCGCGCGGATGCTGGAGCGCGACGCGGAGAAGAGGTTCTCGTCGCTCTCGACCCCGCGGCGGCTGCTCGAGGCGCTGGCGCGCACGCTCCACCCGACGTTCCACGGGATCCGCCTCCACCGCGGCGGCTACCAGATCGGACCGGTGCGCATCTCGTGCACCACGGGCGACATCGCCGACGCCGAGGCCGACGCCATCGTGTGCTCGGCGAACGACGAGATGAAGATGCGCAGCGGCGTCGGCGAAGCGCTGAGGACGCGCGGCGGCGCCGCCATCGAGGAGGAGGCGATGAAGGAGGGGCGCCGCGCGCTCGGCGAGTGCGTCCCCACGACCGGCGGGGCGCTCGCGTGCCGCCACGTCCTGCACGCGGTGAGCGCCTGGAAGCAGGCCTCGTGCATCGCCCGCACCTCGCAGCGCGTCTTCCTGCTCGCCGAGGAGCTCGGGCTCCGGTCGCTCGCGATCCCGGCGCTCGGCACCGGCGCCGCCCAGATCGTCCCCGAGGCGTCGGCGTGCGCCGTCGGGAGCGCCCTCCTCCAGCACGTCCTCCTCGGCGGCAGCCGCCTCCGCGAGGTCCGCTTCGTCCTCTACGACGAGCCGACGCGCGAGGCGTTCATCGAGGTGCTCGACGACCTGTTCCTGCGCGACGCCGACGCGGTCGACTGCGCCGCCGCGCCGCGCGCCGACGACCGCATCACCACCGACGAGACGCTGTACCTCCCGATCGTCGAGCCGCGCTGACGGCGGCCGGCGGTCCTCGGCCGGTCCGGTGCGAGCCCAGGCGCGGTCCGCGTTCGCGGCCGCTCGAGCCGAGCCCGATCCGCTTCGCGGTCGCTCGAGCCAAGCGCGATCCGCTTCGCGGTCGCTCGAGCGGAGGAGGCCGGCCCTCCGCCGCGTCGGCGCGTCGGCGCGGCTCGTCGCGCCGCGGGGGCTGGCGCCGCCTCGAGCGCGCCACTAGCCTCGGGCTCGATGACGGCCGCGCTCTCCCAGCTCCCCAAGGTCGATCGCGTCGTCGCGCACCCGTCGCTCGACGGCGCTCGCCGCCGCCTCGGGGCCGCCGCGCTCACCAGGATGGCCCGCCGCTCGATCGAGGCCGCGCGCGCCGCGATCCGCGCCGGCGCCGCTTGCCCTTCGCTCGACGAGGTCGCGGCCGACGTCGCGGCGGCCGCGAACGCGGCGCTCCAGGCGCGCGCCCGCCCGGTCATCAACGCGACCGGCGTCGTCCTCCACACCAACCTCGGCCGCGCGCCGCTCGGCGCGAAGGCGGTGGAGGCGCTCGCCGCCTCCGCCGGACGGTACACGTCGATCGAGATCGATCTCGCCACCGGACGCCGCGGCCCTCGCGCCGCGTTCGCCGAGCGCGCGCTCGCCGAGCTCGCCGGCGCCGAGGCCGCGCTCGTGGTCAACAACAACGCCGCGGCGGTGCTCCTCGTGCTCTCGGCGCTCGCCTCGGGCAAGGGCGTCGTCGTCTCGCGCGGCGAGCTCGTCGAGATCGGCGGCGAGTTCCGCGTCCCCGACGTCCTCGCCCGCTCCGGCGCGCGCATGATCGAGGTCGGCACGACGAACCGCACCCGCCTCGCCGACTACGCCCGCGCCATCGACGAGGACGGCGGCGTGCGCGTCATCCTCCGCGTCCACCAGGGCAACTTCCGCCAGGTCGGCTTCGTGGAGCGCCCCGAGCTCGGCGCCCTCGCCGGCCTCGCCCACGAGCGCGGCGTGGTCCTGGTGAAGGACCTCGGCGGTGGCGCGGTGATCGATCTCTCGGCGCATGGGCTCGCGGGCGAGCCCGGGGTGAAGGAGAGCGTCACCGCCGGCGCCGACGTCGTCTGCTTCAGCACCGACAAGCTCCTCGGCGGCCCGCAGGGCGGCGCCGTCGTCGGCCGCGCCGAGCACGTGGAGCGTGCCCGCCGCGATCCGCTGGCGCGAGCGCTGCGGCTGGGGCGACTGCCGCTGGTCGCGCTCGAGGCCACGCTCGCCGCCTACCTCGAAGACGATCGCGACGCGGTCCCCGCGGTCGCGATGCTCACGCGCCCGGTCGCCGCGGTGCGCGAGCGCGCCGCCGGCTGGTGCGCGCTCCTCGGCGCCCGCGGCGTCGAGGCGGAGGCGGTCGACCTCGAGGCCGCGGCCGGCGGCGGCGCCCTCGCCGACCGCCCGCTCGCCTCGGCGGGCGTGGCGATCGCCGGCCTCGACGCCGACGCGCTCGCCGATCGCCTGCGCGCGGGCGACCCGCCCGTCGTCGGCCGGATCCAGGAGGGCAAGCTCCTCCTCGACGCGCGCACCGTGCTGCCGGGCGAGGACGAAGCGTTGCTCGAGGCTGTCGTGGCGGCGGTCGCCGCGCTACCTCGGGGATAGGCAGAGGCCAGGCGCGATCAATCGATCGTGAGTCGGTCCCCCGCCGCAGGGATCGCCACCTTGCCGTGGCCGCGGCCCGCGAGCAGCCCCGCCAGGATCTGCTGCGGCTTGAGGTCGCCGTGGACGAGCACGATCTGCTTCAGCGAGCCGCGCTCGCGGCAGCGATCGGCGTAGGCGATGAGGTCCTTCTGGTCGGCGTGCGCCGAGAAGCCGTTGAGCACCACCACCTCGGCGCGGCGGTCGCGCTCCACGCCGAAGATCCGGACGCGCGTGCGCTTCTCGACGAGGCGCCGCCCCAGCGTGTGCTGCGCCTGGTAGCCCACGATGAGCACGGTGTTCTTCTCGTCCTCCACCGCGCTCTTGAGGTGGTGGAGGATCCGCCCTGCCTCGCACATCCCGCTGGCGGCGATGACGATGGCAGGATCGCTCTTGGCGGTGATCTCCTTGCTCCCCTCGACGTCCTCCACGTAGCGCAGATCCGAGAACTCGAAGGGCGAGTCCTTGCCGCGCATCAGGGCGCGCGTCTCGGCGTCGTAGCACTCGGGGTGGAGCTTGAAGACGTCGGTGATCCGCACCGTGAGCGGCGAGTCGACGTACACCGGCATCGGGGGCAGCCGGCCCTTCCGGCGCAGGTTCTTGAGGGCGAAGATCACCTCCTGGGCGCGCTCGAGCGCGAACGACGGGATGAGGAGCTTGCCGCCGCGCTCCCAGGTGCGCTTCACCACGCTGGCGAGGTCCTCTTCCATCTTGTCGAGGCCGTCGTGGAGGCGGTCGCCGTAGGTGCTCTCGGTGATGAGCACGTCGGCGCCGTCGGGCACCTCGGGGTCGCGCAGGATGGGGCGATCGGCGCGCCCGAGATCGCCGGTGAAGACGATGCGCCGCCGCTTGCCGCCGTCCTCGACGTCGAGCTGGGTGATCGAGCTGCCGAGGACGTGGCCGGCGTCGAAGAAGGTGAGCCGGACGCCGTCGCAGATCGGGACCGTCTGGCGGTAGGGGATGGAGAGGAACTTCTCGATGGCGCCGACGACGTCGTCGTCGGTGTAGAGCGGCGCGTAGATCTCGTCGCCGCGGCCCTCGCGCTCGTTCTGGCGGTTGAGGAAGCGCGCGTCCGAGTCCTGGATGTTCGCCGCGTCGCGGAGCATCACCGTGCAGAGGTCGCGCGTCGCCGGCGTGGCGTAGATGGGCCCGCGGTAGCCGTGCTTCTCGAGCAGCGGGATGGCCCCGGAGTGGTCGATGTGCGCGTGCGAGAGGACGACGGCCGAGATCTCTTTGATCGGGATGGGCAGGTGCGAGTTGCGCTCGTACGCCTCGCGGCGCCTGCCCTGGTAGAGGCCGCAGTCGAGGAGCACGGCGCCGTGCCTCGTCCGGACCACGTGCATCGACCCGGTGACCGTCTGCGCCGCCCCGATGAACTCGAGCTCCATGAGAGCCGAGGGTACACGACTTCGCTCCGGCCCGAGCGCGGACGCGCATGTTGCGTGGGCCGGCGCCCCCGGGCGATCATGGCCCATGCGCCGCGCTTCGCTCACCTTCTTCTCCGTCGCTTCCCTCGCCGCCGCGGTGCTCGTTCCGCTCGCGTGCGCCACCCAGGTGGAGGATCCCAACGCGGCGAGCGGCTCGGTCGGGGGAGGCGGCGGCGGGACCGCCACCTCGACGTCGACGAGCTCGAGCACGTCGACGGGCTCGGGGCCCTGCGTCGGCGCCGCCGACTGCGCGGCCTTCACCGACGCCTGCAACGTCGGCACCTGCATCAACGGCGCCTGCGAGAAGGTCCCGGCCGGCGAGGGCGCCTCCTGCGACGACGGCAAGCAGTGCACGCAAGGCGATCACTGCCAGGCGGGGGCCTGCACCGGCGCGCTCAAGCCCTGCACCTCCAGCAACCCCTGTGCGGTGGGCGTCTGCGATCTCGTGACCGACAGCTGCACCGAGATGCCCGGCAACGACGGCGCGAGCTGCGTCGACGCCGATCCCTGCACGCTCACCGCGTTCTGCTCGGGCGGCGTCTGCTCGCCCGGGCAAGAGGTCGACTGCTCCTTCCTCGACGGCGTCTGCGCCGAGGGCGTGTGCGATCCCCAGCTCGGCTGCGTCGCCTCGCCGCTCAACGACGGCGCGCCCTGCAACGACGGGTTCTACTGCACCATCGCCGACGCCTGCCAGGGCGGCGTCTGCCAGGGCCAGCCCAACACCTGCGCCGCGCCCGGCGACGTCTGCATGGTCGGCAGCTGCAACGAGAACACCGACACCTGCGTCGCCGTCCCGGGGAACGACGGCGGCGCCTGCGACGACGAGAACGCCTGCACCGGCGGCGAGACCTGCGCGGGCGGCGCCTGCAGCGGCGGCCAGCCCGCCAACGCCGGCGGGCCCTGCGACGACCACGACGCCTGCACCACCGTCGACACCTGCAACGCCGGCGGCACCTGCGTCGGCAGCGCGCCCATCACCCAGTGCATCGACGGCGACGGCTGCTGCCCGGCGGCGTGCGACCTCGCCACCGACGCCGACTGCGTCCCGGCGTGCTGCGGCGACGAGCAGAACCCGTTCCCGCCGGCGAACAACTGCTCGCAGGGCGCGGTCTGGATCGCCTGGGAGTACGTCCCCGGCTGCAGCTTCAACATGACCCGCCTCGAGATCCACACCGATCCGGGGAACGTGGCGCTCCTCGCCGACGCGAACGACGCGCCCGGCGCCGTCATCTTCCAGGGCCCGCTGGGCGCGCCCGACGCGCAGGGCTGGCGCGGCGCCGACGTGGTCCCGCCCAAGCCCCTCGTCGGCGGCCAGAAGTATTGGATCGCCGAGAACGTCGGTCAGTGCTCGACCACGAGCGCCGGGACGGCGCAGCCGTATTACGGCTCGTTCGGGAACCTGAGCGGCCCCTGGGACGGGCCGTTCCAGGGCGGGAACATCTGGACTTCGCACGTCATCGGCGAGTGCCCTTGATGTATGCTGGGGCACGTGATCGCGGCCCCAGCTCCTCTCCGGCGCGCCGGCTTCCTGGCGAGGGAGCCGTCTCGGTTCGTGGGCCGGGTCGCCGAGCTCGGCGACCTCGAGCATCGCGGTCGCGAGTGCCGTCTCGTGAGCATCGTCGGGCCCGCCGGCGTGGGCAAGACGCGCCTCGCCCTGAGGCACGCCATCGCCGTGCGCCCGCAGTACCAATCGGCGGGCGGCGCGTGGTTCTGCGACCTGCGCGGCGCCCGGGACGTCGACCAGATGAGCCTCGCCGTCGCGAGCACCCTCGGCATCGCCGACCAGGCCAGCCGCGTTGGCGACGAGGCGGCGGGCGCCGTCGCCCGCGCGCTCCTGGCCCGCGGCCGCGCCCTCGTCGTCCTCGACAACATCGAGCAGCTCCTCCCCGCGGCGAGCGCGGTGGTCGCGCGCTGGCTCGACGCCGCACCGGCGGCGCGCTTCGTCGTGACCAGCCGCGAGCCGCTCGGCCTCCTCGGGGAGGACCTGCTCGAGCTCACGCCGATGAAGCTGCCCAAGGACGGCGCGACCGGCGCCGAGGCCGTCGAGCTCTTCGTCGACAGGGTGCGCTCCATGCGGGGCCGCTACACGCCGGGCACGCCGGAGCTCGCCGCGATCGGCGAGGTGGTGCGCCGCCTCGGCGGGCTCCCGCTCGCGATCGAGCTCGCCGCCTCGCGGCTCGACCGCGACGGCCCCGAGGTGCTCTTGCCCCCCGGTCACTCCCGCGCGCGCCGCGGCCTCGACTGGGCCTGGGCGCAGCTCGCGCCCTGGGAGCGCGACGCGCTCCGCCAGTGCTCGGTCTTCCGGGGCGGCTTCGATGAGGACGCGGCCGAGGCGGTGCTCCGCGTCCCGGACCGCGACGTGCTCGCGGTGCTCGCCGAGCTCGAGCAGAAGCTGTTGCTCTGGACCGAGCGACGGCCGGTCGACGACCGCGCCGCCGCGCTCGCCGTCACCGAGCCGCCGGGCCGACGGCCGGGGGTGAGGTACTCGCTCTGCGAGGGCCTGCGCGCCCACGCCGCCGAGATCCTCGAGCTCTCGGGCGACGCGGACGCCGTGGCCTGGCGGCACGCGGCCCACTACCTCGGTCTCGCCGACGGCCTCGCGGCCGGCACGCGCCGCGCCGCGGACGTTGCCTGCGAGCGCGAGAACCTCGAGGTGGTGATGGAGCTCGGCGTCTCGTCGGTGCGGCCGGACATCGTCCTCGACGCGGCCGTCGCGCTCCACGCGGTCGCGCCGTCGGGCGCGCTCTCGCGGCGCGAGCTCGCCTGGCTCGACGAGGCGCTCGGCCGCGCGCGCGGCGTCGACGCACGCCTCATCGGGCGGGCGCTCGGGGTGCGCGCGGCGGCCCTGCGCGGCCTCGGCCGCTTGGAGGAGGCGGCGCGCGACGGCGAGACGGCGCTCGGCCTCGCGCACGAGGCGGGCGATCTCCGCGAGGTCGCCGCGCAGGCCGCCGCGCTCGGCAACGTCCGCTTCCAGCTCGGCGATCTCGCGCCGGCGCTCGAGCACAGCAAACGCGCGCTGGCCATCTTGCGGAGCCGCGGCGATCGCGCCGCCGAGTCGGCCGTCCTCCAGCAGCTCGGCGCCGTGCACCAGTCGCTCGGCGACGCGCCCCGCGCCAAGAGCTACTACGACGCGGCGCTCCAGCTCGCCGTGGAGATCGGCGACGGCCCCGGCGAGGCGCGCGCCACCATCGGCCTCGGCTCGTACCACCTCGAGGCCGGCGATCTCGATCGCGCCCACGCGAGCTACGAGCGCGGCATGCTCATCGCGCAGCGCCTCGGCCTCACCAGGAGCCTCCGCATCGTCCGCGGCTATCTCGGGATCCTCCACTTCGACGCCGGCCTCTGGGCCGAGGCGGGGCGGTACCTCGAGAGCGCCGCGAGCGCGTCGAAGGCGGCCGGCGACGTGCGCGTCGAGGGCTTCTTCGTCGGCGTCCGCGGCGCCGTCCTCGCCTCCGAGGACGAGGTGGAGGCGGCGCGCGAGGCGTTCGCCGAGGCGTCGCGCCTCCTCGCCGGCAACCCGTTCTTCCTCCGCGTCATCGAGATCCACGGCGGCCACCTCGACCTCGCCGAGGCGCGCCGCGCCGCCTCGGTGGGCCTCGCCGATCTCGCCGAGGCCCACGTGGCCGCCGCGCGCAGCCGCGTCGAGGCGGCGATGGGCCCGCTCGCCCACCGCTCGGACGACGCGCGCATCGCCGTCCGCATCCTCGAGCGGGCGCTCTCGCGCCGCTGACCCCGAGCGCGCGGAGCGAATGGGGGCTCTTCGCGCGATCGTCGCCGCGATCGGTCCACGCCGCACGCGAGCTCCAGCGCTCGCCCCCCGCGGCGTCGGCGCCCGAAGCGCGACCTGGTGAGCGGGGCTAAGGCCGGCAGGCCGCCGGGACGGGGTTCGCCGTGCAGTAGGCGGGATCGTCGGGCGGTCCGATGGTGAGCGTGGCGGCCTGCGAGGCGAGGCGCGCGCGCTTGCCGCAGATCGCGCCGCCCTCGCCGGGCGGCTCGGAGGGGGCGCAGACGCCGGCCTCGTTGGGCACGGTCCAGGCCTGGCCGGTGCCGTAGACGAGGTTCGCGGCGTACTCGCCCTGGGGCAGGCACGCGTAGGCGAGCTCGATGGGGCGGTGGAACTGCGCCGAGAGGTTCGCCTTCACCTCGGCCTCGTCGGCGATGAGCGGGTTGCCGGCGGCGTCGGTCGCGTGCGAGGTCACGAGGACGCCGGGCTTCGTCGCGTCCGCCGGATCGAGGCAGAGCGCGGCGGGGCGGAGGCCGACCAGGACCTCGTCCGACGCGTCGTTCAGGTCCACCGGCGCGAACGCCGTGCTCGAGAGCGATTTGTAGAGCGTCAGCCCCTGGAGGATGACGACGGGCCGCGCCTGGCTCACGAGCGGCTGGCCGTCCTCGAGCCGGGTGAACACGGCGAGCGGGAACAGCGACGGCAGGAGCGCCGAGTCGGGGACGTGATCGGCCCCGTCGATGGCGCCGTCGCCGTTCACGTCCTGCCGCGAGTAGACGAGCTTGGCCGGCGGATCCCCGACGGGGAAGAGGAACGGCGACGCCGCGGCGGCGGCGGTCTCGTCGGGCAGCACGCCGGCGCCGAAGCGGTAGCGGATGAACGACTTCTCGGTCGCGCCCGGATCCGACGCGCTGAAGACCGGGAGCTGGTAGTCCGACGGCATCGTCACGCGCGCCGGATCGGTGTTGCGGCCGCTCTCGTCGAGGACCTCCTTCGCGTAGAACACCGGCCGCTCCAGCGGCAGCGAGAGGCCGAGCGTCACCGCGATGCCGCTCACCTTCGCGCCCTCGGCGCCGACGTCGAGCTTCATCTCGCGGTACTTGGGCGGCTTGCCGGCGAGGACCTCGGCGGCGTTGTCGATGGCGCCGCCCCCGACGTCGCCCTTGGTCGGCAGGTTCGAGATCTTGAACGCGGGATCGAAGTCGCCGTCGCGATCGTAGAAACCGCGGACCTGGTAGGTCGCCGAAGGCAGCGGCGCCATCGCCCAGTTGGCGCTCACCGTGATCGGCGGCGAGCTCGCGTCGGGGCAGAAGCGCGAGCCGTCGGAGACGAAGGTGAGCTTGTCGCGGATGCCGGCGAAGAGCGCCTCGCCGGGGATCACGTCGAGGCTCGCCGCGCTCACGCCCAGGCCCTCCGGCGGCGGCAGGAGGCGGTTGTCGAAGGCGAGCAGCACCACCGCGCCGATGACCTTGCCGCCTTGGGTGCACGGCGGCGGGCCGGCGTAGGTCACCGTCCCCTCGAGCGCGCCCGCGGGGCCGCCGAAGAGCACGCCGTCGTCGACGTCGGGCGACTCGCAGGCGGCGAGCAGGGCGCAGGACAGGAGGAGGACGCGGGGTTTCATCACAGGGAGTAGCTGAAGAAGCCCATGAATCGGCGACCGACCTGGTTGCCGAACGGGTGCATCCGCGGCGGCTCGTCGGCCGTGATGCCGGCGAGCGCGTTGAACACCGTGGCCGAGAGCTCGGCCCGGTCTTTGAAGAAGCGGTAGCCGAGGCGCGCGTTCACCAGCGTGTACGCGGGCAGGTCGAAGATCTGGGTCTCGATGCCGGTCGCCGTCGCGACCTGCTCGCCCCACGCCTGCGCCGACTGGTAATGGAAGCTCACCTCGCCGTTGATGCCCGGCTTGGTGCGCACCTGCACGCCGGCGTTGACCTTGTGGCGGCTGGTGCGGCGGTCCTCCGGGACCTCGCACCCCTCGGGGCGGTCCTGCGACGAGATGTTGAGGGCGTAGTTCGCGAAGAGATCGAGGCCCTCGACGGGGTACACGCGCGCGCCGAGCTCGCCGCCGAGCACGTTGTAGGTGTCGCACTGGTTGTCCCAGCCGCCGAACGCCACCTCGTAGCGGCCCGTCTCGGGGTTGATGCCGCCGTAGCCGTCGACCTTGTTGGAGAGGGAGATCGTTCGCGGCTCGGCGAGGACGATGAGATCGGTGATGCGGTTGTAGTAGGCGTTGAGCTCGAACTCGAAGTAGTCGCTCTGCTGGTTCAGGTAGCTCGCCTCGGCGGTGATGATCTGCTCGGGTCCGAGCACGAAATCGGGGATGTCCTCGCGCGTCGACGAGGAGATCAGCTCCGCGCCCGGGATCGAGAGCTGGATGGGCAGGTCGAGGTACGACTCGAGGAAGGTCGGCGTGCGGAACGCCGTCGAGCCCGAGAGGCGGATCGCCTGCCGGTCGGTCGGCTTGACGATGATCGAGCCGCGCGGGGAGGGGACCACGCGCTGCAGGTAGGGCACGTAGTCGAGGCGCCCCGACGCCACCAAGGTGAACGAATCGCCGATGTGGATCGAGTCCTGGAGGAAGGCGGCGCCGTGGTGCTCGTCGGGCGGCTCGTCGACGAGGTAGCTCCAGGTGATGTTCTTGAGGCGGTAGCTCAGCCCCACGTGCACGTCGTGCTTGAGCACACTCGGCGCCTCGAACGTGTTCACGAGCTCGATCTCGGCGTCGAGCGAGTTCTGGACCGGATCGGTGTCGTAGAGCGTGTGGCCGACGTAGTTGGCGTTCGCCTGGGCGAAGGCGTCGAGGCGCGCGAAATAGACGCGGGCGTTGACGTGCTCGCTCCGGAACGCGGTGGTGACGTCCATCGTGTCGGCTTCGAGCGAGTAGTCGTTGAACGGGCCGATGCCGTAGATGTCGAGGTTCGAGCGGGCGAAGCCGCCGCCGAGCTCGAGCGACCGGCTCTTGCCGAGGCGCTGGCTGGTCCGCACGTCGACGCGGACGTTCTCCGCGCCGACGTCCTGATCGGCGCGGGAGAGCTCGAGGTCGTCGCGGCGAGGGCCGACCTCGCGCGTCCAGCGCGGGTAGCGCGTGTACCCGGCCGAGGCCCGGTAGGCGAAGTCGCCGTCGCGGCCGCTCGCCCACACCGATCCGTAGGACTGCTGGTGATCGCCGAAGCCGGCGCGCACGCCGCCCTTCCCCTCGCCCGGGGCGATGGGGATGATGTTGACCACGCCCGCGAACGCGTCGGCGCCGTAGAGCGCCGAGCCGGGGCCGCGCACCACCTCGATGCGCTCGATCTGGTCGACGTCGATGGACAGCGACTCCCAGAACGTCGAGCCGAGGAAGTCGTTGTAGACCGAGCGCCCGTTGACGAGCACGAGGAGCCTCGGCGAAAGGCGCGCGTTGAAGCCGCGGATCGAGACGTTCGAGTCGCCGCCGGTGATCTGCATCACGTCCATGCCGGCGACGCGGCGGAGCAGCTCGGGGATGCGGGTGATGCCCGAGAGGCGGATGTCCTGGCGGGTGAGGATGGTGGTCGAGTTCGGCGAGTCGAGCGGGCTCTGGGCGCCGCGCGACGCGGTGACGACGGTCTCCTGGTAGACGTCCTCGGTGCGCTCGGCGCCGACGAGCGGGGCCGCGCGGCCCTTGTCGGCGGGGGTGCCGACCGCGGCGAACGGCTGCTCCTTGGCCGCGGGCTCGGGCGCGGCGGCCGGCGGCGCGGGAGCCTCGCCGCCGGGCTCGGCGCCGGCGGCCTTCTGCGCGGCGAGCCGCTCCTCGAGCTGGGCGACGATCGTCTCGACCTGCTTCCGGTCGCTCGGGTTCGAGGCGAGGTACTTCTTGTAGGCCGCGATCGCCTTGTCGAGCCGTCCGGCCTCCGCCAGCGCCCGCGCGATGTTGAAGGTGACGTTGGGGTGCGGCAGGATCTCGTTCGCCTTCTCGAGCTCGGCGATGCCCTCGTCGAGCTTGCCCTTGGCGATGAGCTCCATGCCCGCCTGGAAGTGCTGGCGCCCCTCGGCCGCGGCCGAGCTCGCGGCGCGCTCCTCGGCGAGCTTCTGCTCGAGCTGCTCGATCACGAGCACCACGTCGGCGCGGTCGGCCGGATCGCTCGCGAGGTAGCTCCGGTAGGCGGCCACCGCCTCGGCCACCTGACCGGCCTTCGCGTAGGCCTGGGCGATGTTGAAGGTGACGT
Organism: uncultured Polyangiaceae bacterium; assembly: GCA_964372055.1. Taxonomy (GTDB): domain Bacteria; phylum Myxococcota_A; class Polyangia; order Polyangiales; family Polyangiaceae; genus CAYJPW01. Next base: position 71,054 of record CAYJPW010000020.1, read on the forward strand.
TGGGGTGCGGCAGGATCTCGTTCGCCTTCTCGAGCTCGGCGATGCCCTGCGCGTAGCGGCCCCGCTTGACGAGCTCCATGCCCGCCTTGAAGTGGCGGCGCGCCTCGGTGCGGGCGTCGGCGCGCGCGCTCCCCGAGACGGCGAGGATGGCCGCCAACAACAGCGCCGAGGCTGATCTTTGTGCTCGCATGGAGCTCGAAGGTGTCGATCCGTCAGTAAGGGGAGGGCTTGTAGTCGTCCGGCTTGGTGCTCTTGGGCGGCGGCGTGGCGACGGCCGGCGTGACCCTCGGCCGGGCGGCGGGCGCGGCGTCGAGGGTCGCGGTGGCCTTCGCCTCGTCGGGGGCGAGCTCGAGCTTCGCGCTCGCGAAGCCCGCCTTGGCGAGGGTGAGCTTGCGCGTCGCGCGGCTCGCGGCCGCCTCGCCCTTCCAGGTCACGTCGCAGGGCGTCGCGGCGCAGAGCACGGTGCCGTCCTCCGAGACCGAGGCGCCCGGGGGCTCGCTCTCGACGTGCACGGTGCGGGTCGCCTCGGCGGCGGCGGTCGCGGCCGGCGCCTCGGTCGCCGACGGCGCCGCGCTCGCCGGCTGCGGGGCCGTCGACGCGGTGGTGCCTCCAGCGTCGGGGCCCGGACGCGTGGTCACGAACGCGGCGACGCCGAGCCCCGCCACGGCGAGCGCGAGGACCGCGAGCACGGCGCCTCGCCCGCGCGACCTCACCGGCGGCAGATCGTCCGTGGCGCGCGCGGCCCGGTCGGGAGCGAGCGTGTCGGTGACCGACGGAGAAACGAACACCGGCCGCGGCAGCCCCTCGGGGTGCGACCCCGACTCGGTGGCGGCGCCGGTCGGCTGGACGCGCGGGAGCGCGTTGCCCGTGTACGAGACGGCGGGCAGGCCCTCGTTCGTGTCGGTGAGCCACTCGGCCCCGCTCACGCGCTTGAGCGCCTCGAGCACGTCGTTCATCGAGCCGAAGCGGTCGTCGGGGTGCTTGGCCAGGCAGCGCATCACGATCGCCTCCATCGCCGCCGAGACGGCGAGCGAGGGGTGATGCGAGTGCATCGGGGGCACCGGCTCGTTCACGTGGGCCATGAGCGTCGCCACGCTCTTGCCGCGGTCGAACGGCACCTTGCCCGAGAGCATCTCGTAGAGGATGACGCCGAGAGAGTAGATGTCGGTCGCCGCCGAGACGGCCGTGCCGGTGATCTGCTCGGGCGACATGTACTTCGGCGAGCCCATGAAGAGGCCCTGCTGGGTGAGGTCCTCGTCCTTCTTCCCGCTGACGTCCTTCACCAGCCCGAAGTCGAGCACCTTGACCGTGTCCTTCTCGTCGCCGTGGTCGACGAGGAGCACGTTCGCCGGCTTCAGATCGCGGTGCACCACGCCCATGCGGTGCGCCTCGCGCAGCGAGCGGCACACCTGCCGCGCCACGTGGGCGGCGCGCGGCTCCGGAAGCGGGCCGCTCTCGCGGAGCACGCGGTAGAGCGTCTTGCCCTCGATGTACTCCATCGCGATGAAGTAGACGTCCTCGTCCTTGCCGTAGTCGAAGATCGTCACCGTGTTCGGGTGCGTCAGCTTCGCGGCCGTCGACGCCTCGAGGAAGAAGCGCTTGTGGAACTCGGGATCGCTGTCGCCGTCGTAGGAGGGGTTCAGCACCTTGAGCGCGCAGATGCGCCCGAGCGGCGCCTGCTCGGCCTTGTAGACCTTGCCCATCCCGCCTCGCGCGACGAGCGCGAGCACGCGGAAGCGTCCGCTGATGAGCCGTCCGATGAGCGGGTCGGGCCCCGACGACTTCGGGGGCGCAGAGTCACGCGTCTCGTCGGGCGCGCCCCCCCCTTGGCGGATGTCGGGCATCGATGCGATTCGCTCCGAGTGAAAGTGTGCCGAATTCGGGAGCGCGCGTCGAGAGCGGAGCGCGCACCGACCGCCGCCTTTTGACGGGACGACCGGTCGTGCGGGGGTGCCCTGCGCGTGTGGGACGAAGCCCCACCGGCCGGCGACGAGCGTCGCCCGAGCGACCGCGAAGGCGCATCGTGCTTGGGCTGGCAGCAGGTGGCGAGATCGCTCAGCGCAGCGGCAAGCCGCGCTGGATCCGCGACGCGCGCTGGAGCTGGAACGGCTCGCTGTGCGGGGGCGGCGGCGCCGACGGCGGGCTCGCGAGCGGGCCGGGCGGCGGCGGGAGCGGGTGCTGGCGGACCGCGAAGCTGGGCTGGAGCCCAGGCGGCGCGAAGGGGCGCGCCCGCCGCTCGGTGGGCGAGCCCTCGTCCTCGAAGTGGGCCGAGCCGGGCGGCCTCGGCGTGGAAGCGATCGGGAACCGCGGCAGCGGCGCGTCGGGGGCCGGCCGCGGGGGCGGCGCAGGGAACGGCAGCGGTCGTGCCGCGATCGCCTCGGGCGACGCCGACGGCATCGGAGGCCGCGCGGCGGGCGCCGCAGGGCCCTTCGCGATCGGGCGCGGGGGCGCGTGCGGGATCGGGCTCCGCATCGAGAGCGGCTGCGCGGCCGGCATCGGCGGGGGCGCGGCGCGCGGCAGCGGCCGCTGTTGTGGCAACGGAGGGCAGGGCGGGATGGGGGATCGGCGCGCCGCGGGCGCGTTCGGGATCGCATGCCGCGCGGGCGGAGCCGCGTAGGGCGGGGGCGGGTAGCTCGACGCGGCGCCGGCGGGAGCGCCGCTCTGCGCAGGGCGCGTCGAAGGGATGACCGGCCGCACCTCGGCGGGCGGCTCGGGGGTGTGGAGCGCCGCGGCCGCTGCCGCCCGGACCTGGGCGTTGGGCACGTAGTCGGTCACGTGAGCCGTCACCGATCCACCATGAGCGGCGGGGGATCCATCGGAGGTCCTGGCGCCTGCGCCCGTCCGGAGGAGCCGCGTCGCCGACGTCACCACGATGTGGCGGCCATGGCGGCGATCGACGAGGACCGCGCGCGCCGCCGGCCGCCACCAGGCTCCGACTGCGGCCTGACCGTCATTTTCCGTAAGCCAACCAACGAGTTCGGCACCGAGCAACGACTCGTCCGACGCCGAAAAGAGGATCCCGTCCATGAGCCGGTATCGGCTGTTGCGGGTCTCGAACACCGCCTCGCCGTCCATCTCCGGGCGGATGCGGCCCTGGAGGTAGGCGTCGACCGCCGTGCGCACCGCGCGATCCGACTCGGGTACGAGAAAGGTCATGGGTCCTCCGTGCGGTGCCCCAGCACAATGCGTGCCTTGTCCGACACCGACTCACCCACGGCTCTCCTACATCGGGGCGTGCCGCGGCACCCGGCAGCGGAGGGTCAGGGCCGCGGTCACCACGAGCAATGCGGCCGCCGAAGCGAATGCCGCGCCCTCGCCGAGACGATAGAGGAGGGCGTTGCCCCAGACCGGACCGAGGGTGCGGCCGAGGCTCTCGAGCGCGCCGGCGACGCCCTGCACGCGCCCCTGCTCCTGGCGACCGCTGCCTCGGCTGAGCAGGCTGGTGAGCGAGGGGTTGCACAGGCCCGTGCCGATCGCGACGGGGGCGATGGTGGCGATGAACACCGGCACGCTCGCGCTGACCGAGGCGGCCCCGAGCCCGACCGCGGCGAGGAAAAGGCCGCCGACGAGCGCGCGTCGCTCGCCGAAGTGCTGGACGACGGGACCGACGAGCGCGAGCTGCACGACGACGCCGAGCGCGCCGACGAGCGCGAGCAGGTAGCCGACGTGCGGCGCGTCGAACCCGAAGCGCCGCGCCCCGAAGAACGCGAACGTCGTCTGGAACGACGCGTACGCGCACCAATAGAGAAAGTCGATCGCGAAGAGGCGCGCGAGGAGCGGACGACGGAAGAGCGCCGGCATCGCGCGGAAGCTCATGCCCGTGGCGCGGGTGCGGTGGACCGTCTCCGGCAGGAACGCCCACGCGAGCGCGGTCGCGAGCGCGGTGAGCGCCGCCGCCGCCCAGATCGGCGCCGCGTAGCCGGCGTGCGCGAAGACCCCGCCGAGCGCCGGCCCGAGCACGAGCCCGATCCCGAACGCGGCGCCGATGAGGCCGAAGGCGCGGGCGCGATCGCGCTCCGCGGTCACGTCGGCGATGTAGGCCCGCGCCGTCGAGATGTTCCCGCCCGAGAGACCGTCGATGATGCGCGCGGCGAAGACGAGCGCGAGGCTGTGCGCGAGCGCGAGCAGGACGAAGCTCGCCACCGTGCCGACCAGGCTGAAGAGCAGCACCGGCCGCCGGCCGAGGCGATCCGAGAGCGCGCCGAGCACCGGCGTCGCGAAGAGCTGGGCGATGGAGAACGAGGCGAACATCAGCCCGACCACGAGCGGCGAGGCGCCGAGCGAGCTCGCGTAGAACGGCAGGAGCGGGATGATGATCCCGAAGCCGACGAGGTTGACGACGATGGTGAGGAAGATGATGAGGAGGGGTCGTCGCGGCGTCGGCAGCTCGGGCGTATCGGGCACGGCCTGGAGATGGCAGCCGCCGTGCCGGACGCGCCGGCCCGGCGGCCCCGACCGTGCCGCGTCAGCGCACGACCGCCGCCATCGCGTCGAGATCGAAGCCCGCCGTCTCGCCCGCCGTGCTCTCGGAGAGGTCCCGCACGCGCACGAAGCGCGCACGCGACAGGCCGAGGTCGGCGAGATCGAACGGGTCGCCGCCTGCGGCCTCGGGGTCGCCCGGGTCGAGGCCGTTCTCGGGGGTCGCGTAGACGACGTGCCAGCCGGCGCACGTGCTGTGGCGGTAGTCGGTCGGGTCGCAGGGAAACGCCGAGAACGCCTCGCCGTCGTCGCTGACGCTCACCTCGCCGAGCTCGGCGAAGATCTTGTCGGGATCGCCGTTCGCGAGGAACGGGTTCTCGAACACGACGAGGTCGGGCCCCTCGCCGTCGGTGATGGGCGCGCCGAGCTCGACGGTGATCTCGCCGCCGGCGCCGAGCGAGAGCACGTCGGTGCTGCCCTGCGCGGTGCCGGCGCCGTGCGGCGGACCGTAGAGGATGTCGGGGAGCTCGGCCTGCCCGAAGCCCGCGCCCTCGCCGGGCGCGAAGTCGACCACGCGGCAGATGAACGGACCGGCGTCGGCGCAAGGATCCGCGGCGGCCTCGCCGCCGGCGGCGTCGCCGCCGGCGGCGCGGCGCGCCGCCGCGCCGGACGTGAAGATGGCGCAGGCGCCCCGCGGCGTCACGGCGCCCACGCGACGCCCGCGAGAACCGAGCCGCCGCCCGCCTTGGGCGCGCCGACCCAGATCCGGTCCTGATCGTCGGTGAAGAGCGCGAGCCCGGTGCCGGGCGTGGCCAGCGTGAGCAGCGCCGCCGGCGCGCCCGCGACCGTGACCGCGTCGCTCGTCGCCGAGTAGCGCGCGCCCACGACGTCGAGCGGCGCGAACGTGGTCGGATCGCTCGGCTGGAACGCGATCCACCCGGCGTCCGCGCCGTCGGGCGAGATCGTCGCGAGGCTCGTCCCCGATCCCGGCAGGGTGAAGAGCGGGCTGCCCGCCGTCGCCGGGGCGCCTCGCGCGATCGTCGCCGCCGCGAAGCCGCGCGCCTCCTGATCGCCGGCGAAGCTCGGGAGCAGCGCGATCACGTTGCCGTCGGCGTCGGCGGTCACGGGCCCTGCGAAGTCGCCCCAGGCGTCGACCTCGATCGGCGCCCCGCAGCTGGCGTCGCCCTCGGGCAAGAGGCGAGCGCCCTGTCCGGCGGTGCCGCACGAGTCGGCGGCGTAGAGCGCGTTCACCGCGCCGGCCGTGTCGCCGAGCACCGAGAGCCCCGTGTAGACGAGGCGGCCCTGGTTGCCCGCCGCGCCGAGCCCCGCTGCCGCGAAGTAGCCGTCGACGCCGTAGCGCTTCTCGACGGCGCCGCCCTGCGCCGCGAGGATGACCTCGCCGGCGAAGGGAAAGCCCTGGCCCGTGTACGAGATCGCGGTCCAGCCGAAGAACGGGAGATCGACGGCCTGCGCGCCGAGGAAGGCGTCGGCCGGGATCATCGCGTCCACGCCGGTCACCGCGCTCGTCATCGCGCCGGTGCTGCCCGCCGGCGGCGTCCAGCGCACGAGCTCCGCCGAGCCGGCCGCCGCGCCCAGGCGCACCGTGAGCGGCCCGCCGTGCCGACCCCAGCTCGGCGCGGTCGCGTAGTCGACGGTGAGATCGGCCGCGTCGTAGAGCGCCACGACGCAGAGCGCCGGATCGCCGAGCGCGAAGTAGGCGCCGTAGTCGGCGGGCGCGACGCACGCGGCGCCTCCACCCGCGCCGCCGCCGCCTCCCGTCCCGGTCGTCGTGCCGCCGCCGGAGCCGCCGGAGCCGGTCGCGCCGCCTCCGCCGCCCGCGCCGGTTCCCGTGCCGGAGGTGGTCCCGCTCGCCGTCGTTCCCGGCTGGTCCGTATCGTCGCCGCCGCAGCCCGCGACGGCCCAAACCGCCACGCCCAGGGCGCCTGCCCACACGCGAATCGTCGTCTTCATCATGCTCGCCTCCACGGACGCTCGCCCGCGCCCGTCGGAAAAGGGGGAGGCGAGGACGAGGGAGGCGGCCCGCGGACGCGGCCCGACGCCCGTCGCGCTCTCCACCCCGGAGAACCGCGGACGGCCTCGTGCAGCAGGTTTCCTGGCTCCCGGAGTGGAGGGACCCGGAGGTCTCTCCCGAGCGCACCCTTCCCAGGCCGTTGCGTTCGAAGGTCTCGCCCTTCGGACACCCGATGCCCAGTGGTCGCGTCCGCTCTCGTCCCCGGTGACAGTGGCGGGGGCCGCGCCGGATTCACACCGGCTTCCCTGTTGTCCGGCGATCCCCACCGGCACGGCCGGGGAGGGATCGCCCACTGCTCGAGATCGGCGGGCCGACTGCGCCCGCGCCGTCGTCCGTAACGGACACGCCGTTGGGGGTCAAGGGGCGGGTCGAGGGGCGGCGGCGTGCAAACCGTCGTTGCCATCCCGGCGTAGATGGACGACCCTTGGCGCCTCGACGGACGAACGTCGGGGGCTCACCCCTCCGACCTCCTTGGGGGCTCCACCCCCCCGGTACCGACGCCTGCCCTACGCCACGCCAGCGTGACCAAGACGAGCCCTCCCCCCATCACCCCTGGCACGGTCATCAACGACCGGTACGACATCCGCCAGAGCCTCGGTAAAGGTGGCATGGGCGAGGTGTTTCTGGCGTTCGATCGCTCCACCCAGCAGACGGTGGCGCTCAAGGTCGTCCGCGAGGAGTCGCGCATGCCCGGCGACGACGAGGCGCTCCGGCAGGAGCTCTTGCACGCGCGCTCGGTCAGCCACCCGAACGTCTGCCGCGTCCACGACCTCGCGCCGAGCCCCTGGGGCCCGATCCTGGTCATGGAGCAGATCCCGGGCCAGACGCTGCACACGCACATCCGGCGGCGAAAGGCCCAGGGCGGGTACACCTCGGACGAGTTCCGCAAGATCGCCTCCGAGGTCTGCGCCGGGCTCGCCGCGATCCACGCGCAGGGGCTCGTGCACGGCGATCTCAAGCCGGGCAACGTCATGGTCACCGACGGCAAGGCGGTGATCCTCGACTTCGGCTTCGCGCAGGAGCGCGCCCGCGCCTCGGCGCGCCGCCCGGGGGCGCCGCCCGACGGCGGCACGCCGAACTACATGTCGCCCGAGCGCCTCCGCAACGGCGGCGCCAGCGCCGACGACGACGTCTACGCGATGGCGCTGACGCTCTGGGAGATGTGGACCTGCCGCGTGCCCGAGCCCGGCTACAAGCCGCGGCTCAAGCCGATGAAGCAGCAGATCATGTTCGACGTCCCCAGCGGACTGTCGATCGACGAGGTGAAGCAGATCTTCCGGGGGATGAACGAAGACCCGGGCATGCGCCCGCAGGCGCGCCACATGCGGTTCTTCAACCCGACGCAGCTCACGACGAGCCCGATCCAGGTGCCGCGGGAGCGGCTCGATCCCGGCCCGCCGCCCGGGCGCGCGCAGACGTCGACCTTCACGCCCGGCGCGCAGTCGCTCCTGGTCACCTACGCGACCAACGCGCCCGAGATCGTCGGTCAGCTCCTGCCGCTCGAGAAGCCGGTGCTCACCCTCGGCCGCCGCGGTGATCAGGACCTCATCGTCCCCGAGGCCACCGTCTCGGGCGGCCACGCGACGCTGCGCTGGCAGTCGGGCTCGTGGCTGATCGAGGACCTCGGCAGCACCAACGGCAGCTACGCCGACCACAACTACGACCGCAAGACGCAGGTCGCGCTCATGCACGGCGGCGAGGCGCAGGTCGGCGAGCTCCGCCTCAAGCTCGTCAGCTTCAGCGCCGACTCGCCGCAGCACAAGCGCGCCCGCCAGTACCTCGCCAAGCGCGACGGGCTCACCGGCCTCCTCGTCCGCGAGCACCTGATGAAGGCGATCGACGAGGAGGGCTACTTCGCCGACTGGGCGGAGGCGCCGATGCAGGTGGCGCGCTACGAGCTGCGCGGGCCGAACCGCCAGGTCAGCGAGCGCCCGACGATCCTCGAGATGCTCGCGCTCCGCCGCGCCGCCCAGCGGATCATCGAGCTCACCGAGATGCTGCTCCTCAGCCTCACGCCCGTCGTCGCCGGCCGCACCGGGCCGCTCAAGTTCGTGGTGTCCATGGTGGGCCCCACGCTCGAGGAGGCGCGCCATGTCGTCGAGCAGGTGGTGGCGCAGGTGCAGGGGATGTTGCCCGAGACGCTCGAGCTCGGCGCGACGATCGTCAAGGGCGAGGCCGGGCGTCCCGGTCGCACCCTCATCGACTGAGCGGCACCGATGAATCGTCCGCCGTTCTCGTCGGATCCAGGCGTCCGCCTCCGCGGCTCGAGCCCGCCGTCGCAGCCGTCCCCGTACCGCTACCTCGGCGGCGGGGGAGGCGAGAGGCCCGTGCGTCTCCAGATCATCATCGCCCTCGTCGCCGGCCTCATCCTCGTCGCCGTGCCGCTCTACCTCTGGCGCCGCCCGCGGCCCGAGTCGATCCCGTCGGCCGACGCGGCGGTCGCGGCCGACGGAGGCGCACCGAGCGCCCTCGCGCCGCCGCCCGCCCCGGCGCAGGTCGACGCGGGCCCGCCGCCGGTCTCGCTCTCGCCCTTCACCACGCTCAAGTGCCAGAACCCCGGCCCCGGCAAGACCCCGGCCGAGCGCTGCGATCACGTGACCTTCTTCGAGGACGGGCTCGCCCGCGCCATCCGCGAGAACGCCGCGTGCGCGCCCCAGACGCGGACCGGCGGCACGGTGAGCTTCGTGCTCGAGACCGACTTCCGCCGCAAGAAGCAGAACCTCTTCGTCGGCAAGTCGAGCACGCTCAAGCGCGACAAGACGAAGGAGCTGCTCCGCTGCATCAAGCGCGCGATGCCGACGCCGGACTGGGGCACGATCCCGCACCAGTACGTCAAGTACAAGGTCAACGTGACCGCGACGTACCCCCCGAGCGACACCTTCTGAGGATCGCTTGACGCGACCGCGTCGATGCGTCGCCGCCGTCACCCTCGCCGGCGCCCTGGCCGCGGCGCCGCGGGCGGCGGCGCAGGGGCTCCCGCCGCCCGAGCAGGCGAGCTCCTCGCTCTCGCCGTACGAGAAGGAGGCGGTCGCCGGCGCGGCGAAGCGCCTCGGCGGCGACGTCGACCCCGCGCCCGAGGGCAAGCTCATCGAGAGCATCGAGGTCCTCCCCCACGAGGTCCTCGAGCAGCGCGACCTCCCATCGTTTCTCGAGTGGGCGCAGATCCTGAACTACCTCCACGGCACGACCCGCCCGTACGTGCTGCGCCAGGAGGTCCTGGTCCGCGAGGGCGAGCCTTGGCGGCAGGCGCTCGTCGACGAGACCGCGCGCAACCTCCGCCTCATCCGCCAGCTCTCCCTCGTGCTCCTCGTCCCGCTGCGCGGATCGAGCCCCGATCGCGTCCGCCTCGTCGTCATCACCAAGGACATCTGGAGCCTCCGGCTCAACACCAACTTCCGCTTCGCCGGCGGCCACCTCGACTACCTCACGCTCCAGCCGAGCGAGGAGAACCTCTTCGGCACGCACCAGTCGGTGGGCTTCCTCTACAACCTCGACCCGGCGACGTACTCGCTCGGCGGGCGCTACAGCATCCGACGCATCGGCGGCAGCCGGCTCGAGGGGAAGCTCGAGGCGAACGTGATCGTCAACCGCGACGATCCCGGGCAGGCCGGCGAGGTCGAGGGCTCGCGCGGCTCGTTCGCCTTCGGCCAGCCGCTCTACGCGACGGCGGCGCGGTGGGGCTGGTCCGCGCGCATCGCCTGGCGCGACGAGATCACCCGCCGGTACGTGGGCGGCACCCTCGACACGTACGACGCCCGGAGCACGCCGGGGGACGACGCCATCCCCTACCGGTGGAAGACCGACCGGCTCCTCGGGGTGCTCTCGGTGACGCGCGGCTTCGGCTCGCGGTTCAGGCACGAGATCTCGGCGTCGATCGAGGGCGATCGCAAGATCGCGCGCCCGGACGACCTCTCGGCGTTCGCGCCCGCTGCCGCGGCCGAGTTCGTGCGCGGCGAGGTGCCGGTGAGCGACACGCGCATCGGGCCGGCCGCGAGCTTCCGGAGCTACGACACCCGCTACCTGCGCGTCCTCGACATGGACACCCTCGCGCTCCAGGAGGACTACTCGCTCGGCCACGAGCTCAGCTTCCGCGTCTACCCGTCGATCAAGGCGTTGAAGTCGACGCGGAACTACCTCGGGATCGAGGTGGGCGCGGCCTACGCGGTGCCGCTCGGCGACGGGCTCGCCCGCGTGGCCGCGGTCTCGGTCACCGAGATGGAGTCGGACCGTCTCGCCGACGGCTCGGTCGACCTCGGGCTCCGCGTGATGACGCCGACGTTCGAGATCGCCCGCCTCGCCTACGATTCGCACCTCGTCTACCGGTACAGGAACTACCAGAACCGACACGAACAGATCGGGGGCGAGGGCCGCCTCCGCGGCTATCCCACGCTCGCGTTCCTCGGCAAGGACGCGGTCACCGCGAACCTCGAGCTCCGCACCAAGCCGGTGTCGCTGTGGTCGGTGCAGCTCGGCGGCGCCGCCTTCTTCGACACCGGGGACGCCTTCGACGGCTTCGAGACGCTGCGCCTCAAGCGATCGGTCGGCTTCGGCGTGCGCGCCCTCGTCCCCATGCTCGATCGCGTCGTCATCCGCGCCGACTGCGGCTTCCCGCTCGACCGTGAGTACGCGCCCTCGCCGTTCGACGTGGTCATCACCATGATGCAGGCGTTCCCGCTGCCGCGGCGGGCGCCGGCCGAGTCGTTCTGACGGGGGGGGCCGCCGCGGGGCGGGGCGTGGCGTCGTTCCAGGGGCGATGATCCTGCCGCGCGGCGTTCGTTTGACGCGTGAGTCTTACAACGTGTAAGACTCAACGTCGCCATGAAGACCCTCCTCGAGCAGCTCCTCGGACGCATGGGGCGCAAGGCCGCCCCGGCCCTCTCGGCGAAGGAAGCCGTCATCCTCGGGCTCTTGCTCGAGGGCGGCGAGATGTACGGGCTCGAGCTCGTCGAGCGCGCCGGGGGCGAGCTCAAACGCGGCACGGTCTACGTCACGCTCGGCAGGATGGAGGACAAGGGGTACCTCGCGTCACGCGAGGCCAAGCCGGCCGTGCCCACGGCCGGGCTGCCGCGGCGGCTCTATCGGCCGACGGCGCTCGGCAAGCAGGCGCTCCGCGCCTGGCAGCACGTGGCGCTCGCCCTCGCTTCGGCGCGAGGTGCGCGATGAGGCCGCCGGGGAGCCGGCTGCGCGCCCTCGCCGCGTGCCTCTTCGTCGACGACACCGTCGCCCGCGTCGTCGATCCGGCGCTGGCCGATCTGCAGGCCGAGTGGGCCGCCGCGCGCCACGAGGGGCGGGCGCGCTCGATGGCCGCCTGGGCGCGCGGGGTCGCCGCCGTGCTCACGACGATCGCGCTCTCGCTCGTCACGCGCCGTGGGAGCAAGCTCCGCGCGCTCCCGTGGACGATCGCCGCCCCGGCGTTCCTCGCCGCGGCGTCGGGGCTGCTCCTCATCGGCCGGGCGATGGAGCGGAGCACGTACGACGCGCTCCAGGCGCGCTGGCTGGCGATCGGCGCCGTGGCCTTCTTCGTGGCCGCCTCGGTTCCGGCGCGCGTCTTCTTCGGCCGCGCGCGGCTCTGGGGGGCGCTCGCCCTGGCGACGGCGATCTATGGCCTCGTGGGTCCCGCTGCAGCCGAACGAGCTGGTGAAGCCGATGCTCGTCGCCGCGCTCGCGGGGATGCTCTCCGGAGGAGGGCCCGGACGCGCCGGCCCCCGGGGGCTCCTCGCCGGCGCGCTGCTCACGGCGGCGTGCGTGGCGTGCGCCGCCGTGCGGTTCGACCTCGGGGGCGCCCTCGTCCTGCTCGCGACCGCCGGCGCGATGACGTGGGTCGGCGCGGGATCGCGCGAGGCGCGCGTCGCCTGGCTGGCCGCGAGCATCGCCGGCGCCGCCGGCGCGTGGGCGCTCGCGGCGCGCCACGTCCAGGCCTTCGGCTACGGCACCCCGTGCGGCCTCGACTCGCGCGCGGGCGCGTTCGGGCTCTACGCCGGCTTCGAGCACACCGACGGCATCCTCACCGCGGCGTTCGTGTACGGGGGTGCGCGCTGCGTGCTCCTCGTGCTCTTGGCGCTCGCGCTGTTGCTCTGGGGCGTCGTCGCCCGAGCGCGTGCGAGCGCGAGGCTCGCGCGCGTCGTCGGCGCGGGGGTCGCGGCCGCGCTCGCGAGCCAATCGCTCCTCCACGCGTCGGCCGCGGTGTGGCTGCTGCCGCAGACGGGGCTCCCGCTGCCGCTCGTGAGCTACGGCGGCTCGAGCCTCGTGGCGTTCATGACGTGCTTGGGGATCCTCTCGAACGCGGTCCTGGCGGAGAGCAACGCCGCCCGCGCCTCGCTGTCCGGCTCCGAGCGGGCGTGACCGAGTCGCATCGTCTCCTCGGCGCCCGCGGTCAGGGCGCGCCCACCAGGAGCTGCGCGTAGGGACGCTCCACACGGTCGGGTGAGCGCGGCGGTGGCCGTCCTCGCCGTAGCAGGTCCGCGGTCGGAGCAGACGACGGAGACCGTGGGGCCGCGCCGCGAGAGCGTGTCGAGGAGCGGAGCAGCGGCCGATCGACGTACTCGAGCGCCGCGGCGTGGCGCTCGATCCCCCTGCCCCGGCGGACCCCGGCCTCGTCGTTTCGAGGAGCGGCGCCGTGGAAGCGCGGGGCGAGGTCCATTGGATGGCCATGCCATACGGCCGCGTGTGAATTGTATCGATTGTCGGATTGCCGCGGCGCGGGTACGACGACGGAGCACGGATCTTTCGGCCGCCGAGGTGCCCATGCGACGCTTGCTTCGATCCTTCCTCTTCTGTTCGGCGGTCTTCGCGCCGTCGCTCGGCGGCTGCGGCGGTGACGTGACCGGCAGCGCGTCCGCGAGCGACGCCGGCGGCGGGCCGGCGACGTCCGGCGCCGGCACCGGGGCGACCGGCGCCGGCGGCGGCGCCTCGACCGGCACCGGCACGTCCGCGACCACCTCGAGCACGAGCGCGACCGCGACGGGTGCGGGCGGCGCGGGCGGGGTCGGGCAGGGGGGCGCCGGCGGCGCGCCGTCCGCCGAGTGCGCCGCCCTCGCGCCGCTGGTGCTCTCGGATCCGACGGCCTCGCCCGGATGGAGCCCGGGCGAGGCGGGCACGATCGCGGTCACGCTCACCAACACCGGCGCGGTGGACCTGCAGTACCCGGGGATCACGGTCGAGTCGGACCATCCGGGGGTCACGTCGGGCAACCCGACGAACTACTTCTTCGCGATGTTCCCGGGCACGAGCATGCCGCTGGGCGTCGGCTTCGTCGCCGACGCGTCGCTGCCGAGCGGAACCGCGGTGGGGTTCACCATCCGTGTCATCGACATCCAATCCGTCGTCTGCACGAACATCGACGGGATCTCGTTTCAGACGACCCTGAATTGACCCTCGCAGGGCCATCGGTGCGGGGCTTGGGGGAGCCCCATCGCTCGTCGACGCGCCGAGGGCCGCGGGCAGGCGCTCGTCCCGGCTGCGACACCGATCCCCTGTCCCTACCGCGACGCCGGAGCGACCGCGATCCGGTCGAGGCGGGCGCGGTGGAGGCGCACCGCCTCGCGCAGCGCGGCCGGGACCGGCTCGGCGTCGAGGGCCGCGAGCACGCCGCGCCGCGGCTCGCCGGCGAGGAGGCGGTGCCAGGCGCGCTCGATCGCGCGGCGCAGGCGCGCCGCGTCCGGCTCCGGCGCCTCGGGCGCGGCGAGGAGCTCGGCGGCGCGCATGGCGTGCCAGGCGCGCGCCTCGGGCGTGCGGTTCGAGTAGCGGACGCCGTCGAAGGTCGCGGCGTCGTCGAGGCGCGGGGCGATCGGATCGCCGGCCGCCACGGCGGCGTCGCCGGCCAGATCGGCGCGGCCGTCGCCGTTCACGTCGACGGCGCGGGTGGGCACGACGGCGAGCTCCACGTCGAGGCGCGTCGAGCCGGTGACGTCGAGCCGCCAGACCTCGAGGCCGCCGCGCTCGCCGCGGAGCACCACCTCCGGTGCGCCGTCGCCGTTGAGATCGGTCGCGGGCGCGAGATCGACGACGAGCTCGGTCGCGCTCGCCTCGCCGGGCGTGCGGCGGAGCGGATCGAGCGGGCCGATCGCGAGCACCACGCCTCGCGAGGTCGCGGCGCGGACGGCGGTCTCGGGCCGACCGAGCGCGTCGGCTCCGCGGTAGGCGCGGACCACGACCGGGCCGCCCGGGCCGGCGAGCTTGCCGCGGAACTCGCCCGTGAGCTCGAGCCCGAGGCCGCGCGTCTCGGCGTCGATCTCGGCGAGGCGCGCCTCGAGGTTCGGCCGCTCGACGTACGCGCCGAGCGGGGGGCCGGCGGCTTCGCCCCAGGGCGAGACCCGGTGGTTCGACGCGCAGCCGGCCGCGGCGAGAGCAGCGCAAGCGAGCGCGGCGAGCGCGCGGCCGCGCCGGCGCCGATCTGCTACGTTGGGCCGGCCTATGCGCCTCTTGCTCGCCGACAAGATGGACACCCACGCGCTCGAGGAGCTCAAGATCCTCGGCATCGAGATCGTCTCCCGCCCCGAGCTTACCAAGGAGACGCTGCCCTCCGCGCTCGATGGTGTCGGCATCTTGGTCGTTCGCTCGACGGAGGTCACGGCGAAGGCGATCGAGGCGGCGAAGCAGCTGAACCTCGTCGTCCGGGCGGGCGCCGGGGTGAACACCATCGACGTCGCCGCCGCCAGCGCGCGGGGCATCTACGTCGCCAACTGCCCCGGCAAGAACGCCATCGCGGTGGCCGAGCTGACCCTCGGCCTCGTGCTCGCGCTCGACCGCCGCATCGTCGACGCGACCACCGACCTCCGGGCCGGCCGCTGGGAGAAGACGAAGTACTCGGCGGCGCAGGGCGTGCTCGGCCGCCGCATGGGCATCGCCGGCCTCGGCTCCATCGGCCGCGAGGTCATGCACCGCGCCCGCGCCTTCGGCGTCGAGCTCTCGGCCTGGTCTCGATCGCTCACCCCCTCGCGCGCGGCCAAGCTCGACATCGGCTACGCCCGCACGCTCGAGGAGCTCGCCTCCCGCTCGGACATCCTCACGATCCACCTCCCGCTCACGCCGCAGACGCGCGGCGCGGTCGGCCACCGCGTCCTCGAGTCGCTGCCCGACGGCGCCATCGTCGTCAACGCGGCGCGGTCCGAGGTCATGGACTACGGCGCGCTCGAGGAGCTGGCGCGCAAGAAGGGCCTCCGCGTCGGCCTCGACGTCTTCGCGTCCGAGCCCGGCGGCGGCTCGAGCCCGTTCGAGGCGTCGATCCTCGGCGCCGGCACCGTCTACGGCACGCCCCACATCGGCGCGTCGACCGAGCAGGCGCAGCGCGCCATCGCCGCCGAGACGGCGCACATCATCCGCTCCTTCTTGACGGAGGAGGACGTGCCCAACGTCGTCAACATCTGCGCCGCCTCGCCGGCCCGCTTCACCGTGGTGCTGCGGATGCTCGACAAGGTCGGCGCGCTCGCGAACACCCTCAGCGTCCTCAAGCGGCACGGGATCAACATCGAGGAGATCTCGAACACCGTGTTCGACGGCGCCATCGCCACCTGCACCAAGCTCCGCGTCTCCGGCCGCCCCACCGAGGCGTGCCTCAAGGAGATCAGCGCGTTCGACGAGGTGCTCCACGTCGACGTCGTCGCGCTCCCGAACCTCGCCTGACGCGCAGCGCCGCCGACCGGCCGACGTCTGCAGCTCCCGACCGGGCGGCCGCTACAAGCCGGACGAAGGGGCGTGCGCGACGGTTTTTCCGCCTCGACGAGTCGGTCGAACGGTAACATAACTCACACGCGCTCGACGGCGGCCGCACGGCTCGCCGAGGCGCTCCCGGCCGCGCGAAGCGCTTGCATCGAGGGCAGCCCTCCACTAGCTTACGCGGCGACAACTAGGCGGATCCGCGAGCCGGATTCCCAGTTTGGGAATCGGCTCTTTTTTTTTCTGGGCAGCAGCATGCAGTCCAACTCGGAACGGCAGATCATCAAAGCAGGCGTCGATCTCGGTCGCGTGAGGGCGGCTTTGGCCCCCGTCTTGTCGGCGCACGGCGTGGATCTCGTCGATCTCGAGTGGGTCACCGATCGCGTCGGCTGGGTTCTCCGGCTCACGATCGAGCGGACGGCCGCGCCGGGAGGGTCGCCGCTCCCCGCCACCCTCGAGGACTGCACCGAGGTGTCGCGCGACGTCTCCGCGCTCCTCGACGTCGAGGACCTCATCCCGCAGCACTACCACCTCGAGGTGGGCACCCCGGGCCTCGATCGCCCGCTCAAGAAGCCCGCCGACTTCGTCCGCTTCGCCGGCGCCCTCGTGAAGGTGAAGCTCGGGCGGCCCGCGCCCGACGGGCAGCGCGTCCTCCGCGGGACGCTCGAGGCGGCCCCCGAGGGCGCGATCGCCGTCGTCGTGGATGGCAAGCGCATCGAGGTCCCGTTCGCCGACGTGGTCGAGGCGAACCTGGTTTTCGAGCTCACGCCGCAGCCCAAGCGCGGTCCGCATTCCTCTGACTCGCGGTCCCGCTTCGCGGGACACGCTACGGATTCGCGGCCGCTCGAGCCCAAGACCAAGAAAGGCGCAGGCGGGGCCGGTCGGGGCGGAGCGCCCGACAGTCGACGACGCGGGGCGCCGGCGGCGCCCGGCAGAGGTGGTCACGCCGGCAAGGGCGGCGGGGCCAAACGGTAAGCAGAGCAGGAGAGCAGGAGAGTCATGGCAACGATCGCAGCCGCGCCGACCTCGGAGACGAGCCTCGGCCACATCCTCGAGCAGGTCGCGAAGGAGAAGGGGATCGACAAGAAGATCCTCGTCGAGACCATCGAGGCCGCCATCTTGAAGGCGGCCCAGAGCGCCTTCGGACCGACCCGCGAGCTCGAGGCCCGGTTCAACGAGGACAACGGCCAGGTCGACCTGTTCCAGTACATGACCGTCGTCGAGGCGGTGACCGAGCCCGAGCGCGAGATCTCGATCGCCGACGTCGAGAAGCGCAAGCTCGACGCCTCGCTCGGCGAGGAGCTCGGCTTCCAGGTCTTCTGGCGCCCCGAGGACGCCGAGAAGGCGCGCGAGCAGGACAAGGAGTACGGCGACCTCCTCAAGCTCAAGGCCGCCCGCACGACCTTCGGCCGCATCGCCGCCCAGACGGCCAAGCAGGTGCTGCTCCAGCGCGTCCGCGACGCCGAGCGCGACCTCATCTTCAACGAGTACAAGGACCGCCGCGGCGAGCTGATCCGCGGCATCGTCCGGCGCTTCGAGAAGGGCAACAACATCATCGTCGACGTCGGTCGCACCGAGGGCGTCCTGCCCTTCCGCGAGC
This sequence comes from uncultured Polyangiaceae bacterium, assembly GCA_964372055.1. Lineage (GTDB taxonomy): Bacteria > Myxococcota_A > Polyangia > Polyangiales > Polyangiaceae > CAYJPW01. The sequence goes on from CAYJPW010000020.1 coordinate 88,759, forward strand.
AGACGCCGCGCGAGACGTACCGCCCGGGCGACCGCATCGTCGCCTACGTGAAGGACATCGACCGCGAGGCCCGCGGCCCGCAGGTCATCCTCTCGCGCTCGGATCCGCGCCTGGTCGAGAAGCTCTTCGAGGCCGAGGTCCCCGAGATCTACGAGGGCATCGTCCGCATCGTCTCGGTCGCCCGCGAGCCGGGCGCCCGCTCCAAGATCGCCGTCACCTCGCGCGACGCCGACGTCGATCCGGTCGGCGCCTGCGTCGGCATGAAGGGCTCGCGCGTCCAGGCCGTGGTGCAGGAGCTCCGCGGCGAGAAGATCGACATCGTGCCGTTCGACCGCGATCCGGCGCGCTACGTCATCGCCGCCATCCAGCCGGCCGAGGTCCACAAGGTCATCGTCGACGAGGCCGACGGGCGGATGGAGCTCGTGGTCCCCGACGAGAAGCTCTCGCTCGCCATCGGGCGCAAGGGCCAGAACGTGCGCCTCGCCGCCCAGCTCACCGGCTGGAAGCTCGACATCATCAGCGAGACCAAGTTCAAGCAGATGGAGGAGGAGGCGATCAACGCCCTCCAGCAGATCGACGGCGTCACCGAGGTGATCGCGAAGTCGATGTACCGCCTGGGCTTCCGCGCCCTCGAGGAGGTCAGCGAGGCCTCGATCGAGGAGCTCGCCGCCATCCCCGGCCTCGGCGGCGCCGAGGCGGCGGAGCGGATCAAGGCGCAGTCGGACTCGACGATGGAGCGCCTGCGCCAGCAGCGCATCCGCACCGCCGCGTCGCGCGTCGAGCCGCTCACCGATCGCGAGCGCCTCCTCTTCATCCGCGGCATCGGCGAGCGCACCATCGTCCTCCTCGAGGAGGCCGGCTACAAGAGCGTCGAGGATCTGCTGCGCGAGGACGAGGATCGCCTCGCCATCCGCACCGGCCTCGGCATCAAGAAGGCGCGCGCGATCAAGCAGGGCGCGCGCGACTTCATGGAGAGCGAGCAGAAGGTCCTCGAGGCCGCGCGGGCCGAAGCCCGCCGCGTCGCCGAGGCCGCTGCCAAGGAGTCGGCCGACACGTGAGCTCCCCCGCCGCGCACCGCGCCGGGCCGCCTCAGGGCGGCGCCGCGACCACCCCCCGGGGCGAAGGGCCCCGGAAGGGGCCGGTGCGCACGTGCGTCGGGTGCGGCGAGCAGGTCGACACCGGGACCGAAGGCGCGGCGCCGCTGGTGCGTCTCGTGCTCCCGCCGGCGGCCGGCGAGCCGGCCCCGGCCGCCGAGGCAGGGGCTGCGGTGATGATCGCGGTCGATCTCAAGGGTGGCGGCTTCGGGCGCGGCGCCCACGTGCACCCGCGCCCGGAGTGCATCGCCCGCGCGGCGACGGCGGGCCTCGCCCGTGCGGCGCGCCGCGGCGATCTCGCGGTGGTCTCGGGCGAAGGCTCGGCGCCCCTCGCTCCGGCGTCGCTCGCCGCCGCGATCCGAGCGGCAGGAGAGCAGCGCGTCACCGGGCTGCTCTCCTCGGCCGTGCGCGCGCGCGAGGTGGTCGTAGGCGCCGACGCGGTCAGCGACGCGTGCCGGGCGGGCGAGGCTGCGCTCGTCATCGTCGCCACCGACGCCGCCGCCGCCGCCGATCTCGGCGAGGTGCGGCGCGCCGTCGCGGCCGGCCGGGCCGTCGCCTATGGCGACAAACAGAGTCTCGGCGCCGCGTGCCGGCGCGGGGACGTCGGCGTCGTCGCCATCCGGTCGGCGAGCCTCGCGCACGCGATCCAGGAGACGGTGGCGCTGGTCGATGCGTGTGACCCCGCGTCGGCGGCGGCCGCGAAGGCGGACCGAGCCGGGGGCCGGAGCAAGAAGGGACGTAGGGGCGCGCTCGCCGCGCAGTAGTCAGGTGGGAAGTGCGGTGGTCGTCAGTGGTGGAGCATTCTAGATGAGCAAAGTTCGGGTTTACGAGGTCGCGAAGCAGCTGAACATGGATCAGAAGACGCTGGTCGCGCTCTTCCAGTCCATGGGGTTCGGCGACGTGCGCAACCACATGAGCGCCGTCGAAGTCGACGTGGTCGAACGCGTCAAGCGCCACCTCGAGCGGCAGAAGTCGCCGGAAGTCGTCGAGGAGCGCGTTCGGGCCGACGGCCGCGTCGTCAAGCGCCGCACCCGCGCGGTCGAGGCCGAGCCCGCCGCGAGGGCCGACGACGGCGCCGCTCGCGTCGTGCCCGCCGCTCCCCCGTCGCAACAGGCGCTCGACCACGCCGAAGACGAAGAGCTCGCTCCCCGCCGCCGCGCGCCCGCCCCGCCGCCCTCCGCCCCGGCGCGGCCGCCCGTCGAGGCGACGCCCGCCGTGGAAGAGGAGCGCCGTGCCCCCACGCCGCCCGCGCCCGAGCCCGAGCCCGTCCGCGCGGTCGAGCCGGTCATCCCGCCGCCGGCGCCGTCGGCGCCGCGCGCGCCCGCCGTGATCATCCCGC
>CAYJPW010000021.1:0-26791 GCA_964372055.1 uncultured Polyangiaceae bacterium
CCCAAGCACGACGCGGGCCGCGCCGACGCCGGCGCGCGCTCCGGCGCCCCGACGGCGTCGACGCGCGGCGCGTGGCCCGCGCCCCCTCCGCCGCCGGTGGGCCTGCCCCCGGTCGCGCCGCCGCCCGTCGATCTGGCGCCGCCTCCGCCCGCCGATCTCGTAGCGCCCAAGTGCTGGGCGAATCAGCCCGACGGCTCGCGGACGCCCGTGCCCTGCGCGCCCTGAGCGGCCTCGCGCCGCGCCTCCGCGCTCAGGGCAGGGGGTGGATCCCGTCGCGGATCCACGGCTCGACGATCGGTCGGAACGCCGCCTCGGTCCGGAGGCCGGCCATCACCGAGGCGAGCCCCCACTGCAGCCGGTTCACGAAGGTGAAGTCCTGCGGGATCTTCGGGACGTGGGGGATGCTCGGGATCGTCTCGCCTTCCTTGAGCGCGAGGCCGCGGACGCCGCGCACGAGGTACGCGACCGTCTCGCGCGCCTTCTCGTGCGAGCAGACCCAGACGCCCTTCGAGCAGATGGGCATCATCAGCTCCATCGTGTAGCTGCGGTAGACGTCCCAGCTCTCGTCGTTCGGGTCGTAGCCGAGCACCTCGACGCAGGCGCGATCGAACTCGGCCCAGTCGGAGTCGAGCGCGGCGACCATGTAGCGCTTGATGCCGGCGACGAGCTCCGGAGGGAGCACCTTGACGCAGCCGAAGTCGAGGAAGGCGACGCGCCCGTCCTCGAGGAAGCGGTAGTTGCCCGGGTGCGGATCGGCGTAGAGCATCCCGTAGCGGAGCATCGAGCGGAAGGTGAAGCGCCAGATCGTCATCCCGGCGCGGTTGCGCGCCTCCTGATCGGCGGTCTTGCAGAAGTCGGCGTAGCCGATGCCGCCCATCATCTCGGTCGTGAGGACGCGCTTGGTGGTGAGGCCGTGGTGGACGCGGGGGATGACGACCTCGGGGTCGTCCGCGTGGATGCGCCGGAAGACGTCGGCCATCTCGGCCTCGCGCGCGTAGTCGAGCTCGTCCATGAAGACGCGGCGGATCTCGTCGATCGTCTGCTTGGCGTTGAGCTTGCGCGAGACGGGCGACATCATCGACTCCAGCAGCGAGACGCTCTTGAGGTCGTTCTCGATGGCCTTGTCGATGCCGGGGTACTGGACCTTGACCGCCACCTCGTCGCCGCGCTTGGTCGCGGCGCGGTGCACCTGGCCGATGCTCGCCGCGGCGAACGGCTCGGCGTCCCAGCGACCGTAGACCTCGCCGGGGTGGGCGCCGAGCTCGGCGGTGACGACCTTGACCGCCGCGTCGGCCGAGAGCGGCGGCGCCTTGTCGAGGAGCTTCTTCAACCCCTCCTGGAAGCGGTCCTCGTGGCCGGGCGGGGCGAGGCCGTCGATGTAGCTCGCCATCTGGCCGAGCTTGAGCGGGAGCCCCTTCATCTCGCCGAGCGTCTTGAGCATCGCGTCGGCGGTCTTCTTCACCTCGACGCCCATCCGCTCCTTGGCGCGCGCCTCCTCCTCCTCGGAGCGCGACACGCCGAGCACCCGCTTGGCGCCCTCGATCGCGAAGGGGATCCCGCGCGGCGTGAGGCCGGCGAGGCGCGCGAGGCGGCCGATGCGCGAGGTGGGCGGCTTGTCCTTGGGCTTGTCGTCGGCCATGGGCGAGGGTGTGCTCTCCGCGTCCGCCCCCGGCGAACTGTGTAGCATGGATCGCGAGATCACTCGTCAGCCGCGCGGCGCGTTGCGGATCTTGGCGACCGGCCAGGTGGCGATGGTGTTCCGGAGGCGCTGGCGGTGATCGGCGCCGAGGTCGCCGTCGACGTAGAGGCGCGGCCGCTGATCCTCGACGACGCCGCGAAGGCGCACGCCCGCGGGCGCGGCGTCGCCGCGGCGCGGCCGGAGCACGTCGGAGAGATCGTCGACGAGGCGCTGGGGGATGCGGCCGCGAACGCGGTGGAGCCGCTCGCCGTCCCAGCGCACGAGGAAGAGCTCGTTCGCGCGCAGGAGCGCGACCACGAGCGGGATCGAGATCAGGAGGAGCGCGAGCGGGATGAGGAGCGAGATCACCGGAGGGGGCGGAGCATGGGACGGGAGGGGGGCGGTGTCGACCTATCTGAACGGCGACGACCGCGGTGAGGCTATCGGAGCGGAGATCGCCTCCCCGACCCGCGGCTGAAGCCGGCTGCAGCCGGGGGATCAAGAGAGACGATCGCCGTTGTCGAGGCCCTAAGGACAGTAGCGCGACGCGGGGTTGACCGAGGTGCACTGGTTCAGCACCGCGTTCGATCCCGCATTCACCGAGGCGGTCTCGATGTGGATGTGAGGCCCGGACGAGCACCCCGAGTTGCCGCTGTACGCGAGGAGCTGGCCCTGATCGACGTGGGTGCCGTTGCCGATGCCGGCGCCGAGCGCGTCGATGTGCAGGTAGTAGACGTAGAAGTCCTTCGAGGCGTCGGCCGGATCGCCGCAGTCGCTCTTCACCTTCACGTAGTTGAACGCGTTCCAGCACGCCGGATCGCAGCCGTTGTTGTAGCAATTGGGGTAGCCGAGGGCGTGGCCGACCACGGTGCCCGAGATGCCGGCGTAGATGGGCGTGCCGACAGGCGTGCCGTAGTCGATCCCGTAGTGGCTGCCGCCGTTGCCGCAGGCCGAGTACGCCTGGGTGAGGATCCCCGGGGGCTTGTTGACGCAGCAGCTCCCGCCGCCGCTCGGCATGCAGGCGTCCGGCGTCCCCGGCGGGTTGACCTGGCAGCCGGCCGAGCAGACTTGCGAGCTCTGGGTCGCGCCGCCGACGCAGTTGTAGAGCGTGTTGGAGTCGCCGCCGAGCGACGCGCCGCAGTAGAGCCCGTCACCGGAGCTCGCGCCGGAGCACGGGTCGCCCTGCGGCTTGCACTTGTCGGCCACGCCGGGCGGGTTCACCTGGCAGCCCGAGGGGCAAGGCATCGACGAGGCCGTGCTCCCGTTCTGGCAGTTGTAGAGCGTGTCGGGATCGCCCGCGCCGAGCGACGCCCCGCAGTACGCGCCGTTGCCGCTCTGCGCCGACGCGCAGGGATCGGCGGGCGGCGACTTGCAGGCGCCGTTCTCGCAGCCGTTCGGACAGGCCATCGCCGAGGCCGTCACGCCGCCGGTGCAGGTGTAGAGGCTGTTGTGATCCGCGAGCCCGCCGAGATCGCTCCCGCAGTAGCTCCCGTCCATCGTCCCGGCGCAGGGATCGTCCCCCGGCCCGCCGCTCCCGGTCGTGGACGTGGACGTGGACGTCGACGTCGAGCTGGACGTGGACGTGGACGTCGACGTCGACGTCGACGTGGTCGATGTCGTCGTCGACCCGCTCGTCGTCGCGGCCACGTGCCCGCCGCTCCCATCGGTCGTCCGCGTGTCGTCGCCGGTCGTGCCGCCGTCGGCGCAGGCCCCGATCACGGCGCTCGCCCCCAGCACGACCACCACCGCCGCCAAGGAAGACTTCATGGAAAGACGCTACCACGGGTCGTGCAGCTCGCCGGACGGCAGCCGTCATCAGCCTCGGGGCGTTCTTGACAATTCCGATGTGTCAATGCATACCGAGGTCGTGAAGCTCTCCAGCAAGGGGCGCTACGGGGTGCGGGCGCTGTTCGACATCGCCTTCCACAACGACGGCGGCGCCACGCAGATCAAGGAGATCGCCGAGCGAGAGCTCATCCCGGCCCGCTTCCTCGAGCAGATCTTCCAGGACCTGAAGCGCGCCGGCCTCGTCGGATCGAAGCGCGGGCCGCGCGGCGGCTACCACCTCGCGCGCCCCGCGTCCGAGATCAGCGTCGGCGACGTGCTCCGTGCGCTCGAGGGCCCGGTCGCGGTCATGGTCCCCGAGGACGAGCCCAGGGGCCGGTCGCGCGCCGCGGCGATGCCCGACGCGACGACGGCCGTCTTCCGCGATCTCGCCGCCTCGATCGAGCGCTGCTTCGACGAGGTCACCATCGCCGACGTCTGCGAGCGCGGCGTCTCGCTCGGCCTCCGCCGCGGCACCCGCCCGCAACCCGACTACGCCATCTAGCCGAGCCCCCGCCGTGAGCCTCCCGCCCCTCCCCGTCCACCCGCGCGTGTTCTCGAGCACCCTCGAGCTCATCGGCGACACGCCGCTCATCGAGATCCGCACCCTCGATCGCGACCGCCCGCGCGGGCGCGTGCTCGCCAAGGCCGAGCTCTACAACCCCGGCGGATCGGTGAAGGATCGCATCTGCCTCGCGATGATCGAGGCGGCCGAGCGGAGCGGCGCGCTCCGGCCCGGCGGCGTGGTCGTCGAGCCGACCTCGGGCAACACCGGGATCGGGCTCGCCGTCGTCTGCGCGGCGAAGGGCTACCGCTGCGTGCTCACCATGCCGGCCAGCATGAGCCTCGAGCGCCGCCAGCTGCTCGAGGCCTACGGCGCCGAGGTCGTGCTCACCGAGCCGGAGCGGCAGATGGAGGGCGCGATCGCCCGGGCCGCGGAGATCGCCGCGGCCACGCCCGGCGCGTTCCAGCCGGGCCAGTTCGACAACGACGAGAACCCGCGGGCGCACGAGCGCACCACCGCCGCCGAGATCCTGCACGCCCTCGGCGACGATCGCATCGACGCCTTCGTCGCCGGCGTCGGCACCGGCGGCACGGTCAGCGGCGTGGGCAAGGTGCTGAAGAAGCTCGCGCGCCCGCCGCGGATCGTCGCCGTCGAGCCGGACGCCTCGGCGACGATCTCGCGCGGCGAGCGCGGCCCGACCAAGATCCAGGGCCTCGCCGCCGGCTTCGTGCCCCACAACTACCACCCGGACGTCGTCGACGAGGTGCGCACGGTCGGCGATCGCGCCGCCTGGGACACCAAGGAGGCGCTCGCCCGCCACGAGGGCCTGCTCGTCGGCATCAGCTCGGGCGCCGCGGTGCGCGTGGCCCTCGACGTGGCGCGCGAGCTCGGCCCCGACGCCACCGTGGTCACGGTGCTCTGCGACACCGGCGAGCGCTACTTCAGCCTGGACGAGTACTTCACGTGAGCGGCCTCCTCCTGGTCGGCGCCGGCGGGATCGGCGCGCCGGCGGCGCTGGCGCTCTGCGCCGCAGGCCTGCGCGAGCTCACCGTCGCCGACGACGACGTGGTCGAGCTCTCCAACCTGCACCGGCAGATCCTCTTCGGCGACGCCGACGTGGGGCGGCCCAAGCTCGACGCGCTCGCGGGCGCCCTCGGCCGGCGCTTCCCCGGCGTCCGCGTCCGCATCCACCGCGGCCGGCTCCTGCCCGACACGGCGCTCGAGCTCTGCCGCGCGGCCGACGTCGTCCTCGACGCGACCGACAACTTCCCCACGCGCTTCCTCGTCGCCGACGCCGGCGCGCTCGCGGGCGTCGCCGTGGTGCACGCCGCCGCGGTGCGGTGGCGCGCGACGGTGCTCGCCGTGCGGGCGGGAGGCCGCCCCTGCTACCGCTGCCTGTTCGAAGACCTGCCCGAAGGGCCGGCGCCCGACTGCGCCAGCGCCGGCGTCGCCGGGCCGGTGTGCGGCGTCGCCGGCGCGATCGCCGCCGACCGCGCGCTCCGCCTGCTCGCGGGCGATGCCGGCGCCACCGCCGAGATCGTCACCTACGACGGGCTCCGCGACGTGCTCCGCGCCGTGCCGGTGGCGGCGCGCCGCGCCTGCCCGCTCTGCGGCGGCGCGCCGACGATTCACTCGCTCGACCCGAGCCGTTATGACGCCGCGACGTGCGCCAACACGATCTGAGAGGACCGACCATGGAGACCACCGTCAAGATCCCCACGCCCCTGCGCACGCTCACCCAGGGCAACGACGAGGTGAAGGCCGCCGGCGACACCATCGCCGACGTCATCGAGGACCTCGAGAAGCGCTACCCCGGGGTGCGCGACCGGCTGCTCGACGCCAAGGGCGTGCGGCGGTTCGTGAACATCTACGTCGGCGAGGAGGACATCCGCTTCCTCGACGGCCTCCAGACGCAGCTCAAGGCGGGCGACCAGATCTCGATCGTGCCCGCCATCGCCGGCGGGGCATGAGCGAACGCTTCCTCCGCCAGGTGCTCCTGCCCGAGATCGGGGCCGAGGGGCAGCGCCGCATCGAGCGGTCGCGCGCCGCCGTCGGCGGCCCGGGGCTCGCCAACGAGGTCGCCGCGCTCTACGCGCTCGGCGCCGGGTTCGCCGGCGTCGATCCGGGCGCCGTCGACGTGGCCGCGCTCGCGCCGGAGCGCGTGTGCGCGGCGCCTGCGGCGCGGGAGGTGCTCGCGGGGGCGCGCGCCGCGCTGGCGGCGATGAGGGCCGCGGTCGGAGGGAGCGGCGCGTGAGGCTCTCGTTGGCGCGATCGCGGCGGCTCGCGTCGGTCGTCGACGCGGTGGGCGACACGCCGCTGGTGCGCCTCGAGCGCCTCACCGCGGCCGAGGCGCCGTCGGTCGAGGTCTACGCCAAGCTCGAGTTCGAGAACCCGGGCGGCTCGGTCAAGGACCGCGCCGCGCTCCGGATGATGCAGGCCGCGATCGCCGAGGGCCTGCTCACCTCGGACAAGACGCTCATCGACTCGACGAGCGGCAACACCGGGGTCGCCTACTCGCTCTTCGGCGCCGCGCTCGGCCAGAGGGTCGCCCTGGTGATGCCGAGCAACGTGAGCGAGGCCCGCAAGCGGATCGCCCGCGCCTTCGGCACCGAGATCATCTTCAGCGATCCGATGGAGGGCTCGGACGGCGCCATCCGCGTGGTGCGCGAGATCGTCGAGAAGAGCCCGGAGCGCTACTACTACCCGGACCAGTACTCGAACCCGAACAACCCCGGCGCGCACTACCACGGCACCGGCCGCGAGATCCTCGACGCGCTCGGCGATCGGATCACCCACTTCGTCGCGGGGCTCGGGACGACGGGGACGATGATGGGCACGGCGCGGCGCCTCCGCGAGCACGATCGCCCGATCCGCTGCGTCGCCGTCGAGCCCGCCGACGCGCTGCACGGCCTCGAGGGTCTCAAGCACCTGCCGAGCTCGCTGGTGCCGCCGATCCACGACGCGCGCGGCTACGACGAGACGATGCGGATCACGACCGAGGACGGCTGGGACATGTCCGACCGCCTCGCCCGCGAGGAGGCGCTCCACGTCGGGCACTCGGCCGGCGCGGCGGTCTTCGCCGCGCTCGAGATCGCCAAGCGCCTGCACCGCGAGCAGGGCGGCGGCTGCGTGGTCGCCATCGTGCCCGATCGGGGCGACCGCTACTTCGCGCCGGTGAAATGGGAGAAGCGCTATGTCTGGTGACTCGCCGTGGACCATGGGCGGGCTGCGCATCACGCGCGCCGCTATCCTCGCGCTCGAGGCCGACGCGCGCGCGGCCTACGCGCGCGACGAGGAGGCGTGCGGCTACCTCCGCGGGCCCGCGAGCGACGGCCCGCTCTGCGACGAGACCGTGGCGCTGGTGAACACCGCCAACAAGCTCCACGCCGTCGATCCGGAGACGTACTTCCGCACCGGCCGCACCTTCTTCTCGTTCAACGAGAAGAGGTTCGACGACGCCGTCGCGGCCTCCCGCCGCGAGGAGCGCCCGGTGAAGGTGCTCTACCACTCGCACCTCGACGCCGGCGCCTACTTCAGCCCGACCGACGCCGCGGTGCTGAGCATGGGCGAGCCGCCCGCCGCGGAGGGCGCGCCGATCGTCATGGGGCCCGGGCCGGCCTGGCCCCTCGCGTTCCTCGTGACCAGCGTGCGCGGCGGCGTGGTCGACGATCACCGCCTCTTCGTCTGGGACGAGCGCGGGCGCGCCTTCGTCGAGTCGAGGTTCACGGTCGAATGAGCGGGGAGACGAAGCACGACGGGGGCCCCGCGCCCGAGCCGCGCCTCACCCACCTGCGCCAGCTCGAGGCCGAGAGCATCCACATCCTGCGCGAGGTCGTCGCCGAGTTCGAGAACCCGGTGATGCTCTACTCGATCGGGAAGGACTCGAGCGTCATGGTGCGCCTCGCCCAGAAGGCGTTCCACCCCGGCAAGCTCCCGTTCCCGCTGCTCCACGTCGACACCACGTGGAAGTTCCGCGAGATGATCTCGTTCCGCGACCGCTTCTGCGCCGAGAACGGCTTCCGGCTCCTCGTGCACACGAACGACGCTCCGGAGGCCGAGGGGTGCAACCCCTTCGACCACGGCAGCCAGAAGTACACGACGATCATGAAGACGCACGGCCTCATCCAGGCGCTCGACCGGCATGGCTTCGACGCGGCCTTCGGCGGGGCGCGGCGCGACGAGGAGAAGTCGCGCGCCAAGGAGCGGGTCTACTCGTTCCGCGATCGCTTCCACCAGTGGGACCCGAAGAACCAGCGACCCGAGCTCTGGGACCTCTATAACGGCAGGGTCAACAAGGGCGAGAGCATCCGCGTCTTCCCGCTCTCCAACTGGACCGAGCTCGACGTGTGGCAGTACATCCACCTCGAGGACATCCCCATCGTGCCGCTCTATTTCGCCGCCGAGCGTCCGGTCGTGGAGCGCGACGGCGCGCTGATCATGGTGGACGACGAGCGGATGCGCCTCCTGCCCGGCGAGCGCCCCGTCCAGAAGATGGTCCGGTTCCGGACGCTCGGGTGCTACCCGCTCACCGGCGCCGTCGAGTCCACCGCCCGAACGCTGCCCGAGATCATCCGCGAGATGCTCCTCGCCAGGAGCTCGGAGCGGCAGGGGCGCATGATCGATCACGACGAGCGCGGCTCGATGGAGACGAAGAAGCGCGAGGGCTACTTCTGATGGGCGAGCTCGAGCTCATCGATCGGGACATCGCGGCCTACCTGGCGCGGCACGAGCGGAAGCAGATCCTGCGCTTCCTCACCGCCGGGAGCGTCGACGACGGCAAGAGCACGCTCATCGGGCGGCTGCTCCACGACTCGAACATGGTCTTCGAGGACCAGCTCGACGCGCTCAAGCGGGACTCCGCCAAGAAGAGCTCGGCGGGCGGCGAGATCGACTACAGCCTTCTCGTCGACGGGCTGCTCTCGGAGCGCGAGCAGGGCATCACCATCGACGTCGCCTACCGATACTTCGCCACCGAGCGGCGCAAGTTCATCATCGCCGACACCCCCGGGCACGAGCAGTACACGCGCAACATGGCGACCGGCGCCTCCACGGCCGACCTCGCCATCATCCTCGTCGACGCGCGCCAGGGCGTGCTCGCGCAGACGAAGCGCCACAGCTACATCGCGTCGCTGCTCGGGATCCGCCACCTCTGCGTGGCGGTGAACAAGATGGATCTCGTCGGGTACTCCGAGGGCGTGTTCGCCTCGATCCGCGACGCCTACCTCGCGTTCGCCGAGCGGCTCGGGCGCCGTGACGTGCGCTTCATCCCGCTCTCGGCGCTCAAGGGCGACAACGTCGTGGTCCGGAGCGACGCGATGCCCTGGTACGCGGGCCCGCCGCTGCTCGAGTACCTCGAGACCGTCCCGCTCGACGAGGCCGAGGCCGCGGGCGATCTCCGCTACCCGGTGCAGCTCGTGCTCCGGCCCGACCTCGACTTCCGCGGCTTCGCCGGGACGGTCGCGGCCGGCGTGGTGCGCCGGGGCGACGACGTCATGGCGCTGCCTTCGCGGCGCCGCAGCCGGGTGAAGGAGATCGTCACCCGCGATGGATCGCTCGCCGAGGCCTTCCCGCCGCTCGCGGTCACGCTGACGCTCGAGGACGAGATCGACGTCGGGCGAGGGGACATGCTGGTCCACCCCGACCGCGCGCCGCAGGTCGGCCGCGCGATCGACGCGATGGTGGTGTGGATGCACGAGCGCCCGATGCGCGTCGGCGGCCACTACCTCGTCAAGCACACGACGCAGCTCGTCAACGCCGAGGTGACCGCGATCGCGCACCGCGTGGACGTGAACACCCTCGAGACGCGGCCCGCCGAGGAGCTCGGCCTCAACGAGATCGGGCGGGTCACCCTCGTCGCGAGCCGGCCGCTGCTCTTCGATCCTTACGTCGCGAGCCGCGCCACCGGGAGCATCATCCTCGTCGACCGTCTCACCAACGCGACCGTCGGCGCCGGCATGATCCGCGGCGCCGCGGCCGAGCCGGCCCTCGGGCGCGCCGAGGGCGGGGCCGACGCCGCGAAGGGCTCGCTCATCGCGCCGGCCGAGCGGGTGCGCAGGCTCGCCCAGCGCCCCGCGACCGTGTGGCTCACCGGGCTGCCGAAGTCGGGGAAGAGCGCGATCGCGTACGCGCTCGAGCGGCGGCTCTTCGACGAGGGCTACGCGGCGCACGTCGTCGATCCGGCGGGGCTCCGCGGCGGCGTCTCGCGCGGTCTCGGCTTCACCGCCGAGGACCGCGCCGAGAACGCGCGGCGCGCCGCCGAGGTGGCGCGCCACACGAACGAGATCGGGCTGATCACGATCGCGGGGCTGGTCTCGCCGTACGCCGCGCACCGCGAGGAGGCGCGCGCGATCGTGGGCCCGGACCGCTTCCTCGAGATCTACGTCTCGGCGCCGCTCGAGGCCTGCGAGGCGCGGGACGAGGAGGGGCTCTTCGCGCGCGCCCGGGCGGGCGAGCTCCCCGGCGTCCCCGGCGTGTCCGCGCCGTACGAGGCGCCGGCGAGCCCCGCGCTCGTGCTGCCGACCCACACGATCGACGTCGAGGCCGCCGTGGAGCGGCTCGTCTCGCTCCTGCGCGAGCGGGGCATCATCCGCTGACCGCCCGGGGTGAACCCGTCGTTGTCCGCGGCTTGCGGGCGCGCCCGACGGTCGTTTGCGAATTCGCCCGGCGCCTCCCGGGCGCCGAGGACGGGTAACCCCGGAGCGACCGCCGGGTCAGGGGTTCGGGGGCGGAGCACTCGCCGTGCATCGCGCTCCGCCGGGGAGGCAGACACACTCTGATGCCGGCGGGGAGGGGGGTCGAAATGAGGAACACGCGTCATCGGGGGCTCTTGGTGCATCGCTTGCTCGAGGAGGCCTGCCGCACGGCGCAGTGGGCCGAGGACCCCGCGCTGCCGGCGGCGCAGCGGCTGGAGCGCGCCTTCTCGGTCCAGCGTCTGGAGGTCGTCGCGCCCGGGATCGCGATCTCGGCGACGGTGACGCCGGACCTCCTGCTCGGCCTCTCGGTCCGCCTCAGCGCGTCGTGCGACGCCTCGATGGAGCGCGCGCTGCTGTCGTCGCTGCGGCGCAGCCCGTCGCTCGTCGCCGAGCTCCTTCTCGCCGACTGGCCCGAGGTGTGGCGGCTCTGCCGTGCCACCGGCGAGTCCGGCGACCGGAGCACCAAGCGAGTCGTCGTGCGCAGACCCTGATCCGGACCGAAGGGCGGACGCTCGTCCGCGGGGCTTTGGCGCCGGCGCGCCGGAGGAAGATCGCAGGAGCTCGGGCTCTGCCTCGTCACGCGCCGTCGATCGCGTCGAGGAGCTCGTCCGTGCCGACCGGCTTGCGCAGCACCGACGACACCCGCAGCGAGATCCGACGGAGGAGCGGGCCGGTCCACCCGGTGAGCACCACCACCGGCACGTGGATCCCGGCGTCCCAGAGCGCGTCGAGCAGCTCCTCGCCGCTGAGGTGAGGCATCGCCAGATCGAGGAGCATGACGTCGGGGCGGTTCCCGGCGAGGACGCGGCCGAGCGCCGCGCACGGATCGTCGAAGGCGACGACGTGGTGGCCCTCCGCTTCGAGCACGTCCTTCACGACCTCGCCGAGCTCCCGGTCGTCTTCGACGACGACGATCCGCCGGCGGCCCCGCGTGCTCGCACGAAGGCTCATGGCCGACGCGATGCACGCTCCGGGCCGCGCGCCGGCGAGGGGGTCGCGCGGGCCGCTCGGGACGGCGCGCCGGGGGCCCAGCCGCCGAGCCGCGGGGCCGCCGATCGCCGCGGCGTGACCCCGGGAGCGTGATCCCGACGGAAACGTCACCGGCGGGGCTTGCGATCCGGCGCGGAGCCTCCGAAGCACTCCAGGAGGAGGCGCGCCATCGACCTGCGCGCGAGTGAGGACACGATGCCCGAGAAGGAAACGCTCAAGCGCGCACGCAAGGCCAAGGAGAGCGGCAAGGCGCCGACGACCCAGGCGGGCGAGTTCGTGCGCGAGGAGATCCACCACGTCCGCGAGGGCAAGCACGGCGCGCGGTCGCCGAAGCAGGCCATCGCCATCGGCCTCTCGAAGGCGCGCCGCTCCGGCGTCGACCTGCCGCCGCCGGCGCCGGGGCAGACGTCGCCCCGGACCCGCGAGCGCGCCGAGCGCGATCTGCGCGCAGGCCGCAAGTCTTCCAAGCGCAAGCCCTCGCCCCGGCGGTCGCGCGCGACCAAGGGAGCGCTCGCCCGCGAGGGGCGGGCCGCGGCGCTGCCGCGGGCGCCGGCGAAGCAGGCCCGCAAGACCAAGGAGGCGCGCGCGTCGGCGAGCTCGCGCTCGCGTGGCGCGACGGGCGGTCGTCGGAGCACCGGCGGCGCGCGCGGGCGCAGCACCGGCGGCTCGCGCAGCCGCGGCACCGCCGGGTCGCGCAGCCGCCGCGCCTCGAGCTCGCGCCGAGGGAAGAGCTCAGGCGGTTGAGCGCGAGCGCGCCCGGGCGTCGGTCGCATCGCTCGCCGCCGGTTCCACCGGCGCGGGCGCGGTGACTCGGCGCGCGCGGAGCGGCAGCAGGGTGGCGACCGCGGGCGTGCGAGCGCCGGTCCGGGCGCGCGGTCGCGCCCTCACCAGCGGAGCCGGCCGCGACGAGTCGTCCGCGCCGGCGGGTCGCCGGGCGTCGGCCTCGTGCTCGGGATCGGACGGCTGGACCGAGGAGTCGGCGATCGCCGCGAACGTCGCCAGGGCGTTGGCGAAGCAGACGTCGATCTCGCGCATCGCGCGCTCGACGTCGTCGATGCGCGCCGGCGCGACTCCGGCCACCCGCAGCGTGTCGAGCGTGGCGGCGACCGTCGCCCTGGCGCGCGCGTGGACCTGCTGAGCGCGCGCGAGCACGTCCTGCGCCGAGGCGGCCGTCGGTCTCGGCGCGCTCGGCTCGGTGTGCTCCCTCGCGGCCAGCACGGCGCCGCGGTCCGCTGCCGGCGGATAGGTCGCGATCGCCGCCGCCCCGAGGTGCGCCGCGCGCTCGCCGCCCTCGCTCGAGGTCCGCGCCGCCGCGGCGGCGTCGGCGAGCCACGCCTCGGGGACCGCGTCGCCCGTCGT
The DNA here is from genome assembly GCA_964372055.1 of uncultured Polyangiaceae bacterium. Taxonomy (GTDB): domain Bacteria; phylum Myxococcota_A; class Polyangia; order Polyangiales; family Polyangiaceae; genus CAYJPW01. The sequence goes on from CAYJPW010000021.1 coordinate 13,049, forward strand.
CTCGTCGACGACGATGACGGCGCCGGGATCGTGGAAGCGGATCTCGCGCATCCGCTCGAGCGCCGCGAGCGCCGACTCGGCCGTCGTGATCCCCGTGACGAGCCTGAGCCTGCGGTATTTGAACTTCACGCAGACGGAATAGCTGCTGGGCCCGCGACGCCGCTTTTGAGCGCCGCTCTCCGGAACGTCCATCGTCACCCCCCCAACCGACATTCGTGAGCGAGCGGGCAGCCGGCGTCAAGCCCCGGCGCGCCGGACGACGAGACCGCGCGCGCCCGCGCGTTCCGCGGACGCGATCTCGCCGAGGCGCGCCGGCGCCACGCGCGAGCGCGCGCCCGCGCGTCTCGACGGGCGCGATCTTGCGGCGAAGCGCGGGCGCCAGGCGCGAGCGCGCGCCGCGCCGGCCGAACGTCGGCGCGGTCGTCCGCGCTCCTCAGCCGTCGCGCTCGAGCACCGCCAGCGCCTCGCGGCTGGACCGGATCGCGAGCCGAAACGCCTGCCGCATCTCCTCGCGCGCCGCGGCGAGCGCCGCGATGCCCGCCTCCGGTGCGCCCGCGCGGCGCATCCGCTCGAGGTGGCGATCCACCGCGGCGAGCTGCTGGTCGTACGCGTCCTCGGCGAGGCGGGCGGCGCGCGCCAGCTCGGCGGCGGGGTGGCTCGCGCCCGAGCGCGACAGGCGCTCGCCTTCGCTCGCGTCCCGGCGCCGGCCGGGCTCGCGGGCGCTCGAGCGCTCCGTGCCGGCCGGCCCGACGTCCTCGCGCGCCGCGCCGCGCTCGGAGCGCGGCTCCGTCGTGTCGCGCACCACCTCCCCCGATCGATCGTCGATCACCAGCACGTGGTCGCGGTCGTGGAAGCGGAGGTTCCTGAGCTCGCGCGCGAGCGCCACGGCGTGGTCGAGCGTGGGAAGGTGCCTGCGCATGGTGAGCCTGCGCGAGCGGTACTGGACGAACACGCTGTACGTGGCCGGCTCGGGGCGCACGAGCCCGGGCGCGTCTGCGCCGGCGCGCGTCGCGCTCTCGGTCCCTGCCGGCGGGCCGTTCCGCTCGGCGGCCGTGGTGCTGGGCCCGTCGGGACCTTGGGCATCCGCCATCGCCTGTGACCTCGTCCGCGCGGCGACAGCGGCCGCGACGGGTGAAGCTAGCCGCGGCGACCGGTCGGCGTGAGCGGGTGCGCCCTGGTTCGTCGGTCATGGCCGACCTCGACACGCTCGCCTCGCGCCTGCGTCGGTCGAGGCGGACGGAAGCGCGCACGTCTGCCCGGCGCGAAGGTGCGCCGCCGCAGCGCGGGGTTGACGACCCGGTCCCTCGGCCTTCTGCGATCCAGCGTGATGGTCTCGAGGGATCATGCGACCGAGCGGTCGGACGGCTTCGTCGCGCCCGCGGGGGAGCACGGCGTGGTCGAGCTCGACGCGCGCGGGCGCATCGTGCGCGTGAGCGACGCCGCGCGCCGGCTGCTCGGCGTCGAGGCGGACGTGCGCGGCGAGGACCACTCCATCCTCTACGACCGAGACGCCCGCGCCGCAGGCGCGCCTGCTCGCGATCTGCAGCGAGCGGAGGCGCTGGGTCAGAGCGAGATGGAGGGCTGGCGCGCCGGCAAGGACGGCTCGCCCTTCTGGGCCGAGGAGCTGATCGTCCCCGAGCGCGACGAGGCCGGCGCCCTCCGCGGCTACGTCCGGATCATCACCGACGGAACCGCCCGCCGTCGCGCGGCGGAGCTCGAACGCGCGGTGGAGCAGTGCACGGCGGCGCTGGTGTCGCCGCGCGGCCAGGAGGCGCCGCTCGCCGCGCTCGCCGCCTGCCTCGTGCCCGCGTTCGGCGACTGGGCCGTCATCGACGCGCGCGAAGACGACGGCTCGACGCGGCGGGCGGCGGTGGCCCGCCCTGGCGGCGCCGCGCCCGAGCCGGGCCTCGCCCGCATCCAACCGGACGGCTGCGACGCGCCGCTGCCGCTCGGGGCGGTGCCGCGGGAGATCGGCGCCAGGAGCTCCCTCACCGTCCCGATCGCGACGCGATCGGTGCCGCTCGGGACCATCCTCGTCGCCGACTCGACGCGCGCGGATCGCTATGATGCGGCGGAGCGCGAAGCCCTCGAGGAGATCGCGCGGCGCGCGGCGTGCGTGCTCGACGCCCAGCGGCTCTACCGGCGCGCCCAGGCTGCCGTGCGCAGCCGCGACGAGTTCCTCTCGGTCGCGAGCCACGAGCTGAAGACGCCGCTCACGACGCTCAAGCTCCAGCTGCAGGCGCTGGAGCGCGCGGTGGAGCGGTCGTCGAGCGGCGCGCCCTCGCCCGACCGGCTCCGCGCCAGCCTCCGCAAGGCGCACGCGCAGGTCGACCGTCTGACCCATCTCGTCGAGCGCCTCCTCGACGCTTCGCGGGTCGCGGCGGGCCACCTCACGCTCGACCGCGAGGAGGTCGACCTCGGCCTGCTCGTGCGCGAGCTCTGCGCGAGGTTCACCGAGCACGCCGAGTTCGCCCACAGCCCCATCCGTTGCGATGCCGGCGCGCGCATCGTCGGATCCTGGGACCGCCTCCGCGTCGAGCAGATCGTCGGCCACCTGCTCTCCAACGCGCTGCGGTTCGGCGCCGGCCGGCCGGTCGTGGTCGAGGTGACCGAGAGCTGCGGGTTCGCTCGGCTCCTCGTCCAGGACCAGGGCGTCGGGATCCCGGCGGAGGACCACGAGCGCATCTTCCACCGCTTCGCTCGCTCGACGGCCACGCTCGACGACGGCGGGCTCGGTCTCGGGCTCTACATCGCGCGCCAGTTGGCCGAGGCCCACGGCGGGACCATCCGGGTGAAGAGCTCGCCGGGCGTCGGCTCGACGTTCACGGTGGAGCTGCCTCTCGCGCCGCCCGGCGTCTCCTCCGCGCCCGAGGAGCTCGGCGAGGCGGCGTGAGCCGGCGCCGCTGCTGCGGTGCCGCTCCTCGGCGAGAGTCCGCGACCCAGGGACGCCCGCGCGCCACGCACCGCTGCGCGGACGAGGCGTCAGGCCGGCGACTCGGCGAGCGCCTCCCGGATCGTCCGCAGCAGGGCCTCGAGGTCGAACGGCTTCTGGAAGAAGGTGACGATCTCGCGTCGCTGCGCGTCGGGGAGCGTGGGGCGGCCCGCGCTCATGAGGATGACCGGCACCGAACGCGTCTCGGGCGAGGCCCGCATCTCGCGGATCACGCCGACGCCGTCGAGCACCGGCATCATCGTGTCGAGGAGGACGAGGTCGGGGCGCGTCTCGGCGATCCGAGCGAGGCCATCGCGCCCGTTGGCGGCGGTGATCACGGCGTAGCCTTCGTCCTCGAGGATCGCCCGGAGCGCGTCCACGAGGGCCGATTCGTCGTCGACCACCATGATCGTCCTCATGCGCGCCGTCCGCTCCCGGGGGCTTCGTGCGCCAGGTCCGAGAGGATCGCCTCGGCCTCCACCGACGACTCGGCCAGGTGGATCCCGTCGCCGCCGATCGTGAACGTCCTCACCGCGGTGTCGTGCTCGCACCCGCGCATCTTCGGGATGGAGAGCAGCCGGTGGAGCGAGGCCCGGAGCTCGACGTGCCGGAGCAGCACGACGTTGTCGGCGAGCGCCGAGAGCGGCGCGCCCGGAACGTCCATCGAGGCGCCTGTCGATGGATTCGCTTCGTCGGTGAGCAGCGCGGTGGCCCCCGCGGCGCGGAGCTCGTGGAGCAGCGCCACGAGCAGCCGGCCCGTCCGGCGCCTCGGGAGCGCGGACTCGCGGAACTCCGCGACGCCGTCGATGACCACGCGCTGGCTGCGGCGCTCGCGCACGCGCGCGACCAGCGTCTCCGCGAGCTTGTCGACGGCGTGCTCGAGCGGCGGCTCCCACAAGACGTCGAGCAGCCCGCGATCGCGCGCCGCCGCGAGGTCCAGGCCGCAGGGTTGGGTGCTTCGAAGGAGGCTCTCCGGCATCTCGTTGAAACCGAGATAGACGCCGTGTTCGCCGAGCTCGCACCCCTCGGAGAGAAAGTGCAGGCCGAGGAGCGTCTTGCCCGTTCCCGATGCGCCGAGCACGACGCCGGCGCTTCCGGGCGGCAAGCCGCCCCGCATCATCCCGTCGAGCGGCGGCAGCCCGAAGCCACGGCGCTCGCGGTTCGAGGCCGGCGGCGAGCTGGGGCGGGCGAGGACCGCTTCGAGCCGCGGATAGACCTCGATGCCGCCGGACGTGATCGCGAGCTCGTGGGTCCCGTGCACGTAGTCGGAGCCGCGCAGCTTGAGCACCCGGAGCAGGCGGACCGCGCGGAGCCCCACCGATCGGTCCTCGATCTCGATGAGCCCGTCGACGACGGGGCTCTCGACGTGGCGATGCCCCGCCGGGCTCGGCTCCGTGACGAGCAGCGCGGTGCAGTCGAGGAGCGCCACGAACGACTGCAGGTCGTGGACGAACTTCTTGAACGAGAGCGCGTCGTCGGCGGCCGCGCGCAGGGTGGCGAGCCCGTCGATGACGAGCAGCGAAGCCGATTGCTCCTTGATCGCCCGGTGCGCGGTGGCGAGCAGGCTCGCGCGGCCGCCGGACTCGAGCGCCTGGTAGCCGCTGAGGTAGAGGATGTCGTTCCCGACGCGGCCGGGCGCGAAGAACGAGAAATTCGAGAGGTGCGCGAGCATCCGCGCGTGCATCTCGGTGAGCAGCGTCAGGTAGACGACGCGCCGGCCCTGCGCGGCCTCGTGGAACGAGAGCTGGTTGGCGAGCACGGTCTTGCCCGTGCCCGGCTCGCCGACGACAACGTACATGTCCCCGCGGAAGAGCCCGCCGCCCAGCACCCGATCGAGCCCTTTGACGCCGCTCGACAGTCGCGCCGGAGGGCGCGGGAAGTGCGTCGCGCTCATCTCCCGTTACTTCGCGCTCGGCGATCGGGGCGGGGAGCCCGGGCGAGCCCGTATCGCGGTCGGGTCGCTCCTTGCCGGCCACGGTCGGCGAACGCCCCAGGGCGAGCGGGCGCCGGCGCGCCGGCTTCAGCCCGCGGCGAGCTCGGGGTTCGAGAAGCAGGCCGTGATCGCCGAGAGGAACTCGTCGAAGTCGATCGGCTTCTTGAGCACGCGCGCGCCGTGGACCGATCCCTCTTCGAGATCGTGGGCGGCGGAGACGACGAGCACCGGGATGCTCGAGAAGGCGTCGGAGGAGCGCAGCGCATCGAGCACCTGCCAGCCGCTCATCACCGGCATCATCAAGTCGAGGACGATCACCGCGGGGCGCTCCATCGCCAGAAGCGCCGCGAGGGCCTCCTGGCCGTTGGTCGCGGTGCAGACCCGGAAGCCCGCGCACTCGAGGAGCTCGGTCAGCACCTCACGGCAATCGGCGGCGTCGTCGACGACGAGGGCGTGAGGGCGGCTCAAAGTGTCCGAAGCCGTGTGTCGTGCCACGAGCGCCTCCTGACCCGGACTTGACCGGACCCAGAAAAGGTAGCGCGCGAGCCCTGGAGCGGCGCTCGGGCGATCCCTGGTTCTGGGGCACGGGAATGCACGGTAAGTCGGTGTTCGCCCCGGGCGGTTCGCGTCACGCGCGGCCCCGAGCCCCGGTCGCAGAGGCTCCCGATGGCGCAGTGCCCGCGGCGCCGTCATCGTCTGCGCGCGTGGGGTATCGCGACCAGCGCCAGCGCGCGGCGGCGATGGCGACGTTGATGCGGGTCGCCGGCGCGCCGAGCGCCGCGACCGAGACGGCGTTCATCCGGCACGGACGCGAGCCCGGCGGCGAGGCGCTCCTTCTGCCCCGCTGCTCCATGGAGGCGCGCTGCGCCGCGAGCTCGGCCGGCGGGATGCACCTCCTCTGCGACCGCTGCTTCGAGGCCTATAGTCAGCTCTTGTTCGATGTGGAGGAGGGGCCCGAGGCCGTCGATCGATGGCTGGAGAGGTTCTCGAGGCCGGACGCCGCGTGCCGGAGGACGGCGCGGTGACCGCGCGCCGCCGTGCCGCGGGTGGGAGAGGAGCCGCGGCGCGGCGGCCCGCCTACGGGAGCGTCTGCGTGCCCACGACCGCGCCGTCGACGCCGACGCCGCCGCGGAGCGCACCGATCGATTGCGATCCGTTGACGAGGGCGCGCGTGACCGCCTCGGCATCGAGCGAGGAGCACTGCGCCGTGCACGAGGCGGTGGCCTCGGCGGTGCAGCTCTTCTCGGCCGTGGCGGTGCACTCCGAGCTCGCCTGCACCTGGCACGCGGCGTACGCGTCGGCCTCGCAGCTGCCCTGGGCATCGGCCTGGCACGGCGCGAACGACTCGGAGTAGACCTCGACGGCGCAGCTCACGGTGTCGGAGCAGAGATCCGCGCTCGTGAGATCGGGGCAGGAGCAGGCCGACCCGGGCACGTTGGGATCGATGTTCGGGCACGCGGAGACGTCCTCCCCGCGCATGTGCGGGCAGTTCCCCTGGACCGTGATGGCCCTCCCGCTGCCCCCGCCGGCCGTGGCGGTGCACGACGCGACGGCCTTGGCCCTCGCGACCGCGTCGCAGTGCGCCTTGACGTTGACCGTGCAATGCTCGTGCGCTTCGGACCGGCACTCGGCGTCGACGCGCGCCTGGCACGTCGCCGTCGCGGTGACGGCGCACTGCGAGTCGGCGTGGGCGACGCAGCTCGCCTGGCACGCGGCGACCGCCTCGGTGCTGCAGATTCCCCCGCTCTGCTGCCCCGTCTCGCGCGCGCTCTCGACGTCGGCGTCCACGCAGGCCGCCAGCGTGCACAGGGCAAACAGCCAGGTTGATCTCGTCTTCCTCATCAGCATCGAGAGCCTCCCCTCCCGGACGAACAGCCATTCATGAACCGCGCCGGAGCGGCCTGGACGAGCGCGATTACGCTGCGGCGAGATCCGTCCGCCGCGCTGCCCCGCGTTTCCCGCCGGAGGCGGGCGCTTCTGCGGTCGAAAGGCCCGCTCCGGACAGTGCTGCGCTCGGCGCGCCCGGGGGCAGGGGAAGTGGAGTGCGGCGGTCCAGCGTGGCGCGATTCCGTCGCGCCGCGCATCGGCGGTTTCGAGCACGTCGGCGCCACCGGCGTGCCGCGGTCACCGCACGGGTGTGCACGCCCGCGACGCCCGGTTTCTCGCCGGGACATCCGCGCGGCCGACGCCGAAGCCAAGTGGGGTGGGGAGGCGCCCGCGCCGGCCTCCCCGGCGGCCGGGCCGATCCCGAGGCGCCTTTCCTCGTCTTCCTGCGCGACGGCGCCCCGGGCGCTCCCAATGCTCGGAAACGGAGGCGAGGTGGCGAGAGCGAGCGCGAGAGACTCGGGCGACGAGCGCGCCTCGGCGGACCAGCCCTGCGAGGCGCCGGCGCGCAGGCTCTCGATCCTCAGCGTCGCCTACCCGCTCGCCCCGATCTCGCTCGACGCGTCCGGGGGCGCCGAGCAGATCCTCTCGCTCTTGGACGAGGCGCTCGTCGAGGCAGGGCACCGCTCCGTCGTGATCGCCTCCGAGGGCTCGCGCGTGCGCGGCGAGCTCCACCCGGTGCCCGCGCCCCCGACGCGCCTCGACGACGATGCGCGCAGGGTCGCGCACGCCCATCACCGCGCCGCGATCGCCGCGGCGCTCGCGCGCGAGCGCTTCGACGCGGTGCACCTGCACGGGCTCGACTTCGCGTCGTACCTGCCCGCGGCCGGGCCGGCGGTCCTGGTCACGCTGCACCTGCCGCTCGCGTGGTACCCGCCCGGCGCGCTCGACCCGCGGCGGCCCGGCGTGCACTTCGCCTGCGTCTCTCCCTCGCAGCGTCGGAGCGCCCTGGCCGCGGGGAGGCCGGATCCGGCGGTGATCGAGAACGGCGTCGACGTCGACCGATTCGAGGTCCGGCCTCGCGAGGCGCGCGCCGGCTACGCCCTCGCGCTCGGGCGGGTCTGCCCCGAGAAGGGCCTGCACGTGGCGATGGACGCGGCGCGCCTCGCCGGGGTCGAGCTCGTCGTCGCCGGCCCGGTGTTCGGCTATCCGGAGCACGAGCGGTACTTCCGGGAGGAGATCGCGCCGCGCGTCGACGCCTCGCGCCGCTACGTCGGGGCGGTCGGTCTCGCGGCCAAGCGCGACCTGCTCGCGGGCGCGCGCTGCTTGCTCGTTCCGAGCACGGCGCCGGAGACGAGCTCGCTCGTGGCGATGGAAGCGCTGGCCTCGGGGACGCCGGTCATCGCGTTCCCGTCCGGCGCGTTGGCCCTGATCGTCGAGCACGCGCGGACGGGCTTCCTGGCCGCCGGCGTGGAGGAGATGGCGGCGGCGATCGAGCGCGCCGCGGAGGTCGATCCCGCGAGCTGTCGCCGCGCGGCCGTCGCGCGCTTCTCGCACCGCGCGATGGTGGCCGCGTACCTCGATCGGTACGCCTCGATGACGGGTACGCCGCGCGCCGCGAGCGTCGCCCCGTCCGGCGAGGGCGCGCGGGTCGGCGATGGTGCGCCCGGAGGCGCCGCGCGCGCGGAGATCGCGCTCGACCGCGTCGACGATCTCGCGGCGCTCGAGCGCCTCGCGGACGAGTGGAGCGATCTCCACGACCGCTGCCCATGGGCGACGACGTTCCAGCGCCCCGAGTGGCTGCTCGCCTGGTGGCGCGCCTTCCGCGCCGACCCGCCCTCCGCGATCCTGGCGCGGCGAGGCGGCCGCCTCGTCGGGCTGGCGCTCCTCTGCCGCTACGAGCACGCCGGCGAGCGCCGCGTGGCCCTCGCCGGCGGCGGCGTGTCGGATTACCAGGACGTCCTCGCCGATCCCGAGCACGGCGCCGGCTTCGCGCGGGCGGTGGTCGAGACGCTCGCCGAGGATCGGGGGAGCTGGGACGTCGTCTCGCTCGATCCGCTGCGGGCGCCGTCGCCCCTGCTCGACGTGGCCGATCCCCTCGGCCTTCGCTCGGAGGTGGTGCCCCTGGCGCGCTGTCCGGTCCTCGACCTCTCCCGGAGCGCCGCCGGCCTCGACGGCGCGGTCCCGGCGGCGATGCTGGCGCGCCTCACCTCCGACCGGCGGCGCGGCGCGCGCGCCGGGATCCGCGTCGAGCGCGCCGCGCCTGGCAGCGAGGCGAGGACGATGGAGTCGCTCTTCGCTCTGCACGAGGCGCGCTGGCGGGGGCGGGGGGAGCCGGGGGTGCTCGCCGACCCGCGCGTGCGTCGGTTCCACGAGGACGCCGCCTCCGGCCTCGCGGCGCGGGGCTGTCTCCGCCTCTTCGCTCTGGTCCACGAGGGGCGCGTCGCCGGCGCGCTCCACGGTCTCTGCGACAAGGGTCGCGCGCTCTATTACCTGAGCGGCTTCGACCCCGCGCTCGGGCGGTGGAGCCCCGGCACGCTCCTCGTCGGCGCCGCGATCGAGGACGCGGCGCGCGAAGGCTCGCGCGAGTTCGACTTCCTGCGCGGGCAGGAGCCGTACAAATACGCCTGGGGCGCGAAGGACCGGACGAGCTGGGCGAGGAGGATCCGCGATGGCCAGGCGGCTTGAGCCCGCGCTCGAGGCGACGCGCATCACCGTGCCGCTCGAGCTCGTGATCCGCCCGGCCCGGCGCGCCGACCTCCCGGCGCTCGAGTGGTACGGCATGTACGAGGGCCAGCGCGAGCTCCTCGAGCGGGCGATGGTGCGCCACGAGCGCGGCGACAACTACATGCTCGTCGCCGACGTCGAAGGGTTCCCGGTGGGGCAGCTCTGGCTGGATCTCGCGCCCTTCCGCGCCGAGCGCGCCGGCGTCCTCTGGGCGCTGCGCGTCTTCCCGTGGCTGCGCAGCCGGGGAATCGGCACCGCGCTCATCCGCCACGGCGAGCGTGTGCTCGTGGCGCTCGGCGTACGCACCGCCCGCATCGGTGCCGAGCTCGACAACCCGCGCGCCCGCGCGCTCTACGAGCGCCTCGGCTACGTGGTGATCGGCCAGCGCAGCGATCCGTACGAGTACCGCACGCCCGACGGGCGCCGCATCCAGACGGTGGCCCACCAGTGGATCCTCGAGAAGCCGCTGCCGCGGAGCTGACCACGCGCGCGCTCGGCATCCGCTGGACGATCGGGGACGATCCACGAGCGCGTCACGCTGGAGCCCGAACCACCCGAGCAGGCGTGACCGCCGCCTCGCCGGCTCGCCCGCGAGGATGCGGAGGCGCGGGGCTTCACGCCGAATCCGCCGCGGCGACCCGATCGGCTATCCTCCCCCGCGTGGCCGAGGCCCCCGTGCGTGGAGCGCCCGCCGGCCCTTCGCCGGGCGTGAGCATGGACGAGGCGAAGTGGGTCGGCAGGTATCGCCTCATCGCCCAGCTCGGGCGCGGGGCGACCGCCGAGGTCTTCCTCGCGGTCGCTCGCGGGCCCGGCGGGTTCAACAAGCTCGTGGTGCTCAAGCAGATCCGCGCCGAGCTCGCCCACGACCCGGAGTTCCGCGCCGGCTTCCTCGACGAGGCGCGCCTGGCGGCGCGGCTCAACCACCCCAACGTGGTGCAGACGATGGAGGTCGACGAGGACGACCGCCGCCTCTTCATCACGATGGAGTACCTCGAGGGGCAGACGCTCGGCCGCATCGTGCGCCGCCTCGGCAGCCCGGGGGGCGATCCGCGGGCGCGCGGCGGGCCCGGCTGGCCGCTGGCGCTGCACCTCGGCATGCTCGTCGACGTGCTCGCCGGGCTGCACCACGCCCACGAGCTCACCGACTACGACGGCGGGTCGCTCGGCGTCGTCCACCGCGACGCGAGCCCGCAGAACGTGATGTTGACCTACGACGGCCAGGTCAAGCTCATGGACTTCGGGATCGCGAAGGCCGTCGACTCGGTGTCGGTGACGCGCGCGGGCGTGATGAAGGGGCGCATCGGGTACATGGCGCCGGAGCAGATCCGGGGGGAGCGCCTCGATCGCCGCGCCGACGTCTTCGCCGCCGGCGTGATGATCTGGGAGGCGCTGACCGGGCGGCGCCTCTGGAAGGACGTCGGCGACGCGGCCATCGTGCGCAGGCTGCTCGACGGCGACATCCCGCCGCCGCATTCGATCCGGGCCGACGTCCCCGCCGCCTTCGGCGAGCTGTGCATGAAGGCGCTCTCGGTGCGGCGCGAGGATCGGCACGCGACGGCCGCCGACCTCGGGCAGGCGCTCGAGGCGCTCCTCGTCGACGCCGGCGTGCGGCCGGCCATGCGCGACGCGGGCGCCCTGCTCGCCTCGCAGCACGAGGAGCAGCGCGCCAAGGTGCGCCGGATCATCGAGACGCAGCTCCGCGGCGCGCGCGCGCTCATCCAGGACGAGAGCACCGCCATCGATCTGCCCGTGGTCGACCTGTCGACGATCACGGGCTCGCTCGACGCGACCGACGAGCAGCCTACCAACCCGGTGGGACCGCCCTCGTGGGCGCCGTCGTCGCTCGGCGATCCGGAGTCGACGTCGCGGCCTTCCCTGCAGAGCACGGCGAGCACGGGCACCTGGACGTCGGCGGCGCGGTCGCGGCGCGTGATCGTGGCCACGATGATCGTCGCCGCGTCGACCGCCGCGTGCGTCGTGGTGCTCGCCGTATCGGCGGGCAGAGGGCCCGAGGGCGGTCCGGCGCCGGTCGCGACCGAGGCCGCCGCCGCGCCGCCGATCGCTGCGAGCGCCGCGCCCGTGGCGGCGAGCGCCGTCCCCGCGCCGGTCGAGCTCGGTGCGCAGGCGCCCGGCGACGTCGGCCTCCAAGTCCGCGCCGTCCCCGAGGACGCGAGGATCCTCCTCGACGGACGCAGCGTGGGGCGGAGCCCGTGGAGCGCGCGGCTGCCGCGCGACGGCTCGCGGCACGAGCTCCGGGTCGAGGCGCACGGCTACACCTCGCGCGTCAGGGAGGTCGTGCTCGACAAGGACCTCGAGCTCGAGCTGGTGCTGGAGCGGGACCCGGGGGCGGCCGCCGCCGGCCCGGCGACCGCGGGCCGACGGGCCGGGCCGCGCCGGCAGATCGACACGACGAACCCTTACGCCCAGTGACGGCGCCGGGCCCGGTGCGGCGCGCGGGCGCGCGTGGCCGTCAGCGGGGAGCGCCGAAGCGCGAGCTCGCCTGCACGGCCGCGACGAGCCGCGCCTCGAGCTGGATGGAGTCGATCTTCTCGTCCCGGAGGCGGACCACGCGCGCGCCCACGGCCTCGGCGATCGAGTCGATCAGCCCGGCGTTTTCGGCGTACGCCGCCTCGGTCACGACCAGCGCCACCGGCCTCGACAGGACCGCGAGCTTGGGCAGCTCCGCGAGGGTGACGCCCTTGAACAGCGTCCCGGCGTGCAGCGCCGTCTCCTGCTGTGCGCCGAGGAAAGCCCCGCTCAGCTCGACCCCGAGGGCGACGGGAATGGCGACGCGGCGAGTCGAATGATCCACGACAGCACAGCCTACTCCGAGGGCGCGCCGGGCCCAAGCGCCCGCCGTACGAGGCCCGGCGGGCCCGAGCGCGCGACGCGACCCCGTTCGCCGTCGGCGAGGGGGGCCGATGGCATCGATCTGGCACGCGCTCATCACGACGCGCGGGGGCCTCCGCCCGGGCCCCACGCGGCTCGGCAAGGAGGTCCCCGATGTCGCTCGAACGCTTCCGCCGCCCTCGGATGATCGTGCTCCACCCGCACTCGACGGTATACGAGGCCGCGCGCGCGATGGCGGACAACCACGTCGGCGCGGTCCTCGTGGCCGAGCAGCAGTGCGTCGTCGGGATCGTGACCGACCGCGATCTGGCGCTCGAGGTGATCGCGGGGGAGCTCGACGCGAAGCGGACGACGGTGCACGACGTCATGTCCGAGGAGGTCGCCACCGTCGACGTGGGCGCGTCGGTCGAGGACGTCGTCCGGATCCTGCGCGAGCGTTCGTGCCGGCGCTTGCCGGTGATGGAGCACGACAAGCCCGTCGGGATGGTGTCGCTCGACGATCTCCTCGCGAGCGGAGCGATCGGCGTCGACGATGCCCGCGCCATCGTCACGGCGCAGCTCGAGGTGGCTGCCCGCCTCAAGCCGGAGGGGACCATCCATCCGGAGCCGCAGCAGCGAGGCCCCGAGCTCCGCCGCCTCCGAGCGATGACGCGGCGCAAGGCGCGGGCCGAGAACGCGTTCGGCCGGCTGCTCCGTGCCGTGTCGCGGCACAGCGGTCTCGAGGTGCGGGATCGCGCCGAGCTCGCGCTGGGGATCGTCCTCGGCGCGCTCTGCCGGCGGGTGACGCCCGAGGAGGCGCGCCACCTCATCGCGCAGCTGCCGTCGAAGCTGCACCCCGACCTCGAGGCGCAGCTCCGCGGTCCCGATCGCGGCGTGACCATCGAGGCGATCGAGGCCGAGCTCGTCCGCCAGCTCCACCTCGCGCCCGATGCGGCCAACCTGGTGCTGCTCTCGGTGTGCGAGGCCATCGCCGACAGCGTCTCGGCCGGCGAGATCGAGGCGTTCCGCGGGCAGCTGCCCCTCGACATGAAGGATCTCTTCCCGCCCACGCCGATCCGTCGCGCGGTTTGAGCGATCGGACGTCCGGCGCAGACGAACACGGCCTCTCACGCGGGTCGCGGATTCAGGGTCGCCCCGAGGGGACGTCCGGGCGATCGCCCGGTTCTCGCCGGCGGCCCGCGGCGCGAGGTTGGCGCAGCGGTGCGCTCCGGAGGTCGGGGAGGTCGAAGTTGGTGGAACGTGAGCTCGAGGCCCGAGGCGTGGTGAAGAACCGGCGCGGCCGTCGCGCCGAGCACGCGCGCCGGCTCGCGATGCAGCTGTGGCGCGTCGCCAAGCTGCTGCGCGACATCTTGGCGACCTACCAGGTGCTGCGCGATGCGTGGGCGGAGCCGCCGCCGCGGGCCCGCCCGGCCCCCCCCCCCCCCGCCGCCGCCCCCCCGGAGGGGGCGGCGCCGCCGCGGGTGCCGCACCCCGCCCC
>CAYJPW010000021.1:26801-89699 GCA_964372055.1 uncultured Polyangiaceae bacterium
TGGGTGGGGGGAGCCGCGGCCGGGGGCCCGGCGGCGGCGGCGGCGGGGCGGGAACGCCCTGCGGGTGGTGGGGCGGGGGCGGCGTAGGCGGAAGCCGGACGGGGGGCGCGCCTCCGACGGCCACACGTGGTCGAGCGCCGCTCCGTAGGCCGCCGCGCGGGGATTCGCGGCGCCGGATCGCCGACGCGCGGTGGCACGCCGTTCGCAGCGGGCCTCGGGAAGGAGGCTCGGGCCGATGCACCACGGCGCGCTCCGTCACGCAGGTCTGCTCGCGCTCGCGCTCGTCGCGGGCTGCGCGAGCCCGGGGCCCGAGCGCGCCGCGCCGGAGCCCGTGGGATCGCGCGACGCGCCCGCCCACGCTGCGCCGCCGTCGGCGTCGGTCGCGCCCGGGTGCGCGTCGCTGCCCGGCGAGCTCGGTCCGACGCCGCCGGCGGTCCAGGGCGCGGCGGCGCCCGCGAGCCCCGAGGCGCCGGCGCGCCAGCCGGTGGACGTCGCGTCGCTGGTGGAGCGGCTCGCGCCCGTCGTGGTGAGCATCACCGTGAAGGAGCGGTCCGAGCTCGGCGAGGATCCTCACGAGGAGCTCGAGCACGGCGTCGGACCGGGCGCGAGCGTGCCCGAGGAGCGCACCGGGCTCGCCAGCGGCTTCATCGTGGATCCGTCGGGGTTCGTGGTGACGAACGAGCACGTGGTCGAGGACGCCACGGCGGTGCGCGTCACCCTCGCCGACCGGCAGGAGGTCGAGGCGCGCGTCATCGGGCGTGACGCCGGCCTCGACGTCGCCGTCCTCCGCATCGCGCCGCCGCCCGGCTCGAGGCTCCGCGCCGCGACCTTCGGATCGAGCGACTCGCTGCGCGTCGGCGAGCCGGTGATCGCGATGGGGAACCCGTTCGGTCTCGGCCCCTCGACGACGGTCGGCGTGGTGAGCGCGAAGCAGCGCTCCATCGGGATCGGGCCCTACGACGACTTCATCCAGACCGACGCGCCGATGAACCCCGGCAACAGCGGCGGCCCCCTGTTCGACGCAGAGGGGCGGGTCGTCGGGATGGCCATCGCCGTGCGGACCGGGTCGGCGGGGATCGGTTTCGCCATCCCGGCGGACGCCATCGAGCGCATCTTGCCCGAGCTCCTCCGCACGGGGCGCGTCGATCGCGGCAAGCTCGGCGCATCCTTCCAGACGGTGACCGCCCCGCTCGCCCGCGCGCTCGGCGTGGGCGCCCCGCGCGGCGCGCTCATCGCCGACGTCGAGCCCGGAGCCTCGGCCGCCCGCGCCGGAATGCGCGCCGGCGACGTGGTCCTCGCCGTCGACGGCGCCGCGATCCGCACCCCCGAGGAGCTGACGCGCGCCATCGCCTGGAGCCGCTCCCGGGCGCGCCTGCGGCTCACCGTCTGGCGCGGCGACCGCGCGCGCGACGTCACCGTCACCCTCGACGCGTCGGATCCGAAGCCACCGTCGCCGGACGGCGCCTCGCGCGGGCGCGGGGCCGCCGGCGGGGAGCGGCTCGGCGCCCTGGGCGTGCGGGTGTTCCAGGCTCCCGGGGGCGTGTTCGTGGTGGGGATCGACGCCGGGATCGACGCGGGCGATCTCGAGCTCGGGGACGCGATCCTCGAGGTCGGCGGGGAGACCGTCACCGACGTGCGGTCGCTCCGCGAGCGGATCGCGCGCGCGCGGCCGGGGACGAGCTTGCTCCTGCGCGTGAAGCGGGAAGGAGAGCTGGTGTTCGCCGCGATCCCGGTGCCCGGTCGCTGACCGAGCGACCGCGTTCTCAGCGCGCCCCGGCCTCCTCGCGATCGCTGACCCGCTCGGCCGCCTCGAGCACCTGGACCATCATCGCGGGCGGCAGGTACCCGCGGACCTGCCCGAGCTCCACGGCGTCGGGAGAGAGCACGATGGTCGCCGGCCAGCCGCCGTCCCCGTAGCGCTCGGCGAGATCGGGGCGCTCGGTGACGTCGATGCGGATGGCGAGGAACCGCTCGGAGACGACGCGCCGCACCGCCGGATCGCCGTAGGTCGTGCGGTCCATCAGGTCGCACCAGTGGCACCAGCGGGCGGCGCCGTGCAGGACGATGAGCCGGCGTTCGCGCCGGGCACGCGCGAAGCTCTCGGGCGACCACGGCTGCCAAGCGATCGCGGGCTGGCGTGCCGTCTCGGCAGGCGAGCGGACGCCCGCGCAGGAGATCGTGAGCGCGGCGGTGCAGGCCATGAACGAGAGACGGACCATGGTCGTCCTCGGCTGCACGGAGGGGGCCAGCTGCGAAGCTCGCGGACGGCCCTCGTGTGTGACCTACGTGCACGCTCTGCGGACGCCGGTGCTCGCGAGGCGGCGCGCCCCGAGCCCCGACGGGGCGCGACGCAGCGATCCCACCCGCACGGCCCGCTCGTGGTCGGCTGCGGTCGGACGAGAGCGGTCGCGCCGCGGACGCTCCACGAGGTGCCCGATGCTCCCGTCTCGCGGCATTCGGACGAGGTCGTGGGCCGCCGTGCGCCCGGCGCGGACGTCGGGGTGGCGCGCGGCGTGCTTCGGGGGAGGGGCGGAGGCCGGCGATGCGGATGGGCTACGAGGACACGCTGCGAGGTCGCGCGGTCATCGATGCGCAGGGAACGGTGATCGGCGAGATCGACGACCTCGTCGTCGACACCGACGCGTGGAAGCTCGACGCCCTCCGGGTGAAGCTGCGGCGCGACGTGGCCGACGCCATCGGCGTGCATCGGAGCGCGTTCCGAGCGGCGTCCATCGAGGTGCCGGCCAGCGCCGTGCAGAGCATCGGCGAGACCGTCGTGCTGCGCTCCGACGCCGCGGCGCTCGCCCCCAGCCACCCGTGAACGGCCGCTCGCGCGTCCCCGAGGGCGCGCTCAGGCGTGCGCCGACGGCGCTTTGCGCCTCCCCCCAAGCAGCGCGCGCGAACCGCTCCTGGTAACAACCTCGGCGGTCCGGTCCGTGCGCTCGTGCGTCGGGCCCGCCACGGGCGACGGGGGGGAACCTAGTGCTGTCTCGAACGGTGGTGTCGGACGCCGCGCTCCTCTCGGTGTGGTCGCGCGCCTGGGAGGACCTGATGCAGCGCAGCGCGAGCGACGAGCCCATGCTCTCGCCCACCTGGCTCTTCGCCTGGTGGCGCGTGTTCGGGGGCACGGGCGGCCGGAGCCTGCGCGTCGTGCTCTTCCAGGACGGAGGCCGGCTCGTGGGGCTCGCGCCGTTGTGCTCGCGCCGCACCTGGTACGCGCCCGGCGTGCCCTTCCGCCGCCTCGAGACGGTGGGCTCGGGTGAAGAGGAGCAGGACGAGGTCTGCTCCGAATACCTCGGCGTGCTCGCGGAGCGCGGGGCGGAGGACGCCGTCGCCGTGGGGCTCGCGGAGGTGCTGCTCTCGGGCGGGCTCGGCCGCTGGGACGAGCTGCTCATGCCCAACATGGACGGCCGTTCGCCCATCATCGGCGCGCTCGCGCAGGCGCTGGTGCGCAGAGGCGCGCGCACGTACGTCGAGCCGACGGGCACCGCCGCGCACATCCCGCTCCCGGCGAGCTGGGAGGCGTACCTCAAGGCGCTTCCGTCCTCGAGCCGCTACCTCGTGAAGCGCTCGCTCCGGGAGCTCGAGCAGTGGGCCGAGGGCGACATCGAGATCGAGCACGCGACCGATCCGGCGTCCCTCGAGGCGGGCACGGCGGTGCTGACCTCGCTGCACGGCGAGCGCTGGGGCGGTCGCGGGGCCTTCGCGTCGCGCCGGTTCCGCGCCTTCCACGACGCGGTCATGCCGGCGCTGCTCGCTCGGGGCGCGCTCGAGCTCTCCTGGATGAAGGCGCGCGGCGAGCCGATCGCGGCGATTTACAACATCGTCTGGCGGGGCCGCGTCTACTTCTACCAGGCGGGCCGGAGCCTCGCGCTGCCCAAGGGCATCCGGCCCGGCATCGTCATGCATGCGCACGCCATCCGCCGCGCCATCGCGAGCGGTCACTCCGACTACGACTTCCTCGCCGGCGGCGCGCGCTACAAGCGCCAGCTCGGCCTCGCCGAGCGATCGATGGTGACGCTCCGGGCCGCCCGCCCCGGCCTCCGCGAGGAGGCGCGCGCCTGGACGGCGCGGGCGATCGACGGCGCGCGCGCGCTGGTGCGCCGCCCCGCCCCGGCGGCGGCCGGGGCGACCGCGCCTACGGCAGCATCGACCGCCGCGCCCACCGACGGGGCGGCGAGCGACGCCGTCGCCGGCGCGAACGCCGTGGTCTCCGGCGACCTCAACCTGCTGCGCTGCTTCGCCGGGACCGAGGTGCGGCCGCTCTGCATCTCGCCCGATCCGCAGGACCTCACCTTCTACTCGCGCCATTGCGCGGAGCGGCGCCTGATCGCCGACGCGTCGCTCGACCCCGAGTCGGCCGCGCGCGATCTCGCCCGCCTCGGCAAGCTCCTCGCCGGCCGGCCGGCGCTGTTCTACGGCGACGACGCCACGCTCGCCGTCGTCTCGCGCCATCGCGCCGAGCTCTCGGAGGGGTTCCGCTTCCTCATGCCCGACGCCGAGCGGGTCGAGGAGCTGCTCGATCGCGCGCGCTTCGCGGCGCTGGCGCGCCGTCTCGAGCTCCCGGTCCCGCCGACGGCGATCTCCTCGGAGGCGACCAGCGCGTCGCTCGTGCTCGAGCGCCTCGGGCTGCCCCTCGTCCTCAAGCCGGCCCGCCGCCTCGGCTGGCGCTCGCACCGGGCCGTCGAGGCGGGCGACGCGGTGCTCGCCACGAGTCGCCGCGAGCTCGAGCACGCCCTCGATCGGCTCCGAGACACGACGCCCGACTTCGTCGTCCAGGAGGAGGTCCCGGGCGGGCAGGACCTGCGCTACAGCTTCCACGCCTGGTTCGACGCCCGCGGCCGGGCGCTCGGGCAGTTCGTGGGCCGCAAGGTCCGGACATACCCGCGGCAGCGGGGCGTCTCGACGGTGCTCGAGCTCGTTCACGACGCCGAGGCCCAGCGCGTCGGCCTCGACGTCGCCCAGCGCCTCGGCATCGTCGGCCCGGTGAAGATCGATCTCAAGCGACACGCGGGCACGGGGCGCCTCGTGCTCCTCGAGGTGCACCCGCGGTTCAACCTCTGGCACCGCCTCGGCGCCGCGTCGGGGGTGAACTTGCCGCTCATCGCCTGGCGCGATCTCTCCGGGACTCCACCCGAGCCGACCGCCAGCTACAGGACCGGGGTCCGCTGGGTGTCGTTCGGTGACGACGCGCGCACCTTCGTCCGCGACTACGCGCCCGCGGGAGATCTCTCCTGGCGGCAGTGGCTGGGCTCGCTCACCGGGCCGAAGCTCTTCGACGTGTTCGACTGGGACGACCCGTCGCCGCTCGCGGTCCATCTGATCAGGACCGCACGAGCGCGCGCCGGCCTCGAGGGGGAGGGATCGTGAGGTACGCCATCGTCTCCGACGTGCACGCCAACATCGAGGCGCTCGCGGCGACGCTCCGCGCCGCGGACGCCGAGGGCTTCGACCGCCTCGTCTGCCTCGGCGATCACGTCGGCTACCACGCCGACCCCAACGAGTGCATCGACCTGCTCCGCGAGCGCGGAGCGACCTCCGTCGCCGGCAACCACGACCGCGCCGCCGTGGGGATCGACGAGCCGACGCGCTTCGGGACCTCGGGGCGTCGCGCCATCCTCTGGACGCGGCGCGAGCTCTCGCCCCGCTCGCGCGATCACCTGATCGGGCTGCCGCTGACGCGCACCATCGGCGATGCGTTCCTGGCGTTCCACGGCGCGCTCCACCCGACCCCGAACACCGACGTGTACCTGTCGACGCGCGCCCGGGTTCGCCGCAGCTTCGACGCCCTCGTGCGGGGGCGCTGGCCGGTGAAGATCGCCTTCTTCGGGCACACCCACCGCCCGATCGTGCACGAGCTCCGCGACGGCCGGGTCAGGCCGCTGCCCCCGGCGCGATCGGTGCGCCTCTTGCCCGACGCGCACTACCTCATCAACCCCGGCAGCGTGGGCCAGTCGCGCGACGGCGATCCGCGCGCCTCGTTCGTGCTCTTCGACGCGCGCGCGATGTCGGTGAGCTTCCGCAGGGTCGACTACGACCGGCAGGCCTGCCGCGACAAGGCGGCCCGGGCCGGTCTCTTCGAGCCCGAACGGCCCCGGCGCTCGCCGCGCGCGCTCGTCGCGGCGCTCGTGTCGGCGGCGTGGTCGGCGCTGGCGCGGAGGCGCTCGTGAAGCGGGCCCGCGCCGGCGCGGCGCGGCCGGCGCTCTCGAAGCGCGCGCGCCTCGCGGCGATCCTGGACAGGGCGGGGCTGCTCGACCGGCTCCTGTGGCTCAGGGGGCGATCGCGCCCGAGGAGCTTGGCGGTGCTCACCTACCATCGCGTCGGGGCGGCCAACGTCCCGGCCGGACTCGACCGGGCCGTGGCCGACGTCGAGCCCGAGGAGCTCGAGCGTCAGCTCGCGGTCGTGAAGGCGCACTGCACGGTGGTCTCGATCGCCGACGTGCGGCTCTTCCTGCGCGGCAGGAAGCTCCCGCCCAACCCGGTGATGATCACCTTCGACGACGGCTACTCCGACTGCCACGACGTGGCGCTGCCGATCCTGAGGCGCGCCGGCGTCCCTGCGACGTTCTTCGTGCCGACCGCGTTTCCGGGCGCGGGGCGGCTCTTCTGGTGGGATCGCGTCTCGCTGCTGCTCCACCGCTGCCAGGCGGAGCGCGTCGAGCTCGAGTACCCGCGCCGCCTGGTGCTGGCGCCGCGCGCCGACCCCGAAGGCGCCGCCGCACACGTCGCGCGCGCCATCAAGCGGACGCCCGGCGTGGAGCTCGAGCGCGTCTGGGAGGAGCTCGAGCGCGTCGCCGGCGTCGCGCTCGCGCCCGCCGAGGAGCGCGCGCTCGCGGCGCGCCAGATCCTCTCGTGGGACGCCGTTCGATCCCTCGACGCCGCCGGGATGGACGTGGAGTCGCATTCGCACGATCACATGGTGCTGAACACGTTGTCGCCCGACGCCGCGCGGCGCGATCTGGAGCGCTCCGCGGCGGTGCTGCGCGACGAGCTCGGGCGCGCGCCCTTCGCCGTCGCCTACCCGGTCGGCTACGAGCTCGGAGGCCTCCTGCGCGGCGCCCCTGCCGGCGCCGCGTTCGAGCTCGGTTTCACCAACAACACGGGGCTCTGCGACCTCGGCCGCTTCGATCCGCTCAACGTGCCACGGCTCGCGATGGACCCCAGCAACGTGGGGCCGATGTACAAGCTCTCGCTCCTCGCCGGCGACGGCCAATCGTCGCGCTCGCTCCCCACGTTTTGAGATCGCGGCGGCGCGTCCCGCCCGAGGCGCTCGCGTTCGCGAGGGCGGCGCTCGCCTTCGACGAGGCGAGCAGGGGATCAGATCATCGATCTCGCCGGGCGCGGCAGCGACGGGGCGCTGCCCCGCGTGCGCCGCGGCCCGCGGCCGGTGCCCTTCCCGGGGAGGGGGAGACGGACGCGAAAGACGGCGCCGCGCTCGGACGACTCGGCCGTGACCTGCCCGCCGTGCGCCTCGACGACGCGCCGGACGGTGGCGAGCCCGATGCCCGACCCCGGCACGTGCCCGCCGGGCGCCCGGTAGAACGGCTCGAAGATGCGCTCGAGCGCGCCCGCGGGGATCCCCGGGCCGGTGTCCTCCACCGTGATCTCGCACCGCGGGCCCTGCTTCGCGCACGCCACGGTCACGCGCCGCGTCGGGCGCCCATCGAGGAACTTGATCGCGTTCGAGAGGAGGTTCGCGAGGACGAGGTGGAGCAAGCCGGGAGAGCAGCCCACGGCCACGTCCTCGATCTTCTCGTCCACCGTCGCGCCGACGCGCTGCTCGAGGGGCTCGAGCTCCTCGCGTACGTCGGCGAGCACCGCGGCGAGCGAGGGCGTCTCGGCGATGTCGCAGAGGTCGGCGCGCGAGAACGCGAGCAGCCCGTCGATGAGGCCGCCGGCCCTGGCCACCGTGCGCTCGACCCGCCCGGAGAGCCGCTCGAGGCGCTCCGCGTCGGGCCCGCCGCGGGCGACGCACTGGCGCAGCGTCGCGGGGACGAGCCCGAGCGGGGCGAGCGCGTTCCTGAGATCGTGCGCGATCCGGCCCGCGAAGGCGTCGAGATCGCGGTTGCAGGTCTCGACCTGGTCGACGTAGAGCGAGAGCTCGGACTGCCAGCGGCGCAGCGTCCGCATCGTCCGCGCGAGCAACAGCGCGAGCACGAAGGCCCAGATCGCGCCCACGACCGCGATGGCGACGAGGCGGTGAACGGCCCGCGTGGCCGCGGCGATGGCGTCGGCCCGCTCGCGCTCGAGCAGGTCCTCCTCGTGGGCGGCGAAGCGGTCGAGCGCCACGTCGAGCTCGGCGCGCTCGGGCAGCACGTCGCGCTCGAGGTGGTCGGCGATGGCCTCGATCGCGGGCGCATCCCCCCGGGTGGCGATCAAGAGCTCGCTCTCCGCGCCCTCGCGGTCGTGGGCGTCGCGCGCGTGCTCGAAGAGCTCGCGGGCCTCCTCGCTGCCGACGTGAGCGCCGATCACCTCGAGGGCCCCGGCGCACTCGGAGCGGGCCCGGCGGGCCCCGTCGAGGAAGCGCGGATCGCGGGTGAGGAGATAGCCATGGAGCGAGCTGCGCTCCTGGCCGAGGAGGCGGCGCGCCCGGCTGACGCGGATCACGTCGGTCGCGTGCTCGAGGACGAGCCGGTCCATCCGGCCGGCGAGCGCGTGGAAGTCGTGCAGCGAGAGCGCGAGCGCGCCGGCGCTGGGGAGCGCCAGGATCGCGAGACCGACCGCGAGCTTGCGCCCGAGGGGCCAACCCCTCGGCGGGGGCTCTCCGCTCGCCGGCACGACCATCGCAGTGGCCTTACGCTGCCGGGGCAGGGCGCGCCGCCCGGGCGGCCTTGGAATGGATCGTAAGGGCATTCCCTTGTGAGCAGCGAGCGCAGCACCGGGCGGCGTCGTGGGCGCTCCGTCGGGACGGTGCCGACGGCACAATGCGCGCTCGCGCCGATCGCCGCCCGCCCCGGGCTCGGGCAAGAGCCCACGGTGCCGCGGCGGCGCGAACGCCTCGGCCGGAGCGTGGTGCCATGCGGACGTCGTCGGCGGCGGTGAAGGTGCACGAGCGCGAGATCCGGGTGCCGGCCGGACGCGTGACGCTGGACGCGACCTGGAGCGCTCCGGACGGCGCCGTCGGCGCGGTGCTCTTCGCGCACGGCAGCGGCAGCAGCCGCTTCAGCCCGCGCAACCGCTACGTCGCGTCGCTCCTGCATCGATCGTCGTTCGCGACGCTGCTCCTGGACTTGCTCACGCCGGCCGAAGACGCCGTCGATCGGCTCACCGCCGAGCACCGCTTCGACATCGCCCTGCTCGCCAACCGCCTCGTCGGAGCGACGGACTGGCTCACGCGCCGCCCCGAGGGGACGAGGCCCCGCATCGGCTACTTCGGCGCCTCCACCGGCGCCGCCGCGGCCCTCATCGCGGCGGCCGAGCGGCCGGACGTCGTGCGCGCGGTCGTCTCGCGCGGCGGGCGGCCCGACCTCGCCGGCGAGGCCCTCGGACGGGTGCGGGCACCGACCCTGCTGATCGTCGGCGGCGAGGATGTCCCCGTGATCCGTCTGAACCGCGAGGCGCTCTCGGAGCTCGCCTGCGAGAAGTCGATCGCGATCGTGCCGGGCGCGACCCACCTCTTCGAGGAGCCGGGGGCGCTCGACGAGGTCGGGCGCCTGGCGCGCGCCTGGTTCGAGGAGCACCTCATCGCCTGAGCGCCGCCCCGGCTGCGACGCCGCGGACTCCCCGCAGGCGGGCTTCAGACGGGGGGCGGCGGCGCACGGCGATCGCGCGCGAGCCCCCCGAGCGCGGTGGCGCGCTCGAGATCCGCGGTCGTCACCAAGCCCAGGACCTCGCGCTCGGCATCGTCGACGACGACCACCGCGGGCACGCTGCCGCTGGCGAGCGCCGAGAGCGTGCGCTCGGCGTCGTCGCCGGGATGGGCCCGCGGCAGATCGGTGCGCATCGCCGCCGAGAGCGGGGCGTCTCCTTCGCCGCGCGCGGCGCGGCGCGCGAGATCCCACGCCATCACCACGCCGACGGTGCGCGGCTCGGCCGCGCCGTCGATGGGCGGCTCGACGACGCGGGCGCCGACGAGGTCGTGCCGCAGGAGACGCCGCGCCACGTCGCCGGCCGTCTCGTCCGGCCGCGCCTCGCCCAGGCGATCGGTCATGAGGTCGTGGACCGGGACACCCTTGAGCATGTCGCGGGTGTCGTGCCGCGCCTGCTCGCCGGCGGCGCCGAGGTAGATGAACCCGGCGATGAGCAGCAGGATGACGTTGAACCCGAGCACGCCCAGCACGCCGAAGACGACGGCCATGAGCCTGCCGAGCGAGGTCGCGACCCGGGTCGCGCGGTCGCGCCCGATTCGACGGACGAGGAGGCCTCGCAGGACGCGGCCGCCGTCCATCGGGAACGCAGGCAGCAGGTTGAAGGCCGCGAGCACCAGGTTGGTCACGGCGAAGGCGAGCAGCGCGACGCGCAGCTCGCCCGGCCCGGGGGTGATCGCGTAGAGGCCCCACGCCGCGATGCCGATGCCGAAGCTCGTGAGCGGACCGGCGAACGCCATCCTCGCTTCGCGCTCGGGCGGCACCTCGGTGGCCATCTGGGTGACGCCGCCGAGCATCATCAGCGTCACCGAGTCGATGCGCGCGCCGCTCCGCAGCGCCACTGCCACGTGCGCCAGCTCGTGGACGAGGATCGACGCGAAGAGCCCGATCGCCAGCACGCTCCCCCAGAGGAGCGGCGGCGCGGACGGCGCCGCGAGCGGGATCCCCGAGTACGCGGCGAGGAGCGAGAATTGGCGCGCGGACACCAGCGCCACGTACGGCACGAAGAGGAGCAGGCTCACGTGGAGCCGGATCGGGATGCCGCGGAACCGGAAGACGGTGAGCCCTCGCGTGAACATGCACTCTCCTCGGGAGGCCGCTGGGTCGCGGCGCGGCACGGTCGAGCTCCCCGGAGCCGAGGAGGCCGGCGTCGCACGACCAGCCGCGCGACGAGGATCCGACACTCTTCAGCGGGCACCGGATCGCATGAGCCCACTCCCCCGAACGCCCATGTAGAACGCGGGGTCGCCTGCGGCAGGTGGGGCGGCTCCTGATTCGCGCGCGAGCGGGCGGCCGGCGTGATCCACGCCGCCTCGGAGCCTGGAGACGCTGGACGCGGCGGAGCCATCGCGCGAGCGAGCCTGGGAGAGGCCGGAGAGCGCGGAGCCAATCGACGCGCGCCGCGAAACACGCGGCCCCGTCCGTGGTTGTTGGAGCGCTCCGACCGGACCCGAGATGACGCCGACCCCCCGCTGCTACGTGATCGTCGACGTGACCGGTCGGCGCTACATCCCGCGCTCGTTCGCGAGCATCGCCGAGGCGGCGCGCGAGCTCGCCGATCTGCTCCGCCCGTACCCTGCCGCGCATCCCTGGCGGAAGCGCCTCTCGATCGCTCCGCGCTGGAGCACCAAGGCCGAGGAGGACGATCTGCCCCTCGAGCATGTCGTCGGTCGGTCGCGCACCGGCCGCTGAGGGTCTCAGCGGGCGAGTCTCCGGAGCGCGCGGCGCGCCCGCGCCAGCGGCGTCCGGTGCTGCGCGCGCTCGAGCACGAGCACAGGCAGGCTGCTCACCACGCCGTAGCCGACATGGGTGAGCAGCGACGTCAGGGCATGCGGCAGGCCCTGTCGGCGGAGCGGCCTGGCGAGTCCCGCCGCCGGCAGCCAGCCGGCGTACCCCACGGCCCAGACCGCCGCGCCGAGGGCGGCGCCGGCGAGCAGCGCGCGGCGCGGCCTCCGCACGTCGGTGTGCGCGAGCGCCAGGCCGAACAGCCCACCCCAGCCGATCCCGTAGGCCCAGTGCAGCGCGTGCGCCATGCGCTCGTGGACGCCGCGCGGGAGCGTGCGATGCCGCAGCGCCTCGACCTTGGACACCACGAAGTCGCCGGGATCGCGCTCCAGATCGGTGGGCTTGAGCGCTTCGGGCAGGTGCCGCGCCCCGCGAAGCGCGCGGTCGATGAAGAGCGTTCCCATCGCGCCGCCGAGCAAGCCCTCGGCCGCGTGGACCAGGTAGCCGTCTCCTCGCATGCCTCGCCTCCGTCCCTCGACGGCGTGCAGCCGACGTGCCCGCGGCGCCGATGACGCCGGCGCGAGGTCGGCGCGATCGGGCCGGCCGGCACGCCGAGCATCGAGCGTCCTGGCACCTCGGTTGCTGCTGGACGGACGGAGGGGCGCGGTGAGCACGAGGAGGTCCGGCGCGGCCGCGCTCGCCGCTCCGCCGCGCCCACACGCGCCGGCTGCCCCGGGGAAGCGAGGAGAAGGACGATGCAAGAGAGGTGGCTGTTGAGCGCGTTCGCGGGGCTCTGGCTGGGCGCGTCGGGCTGCATCGTCGAGCCCGGCGCACCCGGGAAGGCGGCGCCCGAGCGGAAGGGCCTCTTGACCGTCACCTGGTCGATCGACGAAGACGCCGATCCTCGAGCGTGCCGCCGCCACGGCGCCGCGACGATCGACATCGTCGTCTACGATCGGCGCGGTGCGCGCGTCGCCGAGGAGCGAGCCGAGTGCGAGGATCTCTCCGCGACGGTGGAGCTGCCCGAGGGCGAGTACCGCGCCCAGGCTTCGCTCACCGACCGCGCCGGCTCGCGCGTGAGCGCTCCGCTGCGGCTCGAAGACATCGACATCCGCTCCGGCACCGAGCTCACCATCACCACCGACTTCCCGAGCGGCGGGAAGCGCTGAGATGCCGCGCCGGACCTGGGTGGTCTCGTGGGCGATCGCGGCCGTGGCGTTCGCGGCCTGGGTCCTGGCCGTCGTAGGGGTGTACTGGCCGGGACGTTGGATCCACGTGCTCCTGGTGATCGCCGCGGCCTTCGCGATCACCGCTCTGTTCATGGGCCCGGGCAGCGCCCGGCCCGAGCCCTGAGCGCGTCCGGCCGCTTCGCCGTTCCGGAAACCGCGTCGGTAGCGGGCCTCGTTCGCTCGTCGGCCGGGGCGGCGCCGGCCGCGTGACCTGCGTGGCGCGACGGCGCGCGATGCCGGAATCGCCGCGCCGCCTCGGGGCGCTGCCGCATCGCAATGGGCCCTTGCCCGATGAGAGAACGGGGGAGCCGAGCCATTGAGGTCCGTTCCCCCGAGTGCTTCTGTTTGCTGCGGTGCTCCTGGACGAATCGGGGCGCCGAGTCGAGGCATCGCGGACGCATCGCGGGGGGGCGAGATGGCCGAGCACGTGCTCATCACCGGAGGGGCGGGCTTCATCGGATCGCACGTGGCCGATCACATGCTCGCGCGCGGTCACCGCGTGCGCGCGCTCGACAACCTGGACCCGCAGGTGCACGGGCCCGAGCGGCGCCGCCCGGCGCACCTCGCCGCCGCCGTCGAGCTCTGCGTCGGCGACGTGCGCGATCCGGCCGCGGTGCGGAGCGCGCTCCGCGGCGTCGACGCCGTCTACCACTTCGCCGCGATGGTCGGCGTCGGGCAGAGCATGTACCGGATCGACGACTACACCGACGTCAACGCGCGGGGGACGGCGGTGCTCCTCCAGGCCCTCTCGCAGCGGCCGGTGCGCCGCGTCGTCGTCGCCTCGAGCATGAGCGTCTACGGCGAGGGGCTCTACCGCACGAAGGACGGCCGGCCCGTGACCGCCGCCGCGCGATCGCTCGATCGCCTGCGCCGCGCCGAGTGGGAGCCCGCCGGCGAGGACGGCGCGCCGCTCGAGCCGGTCCCGACGACGGAGGACAAGCCCCCTGCGCTCGAGTCGGTGTACGCGCTCTCGAAGTACGATCAGGAGCGCCTCGCGCTGCTGGTGGGGCGCGCCTACGGGATCCCCACCGTCGCGCTGCGGTTCTTCAACGTCTTCGGCCCGCGCCAGGCGCTGTCGAACCCCTACACCGGCGTGCTCGCGATCTTCGCGGCGCGGCTGAAGGGCGGCGCGCCCCCGCTGATCTTCGAGGACGGCCTGCAGCGCCGCGACTTCGTGAGCGTCCACGACGTCGCCCGCGCGGCGGTGCTGGCGCTCGACGCCGAAGCGGCGGCCGGCCACGTGGTGAACGTCGGCAGCGGGCACGCGCGCACCGTGCGCGAGGTGGCGGCGCGGATGGCCGAGGCGGTGGGTCGGCCCGAGATCGCGCCCGAGATCACCGGGCGCTACCGCATGGGCGACGTCCGTCACTGCTTCGCCGACGTCCGCCGCGCGCGGACGCTGCTCGGGTTCGAGCCGGCGGTTCGGTTCGAGGACGGCATCGCCGAGCTCGCGGCCTGGCTCGACGGCTGCGAGGTCACCGACCGCGTCCAAGAGGCCAGCGCCGAGCTCGCGGCCAAGGGGTTGACGCTGTGAGCGCTCCGGTCCTCATCACCGGCGGTGCCGGCTTCATCGGCTCGAACCTCGCGCGGCGGCTGCTCGACGCCGGCGAACAGGTCGTGCTCTTCGACGATCTCTCCCGGCCGGGCGTGCGCAGGAACGCCGAGTGGCTCCGCGAGCAGCACGGCGCCGGCCAGCTCGAGCTCGAGGTCGCCGACGTGCGCGACGCCGGCGCCGTGCGAGCCGCGGTGCGCCGCGCCGGCGCGGTCTTCCACCTCGCCGCGCAGGTCGCGGTGACGACGAGCCTCACCGACCCGATCGCCGACTTCGAGGTGAACGCGCGCGGGACGCTCAACGTCCTCGAGGCGGCGCGCGGGATGACGCGGCCGCCGCCGCTGGTCTTCACCTCCACGAACAAGGTCTACGGCGCGTTGCACGACCTCGAGCTCCGCGCCGGCGCCAAGCGCTACGAGCCGGAGGGCGCCGAGATCGCCGCGCACGGGATCCCCGAGCACAGGCCCCTCGACTTCCACAGCCCCTACGGCTGCTCGAAGGGCGCGGCCGACCAGTACGTGCTCGATTACGCGCGGACGTTCGGGCTGCCGGCGCTGGTGTTCCGGATGAGCTGCATCTACGGGCCGCGTCAGTTCGGGACCGAGGACCAGGGCTGGGTCGCGCACATCGCGCTCCGGGCGCTCCGCCGCGAGGTCGTGACCGTCTACGGCGACGGCCGCCAGGTGCGCGACGTCCTCTTCGTCGACGATCTCGTCGACGCCATGCTCCTCGCGCGCGGCGCGGCGGACCGCCTCGCCGGCCGCGCCTTCAACATCGGCGGCGGTCCGGCGTTCACGCTCAGCCTGCTCGAGCTGCTCGAGCTGCTCGAGCTGCTCGGCGAAGCCCACGCGCCCGGGCCGGCCGTGGAGCACGCCGGGTGGCGGCCGGGCGATCAGCGCTACTACGTCTCGGACTCGCGCAGGTTCCGCGCGCTCACCGGGTGGGCGCCCCGCGTCGGCGTGCGCGACGGCGTCCGGCGGCTGTGCGCGTGGCTGGCCGGCGATCGCCCCGAGGCGGCGCTGGGCGCGGGGGCGGCACCGTGAGGGTCGCGCTCGTCAACCCACCGTGGACCTTCGAGGGGTCCATCTACTTCGGCTGCCGCGCCCCGCACCTGCCGCTCGAGCTCGGGTACGCCGACGCGCTGCTCCGCGCGGCGGGGCACGAGCCTCGGATCTTCGACGGCCAGCTCTTCGGCCACTCGCTCGACGCGTTGACCGGCCTCGTGGATCGGTTCGATCCCGAGCTCTGCGTGATCCCGACGGCGCCGAGCTACCTGTTCTGGCGATGTGCGCCCCCCGAGCTGCGGGTGCCCATGGCCGCGGTGCGCGCGCTCCGGCGCCCCGGCCGGCTGCTGGTCGCGGTCGGGCCGCACGGCTCGACCACTCCGCGGACCACGCTGAAGAAGCTCGGCGTCGACGCCGTCGTGATGGGCGAGTGCGAGGAGGTGCTGGTGCGCCTGGCGAGCACGCCGCGCCCGCGCTGGAGCGAGGTCGAGTCGATCGCCCACGGGAGCGGCGAGGCGGTCCGCGTCCAGGGCGGACCGGCGTCGGTCGACCTCGCGGCGCTCGCGCCGCTCGCCTGGGACGACGCCTTCGTCGCCGCTCACGACCATCACCACCACCGGTTCGACCGCACGCCCGAGGGGCCCGGCGCCGAGGTCGAGGCGTCGCGCGGCTGCCCGCACCACTGCACGTTCTGCGCGAAGGACGACCACCGCGATCGCTTCCGCCGCCGCCCCGTCGACGCGGTGCTCGAGGAGATCGATCGGCTCCTCGCCCAGGGCGTTCGCTACCTCTACTTCATCGACGAGATCTTCCTGCCGGAGCGCTCCCTCCTCGATGGGCTCGCCCGGAGGGAGGTCGAGTTCGGCGTGCAGCTCCGGGTCGACAACTGGAGCGAGGAGGAGCTCGACCTGCTCGGCCGGGCCGGCTGCGTCTCCATCGAGGCGGGCGTCGAGAGCATCACCGAGCGGGGCCGCTCGCTCCTGGCGAAGCGCTGCAAGGCGACGACCGCCGAGCTCTCGGCGCTCCTCGTGCACGCGAAGAAGCGCGTCCCGTTCGTGCAGGCCAACCTGATCGACGCGGGCACCGACGCGCCCGCCGACGTCGCGGCGTGGCGGGATCACCTGCGCGAGCACGGCATCTGGGCGAACGAGCCGGTCCCGATGTTCCCGTACCCGGGCTCGCCCGCGTACTCGGCGCGCTGGGGCGCTCCCGACGAAGGGGCGTGGGAGCGGGCGCACGCGGAGTACCTCGCCGCGTTCGACAAGATGAGCGACATCCAGGAGAGCGGCCCGCTCCCGCTGGGCGAGCTCGAGCGGGGAGCCGATGGCTGACCGTCCCCGCCTCTGCGGCGTCGAGCCCATGGACGACGGCGCCGACGGCGATCCGCCGGTGTCGGGCGAGCGGGCGCTCACCGTGCTCATGACCGCCGACGCGGTCGGCGGCGTGTGGACGTACGCGATGGGGCTCGGCCGCGCGCTCGCGAGCCAGGGCGTGAAGGTGGCCGTCGCGGTGATGGGCGAGGCGCCGAGCGAAGCGCAGAGGCGCGAGGCGAGGTCGATCGACGGCCTCGAGCTCCATGTCGGGCCCTACCGCCTCGAGTGGATGGACGACCCCTGGACCGACGTCGCCGACGCCGGACGATGGCTGCTCGAGCTCGAGGCGCGCCTCGCGCCGGACGTCGTCCACCTCAACGGCTACTGCCACGGAGCCCTGCCGTGGCGCGCGCCCACGCTCATGGTCGCCCACTCCTGCGTGCTCTCGTGGTGGCGCGCGGTGTTCGGCGAGCCGGCGCCCATGCGCTACCGTCGCTACCGCGACGAGGTGGCGCGCGGGATCGCGGCGGCGTCGGCGCTCGTCGCGCCGACCCGCGCGATGCTCGACGCGATTTCCGAGCACTACGGCGGGGTCGGCCCCGCGCTCCGGCGGGTCGTCCCCAACGCCGCCGACCCCGAGCGCTTTCGCCCCGGCTCCAAGGAGCTCTACGTGCTCGCGGCGGGTCGCATCTGGGATCAAGCCAAGAACATCGCCGCCCTCGCCGACGTGGCGCCGCGCGTCGGCTGCCCGATCTTCGCCGCGGGCAACACCCGGCACCCGGAGGGCGGGCGCCGCTCGGTGCGCCCGCTCTTCGCCCTCGGACGGCTCGCCCCCGAGGAGCTGATGCGCTGGATGGCGAGCGCCGCGATCTACGCGCTCCCGGCCCGGTACGAGCCGTTCGGCCTCTCCATCCTCGAGGCGGCCCTCTCCGGCTGCGCGCTGGTCATCGGCGACATCCCGAGCCTGCGCGAGACGTGGGACGGCGCGGCGCTCTTCGTGCCGCCCGACGATGGAGTCGCGCTCGAGAGGGCGCTTTCGCGCGTGGTCGAGGACGGCGCGCTCCGGACGCGCCTCGCCGCGAGCGCGCGCCAGCGAGCGCTGCGCTTCTCGCCCCGCCGGATGGCTCGCCGGCATCTGGCCATGTACCACCACCTCATCGCCGCTGCGGCGGGCCGGAGCGTCGATGTGGGCACCGCGGTGCGCGGGGGGCGGCCGGCGCGCGCGGCGGCCGGGGGCGCGCGATGAAGGTCGCCCTCTTCTGTCACTCGCTGCGGTCGGACTGGAACCACGGCAACGCTCACTTCCTGCGCGGCGTCGCGACCGAGCTCGTCGCCCGCGGGAACGAGGTCCGCGCCTTCGAGGCGGCCGGCGGGTGGAGCGCGCACAACCTCGTCGCCGATCACGGACCGCTGGCGCTGCACGCCTACCGCTCCACGTATCCGTGGCTCTCGCCCGTGGCCTACGAGCCCGGCGCGCTCGACCTCGACTGGGCGCTCGACGGGGTCGATCTGGTGCTGGTGCACGAGTGGAACGACCCCGACCTCGTGCGTCGGGTCGGCGAGCACCGGCGCGCGTCGCGGCGCTACCGCCTCCTCTTCCACGACACCCACCACCGCGCGGTCACGAGCCCCGCGGACATGGCCGCCTACGATCTCTCGAGCTACGACGGCGTCCTCGCGTTCGGGGAGGTGCTGCGGCGCCTCTACCTCGATCGCGGCTGGGCCGAGCGCGCCTTCACGTGGCACGAGGCCGCCGACACCCGCGTCTTCTGCCCCGACGACTCGGTCGGCGCCGATCGCCGCGGGGCGCTCGCCGGTGACGTCGTCTGGATCGGCAACTGGGGCGACGGCGAGCGCAGCGCCGAGCTCGCCGAGTTCCTCGTCGATCCCGTGCGCGCGCTCGGCCTCTCGGGGCGGGTCCACGGCGTCCGCTACCCCGACGAGGCGCGCCGAGCCCTCCGCGCGGCCGGCCTGGCGTACGCCGGCTACATCCCGAACTTCGCGGTCCCGCGCGTCTTCGCGCGCTTCGCGGTCACCGTCCACGTCCCCCGCCGGCCCTACGCCGAGGCGCTGCCGGGGATCCCGACCATCCGCCCCTTCGAGGCGATGGCCTCCGGGATCCCGCTCGTCTGCGCGCCCTGGTCGGACGTCGAGGGCCTCTTCACGCCCGGCCGCGACTACCTCGTGGCCCGGAACGGCGACGAGATGCGGCGGCACCTTCGCGACCTCGTCCGCGATCCGGCCCTGGCGCGCGAGGTCGCGGCGGCGGGACGGCGCACCGTGCTCGCCCGCCACACCTGCGCCCACCGCGTCGACGAGCTCCTCGCCATCGCCGCCGAGCTCGGCGTGCCCGGCGCGGCGCCGGGGGAGGGGAGGCCGACGTGACCGCGCCGCTCCGCATCGCGTTCTTCGGCTCGAGCCTGGTCTCGGCCTACTGGAACGGCGCCGCCACCTACTACCGCGGCATCATCCGGGCGCTCGCGGCGCGCGGTCACCGCGTCACCTTCTACGAGCCGGACGCGTACGACCGACAGCGCCACCGCGACATCGACGACCCGCCGTGGGCGCGCGTGGTCGTGTACTCGGGCACGGACGAGCGCGCGGCGCTCGAGGCCGTCGAGGCGGCGCGCGACGCCGACGTGCTCGTCAAGGCGAGCGGCGTCGGCGTCTTCGACGAGCTGCTCGACGGCGCGGTGCTGGACGCGCGCCGGCCGGGGGGCCTCGCCGTCTACTGGGACGTGGACGCGCCGGCGACGTTGGAGCGCCTCGGCGCGGATCCGGCCGATCCGCTGCGCCGGAGGGTGCCGAGCTACGACCTCGTCCTCACCTACGGCGGCGGCGACCCGGTCGTCTCCGGCTACGCGGCGCTGGGCGCGCGCCGCTGCGCGCCGGTGTACAACGCCCTCGATCCCGAGACGCACCACCGCGTCCCGCCGCGCCCCGAGTACGCGGCGGATCTGGCGCTCCTCGCCAACCGGCTGCCCGATCGCGAGGCGCGCGTCGAGGAGTTCTTCCTCGCCGCCGCGCGCGCGCTGCCCGAGGCGCGCTTCCTCCTCGGCGGAAACGGCTGGGGCGACAAGCCGCTGCCCGAGAACGTGCGCTGGACGGGGCACGTCTACACCGCCGATCACAACGCGTTCAACTGCACGCCGCGCGCGGTGCTCAACGTGGCGCGCGACAGCATGGCGCGCGTCGGGTTCTCGCCGGCGACGCGGGTCTTCGAGGCCGCGGGCGCCGGGGCGTGCATCGTCACGGACGCGTGGGACGGCATCGAGCTCTTCCTGGAGCCCGGGCGCGAAATCCTGGTCGCCGCTTCGGGCGCCGAGGTCGCCGCGCACGTCGCCGCGCTCGCGCCCGAGCGCGCCGCGGGGATCGGCGAGGCCGCCCGGCGCCGCGTCCTCGCCGAGCACACCTACGGTCACCGCGCCCTCGAGGTCGAGCGCCTCCTCGGCGGTGGGCCGGGGAGACCCGCGTGAGCTACTCGTTCGTCTTCCTCGGGCTCTCGATCACCTCCTCGTGGGGCAACGGCCACGCCACGACGTACCGGGGGCTCGTCCGCGAGCTGTCGGCGCGCGGGCACCGCGTGCTCTTCCTCGAGCGGAACCTCCCGTTCTACGAGGAGAACCGCGACATGCCGCGGCCGCCGTACGGCGAGACCGCCATCTACGCGAGCCTCGAGGAGCTCTCGGATCGGTTCGCCGCGGCGGTGCGCGACGCCGACCTCTGCGTGGTCGGCTCGTTCGTCCCCGAGGGCACGCGCGTGGGGGAGTGGGTCACGTCGGTCGCTCGCGGCGCCACCGCCTTCTACGACATCGACACGCCGGTGACGCTGAGGAAGCTCGCGCTCGGCGACGTCGGCTACCTCACCCCGTCGCTCATCCCCCGCTACGACCTCTACTTGTCGTTCACCGGCGGCCCCACCCTCGGCTTGCTCGAGCAGCGCTACGGCGCTGTCCGCGCGCGGCCGCTCTACTGCTCGGTCGATCCGGCCGAGTACGCGCCCTCCGACGACCCGATCCGCTGGGACCTCGGCTACCTCGGGACGTACAGCGACGATCGCCAGCCGGTGCTCGACACGCTCCTCGTCGCGCCGGCGCGCCGCTGGACCGAGGGGCGCTTCATCGTCGCGGGTCCGCAGTACCCGACCTCGCTCGCGTGGCCCGCGAACGTGGAGCGCGTCCAGCACCTCGCGCCCAGCGGGCACCGCGCCTTCTACAACGCCCAGCGCTTCGCCCTGAACGTCACCCGGCGCGACATGGTGCTCGCGGGCTACTCGCCGAGCGTCCGCCTCTTCGAGGCGGCCGCGTGCGGCACGCCGGTGATCAGCGACAGCTGGCCGGGGCTGGAGACGTTCTTCACCCCCGGGAGCGAGATCCTCCTCGCGGGATCGAGCGGCGAGGTGCTCTCGCAGCTCTGCGACATGCCCGACGACACGCGGCGGGCCATCGGACGCCGCGCGCGCGCGCGCGCGCTCGCCGAGCACACGGCCGCGCACCGCGCCGAGACGCTCGAGGCGTACACGCGTGAGCTCCTCGACCGGAGCGCGGCGCGTCGCGCCGTCGCCGGCCAGGCGCCTGAGCTCGGCGGAGTCAGCGGGTCGGCGCCGACGGCGCGGGCCCGGAGGGGGGAGGACGAGCAGGTATGATGGACCACAGGGTACTGGTCACGGGCGGCGCGGGGTTCCTCGGGTCGCACCTGTGCGAGCGGCTCGTGCGCGATGGCCACGACGTCGTCGCCCTGGACGATCTCTCGACCGGCTCGCGCGCCAACGTCGCGCACCTCCACCGGAGCACGCGCTTCCGGCTCGTCGAGCACGACGCGACCGAGCCCTACGACTTCCCCGTCGACCGCGTCTACAACCTGGCCTGCCCCGCGAGCCCCGTGCACTACCAGCGCGATCCGGTGCAGACGACGCTCACCTGCGTCCTCGGCGCCTACCGCGCGCTCGAGCTCTGCGAGCGGCGCGGCGCGCGGCTGCTCCAGGCCTCGACCAGCGAGGTCTACGGCGATCCCCACGTGCACCCGCAGCCCGAGAGCTACCACGGCAACGTCAACCCGGTCGGCGTGCGCGCCTGCTACGACGAGGGGAAGCGCTGCGCCGAGGCGCTGATCATGGACGGCGCGCGCACCCGCGGCGTGGCCGTGCGCGTCGCCCGCATCTTCAACACCTACGGGCCGCGCATGGCGATCGACGACGGCCGCGTGGTGACCAACTTCATCGTCCAGGCGCTGCGCGGCGAGGACATCACCGTCTACGGGAGCGGATCGCAGACGCGGAGCTTCTGCTACGTCGACGATCTCATCGACGGCCTCGTGCGCCTGATGGAGCACCCCGACGAGCGGGGCCCGGTGAACCTCGGCAACCCCGTCGAGTTCACCGTGCTCGATCTCGCCGAGGAGGTGCTCCGCTTGACCTCGAGCCGCAGCCGCATCGTCTTCCGGCCGCTGCCGGAGGACGATCCGCGCCAGCGCCGGCCCGACATCGAGCGCGCGCGGCAGGTGCTCGGCTTCGAGCCGCGGGTCGCGCTGCGCCAAGGGCTGAAGCGGACGATCGAGAGCTTGCGCGGGGACCTCGACGCCCAGTCGCCCGTCCCCACCGCGGTCGCGAGCTAGCCGATGGCGGTCGTCGTCGTCACCGACCGCGGGGCTCGTCACGGCCGCCGACCCCCACCGGGTTTCGAGGCGGTGCAGCGCGAGCATCCAGGCGTCGCGATCGAGCTCGGCGGCGATCGATCCGCGGGGCCGGCCCCTCACCGGCTCGACGCGGAGGCGTGGCGCGCGCCGACGCTCGACTTCTATGCCTTCGATCGCGCGATGGACCATCTCGCGTCGGCCGGCCCGCTCACCTTGGCGATCGACGGGCCCGCTCCGGAGCTGCCCGCGATCTGCCTGGAGGTCCTCACGCGGTGCCAGCGCCTGCTCCGGCGGATCAACGCGGCGAGCTCGGCCCCGGCGTGGGACCGCGTCCGCGCCCGGCACCGCGCCCTGCACGACCTCACCAAGCCGCTCGTCCAGGCCGACTACGACCACGCCCTCGACGCCTGGCAGTGGACGCTGCGGCTCGAGCCCGAGGCGGGGCTCGCGGTGCAGCTCGCCGCGCTCTTCCACGACGTCGAGCGGCTCGGCTCGGAGGCGCTGGTGCGCGTCGAGCACCACGCGCGCGACTATCAGGCGTTCAAGGACGCGCACGCCGGCCGGGGCGCCGGCCTCGCCTCGGCGCTGCTCGCCGAGGCCGGGGTCGACGAGCCCACCCGCCGGCAGGTCGCCCTCTTGGTGCGGGGCCACGAGCGGCGCGGCGAGGGGATCGACGCGGCCGTGCTGGCCGACGCCGACGCGCTCTCGTTCTTCTCGCTCAACTCGCCGGGGTTCCTCTCCTACTACGGTCCGGCCCACACCCGCCGGAAGGTGGCGTGGACCCTGGCGCGGATGCGGCCCGCGGCGCGCGCGCGCCTGGCCGCGCTCCGCCTCGTGCGCGAGGTCAGGGCGATGATCCACGAGGAGGTCGCTTGAAGCTCGTGATCTTCGGGCTGACGATCAGCTCCTCGTGGGGCAACGGCCACGCGACCATCTGGCGCGGCCTCTGTCGCGCGCTCGGGCGCATGGGCCACCGTGTCGTCTTCTTCGAGCGGGACGTCCCGTACTACGCCTCGACGCGCGACACCTCGCGGCCCGAGGGCTGCGATCTCCGGCTCTACGGCGACTTCGCGGCGATCCGCGGCGCCGCGCGGGAGGAGCTCGCCGGCGCCGACGTGGGCATGGTCACCTCGTACTGCCCCGACGCGATCGAGGCGACCGACCTCGTCTTGTCCTCGGCGCCGACGAGCGTGTTCTACGATCTCGACGCTCCCGTCACCCTGGCGCGTCTCGCCGCGGGCGAGCCCGTCGGCTATCTCGGCCCGAGCGGCCTCGCGGGCTTCGATCTCGTGCTGAGCTTCACCGGCGGCGCCGCGCTCGGCGCCCTCGCCGGCCGCCTCGGCGCGCGCCGGGTGGTGCCGCTCTACGGCGCCGTCGATCCCGAGGTCCACCGCCCCGTCGCCCGGCCCGACCACCGGACCGACCTCTCGTACCTCGGCACGTACGCCGCGGATCGCGACGCCGCGCTGCGGTCGTTGCTCCTCGAGCCGGCGCAGCGGGCGCCGGCGCGCCGCTTCGTCGTCGGAGGCTCGCTCTACCCGGCCGGCTTCTCGTGGCCGGCGAACGTCCGCCACGTCGAGCACGTGGCGCCCGCCGATCACCCGGCCTTCTTCGCGTCGGCGCGCCTCACCCTCAACGTGACCCGCGGCGCGATGGCGGCGCTCGGCCACTGCCCCTCGGGCCGGCTCTTCGAGGCCGCGGCCTCCGGCGTGCCCGTGGTGAGCGACGTCTGGGCCGGCATCGACGCGTTCTTCGAGCCCGGGCGCGAGATCCTGCTCGCCCGCTCGCCGGACGACGTCGTCGCCGCCCTCTCGCTCTCCGACGCGGAGCTCGACGTCATCGCCGCGACGGCGCGCGAGCGGGTGCTCGCCGAGCACACCGCCGGTCGCCGCGCCGTAGAGCTCGTCGCCGCGCTCGAAGCCCAGACCCGAGGGAGGTGAGCATGTGGGGGATCGTCCCGGCCGCCGGAATCGGCAGCCGCATTCAGCCGCTCGCGTTCTCGAAGGAGCTCTTGCCCGTCGGCAGCCGCAAGGCCGGTGATCTCGAGCAGCCCAAGGCGGTGAGCGAGTACCTGCTCGAGCGGATGCTCCGCGCCGGCGCGACCCGGATCTGCATGGTCATCTCGCCCGGCAAATGGGACATCCTCTCGTACTACGGCGCCGGCGTGGGCGGGGCAGACCTCTGCTACGTGGTGCAGCCGCGTCCCGCCGGCCTCTGCGACGCGCTCTTCCGCGCGCTGCCGCTCGTCGCCGCGTCGGACTGCGCGCTCGTCGGTCTGCCCGACACGGTCTGGTTCCCCGAGGACGGGCTGGCCGCGCTCGAGGGCGATCTCTCCTTCCTCCTCTTCCCGGTCCGCCGGCCCGAGCTCTTCGACGCCGTCATCGCCGACGAGGAGGGGCGGGTGAGCGAGATCCAGGTCAAGCGCGAGGGCGCGACCTCTGCTTGGGTCTGGGGGGCCTTCCGGATCGGAGGCCAGGTGCTGCGCGACCTCCACGATCTCTGGTGCGAGCGCGGCCGCGAGGACCAGTACGTCGGCACGTTGGTCAACGCGTACCTCGCGCGCGGGGGCCAGGCGCGCGCGGTCCGCGCCGGCGAGGCGTACGTGGACGTGGGCACGCTCGGGGGCTACCGCGAGGCCATCCAGCTTCTCTCTTCGAGGTGACCGATGAAGCTCTCGCCCGAACAGATCGAGCGGCGCGTCCGCGAGCTCGGCGACTGGTTCCACAACCTCGACCTCGGCGGCGTGCGGACGGCGCCGAACCACTTCCTCGGTGACTACCCGGCGACGAAGTGGCGCCGGTTCTCCCACGCCGTCCCGGCCGATCTCAGCGGCAAATCGGTGCTGGACGTGGGCTGCAACGCCGGCTTCTACGCCATCGAGATGAAGCGCCGCGGCGCAGCTCGCGTCGTCGGCATCGACAGCGACGACGCGTACCTCGCCCAGGCGCGCTTCGCCGCGGAGGTGTCGGGGGTCGAGCTCGAGCTCCACCGCATGGACGTGTACGACGTCGCCCGGCTCGGGCAGCGGTTCGATCTCGTCCTCTTCATGGGGGTGCTCTACCACCTGCGCCACCCGCTCCTCGCGCTCGATCTCCTCGCCGAGCACGCGGTCGGCGGCACGCTCGTGTTCCAGAGCATGATCCGCGGCGGCGGCGACGATGCGCCGCTTGAGGAGGACTACCCGTTCTCCGAAGAGGAGGTCTTCGACCGGCCGGGCTACCCGCGCCTCCACTTCGTCGAGCGGCGCTACGCCGGCGACCCCACCAACTGGTGGATCCCGAACCGCGCCTGCGCCGCGGCGATGCTCCGGAGCTCGGGCTTCGAGATCCTCGCCTGTCCCGAGCCCGAGGTCTTCGTCTGCAGGAAGCGGGAGGGCACGCCGTGATCGAAGCCGTGATGCTCTGGAACGAGCCGAACAACCTCTCCCACTGGGACTTCCAGCTCGATCCGGAGTGGAGCATCTACGCCGGCATGGTCCGCCTCGCGTCGCAGGCCATCCGCGCCGAGCGCCCGTCGCTGCGACGCGTCCTCGGCGGCATCTCGCCGATCGATCCCGGCTTCGTCGACAACATGCGGCGAAAGGGCGTGCTCGACCACGTCGACGTGGTCGCGGTCCACGGGTTCCCGCTCGACTGGAACCACTGGCAGATCGACGAGTGGCCCGACAAGCTCGCCCAAGTCCGCGCCGTGACCGAGCTGCCGGTTTGGGTGACCGAGGTGGGCGTGTCGACCTTCGGCGCGGAGGAGGTGCAGGAGTTCGGGCTGCGTCGAACGGCGGAGCTCCTCGCCGGACGCGCCGAGCGGGTCCACTGGTACAGCCTCTTCGACTTGCCCCGCGCCTGGCCGGCGACGACGCGCCACCGCGAAGCCGAAGGCTCGTCGTACTACCGGCACTTCTACATGGGGCTCGTGCGCGAGGACGGCACGCCCAAGCGCGCGCTCCGGCACTTCGCCGAGCACACGCCCGATCTCGGGATCTGCCAGTGGCTCCACTTCGAGGACCCGCGCCTCGACGACGCGGTCCGCTGGCTCGATCGGCTCGGCGTCCGCCACCTGCGCACGGGCCTCTCCTGGGCCGACAGCCTCCGGCCCGGCGCCGACGCCTGGTTCGACAAGCAGATGAAGGCGCTGGAGCGCTTCGACGTCACCCTGACCTACTGCTTCACCCCGGCGGCGCGCGGGCTTCGTCCCGACCACACCAGCCCCCCCGTCGACGTCGCGGAGTTCGCCGAGTTCTGCGGTCGCATGACCCGCCGCTACGCGTAGCGAGCCCGACGAAGCGTGCCGCCTACGTCCGACGGGCCCGTTCCCGATTCCACACGGGAATGCCCTGACGCGTGATTGCCTCGCCTGCCCCGGCGCGCGAAGAGGCGGCCTTTGGGTATCTCTTGGCGCGTCGAGGGGGAGGAAGGGATGAAGCGCATCCGGATGAAAGTGGAGGAGCTCGAGCGGCTCGGGCTGCCCCACGAGGTGGGCGCCGAGTTCGAGAGCGACATGCTCGATCTCATGCGCGCGCGCTTCCGCGTGGTCTCGGTCGGCGAGCGCGTGGTCGAGCTGACGCGGCTCGGCTGGGCCGACGAGCGGCGCTCCGATCCTCCGCCGGCCCGCCGGCGGGCCACCGAGAAGGGCTGAGAGCGACCGGGGGTGCCCGGCCCGCGCGACGCGCAGGGCGCCTGCGACTTTGGGAGGGCGAGATCGGTTGGCGGCGGCGCGCCGGGCGGTCGGCGGCGGCGGCGCGCGTCGCTGGGCATGCCGTTCGACGTTGGCCAGCTCCCCGAGGTCATCGGCAGGTACTGTCCGTGAGGCGCTCGGACGCCGAGCTCGCCGGCCCCGCGTGGAGGCACCGGGCCACCACCGAGACGAGCAGACCGCAGTCGACCGGCTTGGGCACGAACTCGGTGCAGCCTGCGGCGATGCACTTCTCGCGATCGCCCGGCATCGCGTTGGCGGTGACGGCGATGATGGGCAGGTCCTGGTGCAGCTGGTCGGCGCGGATGAGGCGCGTCGCCTCGTAGCCGTCCATCTCGGGCATCATGATGTCCATCAGCACGAGGGAGACCTCGGGGTGCTCGCGCAGCGCCTGGATGCCGGCGCGCGCGCCCTCGGCGAGCAGCACCTGAGCGCCGCGGTTCTCGAGCAGGCTGGCGATCGCGAACACGTTGCGCGTGTCGTCGTCGACCACGAGGATGGTCCGGCCCGCGAGCGACGTCGACGGCGGCGCGTCGAGGACCTCGACCGCCGGCGGCAGCTCGGCGAGGCGCGCGCGGGGCATCGAGCCGTCGAGATCGTGGACGGCGACGGGGAGGAAGAGCGCGAAGGTGCTCCCGCGACCCGGCATGCTCGTGAGGCAGAGCTCGCCGCCGAGCAGGCGGGCGAGCTCGCGGCTGATCGTCAGCCCGAGGCCGGTGCCCCCGTAGTTGCGGCTCGTCGAGGCGTCCGCCTGCTGGAACGCCTCGAAGATCAGCTGCTGCTTCTCGCGCGGGATGCCGATCCCGGTGTCGGACACGCCGAAGGCGACGACCGCCGGCGCCGTGGCGAGCCGCTCGTTCCGCGGCGAGTAGCCGTCGAGCGCGAGATCGATGTCGAGCGAGACCCGCCCCGCCGAGGTGAACTTGATCGCGTTCGAGAGGAGGTTCTTGAGGATCTGCTGGAGGCGCTGCGCGTCGGTCGTCAGCGCCACGGGGACGTTGGGATCGATGCGGACGGTGAAGTCGAGCCCCTTCTGCTGGGCGAGCTGGCGGAACGTCCGCTCCACGAACTCGCGCACGCTGGAGAGGGGGACCCGCTGGGCGCTCACGGTGATCTTGCCCGCCTCGATCTTGGACAGGTCGAGGATCTCGTTGATGAGCGAGAGCAGGTCGCTGCCCGAGGCGCAGATCGTCCGCGCGTACTCGACCTGCTTCGAAGTCAGGGCGCCGTCGTCGTTGTCGGCGAGGAGCTTGGCCAGGATGAGGAGGCTGTTCAGCGGCGTACGGAGCTCGTGCGACATGTTCGCCAGGAACTCGGACTTGTACTTGGACGTCCTGGCGAGCTCGCGCGCCTTGTCCTCGAGCGACGCGCTGGCGCGGGCGATCTCGCGGTTCTTGAACTCGAGCTCCGACGCCTTCTCCTCGAGCTCCTTCGATCGCGAGCCGAGCTCGGTGTTCGAGCGCTGCAGCTCCTGCAAGAGCTCCTCGGTCCGCATGCTCGCGCCGATCATGTTGAAGACCACGCCGATCGACTGGCTGAGCTGCTCGAGGAAGGTGAGGTGGATCGACGTGAACTGCTGGAACGACGCGAGCTCGATCACCGCCTTGAGCTGGCCCTCGAAGAGCACGGGGAGCAGGCTGATGTTGCGCGGCCGTGATTCGCCGAGCCCGGAGCCGATCTGGATGTAGTCGTCCGGCACGTCGGTCACGAGGATGGTCTTCTTCTCGAGGGCGCACTGGCCCACGAGCCCGTCGCCGAGCGCGAAGCGGTTCGCGAGGTGCTTGCGGCGGCGGTACGCATAGCTCGAGACGAGCTTGAGCACCGGCACCGACTCGTCGGACTCGAGGACGTAGAACGCCCCGTACTGGGCCGTCATCAGCGGCGTCAGCTCGGACATGATGAGCCGCGCGAGCGCCTCGATGCTCGCCTGCCCCTGCATCATCCCCGAGAACTTCGCCAGGTTGGTCTTGAGCCAGTCCTGCTCCTCGTTCGCCTGCGTGGTGTCGCGCAGGTTCGCGATCATCTGGTTGATGTTGTCCTTGAGCTTCTGGACCTCGCCCTGCGCCTCGACCGTGATCGCGCGCGTGAGATCCCCCTTGGTGACGGCGGTGGCG
Organism: uncultured Polyangiaceae bacterium; assembly: GCA_964372055.1. Classification (GTDB taxonomy): domain Bacteria; phylum Myxococcota_A; class Polyangia; order Polyangiales; family Polyangiaceae; genus CAYJPW01. The sequence goes on from CAYJPW010000021.1 coordinate 55,868, forward strand.
ACCTCGGCGATGGAGCGGACCTGGGTCGTGAGGTTCCCGGCGAGCTGGTTCACGTTGTCGGTGAGGTCGCGCCACGTCCCCGCCGCGCCCGGGACCTTGGCCTGGCCGCCGAGCTTGCCCTCGATCCCGACCTCGCGCGCCACGGTGGTGACCTGCTCGGCGAAGACGCGGAGCGTGTCGGTCATGTCGTTGATGGTGTCCGCCAGGGCGGCGATCTCCCCCTTCGCCTCGAGCGCGAGCTTCTGCTTCAGGTCGCCGTTGGCGACGGCGGTGACGACCTTGGCGATGCCGCGGACCTGCGAGGTCAGGTTCAGCGCCATCACGTTCACGTTCTCGGTGAGGTCCTTCCACGTACCCGAGACGCCCGGGACCTGGGCCTGCCCGCCGAGCTTGCCGTCGGTGCCGACCTCGCGCGCCACGCGCGTGACCTCCGCGGCGAACGCGCGGAGCTGATCGACCATCTTGTTGATCGTGTCCTTGAGCTGGAGGATCTCGCCCTGCACCTCGACCGTGATCTGGCGCGAGAGGTCGCCGTTGGCGACCGCGGTGGTCACGAGCGCGATGTTCCGGACCTGCGAGGTGAGGTTGCCGGCGAGCACGTTGACGCTGTCGGTGAGGTCCTTCCAGGTGCCCGCGACGCCGCTCACCTCCGCCTGGGCGCCGAGCTTGCCCTCGGTGCCGACCTCGCGCGCCACGCGGGTGACCTCGGAGGCGAAGGCGCGGAGCTGCGCCACCATCTTGTTGATCGTGTCCTTGAGCTCGAGGATCTCGCCCTTGGCCTCGACGGTGATCGTCTGCGAGAGATCCCCGTTGGCGACGGCCGTGGTGACGAGCGCGATGTTGCGCACCTGGTTGGTGAGGTTGCCGGCGAGCACGTTGACGTTGTCGATGAGGTCCTTCCAGGTGCCGGTCACGCCGATGACCTCCGCCTGGGCGCCGAGCTTCCCCTCGGTGCCGACCTCGCGGGCGACGCGGATGATCTCGGAGCCGACGCTCTGGAGCTGGTTCACGACCTCGTTCACCTCGGTCGCGATCTCGCCGATGGTGCCGTCGCCGTCGCGGACCGCCACGCGCGCGGAGAAGTCGCCGCGCTTCGCGGCCTTGAGCACGTCGAGCACGGCGAGCAGCTGCGCCTCGCGCGGTCGCATGGAGCGGACGCCGCCGGGGTGAGCGTGCGTGCCGCCGTTCGTCCGAGCGATGTGCGGCGCTGTCGTCCGTGCCATTCGAGCCCTCCTCGCGAGCGCGGAAGGTCAGCAAAATCCGCGCCGGTGATGCCCCGCCCGGGCACGGACCTTGCTGCCGGCCCCGCATGACGAACGAGCTCCACCCCCGCGTGTTGCTGGTGGACGACGACCCGTACCTGATGCGGGCGCTCGTCGCGGCTCTGCGAAGCCGCCTCGCCGACCTGGCCGAGATCGAGTCGTGCGACTCGGGGGACCGCGCCGTCGCGAGGGTGCAGAAGGCGCGGTACGACGTCGTGGTCAGCGACGTGCTCATGCCGGGCATGAGCGGGCTCGTGCTGCTCGAGCGGGTGCGCGTCGCGCAGCCGGAGTGCCTCGTGATCCTGGTGACGGGCGCCGACGATCGCGAGCTCGCCCTGCACGCGCTCCGGGGCGGCGCCTACGACTTCATCCAGAAGCCGGTCGACGCCGACTACTTCGTCGCCTCGGTGCGGCGCGCGATCGAGACCAGCGGCCTGCGCCGCGAGGTCGAGCGGCAGCAGGAGGCGCTCCGCCGCCACGCCGAGGACCTCGAGCGCACCGTCGAGGAGCGCACCCGGGAGCTCCGCGAGGCGAATCGCACCAAGGACGAGTTCCTCGCGATGATCTCGCACGAGCTGCGCACGCCGCTCACCTCGATCCTCGGATGGTCGCGGCTGCTCTCCGCCGGCCGCCTCGATCCGGAGACGCAGGCGCAGGCGCTCGAGTCGGTCGAGCGCAACGCGCGGTCGCAGGCGCAGCTCATCGACGATCTCCTCGACATCTCGCGCATCATCATGGGCAAGCTGCGCCTCGACGCGCAGCCGGTCGACGTCAACGCCGCGCTCGATGCGGCGCTCGGCGTGGTGCTGCCCGCCGCGCAGGCCAAGGACATCGCCCTCGATCCCGTCGTCGCCGCCGGCCTCGGCACGGTCATGGCGGACCCGGAGCGCCTCCAGCAGGTCCTGTGGAACCTGCTCTCGAACGCGATCAAGTTCACTCCCGAGGGCGGGCGGGTGGAGCTCCGCGCCGCCCAAGCCGGCGGCTCGCTCGAGATCGTCATCGCCGACAACGGGATCGGCATCCCCCCGGAGCTCCTGCCCAGGGTCTTCGATCGCTTCCGGCAGGGCGCCTCCTCCGCGCGCTGGTCGCGGCGCGGGCTCGGCCTGGGACTCGCCATCGTGCGCCACATCGTCGAGCTCCACGGCGGCGAGATCCGGGCCGAGAGCGGCGGCGAGGGCAAGGGATCGGCCTTCAGGGTGAAGCTGCCGCTCCGTCAGGGCGCGCACCGGGGCGAGCTCCGATCGTGGCCGCGCGCGACCCTCAACGGAGGGCCGGCCGACGGGCGGGTGGCCGGGCGCTGCCTCGACGGCGTGCGTGTCCTCGTCGTCGACGACGATCGCGACGCCAGGGAGATGTTGATCCTCACGCTCGAGCTGGCAGGCGCCAAGGTGACCGCGGCCGACACCGCGCGGGAGGGGAGGGAGGCGATGCGCCGGGCCCCGCCCGACGTGCTGCTCTGCGACATCGGGCTCCCCGACGAGAGCGGCTACGACCTCATCCGTCGCATTCGCGCCCTGCCGGTCGCCGAGGGCGGCGGGGTGCCGGCGATCGCGCTCACCGCCTTCACCAAGATCGAGGACCGCGAAGAGGCGCTGGCGGCCGGCTTCCAGCTGCACTTGCCCAAGCCCGGCCCCGCGGATCTCGCGATGCTCGTCGCCTCCGTCGCGCGCGGGGACGGCTGAGGTGTGGCGTTTCTCCACGCCGCCTGTGGCGAGCCGGGACACCGTCGCGAGCGCAACGCGGGCGCACGGCTGGTACGGGCGTTGCTGCGCGATGCCCGTGACGGCGCCGGCACCCGCGCGCCGGCGCTGGGGGATTCGCCCCAGGGGAGGTCGTCATGCTCATCGAGTCCAGCTCCGTGCTCCGCGACGCCCTGCCCGCGTCCCCGCCGCGCGTCCTCCTGGCCGAGGATGACGACGACATCCGCCGGCTGCTCAAGTGCGCGCTCCTCATGGAGGGCTACGAGGTCGCCGAGGCGCGCGATGGCGTGCAGCTCTTGTGCTACGTCGCCTCGATCGCCGTCGACGAGCTCTTGCCGCCGGACTTCATCATCACCGACGTCCGGATGCCCGGGTTCACCGGGCTCGACGCCCTCCGCGCCGCCGGATCCTCCGGGCTCGACGCGCCCATCGTCCTCATCACCGCGTTCTGCGACGACCACGTGCGCGCCGAGGCCCTCAGGCACGGCGCCGCGGCGCTCCTCAAGAAGCCGCTCGCGATCGACGAGCTGCTCCTGACATTGGCCGCGCTGCGTCACCGGGAGGCGGCGGTCGCGGAGGACGACGGGAGCTGCTGAGCGGTGCGTGCGCTCCCGCTCGGCGTAGGGGAATTCCTGCCCTCCCGCTCGGGCGCACCGCCCGGCGGGATCGGCGATAAGATCCGGCTCGGGGCACGCCGCTCCGTCCGCGAGAGGATATGCCCGGACGACTGTTGCTCATCGACGACGACCCGGACCTCTGCCGCTTCGTCGAGGCCGGGCTCGGCCAGCGCGGCTTCGAGGTGCGCTCGTACGGGTCCGCGGACGCGGGCCTGCGCGCGCTCGACGAGGCCGAGTTCGACGTCGTCCTCAGCGACGTCCAGATGGAGGGCATGGGCGGCCTCGAGCTCTGCGAGCGCCTGGCGACGTCCGGCTCGGACGTCCCCGTGATCGTCATCACCGCGTTCGGGAGCATCGAGACCGCCGTGTCGGCGATCCGGGCCGGCGCCTACGACTTCGCCGCCAAGCCGCTCGATCTCGACGCGCTCGGGCTCACGCTCGCGCGCGCCCAGGAGCTCCGCCGCATGCGCCGCGAGCTCGGCGATCTGCGCCAGGTGACGGACCGCGCGCAGGGCTTCGACGAGATCGTCGGCGCGAGCGCGCCGATGAGGCGGGTCTACGAGCTGATCCAGCGCGTGTCGGCGTCGGACGCCTCGGTGCTGATCACCGGCGAGAGCGGCACCGGCAAGGAGCTCGTCGCGCGCGCGCTGCACCGCCTCGGCCGCCGGCGCGCCGGGCCTTTCGTCGCGATCAACTGCGCCGCCGTGCCGGATTCGCTCCTCGAGAGCGAGCTCTTCGGCCATGCCAAGGGCGCCTTCACCGACGCCCGCGCGGCGCGTTCCGGCATCTTCGTGCAGGCCTCGGGCGGGACGCTCTTCCTCGACGAGATCGCCGAGATGCCCCTCGGTCCGCAGTCGAAGCTGCTGCGCGCGCTCCAGGAGAAGTGCGTCCGCCCGGTCGGCGGCGCCGCCGAGGTCCCCTTCGACGCGCGGGTCGTCGCGGCGACGAACCGAGACATCGAGTCGGCCGTCGAGGAGGGGCGCTTCCGGCGCGATCTGTTCTTCCGCGTCAACGTTCTCCACATCGAGCTGCCGCCGCTGAGATCGCGCGGGGGCGACGTGCTCGTCCTCGCGCAGAAGTTCCTCCGACATTTCGCGGAGCAAGCGGAGAAGGAGGCCGTCGAGCTCTCGACCGGCGCCGCCGAGAAGCTCCTCGGCTACGACTGGCCCGGCAACGTCCGCGAGCTGATGAACTGCATGGAGCGTGCGGTCGCGGTCACGCAATCCGAGAGGATTCAGGTCGAGGACCTGCCCAGGCGGATCCGCGAACATCGAGCCGAGCACGTGCTCGTGGCCGGCGACGATCCCGCCGAGCTCGCGCCCATGGAGGAGGTCGAGCGTCGGTACGTGCTCCGCGTCCTCGACGCCGTCCACGGCAACAAGTCGGAGGCGGCGCGCATCCTCGGGTTCGATCGCAAGACGCTGTACCGCAAGCTCGAGCGGTACCGCGCGGCGGCCCTCGAGGTCACGCAGATCCACAAGACCGGCCGCTGAGCGGGCGCGCCTGGGGCGCGCCGCCCCGCCGGGCCGGGGCAAAAGGCCGCGAGCCTCGCGCGGCGCGCCGGCGGGGCAGCGTGGAGCCCGCCCCGTCGCGGGCATCCTGCGTGCATGGCCGCCGCCAGGAGGATCGCATGTCCACCAACCATCGAGAAACGATGCGACGCGCGAGGTCTCGGCTCGAGCAGGCGACGCGCCTGGGCGAGCGCCCGCCCTGCGTCCTCGTCGCCGAGGACGACGACGACATCCGCCAGATGCTGGTGGCGGCGCTGGAGCGCGACGGCTACGAGGTCCTCGAGGCGAAGGACGGGGGCGAGCTGCTCGACCACGTCGGCTCGTCGCTGCTCTTCGGCGACATCTTCCCTCGGCCGGACGTGATCGTGTCCGACATCCGCATGCCCGGGTTCACCGGCCTCGAGGTGCTCGCCGGTCTCAGGGACGCCTCGTGGAGCACGCCGGTGGTGCTCATCACCGCGTTCGGGAGCGAGGAGGCGCACCAGGAGGCGCTGAGGCTCGGCGCCGACGCCATCTTCGACAAGCCGTTCGACGTCGACGACCTCCGGACCGTCGTCCTCAACGTGATGCCGCGCCGGGCCCTCGAGCGGCTCGCCACGCGCGAGTACCAGTAGCGTGTCCGCGGAGGCCGTTCATGAAGAGCATTCGACGGATCCTCGTGCCGGTGGACTTCTCCCCTGCGACGGCGGCGGCGGTCGAGTGGGCGGGCGAGATCGCCGTGACGTTCGGCGCGGGCGTCGACATCCTCCACGTCTGGGACCCGCCGCGCGGGGCGGCCGAGGCGAGCTCGGCGCCCGGCGGCCACGTGCCGCCGCTCGTGGCGGAGTTCGCCCGCACCTACGCCGGCGACAGGATGCGCGGGTACCTGGCGGCGCTCGAGGCGCGCGGGGTCGCGCCCGTTCGCGGGATGCTGGAACGCGGCGATCCGCAGCGAGCGATCGAGCAGGCCGCCGCGACCGACGCCTACGATCTCGTCGTCATGGGCATGCACGGTCGCGGGCGGTTCGCGGGCAGGCTCCTCGGCGGCGTGGCCGAGTCCGTCCTGAAGCGCGTCGGCTGCCCCGTGCTGACGATCCACGCGCCGCCGACCCGGCGCGTCGCGCCGCCGTCCGAGCGGGGCGCGCCGGCCGGGCGGTGAACGGGCCGTCAGGAATCGCGGGCCGCCGACGCGGCGCGCACCGCGCGCACGAGCTCGCCGGGATCGAGCGGCTTGTCCATGAGCGCCACGGCGCCGAGGCGTCGCGCCTCTGCCCGCGTCGCGTCGTCGCCGTAGGCGGTGATGACGATGACGGGGATCTCGAGCCCGACGCAGTGGATCGTGCCGAGCACCTCGAGGCCGCTGAACAGCGGCATCTGCACGTCGGCGACGATGACCTCGGGCTCGACGGCGTCCCCGAACACGCACGCACCGACGGCGTTGAAGAGCTCCAGGCCGGTGGCGGCCTCGGCGACCTCGCAGCCGTCCTGCGAGAGCGCCGTGGCGAGCATCGCGCGGACGTCGGGATCGTCCTCGGCCAGAAGGACGCGTCGCGGCGCGGGGGAGCCTCCTCGGGAGTGTCGAGAGTGCGTTTCCATGCCTCGTGAGCCCGCAAGCCCCGTGCCGCCGGGGGGGGCCGGATCGACGCCGCTGCCGAGGCGTGTCGGACCGATCGCTTCAGGAGGCGCGAGGGCGGCGCATGGGCCGCCGCGGGGAGACCTCCGGGAGCGGCGTCGCGCGTTCCGCACCCGCAAGGGCGTCGGCGAGCGCCTGCTCGATCGCGTTCCACTCCTCGCGCTCGAGCCCTCCGCCGCCGTCCTCCGAGCGCGCCAGCGCGTCCTCGATCACTCCCGCCGCGAGGCCGACCGCCGCGAAGCCGTACGAGCCCGCGGTGCCGCGGAGCTTGTGGGCGCGGTCCCGGATCGCGCGCAGCCTGCCCGGCTCGTGCGGAGCGGCTCGCGCTGCCGCGATCTCGCGCGCCACGGCGGTGAGTTTGCCCGGAAGCGCCCGGGCGTAGTCGCTGCACGCCTGGCCGAGCGCGCCGTCGAGGCCGTCGCGCCGACCGCGACGCGAGGCGCCGGAGTGCGCGATCGCCGCCGCGAAGCGCGTGTCCGTGTCGGAGGCCGAGCCCTGCGTCGCGCGCGCACGGGGCATGGCTCAGGCGCGGCGGCGTTCGCCGCCCTCCAGGTGCTCGCGGATCCGGCTCGCGAGGGTCAGCGGATCGAAAGGCTTTCGAATGACACCCCAGGCCCCGCCGGCGAGGCAGGCGCGGATCTGCTCGTCGTCATCGGGCCGGGCGCTGAGAACGACGACGGGGGTGTGAGCGTTCGCGGCGCTGGCGCGCAGGTCGTGGAGCACCGCGAGGCCGCCTTGGCCTCGCAGCATGAGATCGAGCAGCACGACATCGGGGAGCTCGCGCGCGGCGGCGGCCACGCCCTCGGCGCCCGAGCTCGCGGCGACGACGCGAAAGCCGGCCACACGGCAGAGCGCGAGATCCACCAGCTTGAGGATGTCCGGCTCGTCGTCGATGACGAGCACCTTGAGAGCGCTGCCCATGCTCCTCCCTGCCCGTGGGCGTTGCGGCGATCGCCCAGCGTGGACCGGGGATGACCGGGGGGAATCTCCGTCCATCTTGCCACCGGTCGTCCGCCCGTCAAGACGGCCCACCGCGCGCACGGCGCGAGCTCGCGGCGGGGATGCCCGGCGCAGCGTGACTCCGAGGGCGATCCGGCGGGCTCGCTCCGGCGTCCCCCTACGAGCCTCGGCGAGCTCCTTGGAGACATTCAAGCGCAGCCCGACGCCTTCGTGCGTCGCCCTCGCGCGTCTCCCGGATCGGCTCGAGCACGCCGGCGTCGAGGTCAATCGTCGGGGCGATCCCAGCGGCCGTCCTCGCCCGCTGGCCGGCCTTCGCTCACGCGCTCGCTGCGCTGGCCCGCGCAGACCTCGCGCGCGCTCGGCTCGCCGCGCTCCTCCTCCTCCGCCCGCTCGGGCTCCCGGTGCTCCTCGTGCGGTGGTGTGTCTCCCTGCATGCGGTCGAGCCTGGGACGCCGGCCCCGCGCCGTCGAGGCCCGCGCGGATGGGCGCCGCGATCTCGTCGGCGCCGGCCTCGGGCGCGGACGACACGGCCGAGCGCGCGCGCCTGCAGCGTGACGGCGCCGGCGAGGAACACGAGCGGCGCGACCTCGTCCGGTCCGCGGTGGCGCGCGATCATCACGGCCGCGAGCGCGCCGGCCAGCCCCACGAGCAGCGACGCCACGCCGCGCTCGAGCCACGCCCGATCGGAGGGTCGCGCCCCGAGCGTCTCGAGCGCGCGCGCGACGAGGAGCAAGAACGCGGCGTACGCCGACGCGAGCGCGACCTCGGCGCTCGCCGTCACGGAGCCTCGGGCGGAGCAGCGGGCTCGTCCACCTGGGTGAAGAGCTCGCCCGCGGCGCCGGCCCCGCCCTTCCGCCGCGCGCGGATCCCGCGCCAGCACAGCACCAGGAGCGGCCCGATGCCGCCGACGATGAAGAGCGCGTCGCCCGGGAGGCGGAGCCACTCGAGCAGCGTGTTGGTCCGGCTCGTGAGGAAGCTCAGCTCCCGGGCCTCGACGTAGCCGTGGCTCACCGACTGGTAGAGCTGCAACAACCCCAGCGGAAACAGCGTCGCGAACACCATCCACGCGAGCCCGAGGTTCAGCGACCACACCGAGCAGCGCGCGAGGCGGTCCGACCAGCGCGCCGCCGGGACGAGGTAGCGCAGCCCGAAGAGCGCGAGCCCCACCGCGAGCATCCCGTAGACGCCCATCATCGCCGCGTGCCCGTGGTTGGCCGTGAGCGCGGTGCCGATCTCGTAGTACGAGACGATGGGCAGGTTGATGAGGAAGCCGAACACGCCGGCGCCGAGGAAGTTCCAGAACCCGACCGACACCAGCGCCATCATCGCGGCTCGGTGTGGGAAGCCGCCGTCGCCGCGAGCCGACTGACGTGCGCCGAGTTGGACGAAGCTCCACGCCTCGACGGTGAGGAAGGTCAGCGGAATGACCTCGGCGGCGGAGAAGAAGGCGCCGAGGGCCATGTGCTCCACCGGCGTCCCCGAGAAGTAGAGGTGGTGCATGGTGCCGATCACGCCGCCGGCCGAGTAGAGGATGATGTCGAGGTACACGACGCCGAGCGCGACGCGCTCGGAGACGACGCCGAGCAGAACGAAGATCGACGCGACCATGATGGTGGTGAACAGCTCGAGGAAGTCCTCGACCCAGAGGTGCACGACCCAGAAGCGCCAGAACTCGGCGACGGGGAAGCTCGACTCCGGGCGCGCGAGGAGGCCGACGGCGTAGAAGGCGGGGATCGCCAGCGCCGAGAAGAAGAACAGCCAGGGCATGTTGCCGAGGTGCTCGTTCGCGAGCCGGCCGCGGAGGCCGCGGAAGAGGATCGCGACCCACGCGAGGAGCCCGACCGTGAGCAGCACCTGCCAGAGGCGGCCGAGATCCAGGTACTCGAACCCCTGGTTGCCGATCCACGCGCTCGCGGTCGCGCCGTGGATCCCGGCGGCCTCGCCGCCCAGGCTCCCCGCCACCACGAGGCAGAGCGCGCCGAGCAGGCCGTAGGCGAGCCAGTGCTGACCGCGCGGCTCGGGGCCGGCGATCATCGGGACCAGGAAGATGCCCGCGCCGAGGTACGCGGTCGCGACCCAGAGGATCGCGAGCTGCACGTGCCAGGTGCGCGCCAGGTTGAACGGGATCCAGCGGGCGAGGTCGAGCCCGAAGAAGCCGGTGAGCTCGGCGCGGTAATGCTGCGAGGCGCCGCCGAGGAGCGCTTGCACGAAGAAGAGGAGGACCGCCGCCAGGAAGAAGCCGGCGCACGCTCGCTGCGCCGGTGTCAGCCGCACGTCGTCGGGTCGCCGGAACGTGAGCCGCCGTCGCTCCAGCCGGCGCCACCCCAGCCGGTCCCACCACCGCCCGAGCGCCGCGAAGAGGACGCCCACGCCGCCGAGGAGCGCGACCAGCGAGAGCACGCTCCAGACGAGCGCGGCCGCGGTCGGACGGTTGCCGACGAGCGGCTCGGGCGGCCAGTCGTTCGTGTACGAGTACTCGTGCCCCGGACGCCTCGCCGCCGTCATCCACGCGGTCCACGCGAAGAACGCGGTGATGCGGCGGATCTCCTCGGGATCGCGGATCGGGCTCGGGCGCAGGCCGTGGCGCGTCGTCGGCTCGCCGAAGAAGGCGCCGTAGTGCTCGCGGCATTCGTCGAACGCGACCGCCTGCGCCGCGCTGAACGCCAGCGTGCCGGAGGCGGGATCGTACCGGTTCTCGCGGAGCTCGGACGCCGTGCGCGCGCGTGCGGCGTCGCCCGGCTCTCGCGCCGAGAGTTGCCGGAGCACGGACAGCGCCGAGCGGCGCAGGTAGTCCGCGGTGAAATCGGGGCCGAGGTACCCGCCGTGGCCGAGCACCGAGCCGTACTCCATCAAGCCGGCGCGGAGGAACGCGCGCTGCCCGAGGCGGATGTCGTCCCCGGTGAAGAGGAGCCTCCCGTCGGGGCCCTCCACCCTGTCCGGCACGGGCGCGCCCGACGTGTACGTTCGGTACGCGAGCAGCCCGAGCACGAAGAACCCGAACAGGAACACGAGCGCCGCGGCCTGCACCCAGTGGCTCGACACCAGGAGCCTTCGCCGCGGTCTAGGGCGTGCGCGCACGGGAGGCATGCTGGCAACGAGTCCACGACGCGTGCCGCCGGCCACAGGAGCGCCGCCCGGGACATGCCTTCGATGCAGCGTCGCTGGGCCGTCCGGATCCGCGTTGCCCCGGAGCGCGCCGCGGCGCACGCTGACGCGTGGCCGACGCTCTCCCCAGCGTCCTCGTCGTGGAGGACGACAGCGACATCCGCGATGCCGTGTGCGAGCTGCTCCGCGAAGAGGGCTACCACGTCGACGCCGCCGCGAATGGCCGCGAGGCGGTCGACTTTCTCCGCCGTGCCGAGCGCGACCCCTGCATCGTCCTGCTCGACCTGATGATGCCGGACATGAACGGCTGGCAGGTCCTCGAGATCCTGCGCCGCGAGGATCGGTTGATGACGCTCCCGGTCACCGTCATGTCGGCCGCTTCGGCGGAGGCCAGCATGCCCGCCGGCGTCGGCTACCTGAAGAAGCCGGTCGCGCTCGACACCCTGCTCGACGCGGTGCGCGCGTTCTGCGGCTGAGAGGACGCTCGAGGTCCGTTGCGCGGGGCGCCACGTTCACGGTTGTCCCGCCGGTGAACGCGGCCGGCGAGGCGCCGGCGAGCTGCAGGATGGCGGGTGACCGGCGGATCGCCGCGTGAGCACGCTCGAGCCCGCCCGGCGGTGCGGCGCCTTCTTGACGAAGAGCTGGCGCGCCGCATGGATCGTCGATCTCGCGTGCGCGCCAACCACCCAAGCAGCGCCCGAGGCCGCGGGCGAGCGTGGAAGGACGGATGATGGTCCAGGCAGACGAGCCGACGGAGGACGAGCGGCAGCTCGACGCGCGCGTCACGACGGCGGTCGAGGCCATTGCAGCGGTTCGCCAGCCCGGTCACCTCGCCGAAGTTCTCCTCGACGGCTTGGTGAGGGCGCTGGACGGCGACGGCGCCAGGCTGTTCATGGCGGACGCCGGCGCGGTCGCCCTGGTAGGGCAGGTCGCGCGCGAGACCGGCTCCGCGCTGGCCCCGCCCGGTCCGGCGGAGAAGGGTCTGGCGGCGCGGGCTCTCGCGTCCCGCTCGATCGTCGCCGTAGAGGACACGGCGGCCGGCGAAGCCCACGACCCCGGGGGGCCGGGCGCGCTCGCGCTCGCTCCGCTCCACGCCGCCGGCGAGCTCCTCGGCGTGATCTCGGTTGCGTACGCCTCGCCGCGCGAGCTCGGCGCGGCGCTCCGTGACCGCCTCGCCGTGGTCGCCGGCGCCGCCGCGATGGCGCTGGCGCGCGCGCGGGCCGAGGACGAGCGCGCCGCGCTGCGCACTCGGTTGGACCGTCTGCAGCGCGCGAGCCTCGACCTGGCGAGCAGCCTCTCCATCGTCCCGGAGGCCCACATGCGCGCCGCGGTGCGCCGCGGAATGCGGCTCTGGCCGCCAGCGCCTGCGGTGGCGGGTCCGGAGTTCCTCCGGCCGGTGCTCCAGTCGATCGTCGAGCACGCGCGGGCCGCGACCGGTGCCAGCCTCGCTGCGATCGGCATCGGCGAGTGCCCCGACCGCCGCTTCGAGCCATGGGTGCAGTCCGGCGTCCCGCCCGAGCAGGTGGAGGCGATCGGGCACCTACCGAGACCCGTGGGTCTGCTCGGCGCCGTGATCCGCGAAGGGCACGCCATCCGCCTCGACGACGTGACGCAGCATCCGGCGCATTTGCCCTCGCTCCCGGAGCATCACCCCGTCATCGAGAGCTTCCTCGGCGTCCCGATCTGCTACAGGGAACGGTGCCTCGGCACCCTCTACCTCGCCAACAAGCCCGGCGGGTTCACGCTCGACGACGAGCAGGCGGTGCAGGCGTTCACCTCGCAGGTCGGGGTCGTCTTGCAGCAGGCGTACCTCCGCGCGGCGGCCGAGGTGCAGCGCTCCGGCCTGGAGAGCATCCTCGAGAGCGCGCCCGTCGGAATCCTCTTCGTAGAAGCCGGCACGGGGTCCGTGACGGCGAACCCCAGAGCGATGGAGCTCCTCGGCGTCCCGCTCGTCCCCAACGAGGGCGTCGCCCAGTACGGATCGCTGCTCCACCACCCCGACGGGCGGCCCCTCGCGGTGGAGGAGCGCCCTTCCGCGCAGGCGCTCTCCGGCCACGCGGTGCACGCGCAGGAGATCCTCGTCGTGCGGCCGGACGGCCGCCGCGTCCCGCTGCTCTCGAACGCCGACGCGGTCCGGGGGCTGGACGACCAGATCCTCGGCGCGATCATCCTGTTCGAGGACATCTCCGCCCTGAAGGAGCTCGAGCACCTGCGCGAGGAGTTCGCCGCGATGGTGGCGCACGATCTCCGCACGCCGGTTCAGACGATCCTCCTCGAGGCGGAGCGGCTGATGATCCGCGAGGAGCGCGGCGAGATCCGCGCACCGGTGACCGCGGTGCGACGGATCCAGGACTGCGCGGTGCGCCTTGCGCAGATGGCGGGCGATCTCCTGGAGATGGCGCGGCTCGAGCTCAGCCGGGTGCCGCTCGACAAGGCGAGCGTGGACCCCGCCTCCACCGTCGCTCGGATCGTCGACCAGCTCCGGCCCACGCTCGAGCCGCACCCGGTCGACGTGCTCGTCGAGGGTAGCCCGCCTGCGATCGACGTCGATGTGCGTCGGCTCGAGCAGATCCTCGGCAACCTGCTCGACAACGCCGCCAAGTACTCGCAGCCCGAGGCGCCGATCGCCGTCGTCGTCGGTCCCTCGCAGGGCGGCACGCTCGTGACGGTCCGCGATCGCGGCATGGGGATCGCAGCGAGCGAGCTTTCTCGCATCTTCGACCGCTTCTATCAATCGAACCTGGCGCGCGAGAAGAAGACCGGGCTCGGCCTCGGGCTCTACATCACCAAGGGCCTCGTCGAGGCCCACGGAGGTCGGATCGCGGTCGAGAGCGAGGTGGGGCGCGGCACCGCGATCCACGTCTGGTTGGCGAGAGCGGGCGGCGCCGTCGCCGAGCGCGCGGCCTAGAGGCGCGCAGCCGGGGGTGCCGGCCGGGGCAGGCCTACGGAAGGAAGCGCCCGATCACCTCGAGGAGCGCCTCGATCTTGACGGGCTTGCGGATCGCCGCCGCCGCGCCGAGCTCGCGCGCCATGCTCTGGAAGTCCCCGTGGGCGGTGAGGATCGCGGTCGGGATCCGTGCCCACGCGGAATCGGCGAGCTGGGCGCGCCTGAAATCGTAGCCGTTCAGGCGCGGCATCAAGAGGTCGAGCAGGATCAGCGCCGGCAGCTCGCGGTGGCGCAGGTGCTCGAGCGCCTCCTCGCCGTCGGCCGCCGCCGCCACCCGGTAGCCTTCGCCCGCCAGCACCTCCGTCATCGACTCGCGGATGTCGTCGTCGTCCTCGACGACGAGGATCAGCCCCAGGGCCGTCATGGCGCGATCCCCCCCGCGGAGGGCTCGGTGTGCGCCGCCGCCGAGGTCAGGCGCGGGAGCGTGACCAGGAACGTCGCCCCCCGTCCGAGCTCGCTCTGGACCGAGATGCGCCCGCCGTGCGCCTCGACGATGCGGCGCGCCACGTAGAGCCCGAGCCCGAGGCCGCCGTACCGCGTGGCGGCGACGGCGCGCTCGAAGCGCTCGAAGACGCGGCCGGCGTCGGCGGCGCTGAGGCCGATGCCGTGATCCCGAACCCGGATCTCGACCGTCTCGCCCGCCCGCCGCAGGGCGACCGTCACCGGCTTGCCCGCGCCGTACTTCACCGCGTTGTTGAGCAGGTGGTCGAGCGCGGTGTGCAGGCGATGGCGATCCCAGCGACCGAGGAGCGGCGCGGGCGCCTCGAGCACGACGAGCGAGCCGGCGCGCCGCGTCGTCGCCGTGCACCGTTCGACGACGGCCCGGGCGAGGTCCACGAGGTCGAGCTCCTCCAGCTCGAGCGCGAGGGGGCCGGAGGCGATCCTGGTGGCGTCGAGCAGGCTGTCCACGAGGTGCGTGAGGCGATCCACCTGGCGCAGCGCCGTGCCGACCTTCCGCCGGAACGCGTCGTTGGACGCCGCGCCGACGAGCTTCGCCAAGTGCTCGAGCGTGAAGCTGAGCGCGGTGAGCGGCGTCCGGAGCTCGTGCGACGCGATGGCGAGGAACTCGTCCCGGAAGGCGGCCGCACGGCGACCGCTCTCGGAGCCAGCGCCTCGAGGGAGAGCGGCTCCCGCGCCGTCGCGGTCGGCCACGTGCTCGATGGTGCCGACGAGGCGCGTGGCCTTGGCGCCGTCTTCCGACCGAGCGAGCGGGCGCAGGCGGACGCGGATGCGCATGGCCGTGCCGTCGCGATGAACGACCCGGTAATCGCCCGAGCTGTGGGCGTCGCCCGTCGATGGGTCGAGCCCGTCCGCCGCGGCGCACTCGAACCGGCCGCGGTCGTCGGGGTGAAGCCGGCTGAGGAGCGCGTGGAGGGGCGCGGTCGCGAGCTCGACGCCCGACAGCGCGCGCGCGCGCTCGTCGAGGCAGATGGTGTCGGTGTCGGCCTCGTAGGTGAACGAGCCGAGCCGAGCCATCTCCAGCGCCACCGCGCGCGGATCATGCGCGGGGCCGGGTGGCTCCGAGGCCGAGCGCCGAGCCCCATACGCTCCGAACGCGCGGGGCGGGCCGAGGGGCTCGGCCGAAGGGCGCGGCCTGCGCGGCAGCTCGACGGTGAACGTCGTGCCCTCGGCCTCGCCGGAGGCGACGCGGATGCCTCCGCCGTGCGCCTCGGCGATCTCCTTGGTGATGTAGAGGCCGAGCCCGAGCCCGCCGCTGCGCTTCGGGCCGGTGTCTGCCCGGCGGAACGGCTCGAACACGACCGGCAAGAGGTCGGCGGGGATGGCGCCGTGGTTGTGCACCGACAGGCGGACGCGCTCCACGTCCGAGCCGTCGACGAGCACCTTCACCGCCGTCGAGGCGGAGGCGTGCTGCAGCGCGTTGCCGACGAGGTTCGACGCGATCTGGCCGAGCCGATCGGCGTCCCACGCGCCGGTCGGGTCGCCGTGCGCCTCGAGCTCGACCGTGCTCGCCGGGTGCGCCTGCTGGAGCTCGTCGATGACGTCGCGGCAGAGCGCCGACACGTCGGTCGCCTTGGGAGCGAGGTCGAGCCCGCCCCCCGCCCGGATGCGCGTCACGTCGAGCAGCTGCTCGATCATGCGTGTCATGCGCCAGCCGCTGGAGAGGATGCGCTCCGCGAGGCGGCGGTGCCCGGCGTCCTGCGCCTTGCGATCGAGCATCTGGGCCGCGGTGAGGATCGCGCCGAGCGGGCTGCGGAGGTCATGGCTGAGCACGCCGATGAAGACGTTGGAGAAGCCGACGGTCCGCTGCAGATCGGCGAGCAACGCCTCGCGCTCGCGAGCCGCCCGCCGCTCGTCGGTGACGTCCACGGCGACGCCGATCAGCCCGTCGGGCTCGGCGTCCTCGGTGCGCAGGAGCGAGAGGGACAGGTCGATCCAACGGGTTTCCCCCGCCCGGGTGCGGCATCGCAGGCACGCGTGGTGCTCGCCCTTGCGTCGCACCTCGGAGAGCGCGAGCTCGAGGCTCGCCGCCTCGTCCGGTTCGAAGAGCCGCGAGAGCGAGGTGCCCACGGCCTCGGGCGCCGACCATCCCCAGAGCCGCACCGCGCCGCCGTTCCAGGAGCGGATGACGCCCTGGAGATCGCTCTCGATCACCGACTCGTTGAGCCTTTCGATGATCGTCGCCCGCCGGGTGAGCTCGAGCTCGACGCGCTTGCGGTCGGTGACGTCCTGCACCGTCCCCACGAGCCGCTTCGGCCGGCCGGCGTGGTCGCGTACGAGCTTGCCCTCGGCGGCCAACCACCGCTGCGCGCCGTCCGGACGGATCACCCGGTACTCGCCCCGGTACGGTGCGCCGTTCGCGATCGCCTCGTTCACGCCGTCGCGCGCGGCGCGGCGGTCTTCGTCGGCGATCAGCGCCAAGAGCTCCTCGAGCCCGCCGTGGAAGGTCCCCGGCTCGCGGCCGAGGAGGGCGTCGTGATGACCGCCCAACGTGATCTCGTCGGCGTCGAGGTCCCATGTCCAGTACCCGAGCCGCGCCGCATCGATCGCCAGGCGGAGCTCCGCCTCGCTCGATCGCAGCTGGCGCTCGGCCCGGTCTCGCGCGGCGAGGTCGCGCAGGCTGCAGAGCAGGAGCGGCTCGGCGCCTTCGACGGGCGTGGCGGTGATCTCGACCGGGAACACCGAGCCGTCTCCCCGGCGGTGGAGCGCCTCGAAGCGCGCGACCCCCCTGGGGGATGGCGCCTGGAACAGCTCGGCGAGGCATCGCCAGGGGTGGACCGGATCGAGATCGGGGAGCCGCAGATCGAGCAGCTCCTCGCGAGCGCACCGGAGCCAGTCGCACGCGACGCCGTTCAGATAGACGAATCGACCGTCCGCATCGACCGCGTAGTGGCCGTCGATGGAACGCTCGCCGACCCGCTCGAATGCGTGGAGCTCGTCGTTCGCGGCGGCACGCCCGGCGTCGGTTGCGGCGCTCTCGTGCACGGAGCTGGCGCGGTCGAGGTCTCCGCTGCCGGGGGTCTCGCGCCGCGCTGGGTCGCCGCGGACGTCCACCCTCGAGACCGGCCGTGAAGCGGCCGGGGTCTGGACCTTCGAGGGCGTCTTCATCGCCGGCCGATCTCCAGCGGGCACAGGCGGTTTCGAGCGCCCGTCCGGTCGCGGCGGATGCTCGGCGACGGGCCGGTCACGACCCTCCTTCGCGCCGCCGAGCGCACCTGCCTGCGCCGAGCTCCAACCCCCGCCATGAGCAAGCCCCCATTCCACCGATACCCACGACGGGCATCGAAGTCCATCGACAAAGCGGCGCCCGCGCGCGCTCGGCGAGTCGCGAGCCCGCGAGGGCATTCTCGGTGGGCTCGCGTCGCGCTCTCCTCCGCGCGCACGCCGCGGAGAACGAGATGACGTTCTTGTAACTTTCGATCGAGCGCCGCTCGGGCTACCGAAGTGCCGAAGGACGCGGACCCATGAGCGACGAACCAACGGCACCGCGCGACGGGGACGACGTCGACGTGGCCGCGCTCGCCGAGCTCGCCGAGGACCTGGTCGAGCGCCTCGAGGGCCTGAAGCACGAGGTGGCGCGGGTGCGCGCCGCGCACGGGCGCAGGCTGATCGCGACGTTCCGGAGCTGGACGGTCGCGCCTCCGACGCCGGCGCACCGCGAGCGCGCGGTCGCCGCGCTGCGCGAGCTCTATCTCTCCTGCTCGGACCTGAACAAAGGATCGCGCTGAGGCCGTCGCGTGAGTCACGCGGTGAGCGAGCGGTGCAGCGCGCGGGCGTAGCGGACGCAGAGGCGTTCGATGCGCGCGCGCTCCGCGGCGTCCGCGGCCGCTCCGGCTGCGAGCGTCCAACTTCCCAGCTGGAAGGCGCAGTAGGCATCGGCGTAGAAGCGGAGGTCGAGCGCGCACGCGCCGACGCCCGCCTCGCGCTCGATGCGCGTCGCCAGCGCGGCCCGCTCGTCGGCGGAGAGGTCGAGCTCGACGGCCGCGCCGGCGATGTCCCAGGCGATGTCCTGCGCCCCGACGAGGTCGTGCGCGGCATGATGATCGAGCGCGTCGGTCTTGAGGACCCGACCGTCGGGGCGCCCGATCCACTCCCACGCGTGCAGCCGCCCGTCGATCGCCACCGGGTGCGCGCGCCGCGCGATCCCGGCGATCTCGCCGTCCCAGCGCCGGAGCGCGGCGGCCGCGATCTCGCCGAGCGCGAGCGCCGCGTTGTGCTTGGCCATCGAGAGCAGCGCGGCGGGATCGGCGCCGGGGTGGGTGGCCGGGAGCTCGCGCGCGACGAACGCGAGGTGCGCGCCGAGGGCGTCGAGCCACGCCGGGCGATCGAGGGGGGCGTCGAGCGCGAGCGGCGCGCCCTCGACCCACGCCATCACCAGGAACCCGTGGCGGAGCCCGAGCACCTCGGCGCCGAGCCCGGCGCGCGCCAACGCACGCGCGCGGGCGAGCTTGCCCTCGCCGTAGCGCCCGAGCCCGGCGAAGCGCGCGATCCAACGGCCGCGCCCGCCGGCGCCGCGGTACTTGCGCCGCTCCTGCGCGGCGAAGACGGGAGGCCACCGCGCGCGATCGCCGTAGAGCGGCTCGCGCCAGCGGCCGGCGCCGAGGTCCTCGATCGGGCTCGCCGGCGAACGCGGGAGAGGGCTCGCCGGGCCGGACAGCAGCGCTTCGAAGGGGACGACGTGGCGGGCGGCGGCCCGCCAGCGCTCGCGGTGGGCGGCGGAGGCCGCCGCGCCCGGCTCGCCGGCGTGGCTCGGGAAGAAATGGAGGCGCTCGGGCTCGGCGCCCGCCGCCTCGAGCCAATCGGCGACCGCGCCGAAGCTCGAGCCCGAAAGGCCGGGGCCCTCGTCGACGACGGCGACGCGACCGGCCTCGCCGGCGGCCGCGAGCACGCGCTCGGCGAGCCCGGCGCTGGCGCGCACGCGGCGCGCGAACGGGTGACCCACGGGCCGGAGCGTGATCGCGAGCGCGGCGCCGGCGCCGGCGGCGACCGCGGCGGCGAGGCTCGCGCCGATGCTCCGTATTCCGATGACCGCGAGCGGCTCGCCCCGGAGCGGCGCGGCGGCGAGGGCGTAGAGCTCCGGGTAGACCGCGTAGTGGGCGTAGCCCTCGGGCACCCGCACGGTGATCGTCTCCGGGAGCGGCCTCGCCGCGAGCGATCGCGCTGCGCGCGCCGCCGCGAGCGCGGCGGCGGCGGCGCCCGGGCGGAGGAGCGCCTCCGCCGCCGCGACCGCGAGCGCCGCCGCGAGCCGATCGAGCGGGCCTTCGTCGTCGCAGCCGCGCTCGGCGGCGGCGTGGTCGGCGAGCCCCTGGAGCAGCTCGCCGGTGTCGACGAGCAGCCCCGCCGCCGCCGATCGCCAGGCGAGCGCGCCGCCGGCCGGCCGCCGTCCCAGCGCCGGGGCGCGGCGGCCGACCGATCCCAAGAGCGCGCGGGGGCACTCGAGCCGGGCGCGGTCGCCGTAGACGATCACCGCGCGTCCGGCGGCGCTCGCCCGTAGGCGACGTCGGCGACCTCGTCCCAGCTCTGGGCCGGCGCCGGGCGTCCGCCGGCGCGGTGCCACTCGGCGCTCCACGCGAGCAGCGCGGTGAGCTGCTCGGGGCTGGGCGAGACCACCGGCCGCGCGCGCTTCGCCAGCGCGATCGCCTCGCGCGGGGTCGAGCCGCGGCTCACCAGCACACAGGCCGCGAGGAGCGCGCTCCGGCCGATGCCGTGCTCGCAGTGGCAGAGGACGCGTCCGCCACGGTCGAGCTCGTCCCCCACCCAGCGCACGCCCGCCCAGAGCATCGCCGGCGCGACCGCGCGGTGGTCCTCGGTGGGCAGATGGAGGAGCGCGATGCCGTGGCGGCGCAGCAGCGCCTCGTCGTCGCGGGCCTCGGCGCGCAGATCGACCACGGCGCGCACGCGGTGCTCGCGCGCCAGGGCGGCGGCGGCGCCGTCGGCGAGGCGTCCGCCGATCGCGAGGCTCGAGGTGATCCAGTCGAGGTCCACGCCCTCTCGCGGTAGCAGCGCCGCCGCGGCCGACCAGTCGGGCGCTCCCGTGAAGCGGCGCGAGGAGGCGGCGCGCGCCGATTTGCTCGACCCTCCGCGTCGGGCTAGACCCGCGGCCTCGTCGGGCGCTGCCCGAAGAGCGGTGTGCGCGCCCCGATGCGCGCCAGGAACGCGAGCCCGAGCCGTGGCAGTCTACTTGAGGGCGATCTCCTACTTCCGCGAGGACGCGCGCAAGCTCGCCGCGCTCCTGCTGCTCATCGCCGTCTCGACCGCCGCGGGGCTGCTCCAGGCCTGGCCGGTCGCCGTCCTCGTCGACGCGGCGACGGGCGGCGTCTCGTCGGGCGTCGTCGGGCGTCTCGTCGCGCTCATGCCCCAGGGCAAGGTCGCGTTCGTGGCCGTCCTCGCCGGGGCGACGCTCGGGCTGCGGCTCGTGCGCGAGCTCACCAGCGTGGGTCGCACCTGGCTCGATCTCCGTATGGGTCACGAGGGGCAGCGGCGCGTGCGCTGCGAGCTGTTCCAGAAGCTCCAGGCCCTCAGCATCGATTACCACCGCGCCCAGCCGCAGGGCGACTCGGTCTACCGGCTGCTCTCGGACACCGGGGGGTGCAAGGCGATCCTCGACGCCGCCGTCACCGCCCTCGTCGCGGCGCTCACCCTCGGGATCATGACGGCGGTGATGCTCTCGCAGAGCGTCACGCTCACGCTCCTCGCGCTGGCCGTCGCGCCGCCGGTGCTGGCGACGAACGTGAAGTTCGGCCGGACCATGGAGGCGCGCTGCACGCGGGCGAAGGAGGTCGAGAGCGAGCTCACCAGCGTCGCCCACCGCGCCATGGTGGCCATCGGGCTCACCCAGGCGTTCCGGCGCGAGAGCCACGAGTACCACCGCTTCCGTCGCGCCACCGATCGCACGGTGGCGAGCTGGCTCGACCTGCACCGCGCCGAGGTCGACTACCTTCTCATCATCGGCGTCATCTTCGCCGCCGGCGGCGCCGCCGTGCTCGGGTACGGCGGCTGGCTGGTCGAGAACGGCACGACCTCGGTGGGCGAGCTGACCGTGTTCCTCGCGTACCTCGGGATGCTCTACGACCCGCTCTGCAAGCTGAGCGGCGCCGGCGGCAGCCTGCGCTCGGGCGCGTCGGGGGCCGCGCGCGTGTTCGAGGTGCTCGATCGCGATCCGGCCATCGCCGACGCCCCCGGCGCGCTGCCGCTGCCGCCGGCCCCGCGCACGCTCACCCTCTCCGGCGTCGGCTTCGAGTACCGCGCGGGGCACCCCACGCTCGACGGCGTCGACGCGACCATCGACCCCGGCCAGATGGTCGCGTTCGTCGGCGCCAGCGGCGTCGGCAAGAGCACGTTGCTCAGCCTGCTGCCGCGCTTCTACGATCCCACCCGCGGCTCGCTCTCGCTCGGCGGCCACGATCTGCGCACGGTCAGGCTCGAGGACCTCCGGCGCAACGTCGCCCTCGTGCTCCAGGACAGCCCGCTCATGGCCACGACGGTGGCCGAGAACATCGCCTACGGCCGCCCCGGCGCGACGCGGGCGGAGATCGAGGCCGCGGCCGAGCTCGCCGGCGCCGGCGCGTTCATCCGCGAGCTGCCCGACGGCTACGACACGCGGCTGCTCGACGGCGCGCAGAACCTGTCGGGCGGGCAGCGCCAGCGCATCGCCATCGCCCGCGCGCTCCTGACGGAGGCGCCGATCGTCGTCCTCGACGAGCCGACCAGCGCGCTCGACGCGGCGCACGAGCGGGTGATCACCGACACGCTCCGGGCGCTGCGCGGCCGCCGCACCGTGATCGTGGTGAGCCATCGCCTCGCGACCGTCGCCTCCTGCGATCGGATCTTCGTGATGCACGGCGGGCGCGTGGTGGAGCGGGGCACCCACGCCGAGCTCTGCGCGCGCGATGGCGTCTACCACGCGATGGCCGTGCAGCAGGCGGTGGTCCCGGCTCCCGACGACGAGGCCCGCGCGCTCGGCGCAGCACCCG
Source organism: uncultured Polyangiaceae bacterium (assembly GCA_964372055.1). GTDB lineage: Bacteria > Myxococcota_A > Polyangia > Polyangiales > Polyangiaceae > CAYJPW01. Next base: position 78,014 of record CAYJPW010000021.1, read on the forward strand.
CCTGGCCGGTCGCCGCTGGGGCGTGAGCTCCGGCGGCCCGGCGCCTGCCCCGCGCGCGAGCGCCGGTGCGGCGCGAGAGCGCGAGCCACCTCCACCCGGCGCAGCGCTTGCACACGCGCCGGCAGAGCGTCGCCGTGCGCGTCCGTCGCGCACGCGCCGCAGGGAGCATCCATGGACCGACAGGACGAGGAGCGAGACCGGCCGCCCGAGCCCGCGCGCGAGAGCGAGGAGCGACCCGCGCACGAGGAGCGCGACGTCGAGCGCGGACCGTGCGAGGTGGACGACGAGGCCGCCGCGATCCAGCGCCCGCCTGCCGATTCGTAGCTGCGCGATCCGCGTTCGCGCGAGCAGCTCGCCGACCGAAAACGCGGCGCCGCCGTGAGCGCGCCGACGTCTGCGGTCGTTCCGGTTGGCCGAGCGCGGGGACCGGCGGCTAGCTTGGCGCGCACCCCCGGTGCGCCGCCCGATCGTCCCCGTCCTCGCCGTCGTCGTCGCGGCCGCCTGCCGGACCAGCACCGCGGCGCTGCCCGCCGCGCCCGAGCCGAGCGCCCCCGCGAGCCCGGACGAGGCCGCAATCGCGCGCCGCGAGGTGTGCATCGGCTCGTCGGTCGAGAGCGCGGGCGATCTCGCGGACGTCCTCTACTACCGCTACGCCTCCCTCCCGACGGGCGAGCTCGTCGTCGGCTACTACGCCTTCTTCTCGGAGGAGCGGCCGTGGGGGAACAACTGGCTCACCTGGACGGTGATCCCGGCGCTCGCGGTCGACATGGTCTACACGCGCGCGCTCCTGCTCGCGCCGGGCATCCAGCGGCTCGCCTATGGCAAGGGCGACGTGGAGGGCGTGCGCGTCGTCTACGAGCGCGAGCCCGGCGGCGACCTCCGGGCCCGCGAGGCGCTCGCCGACGACGGCGACCACGCGCCGGTGTGGCTCGACGCGCGGGCGATCTTCCGCGTCGATGCCGACCGGCCCACCTTCTACAGCGACGTCTGGAGCCACCAGCTCGGCGGTCGCTCGGCGCGCTCGTCGGCGGATCTCGCCTACCGCCGCTGCTACTCGGGCAAGAACCTCGTCCCGCTCACGCCCGAGCTCGCGGCCGAGTTCCACCTGGAGCGCCGCGCCCGGCCGGCCGCGGTCGGGGAGATCGCGCCCTCGCGCGAGGGCGCGCCCCGGCGCGCGCTGGCGCTTCAGAGCCAGCCGGCGGCGCGCATCGCGGTGAGCCCCGCGGCGGCCCACGCGCCCGCGGCCATGTCGTCGAGCACGATCCCGTAGCCGCCCGGGAGGCGCTCGGCGGCGCGGGCGGGCCAGGGCTTGATCACGTCGAGCACGCGGAAGGCGATCACGGCCGCGAGCACGCCGGACCACGTCGGCGGGGCGGCGGCGAGCGCGACGAGCACGCCGGCGACCTCGTCGATGCAGACGATGGCGGGATCGTGCTTGCCGAGGCGGCGGGCGACGACGCCGCCCGCCCAGACGCCGATCCCGGCGACCGCGATCGACGCGAGCGCGAGCGCCGACGTCCCGTACGGTCGGATCGCGAGGTAGAGCGGCAGCGCGCCCAGCGTCCCCGCCGTGCCCGGGGCATGAGGGACGTGGCCGCACCCGAACCAGACGCCGAGCGCGTACGCGACCCTCTCCGACGCGGGCGCTCGTGCGGGCTCGACCCGCGGACGCGGCGCCGTCATCGCGCGACCTTCGAGCGTGAGGGCAGGGCCGGGCGATCGGCGAAGAGCCTCACGACCGTGAACGCCAGGACGGCGTACGCCGCGCCGAGCAGCACGTCGATGACCCAGTGGTGCGCGAGGTAGACCGCCGAGAACGCCATCCACACCACGTACGTCGCCGCCAGCGCGCGTCCCGCGCCTCGGTGCCGACGCCAGGCATCGAGGAGCACGAGCAGCGGGTAGGCGACGTGCAGCGACGGCACCGCACCGAAGACGTCGCGCGAGCGCGCGTAGAACGCGTGGAAGTACGGTGTGCCGAGGAGCTGGTCGACGCGGGCGAGGCTCGGCCCCTCGCTCGGCAGCACGCTCGGATCGACGGCGCAGCCGTGCGCCAGCACGTACCACGGCGGCGCCGCGGGGTAGATCCGGTACGTCGCGAACGCGAGCAGGTTCAGCGCGAGGAAGCTCCACGCATAGCGCGCGAGCGCGCCCGGCGCGCTCCAGGCGACGTAGAGCGCGTAGCCCACCGCGACGAGCAGGAAGGTGCCATAAGGGACGGCGGCCAACAGGTCGGCGGCCGGCGCCCCGTGCCGCTGCGCGAGCTCCGGCAGGGCCGCGCCGCCCGCGCCGACGAGGCGCGCGATCCCGCGGTCGAGATCGCGCAGGTCGCAGGCGTGGACGCGCTCCGGAGAGAGGCCGAGCCCGCCGAGCAGGCGCTGCGCGTCGTACGCGATTCCGACCAGCGTCAGCGGGTACGCCCGCAGGAAGAGCCGGCGCCTCTCGGCGCTGCCGTACGCGAGCAGGGGCGCGGCGACCGCCGCCGCGGCGAGCTCCCAGCGGCGCTCACCGGCGCCGAGCGAGAGCGCGAACCAGCCGATGAACGGCGCCGGAGCGAGGAGCGCGGCGGCGCCCAGGCGCGCCGGCGGCGCGTCGCCGCCGCGCTCTCCGCCGTCGAGCCCGTCGGGCGCTCGCGGGTCGATCCCCTCGACGCCCTCGACTGCCGGAGCACCCCCTCCTCCGAGGCCGCGATCGGCCGGGGAGCCGTTCACGGAGCCCCCGCCGCGGACCGCGCCAGGTTGCGGAGCCTCCCGATGGCGGAGGCGTTCGCGACCAGCGCGACCGCGGCGAGCGCGAGGAGCATCGGCACCTCGCGGAGCCCGAAGACCTCGAGCCCCGGCACGATGGCCGCGCAGAGCGGCGTCAGGCCGGCGCCGGCGGCGAGGAGCACGGCGCGCTCGAGCCGGCGCATCGCGCCGCGCGGCACGGCGAGCCGGAGCGCCTCCGCCTTCGCGGTCGCGTAGCTGACCATGAACGAGCCGGCGAGCGCGCTGAGCGCGAGCAGGAGCGGCGCGAGCATCATCCTGTAGTGCACCGCGATGCCGCCGAGGAAGAAGAACTCGGCGTAGCGATCGATCGACGAGTCGAGCACGCCTCCGGCGCCCGAGGCGGACCGCGTCGCCCGCGCGACGAGTCCGTCGAGCACGTCGCAGAGGCTCGACGCGGCCGAGAGCACGGCCGCGAGGCCGAGGCGGCCGCTGGCGAGCGCCACGCCGGCGAGCCCGGCGAGGCCGAGCGCGGTCCACGTGATCATGTTGGCGGTGATGCCCACCGAGACGCAGGAGCGGCCGAGCGGTTGGAGGGCCCAGTAGCCCGCCTCCATCGCGGCCTTGCCGATGAGCGCGCTCTTGCCCTCTCGCTCGACGCGCTCGAAATGGGGCGCACCCTGACTGGCGACGCGCAGCCAGTAGCCCGCGGCGAGCACGCCGACGGCGGTGACGAGCAGGAGCGAGCAGATCAGATCCGCCATGCGGCCGATGCACTCCTCCGGCAAAGACCGTGCGAGGCGCTGCGCTCGTCCGCGCGGTGAGCAGCGCGTGCGCACGTCGTGTCAGCGCGTCTGCTTCTCGTACGTCCCGACGAGCTCCGTTTGCGCGAGGACGTGCCCCTCGATGCGCTTCTCGAGCGCGGCCTTGGTGAGCGGTCCGGCGTCGCCGAGCACGGTGTCGAGCGCGTAGAGGCGGTGGAAATACCGGTGCCGCCCGACGGGCGGGCAGGGCCCGCCGTACCCGACCTGGTGCCAGTCGTTCTTGCCCTCGTGCGCGCCCTCGGGCAGTCCTCGCGGGCTCGCGCCCTCGGTGAGGCCGGACGCCGCGGGGGGAAGATCGTAGACGACCCAGTGCACCCAGATGCGCTTCGGGGCGGCCGGATCGGGCGCATCCGGATCCTCGACCACCAACGCGAGGCTCTTGGTGCCGGGCGGCAGCCCCGACCACTGCAGCGGCGGCGACACGTCGCGCCCCTCGCAGGTGTGCTCGGGAGGGATCGCCCGGCCTGCTTCGAAATGGGGTGACCTGAGCGCGAGCACCTCGACTCCTCCTCCGGGGGGATCGGCCTGGGCGAGCGCGGCCGGCGCGCCCGTCGCGCCCCGAGCGGCCGCGACCGCGCACCACGCCAGCACCGGACCGATCCCCGCCCGCATCGTCTCCCGATCCACGTGGGGCGCCGCCGCGCGCCCGACAAGCGTTCGAGTCGCCGTCACGCGGCCGCGCGCGCCGGCTCGGAGGCGAGGAGCTCGCCGGCGCGCACGAGCTCCTCGGGCGCGAGCGCGCTGATGAGATACCGCGGTCCGCCCGCCCCGGCGCGCGAGGTCACGATCACCGCGCCGCCGAGGCCGAGGCTGCCGCCGGTCCACACCGAGGCGCCGTCGAACGCCGATCGCGGCGCGAGCGCCGCTTCCTCGGGATCGAGCGCGGCATCCGCGGCTCGCCGCCACACGTCCGCGAGCAAACGCTCGAGCTCCGGGCTCCGGGCGTCCCCGCGCATGCGCCGTTCGTGCGCCAGGTAGTACGCGTGGCGGTCGGCGGGCATCGGGACCTCGATCGATGCGCGGCAACCCGGATGCCGCGAGCCGCCGGCGCACCGCGGCCTCCTCGTCCCGGGGCCGTCCTGACGTCCGCCGCGGAGGGCCCCCGGTTCGTTCGGGGGCTTCCCGGTGCGTGATGCCGGCCCACCCGGTCTCGTGCGGCTCGTGCCCGAGGCGGTACAGGTGATCCATGGTCACCCTCGATCCGACCCTCCCGATCGCGCCCGTCTCGTTCGGCCCTACGCCCGTCGCGTCGGTGCCGCGGGCCGGTCTGGCCGGCGAGCTGGACGACCAGAGCCTCTGGATGCGGACCGTCGAGGCTGCGCTCTCGAGCGGGCGGAGCGTCGATCACGCGATCACGATCGGCGACCGCGTCATCTCCGAGCTCTGGCGCAGGCGGGGCACGCGGGTGTCGGGCGCCCCGACGCGAGCCGCCGGGCCTGGGCTCGCGAAATGCCGCGGAGGGCGTCTCGCCCGTCCGTCCGCGCGGCACAGCTCCTCCGTGTGACCCCGCGCCCTCGTGTCGCGCGCGCTCGCGCCGCGCGGCCGCGCGCTTGCACGTCGGCCCGCCCATGAGCACGGAAGAGATCCTCCGCCGCGAACACAACGAGCGCGCCGCCTTCTCGCGCGTGGGCGCCTCGGGCCGGTCCGCCCTCTCCGACGCCGAGCTCCTCCTCCCCGCGGCCACCATCGAGCGCTACCGGGCCGCGCTGCGGGGCGAGCGCGCGCTCACCGCGCTCGAGCGGATGATGGCCTGGGTCGCGCCGCTCGAGGGCAAGCGGGTCCTGGAGATCTGCTGTCACACGGGCGAGTACGGCGCGCTCCTCGCCAAGCTCGGTGCCACCGTCGATGCGGTCGACATCGCCGCGCCGCTCGTCGCGCGGGCGCAGCGCCGCGCCGAGATCAACGGAGTGGCCGGCCGCCTACGCCCGGCGGTGATGTCGGTCCACGCTCTCGCGTTCCCCGACGCCTCCTTCGACGTCGTGTTCGGCAAGGCGTCGCTGCACCACCTCGATCTCGCGGCGGCGCAGCGAGAGATCCTCCGGGTGCTCCGGCCCGGCGGCGTGGCGGTGTTCGCCGAGCCCGTCGCCCCCCCGGGCTGGCTCGCCGCGATTCGTCGGCTCGTGCCGGTGCCGGCGGACGCCGATTCGCCGGACGAGAGAGCGCTCTCGGCGGACGACCTCGCCTCGTTCTGCGCGCCGTTCCGCGCCGAGCGCCGCGTCGAGCTGCGGCTCCTCGAGCGGCTCGACCGGGTCGTCCCTCGCGCGTCGGGCCCGCTCGCGAGGTTGGACACGCTCCTCCTCCGCGAGCTGCCGTCGTTGCGTCGGTACGCGGCGACGCGCGTGTTCGCCCTGACGCGCTGACGCGTCCGTCCCAGCCGAAGGTGGGCGCGCGTCGTCGTCGTCGACGCGCCCCATCGGCCGCGCCGCGCATCGAACCAAGAAGCATGCGAAGACGCACCATCCTCGGCGCCGTGGCCGCTCTCGCGATCACGGCATCCTTCTTCGGTTGCGGCGACGACGAGCCGGACTCCCGGCCGGGGACGAGCGGCCCCGGCGCGAGCGTCGGCGCGTCCGCCACCTCCGGCGGCGATACCGGCACCGGATCGACCAGCGGAGGCGATCCCGCCAGCCCGTGCGCGGTCGGGCGCGTTCTCTCGGTCAGCGACGGTCCGGCCACGAGCCCTGCCACGGCGTGGGGTGGAGATCGGTTCGCCGTCGCCTACGAGCGCGAGGGCGGCATCCGGATCGCGCTCGTCGACGCGAGCGGCGAGCGCACCTCCGACGAGGCCGTGTCGCTCCCGGGCTCTTCGGCGAGCCTCCCCCAGGTGGCGCCGCTCGACGCCGGCGGCTTCGTCGTCGTCTGGCAGCGGGTGCTCGGGGGCGCCACGACCGTCAGCGCGCGGCGCGTGGACGCCGCGGGCAAGCCCCAAGGCGCCGAGTGGGCCTTGGGCGCGAGCAGCGGCGCCGAGGCGCGGCCCTCGGTGGCGATGAGCACCGAGGGGCTCGCCGTCGCCTGGATGGACGGCGCGAACGTGGTCGTCGGGTTCGGCAACGTCGGCGGCGCGCCGACCAAGAAGACGCCCATCGACGCCGCCGCGTACCCCGCGCTCGCGGCCGCCACGACCGGCCTCGGCGTCGCGTACAGCACCGGCAACCGCATCGCGCTCGCGCGCCTGACTGCGGCCGGCGGCGCTCCGGCGCTCATGGGCACCATGGGCAGCGGCGCGGCCAAGCGCACGCTCCCCGACCTCGCCTGGACCGGCGACGGCTTCGTGCTCGCCTGGGAGGACTGGACCGGCGGCGAGAGCCACGAGGCCATCCACGCCGCCAAGGTCGCGAGCGACGGCAAAGTCACCGGCGACGTCCAGGTGCACGCCGTGGAGGGGAGCGCCAACTGGCCGTCGATCGCGTGGATCGGTCAGCACGCCGCGATCGCCTACTACCAGTTCCGCGACGGACCGCCGGCCGTGTACCTCACCCTGATGGACGCGAGCATGGCGCGCGTCGGCGACGACCTCGAGGTCTCGGAGGGCTCCGCCAAGTACCCGTCCCTCGCGTGGTCGGGCTCGGCGCTCGGGATCGCCTGGGCCGAGACGACGGGCCTCGTCCGGATGAGCATGGTGACCTGCTCGCCCTGAAGCGACGAGCACGGCCGCGACGCCCCCACCGCACCGGCCGCGCGGAGCGCGATCGAAGACGCCTCCGCCTACCGAGCGTGGAGGGCGCCGCGGCCGTTCGGCGGCGGGTGCGACCCGGCCTCGAGCTCGATCCAGGCGACCACCGCGCCGTCGACCCTGTCGTCGACGCTCCGGTACGGCCAGATGCGCATCGAGTACGCCCTCCCGCCCGCGTCGTGGACCTCGCGCTCGAGCGGCGCGACGGTGTCGATGACGCGCGAGACGAGCTCCTCGAGATCGAAGAGGTCGACCTTGGGGCGAATCTCGCGGAGCGGCCGCCCCACGTCGGTCGCGACGATGCTCAGCATCCGCACCGCCTGCGGCGTGAACCGCCGGATCCGGAGATCGACGGTGGTGATCACGATCGGGATGTCGATGTTGGCGAGCAGGTTCGTCAGATCGAGGTTGAGCTGACCGAGCTCCGCGTTGCGGTTCTGCAGCTCCTCGTTGACGGTCGTGAGCTCCTCGTTGGTGGACTGCAGCTCCTCCTTGGCGGTCTCGAGCTCCTCGTTGATGCTCTGCAGCTCCTCGTTGCTCGAGAGCACCTCCTCGTGCGCGCTCCGCAGCTCCTCGTTGGTGGCCTCCTGCTCCTCGATGATCGACTGCAGGTACTCCTTGGTCGCGGCGACCTCCTTCCGGAGCGCGGCGACCTCGTGCGACTCGGCGCGGTCCTTCTCGCGCTTCCCGCTGCGCTTCCCGCTGCGCTTCCCGCGCTTGCCTCCGGCCGGCTCGGCGCGCGCCGCGGGCACCTCCTCGAAGAGGACCAGGTAGCAGCGGTCGTGCGGCGCCCCCTCGTTCCTGAGCGGCTCGACCTCGACGTCGATGCGACGGACCGCGCCACCCTCGCGGAGGAGCGCCTCCTTGCGCGCGGTCGCCCGGGTGCTGCGGGCCCGATGGACGGCCTCGCGCAGGTCGTGGAGGAGCCCCTGCCGCGCCATCTTGAGGAGGTTGAAGCTGGCCTCGCCGGGTGCAGGCTCGAGGTACGGGCCGGTGTGGCCGCGGAACTGGAGGATCTCCATGTCGTCGTTGATGACCACGCCGGGCGGGGCGTACCGCGCCATCACCACGCGATCGGCCTCGCGCTGGAGGTCGGCCGGAGCCGGCTCGATCTCGGTCCTGGTCGCGAGCGGCAGGGCCGCCGCGCGGTGCCCGCCGCCGTACGGTGCGAGCCGCACGTTGACCTCCGGGCGCGCGCCGGTGAGCTTCTTCGCGTAGATCTTGTGCGCCTTGTCGACGAGCGCGAAGAGGTCCGAGCTCGGCCCGATCGTCTCCGCCGTACCGAGCATCAAGAAGCCGGTGGGCTTCAGGGCGTAATGGAACAGCGCCATCATCCGCTTCTGGAGGACGGGCTCGAGATAGATGAGCACGTTGCGGCAGCTGACGAGATCGAGGCGCGAGAACGGCGGGTCCTTGGCGACGTTCTGCCGCGCGAACACGCAGGTGTCGCGGATCGACTTGGCGATCTGGTAGCCGCCCTCCACGCGCGTGAAGTAGCGCCTCAGCTGGTCGGGCGACACCTCGAGCGCGATGCTCTCCACGAAGAGCCCGGTGCGGGCCTTCTCGATCGCCGCCTCGCTCACGTCGGTGGCGAAGATCTGGAAGGTCGCGGTCGAGGCGTTCTCGGCGAGGTACTCGAGCAAGGTGATGGCGATCGAATAGACCTCCTCGCCGGTGGAGCAGCCGGGCACCCAGATGCGCAGCGCCTCGTCGCCGGACCTCGCCCGCACGATCGCGGGGAAGACCACGAGCTTGAGCGCGCGGAACGTCTCCGGGTCCCGGAAGAACGAGGTCACCTTGATGAGCAGGTCCTGGTAGAGCGCGAAGAGCTCGGCGGGGTGCTCGTCGAGGAAGGCCAGGTACTCCGCGAGATGGGCGACCTTGTGCAGCACCATCCGCCGGAGGATCCGCCGCCGGATCGTGGTGTGCTTGTAGTGGGTGAAATCGACGTCGGTCGCCGCCCTGAGCATCGCGAAGAGGCGCCTGAGATCGTCGGGGTGAGCGACGAGCCCCTCCGCGCCCGAGGACATCCCCGGGTGGCGCGCGATGCGGACGAGCTCGGTCGCGATCTCCTCCGGGGCGACGACGAAATCGGCGAAGCCGCTCGCCGTCGCGGCCGCGGGCATGCCGTCGAACTTCGCGCTCCGCGCGTCCTGCGCGAACGTGATCCCGCCGTGCTCCTTGATCGCCTTGAGCCCGAGCGTGCCGTCGGTGCCGGTGCCGGAGAGCACCACGCCGATGGCGCGGCTGCCCTGGTCCACGGCCAGCGATCGGAAGAGGTGATCGACCGGCATCGACGGTCCGGCGCCCGCCTCGCGCGGGGCGACGCGGAGCACGCGGCTTTCGATCGACACCTCGCACGCCGCCGGGACCACGAAGAGGACCCCGGGCTCGAGCACGGTGCCGTCCGTGACCTTCTTCACCGGGAGCGGGGTGCTCCTGGCGAGGATCTCGGAGAGCATGCTCTCGTGCGTCGGCTCGAGGTGCTGGACCGCGACGAGCGCCATGCCGAGGTCGCGCGGCAGCTTGCGGACGAGCTGCCGGAACGCGTCGAGCCCGCCCGCCGACGCGCCCAGCGCCGCGATGGGGAAGTCGGCCGGGGCCGGGGCGCTGGGGGTCGCCTCGGCGCGGGCGGGCGCGCGCGACGGTGCGGTGCGCGGCGCCCTTCGCGCGGGCTTCTTCTTCGCTGGCGGCGCCGCGGCCTTGGTGCGGCGCTTCTTCGAGGTCCTGGGTTTCGTGGCACGCCCCCGTTGCAGCGCGTCGGCGCCGGTCGGACGACGGTGCCGGTGGTATAAGACCCGCCGCGCGCTCGCAAGCGGCGCGCGCCTCGGGCGGGGTCGTCCCGACGCCCGATTCCCGATCGCACCGGCGAGCGGCCGCGTCGCGGGTGGCATAGGTGTCGATCACGGCGGGCGCACGCGCCGGGCGGGAGGGGAAGGTGAGGGACGAACAGGAGCAGGCGATCGCGCAGCCGTCGCGCGGGGGTGTCGTCTTCGCGCAGCTCGGCCGGCCGGTGGGCGGCCCCGGCGCCCGCAAGATCGGCCGGCCGTCGAAGGCGGCGCCGTACCGCGCGCTCGTCGCCGAGCTCTTGGCCCGCGACCCCGACATCCAGTCGCTCGAGATCCTGAGGCAGGTCCGCGAGCACGGCTATCGCGGCGGGAAGAGCGCCCTCTACGCGCTCGCAGCCACGGTTCGGGCCGAGGCGCGCGGGCCGCTGAGCACGGCCGAGGATCGTCCGGGGGCGGTCAGCCAGCACGATTTCGCGGGCGTCAACCTGCGGATGCACGATGGCACCATCCGCCGCGCCGCGTTCCTCGTCTCACGCCTCAGCTTCTCGTCCTGGGTCGAGGCGACGCTCCTGCCGGACGACGGGATCGAGGCGCTGGTCGGCGCGCTCTACGACCACTTCGCGGCGCTCGGCGGCGTGCCGCTGCTGGCGGCGTTCAACCACGCGAGGCTCGTCGTCCTGCGGAGCGATCGCGAGGGCCGCCCGGTCGAGTGGCACCCGGCGCTCTCGGGGGCGCTCCTCGAGCTCGGCGTGGGCGTCGATCTCTGCGATCCGCGGCGGCGCGGGCGCAGGGGCGAGTCCTGGGACCTGTGCGCCTGGCTCAAGAGCGAGTTCTTCCGGCCGCGCGCCTTCGCCGATCGCGCGTCGGTCCACTGCGAGCTCGCCTCGTGGCTCGAGGGGATCAACGCGCGCGGTGTCGCGGCCAGGATCGCCGAGGACCGCGCACGCCTCCGTCCACTTCGAGTGGCTCCGGCGAGGTGACGCCCGCGGCCGCGCCGCCGCGGTGCTGCTAAGCTTGCGGCCCCGTGCCCGCCCTGAAAGCGCCTCGAAGCCCGGCCTCGCGCGTCGCCGGGTTGCTCCTCGCGGCGGCGGGGTGCGCGTATGCGCCGCCGGCGGGAGCCGACCTCGCCGACGACGCCGAGCGCGTCGTCCGCATGTGGTCGGCCCGCGGAGCGGACGTGGAGCGGCGGTCGCCGATCTTCCTCGACCACGGCCGCTCGAAGGCGCTCGCGATCCGGGAGGGCGAGGGGCGGCCCGACGCCCCGGCGGGCTCGCGGTCGGGCTCCTCGAAGCCGCACGGCGGCGCGGGCGCTCCGGCCGAAGATGGCGGCTGCCTCACGGTCGTCGTCCTGGGCGGGCGGAGCACCGAGTTCGTCGTCGGACCCGAGGCCGCGATCGACCGCTCGGTGGACGCCCTCAAGCCGCGCCCGCCGTTCGACCCCGAGGAGCCGCACGATCGCGACGGCCCTGCGCGGAGCATCGGAGGCGCCGCCGTCCTCTCCCGGTGCGGCGCGGGCCGCGGCGAGCTCGATCGCGTCACCCTCGGGATGCGCTCGGTCCGCGGCGCGCTCGAGGTGCTGGTCGCGCGGTCGTCCGCGCCGCTCGGCGATCTCGGCGACGTGCTGCCCGAGCGCGCGGCCGGGCCGCTGGCGCCGCGCGGCGAGCCGGGGACGCCCGCCGACCCGGCGCCGCTGCC
>CAYJPW010000022.1:0-30655 GCA_964372055.1 uncultured Polyangiaceae bacterium
GCGCCAGAGCGCGGCGGCGCCGAGCGCCACGGCGGCGGCGGCCACGACGAAGGCTACGCGCCGCGGGCGGCTCGGCGGCGCGGCGCTCGGATCCGGAGGCGCCGGCGCCGCCGCGGACTCTCGCGCGTCGGCCGGCGCGACCGCGGCGCCGGGGAGGCGCTCGAGCGTGACGGCGCTCGAGGTGGACTCTTCGTGGCTGCGGGCCGGCGCCGGCGTCACCCGCGTGTCGGCGTCCGCGGCCGGCACCGGAGCCGGCGCTGGCTCCTCGACGCCGCCGTTCTCGATCTCGGCGACGTGAGCGTCGCGCGAGGCGATCTCCTCCGCCGCCAGCGCCGCGACCCACGCCCCGACCACGTGCGCCGACGCCACCGGCGCGGCCGCTTCCAGCTCGAGCGCCAGATCCCTCGCGGTGGCATGGCGCCGCTCGCGATCCCGCTGGAGCGCCTTGCGCACGGCGGCCTCCAACGCCGGCGGCACGTCGGAGCGGAAGTCGGACAGCGGCGGGACCTCGGCCCGGAGCACCAGCGTCATCGTGTCGGCGATGTCGCTGCCCGAGAAGAGTCGCTTGCCGGCGAGCGCCGTCCAGAGGACCACCGCCGCGGCGAAGACGTCGACCCGCCGATCGACGTCGGCGGGGCTCTGGATCTGCTCGGGCGCCATGTAGCTGAGCTTGCCCTTGAGCTGGCCCTCCTGCGTGCTCTGCAGGCGGTGCCGCGCCTTGGCGACGCCGAAGTCCATGATCCGCGCGACGCCGTCGACGCCGACCAAGACGTTGTGCGGCGAGACGTCGCGGTGGATGATGCCGAGGAGCTGTCCCCTTTTGTCGCGCGCCTCGTGCGCGGCCTGCAACCCGGAGAGCACGCCCACCAGGACGGCGGCGGCGACGCCCACCGGAACCGGCTCCTCGCGGCGCGCCGCCAGGCCGAGCAGCGCCGAGAGCGACAGACCGCGGACGTACTCGGTGACGATGCAGAGCTCCGCTCCATCCGCCACGACGTCGAGCGTCGGCACCACGTTGGGGTGGAGCACGCGCGAGGCGATGGTCGCCTCGTCGATGAACATCGCCACGAAGCTCGGATCGCGCGCCAGCTCGGCGCGCATGCGCTTGACCGCCACGATGCGGCTGAAGCCCGCGGCGCCGGCCTGCTTGCCGAAGTAGACCGTCGCCATGCCGCCCGACGCGATCTCGCCGTGCAGCGTGTATCGGCCCACGCGGCGGAGCGGCGAGCTGCCTCGGACGGTGGCAGACACGGCGCGATGATATCCTACGCCCGTCGCCATGGGCTCCGACATCGAAGAGGGCGCGACCAACGTCATCGCCAAGGGCCGCACCCTGGCGATCCGCGCGGTCGAGCTCTCGGTGGTCGACGGCCCCGATCGGGGCAAGAAGCACCGCGTCGCGCAGGGTGTCGCTCGGGTCGGCACGTCGAAGGGGAGCGCCCTGTGCCTCGCCGATCCCACGGTGTCCCGCCTGCATTTCGAGATCTCGGTCCGCCCCGAAGGCGTGCGCCTCCACGACGCCGGCAGCACCAACGGCACCTTCGTCGACGGGCGGCGCGTGAGGGACATCGACGTCGGCCCCGGCACCCTGGTGTGCGCCGGCGGCACGACCATCCGCGTCGACGTCGCCGACCAGCCCGGGTTCGTCGAGCTCTCGGAGCGGACGAGCTTCGGCGAGCTCGTCGGCGGAAGCGCCGAGATGCGCCGCGTCTACGCCGTCGTCGAGAAAGCGGCCGCCACGGAGGCGACGGTGCTCGTGACCGGCGAGACCGGGACCGGGAAGGAGCTCGTCGCGCGCGCCCTCCACGAGGAATCGCCCCGGGCGAGCAAGCCTTTCGTGGCCATCGACTGCGGCGCGATCCCGGAGAACCTCTTCGAGAGCGAGCTCTTCGGGCACATGCGCGGCGCGTTCACCGGCGCCGTCGGCGAGCGGCGCGGCGCCTTCGAAGACGCCGACGGGGGCACGCTGTTCTTCGACGAGGTCGGCGAGCTCCCGCTGACGCTCCAGCCCAAGCTCCTGCGAGCGCTCGAGACGCGGCAGGTGCGACGCGTCGGGGGCAACCAGCCTCGAAGGGTCGACGTGCGCGTGGTCGCGGCGACGAACCGCTCGCTGGCGCGCACCATCAACCAGGGGACGTTCCGCGACGATCTCTACTACCGCCTCGCGGTGGTCGAGATCGAGCTCCCGCCGCTGCGAGCGCGCCGCGAGGACATCCCGCTCCTGGCGGCGCGCTTCGTCGATCGCTTCGCGGGCAAGCCCGAGCCGCTGCCGCCCGAGCTGCTCTCGACGCTCGTCGCGCGCGAGTGGCCCGGCAACGTGCGCGAGCTGCGCAACTTCATCGAGCGGTGCGTGTCGCTCGGGTGGCCGGATCCGCGCGAAGCCACGCCCACGCCCGCGGCGAGCTCGCCCCGGGCGGGAGAGCCGTCGGGCGGAGCCCTCGTGCCGACGCACCTGCCCCTCCGCGAGGCGCGCCAGGCATGGATGGAGCAGTTCGAGAGCGTGTACGCGCGCGCGCTGCTCGCGCGGACCGGCGGCAACGTCAGCCGCGCCGCCGAGCTCGCAGGCGTGAGCCGGCGCTTCTTCCAGCGGACGATGGTCCGCGTCGGCGTCCGGTCCTCCGACGTCGGCTCGGACGACGAGTAGCCGGCGCGCGTTCGCGGCACCCCGGGGGCAGCCCGCGGCGCTCCGCGTCCGCGCCGTCGTGTTAGCCTGACCCCGGCGAGCTTCGATGGATCCTGGCACGATGACGGCTCGTCCCACGGCCGCGCGAGCGTTTTTCGCCGCGTCGATCGCGCTCGCGGGGTGCTCGCTCGGCCACGAGGACGCGTTCATGTGCTCCGACGGAGCTCGGAACGGCGCCGAGACCGACGTCGACTGCGGCGGCGCCTGCGCCAGGTGCGCCTTCGGCCGGGGCTGCGCGACCTCGGAGGACTGCGGGGACGGCGCGACCTGCAGCGGCGGGAAATGTGCGCCGGTGGAGCTGCGCAAACCCGAGTGGAAGCGGCTCGAGACGAGCGGCGCGCTGCCGGCGCGCTACGGCGCCGGCGTCTCGCTTCGATCCGGGGACCGGTCCTTGCTGGTGTTCGGCGGCAAGAGCGACGCCGCCGGCGTGCTTGGCGACACCTGGCTGCTTCGCCTCGACCGCGAGCCGCCCGCGTGGGAGCAAGCATCGCCGACCGAGAGCCCCGCGGCGCGCTACTACCCGGGCTTCGCCGACGTCCCCGGGCTCGGCGCCGTGCTTGCCGGCGGCGAGATGCCTGGCATCGTGTACTCGGCGGAGTCGTGGGTGCACGACGCGACCGGCTGGAAGCAGATCGAGGATCTCCCGACAGCGCGCTCGGGCCTCGCGATGGCGTTCGATCCCGATCGCCACAAGCTGGTCGTCTTCGGTGGTGCTCCGATCGCGCCGGGCACCTTCGAGCACGACGGCACGGCCGGCGGAACCTGGCAGCCGGTGACGACCGATCACCAGCCGCCCGCGCGCGCGAACGCGCGGATGGCGTACGACCGCGCGCGCCGGGTGATGGTGCTCTTCGGCGGCAGGAACGAGAACGACGCGTTCTTCAACGACACGTGGGAGTACGACGGCCACGACTGGGTGGAGACGGTGCCGGGTCCGCCGCCGCGCGAGCGCGTCGCCATGGCCTACGACGACGCGCGACAGCGCATCGTCGTGTTCGGGGGCTACAAGGGGGTGGGCGTGGCCGGGGGCAACCGCGACACCTGGGAGTTCGACGGGGTGACGTGGCGGAGGATCGACGCCGAGCTCGACGAAGTGGAGTTCGTCAACCGGTTCAACGCGACCATGGTCTACGACCCCTCGCGGCGGCGGATGCTGATCGTCGACGGCTGCACCGCTGGATTCGACGAGCTCGCCGGCGCTTGGCAGTACGTCGGGCTCGGCACGACCTGCGACGCGAGCGACGACTGCGGCAAAGGCAGCTGCGTGGACGGCGTGTGCTGCGAGGCCGATCCGGCGGTGGGCTGCCCGGCGGGGCAGGTCTGCAACGGCCGCGAGGCGCCCGGCATCTGCGGCCCGCCCTGAAGGCCCCGCCGCGCCGGTAGAGCGGGTGCGGCCCCCGGTGACGCACCCTGCGTCGTCGCGGGCCGCAGCTCCCGGCGTCCACGGGCCGGGAAGCTCGGGTGGGACCGCCGTCGCCGCGGGCATGACGCCTGCACTGCCCGGCGTCGCACCTACGCGAAAGGCAGGCAACGATGACTCCCGAACAGGCTCGAGCTCTACGTGCGATGGGCGGAACGACGCTGGCACTGATGACTCTCGCCGGCGCCCCCTCGGCGTGCGGCTCTCCCGACCAAGGCCCGGAGGCGGCGACGTTCGCGCACGCCGACGGCGAGCGCGGCGTCGGCACCTTCGACACGATCTGGGGCGTGCTCACGCTCGACTACGAGTGGACGGACGGCCACATGATCCACGACGGCGACATCGTCCTCGACCCGGAGTCCGAGATCCCGGCGTCGGGCGGCGAGCACGCGCCCGGCCTGGGCGAGTCGAGCCAGCCGCTGCTCAAGGCGGGCGCGAAGTGGGAGATGGTCAACGGGATCGTGAAGATCCCCTACAAGTTCGACGACGACGTCGGAGCGACGCGGCGGAAGCAGATCCGCGACGCGATGGACGAGTGGGAGAGCGAGATCGGCTTCCTCCAGTTCCAGGAGTCGGCGACGAACGCCGGCAGGCGCGTGCGGTTCGTCAAATGGAGCAAGAGCTACTGCCTCGTGAACGGCAGCAACACCGCCGAGACGATCGTCTACACCAGCCCCGAGTGCGGCTGGATCACGTACGTGCACGAGATCGGTCACGTGCTCGGCTTCAAGCACGAGCAGAAGCGCAGCGACCGCAACCAGCACGTCGTCTACGACTCGAGCAAGACCTGCGCGACGGGCGAGTTCTCGATCTTCGGAGACGAGGACAACCACGTCGGCGACTACGACAGCGACTCGATCATGCACTACCCGTCGTGCATGTTCGCGAAGACCCACTCGACCTGCGAAGGGTCCAGCGGGTGCAACTCCGGCACGCCAGGCGCCTGGGTGCTGACCAGGAAGCCCGCCGATGGGCCGGCGTACATTCCATGGTGGGAGCAGCGCACCAAGGGCAACGTCATCCGGAGCGGCGACAAGTGCAACTTCAAGTCGCTGTACGGCGTCTCGTGCGCGGACCCGCCGGTCTGCATCCCGAAGACGTGCGCGGATGCCGGCAAGAGCTGCGGCGTCATCGACGACGACTGCGGCGGCACCGTGAGCTGCGGCAGCTGCGCCTCGCCCGAGACGTGCGGCGGTGGTGGCACCCCGAACGTCTGCGGCGCGCCCGAGAGCAGCCCCTTCCCCGCTCCGAGCTGGTTCACCGGCACCATGCAGAGCGGCGGGGCGTGCGTGGAGGTCGCCGGCGGCAGCACGGGCGACGGCGCACAGATCCGGATGGCGAGCTGCAGCAGCACCCTCGTCCAGCAGAACTGGCACATGACGCCGGATCGCGGGTGGCAGAACGACAAGTCGGGCAAGTGCGCGGAGGTGGCCGCCCTCTCGTCGGGCGCGGGGGTTACCCAGCAGACGTGCGTGGGCTCGGAGGAGCGCCAGATGTGGCGCGTGAGGGACGTGGAGATCGTGCACGGCCAGACCGGGCGCTGCATGAACGTCCCTTACGGCGACTACCACGACGGCCAGAACGTCATCATCATGCCCTGTGACGGCAAGGCGAAGCAGAGGTTCACGTACAAGCCCACCACGTCCGAGATCGCAGCCGGAGGGTGGTGCCTGGACGCGCAGGCTTCCGGCGGCGTCGTCACCGGCAACGACGTGAAGCTCCGCGAATGCGACGGCACGCTCAGCCAGCAATGGAACGACGCGCGCGGAGGCTTCGTGAACCGCGCGGATCCCGCCCTCTGCATGCGCATCGAGGGAGGGCCGGACGCTCCGAACGGGTCCAACATCGAGATCGTCGCCTGCAACGACAGCGTCGGCCAGATGTGGGGGCTGCGCGGCGCGCTCGAGCACTGGCACGACGAGTTCTGCATGACCGCCAACGGCGTCGGCAACCAGGTCACGATCGCGACCTGCAACGGCGCCGCGTCGCAGCTCTTCACCAAGTGGTCGCCGCCCTGAATCGGCGCCGGCGCCGAGCGGTCGGATGGGTGGCGCCCGCGATGCAGGACATCGCGGCGCCACGAATGGGCAGCTGACGGAGTGCGGTCGGGGAGAGTCCTACTTCAGTCGGCGTCCGCGAAGCTGACCTCGGTTGGTGACCGCGCCGCATGGCGTCGCCCGCTTCCTCACCAGCTCGGCGAGGCGACCGACGTCCCCGGGCGCTCACCCGACCCGAACCGCGGCGAGTGCGGCATCAGTAAACCAGCCGCTGCAAGCGTCGAGGCAATACGTTACCCTCGCCTGATGATCTGCCGTCGACTTGCCGCGCTCGCCGTGGTCGCCGGGCTCGTGGGCGCGGGCTGCTCCGGGGGAAACGCGGCGTCCGCCGTCGCGACGCAGCCGGAGTGGGATCCCAAGGGCCAGACGAAATGCGGCGTGAAGAAGAGCCAGTCGCGGCCGCTCATCGTGGAGTGGCCCTCCGCCGACCGGCAGGATCTCGAGGTGCGGGCGAGGCGCGGGCTCGTCGCCGTGCGCTACGTCGGCTGCGACATGGAGCTGCTCCCGCGCTGCAACGCGCCCGGGCGCTATGCCTACACGGCGACCGAGCGAAAGCAGGATCGCGTGAGCATCCGCGACGAGGATGATCTCTACGCCAACGTCCCGCTCGGGGCCGCGAAGCTCGAGAGCAAGCTCCAGCGCGCGGGCGAGCTCAACGTGACGATGACGCTCGTCGGCAAGTACGAGGCCGACCGCGGGACCGTGAAGCTCGCCGAGCTCGACGGCGACTGCGCCAGCGCGACGCACGTGATCACCGCGCTCAGCGTCGGCGCGTTCGAGTTCTACGCGGGCGCCGACGCGGCGGTCGGGGGCGGCGCGACCGTCGCCGGCATCGGCGCGGGCGCCCACAGCGCTTCCCAGCACGACACGTTGAACCGCGACGGCGACGAGAAAGCGTGCGAGAAGGCGACGCGCCAGGACAAGGAGCCGCCCGAGGGCTGCGCCGCGATGCTCAGGATCGAGGTCGTCCCGGTCGAGCGCCCCGATGCGCCGCCACCGTCGCGCGCCGCCGAGACGCCGAGCCCGCCGGCGCGCGCCGCGGCGCCGCCGCCCGCGACGGCGCCGCCGCGCAGCGCCTCCGCGCCGAGCGCCGCGGCGCGGCCCGCGACCGCGACGACCGATCCGGGCGCGGCGATTCGCGATACGCGGCGGTCGACCGCGATGTACCGCGCCCCGAACCTCCTCACGAAGGAGATCGAAGCGCTCACGAAGCTCTTGGCCGACACGAAGCAGGAGTCACCCGACCGACCGAAGGTGCTCCGCCGCTTGGCCGAAGACTACGTCGAGCTCCGCGCGGCGTCGTCGCGTGATCCCGCCGCTGCGAGCAAGGCGTCGGCGGCGGCGATCAAGTACTACACGACGATCGCGAACGAGTACCCGTCGTTCGGTACGATCGACGAGGTCCTCTACGACCTCGCCTACGAATACGAGCGCGTGTCCGACCTGTCGAACGCGCGGAAGGTCTATTATCAGCTGATTCAGAAGACGCCGAATTCTCGCTTCGTGCCGCTTGCGTACCTCGCGTTCGGCGACCTCTTCTTCAACGAAGCCCAGGGTGATCCGGCGAAGTGGCCCTTCGCCGAGCAGGCCTACAAGGAGAATCTGAAGTACCCCACGCCCGACAACAAGGCCTACGCCTACGCCAAATACAAGCTCGCCATCGTGCACGAACGACAAAGCCAAGATCCCCAAGCCCTCGCACAGCTCAGCGACGCCGCGCGCGCCGGCGTCGAGCTCGACCAGCCGCAGCTCGTCGACGCCGCGCTCGCCGAGATGGTCCCGGCCTACGCGAGGGTCGGCATGCCCGCCAAAGCGTACTCCTTCTTCAAGCGCGCGGCGGGCGACAAGGACGGCGCCGAGAAGCGCGTGCTCGATCTCCTCGGGGCCCTTGCCGCAGAATACGCGGCACGCGACAAGCCACTCGAAGCGCTCATGCTCCTGTCCGACGTCCTCGCGCGCGACGAGGCGGGCGCCTCATGCGGCTCGAGCGCGCGCGCCAAGGCGTTCGCCAAGATCAAGGAGTCGTCCGACGCGAAGGTCCAATCGGAGCTCGCGCGGGTGAAGGGCGCGTACGACGCGAAGTGCTCGACGACGACGACGCCGGTGGCGCCCAAGGGGATCTGATCTGAGCCCGCGGCGTTCGGCCTGCGGCTGCGCGGAGGCGCACGTGGGCGCGAGCACGAGCACGCGGCAACAGAAGTCGTGTAGCCCCCGCTCGCCCGGGGCCAAACAAATGCGCAGCTGACGGAGTGCGGTCGGCGAGGGCGAACCGGGGCCCAGGCGCGTCAGGACGGCGGCGGGGCGCGCCGCACCATCGCGCAGAGCACGCGGTTGATCGCGTGCACCATCTCGGGCCGCTCCTGGATGAGCGCGTAGAAATCGTCCTGCCCCAGCCGAAACAGGTGGGTGGGCTCGACCGCGGTCACCGACGCGCTGCGCGGCTCGGCGTCGAGCAGCGAGAGCTCTCCGAAGAACTGATGCGGCCCGAGGTGGCGGAACGTGGCCTCGCCATCGTGCACCCGCAGCCGTCCGCCCGCGATCACGTAGAGGCAGTCGCCGAGGTCGCCCTTGTCGAACACCGGCTCGCCTGCCTCGAGCCGGCGCTCCTGGAGGAGCGCCGCGACGCCCACGAGCTCCTCGTGGGGGATGGCGGCGAAGAGGCCCACGTCCTTGAGCAAGAGCACCTTCTCGATCGTGCGCGGGCCGCCCGCCGGAGCGGCGCGCTTCTCGGCCGCGGCCTCCCGGACGAGCGCGTCGCGATCGCCCGCCGCGGCGGCGAGGGCGTCCTCCGCCCCGGCCGCCGACGCGGGCAGGGCGCGGAGCGCGCACGCGCGGATCCACCCGCTCGCCCACGCATATCGCCCCATCGCCAGCTCCACGAGGCGCTCGTCGATCCGCGCGCGCGCCGACGCGTCCGGCTCGGCTCGCTCGAAGAGGGGCCGGAGGAGCTCACGGTGGCCGTCCGACAGCGCCCCGCCGATCGCCTCCCACGCGCGAGCGCGTCGATCCGCCGCTCCGCCCCGGAGCGCGTGCGACGCCCGCCGCACGAGCGCGGCGTCGTACGGGAACGCGCCGAGCAGCGCGAGCGCCCGGCGGCAGCATTGCTCGAGCGCGTGGCCGATCGCCGCGTCGAGCAGCGCGTCGCCCAGCGGGCGGACGTCCGCCGCCGAAGCGGCCATCTCCGCCCCGAACCGGGCCTCGTCGCGCAACCGGCCCTCGGCGCGACCCTCGCCGCGGCGCTCCTCGAGGTGGTACTCGGTGAGCACCGGGCCGACCACGCCCTGATCCCCGTGCTTCGCGACCGCGTAGAGGTGGTAGAGGATCTGCACGCTGCGCGCGGTCATCACGCGCTCGAGCGCGCGCGCCGCGGCGAGCCGCGCGTCGGCCGCGAGGTCGATTCCTGCGGCGAACACCTCCGCTCCCCGGAACGTGTCGTCGACGCCCACCCCGAAGCGGTACCAGGCGTTCTGGAGCGCCTCGCCGACGATCGCATACTCCACGTCGGGAGCGCCGGGCACGGCGCCGCACCAGAGCGGCGGCTGGCCAGGCTCGCCGAGCGCGAGGCTCTGGAAGCGGCCGTTCCACGTCGCGACGACGTCGCTCGCGTCGCCGTACGAGCTCTCGACGGCGTAGAAGTCCACCAGGCGCGCGCGGTCGACGGCATCGAACGGCACCCCCATCGCGTAGAGGACGCGCACGAGGAAGGTCACCGGGTTGAGCTTCTCCAGGCTGTCGCGGGTCGAGAGGCGCGCGCCGGCGAAACCGAACGTGCGCGGCAGCGGCCCCTCGATCTGGTAGCGCGTCAGGCGCCGGTCGGGCAGCGGACACTCGACGACCACCCAGTCGGGTGGGATCGCGAGGTCCTTGTCTCCGATGCGCGCACCGACGCCGGCCATCTTGTCGTTGGCCCGGATCGGCTGCGTGAGGACCGACGCGTCGATGTTCGAGACGAAGCAGGGCAGCTCGTCGGGGATCGCGTCGTCGCCGCCCCGAAGGAGCGCTGCGGCGAAGTCGGCGCGCAGGCCCGGAGGACAGCCGTAGTCGGACTCGACGAACTCGGCGCAGTGATCCTCGGGGTCGTCGAAGAACGAGGCGAGCGACGGGTCGCGGGCCGCGGCCGCGCGCGCGACCACGCGGAGCGAGACCACCTTGTCGGCGCCGACGCAGAGCTCGCGGAGGCCGGAGCGCCCGCCCGTCGCCTCGACGATCGTGTCGAACCGGATGACGACCCCGGAGCGGACCGTCCCCACGGTGTCGTGGTGCCAGCGGGTGATGCCGATCGACGACGCGCCGCCCGCGCCGGCGACCCCGCGCGTCGAGCGATGGAGGGCGAGCTCCCGCCGGCCGAGGACCTCGCGCGAGAGGTCACGCGCCGTCGCGCCGGTGTAGATGACGACGCCGAGCTTGAGCGCCACGGCGTGCAGGAACGTCTGGATGTCGGCCAGCATGATGCCGCGTTTGCCGCGGTAGTGCGTGAAGTCGTACGTCATGCTCTCGGGCATGCCGAGCGCGGCCATCCTGTGGGCGATCTCCTTGTAGACGCCGATGAATCGGTTCCGCGTGTAGACGTCGCGCTGCTCGCACACGACGACCGCGTGATCGCGCAGGGCGAGATCGATCGCCGTCATGAGCCCGCCGGGGCCGGCGCCGAGGACCAGCACGGCGCGGCGCGGCTTGGCGCGATCGACCGACGGCGCCAGGAGGCGCTTTCGGTGCTGGAGCAGCGCGTCCATCGAGAGGGAGAGCTCCTCGAGCGACCGATCGGAGGCGAGGAAGACGACGTCGCCCGCTGGGCAGGCGAGCCCGGGGAGCCGCTCCGCGATCGGCCCGACGTCGATTTCGGTCGCGTCGAACCGGGTGGTGAGCTCACGCGACTCGAGCATGGCGCGGACCGAGGACGACAGCGGGCTGCTCTTCACGATCGAGGCCGCGTGGCGCGTGCGCGGCGGGGCCTCGGCGGGCGACGTGACGACCGAGACGCCGCGCTCGAGCGCGTCGCTCTGGGGCGCGCGCACGTCGGAGGCCGGCTTCGGGACCCGTCGCACCTCGTGCCACGCGCCGGCGGCGCCCGCGCCGGGCTCGATCGGGGTCGCGGTGCGGAACTGGAAGGTCGGGGCCGGGGCTTGATCTTGCTCGCTCATGGGTCTCGGCTCCGCGGGTGGGCTCCTCGTTGTTCGCACCGGCGTGCGCGACGCGTCAAGAGCGAGCGGGTATGCTCCGGCCTCGTGAATGCGCCCGTCGCACCGGAGCGCGAAGCGCCGGCGGGCTCCCCGCTCGGAGGCATCGGGCGCGCCGAGCTCGCCGAGCTCGTCTCCGTGGCGGAGCCCTTCGCGGTCGCCGACGGGGTCCTCTTCCGCCAGGGCGATGTCGCGGACGCGATGTACGTGCTCGAGGCCGGCGAGATCGAGCTGGTCGCGCGGACGCCGGCCGACGACGTGATGACGCTCGGGCGGGCCACGGCCGGTTCGGTCTTCGGCGAGCTCTCCCTGCTCGATCGCGGCCTCCGGTCGGCGACCGCTCGCGTGATCGAGCCGGCGGCCGGGTGGAGGCTCGGCCAGCACGCGTTCCAGGTGCTTCGCGCCGCGCGACGGCCGGCTGGAACCGCGCTCCTCGCCCGCCTCGCCGCGCTCACCTGCGCGCGCATCCGGGCGCGCGTCGCCGATCTCGCGTCGACGCTCGCGTCGGCTCCGGCGCCGGTGTTCGCGGCCGGCGCCGACGTCGATCCGGGGCGGTGGGCGGCGGGCTCGCCGTTCGCGGTCGACGCCGCGACTGCGGTTCGGCTGCCGTTCTTCCTCCCCTTCTCGGACCGCGAGCGAGCGGAGCTGTGCGCGCGCGGCCTGGCCCACGCGGTGCCGCGCGGCGAGCGGCTGGCGGTCGCGGGCCGGCCGGCCGAGGCGACGCTCGTGGTGGTGAGCGGGGCCGTGGTGCGGTGGCTCGAGCGCGAGGGGCGGCTCGAGCGCTGCGGCGTGGCCGCGCCGGGTCGCACCGTCGCGGTCGTCGACGCGATCGACGGCGGGCCGGCCGCGTTCGACGCCGCCGCCCGCGAGGACGCGCTGCTCCTCCGCCTCGACCGCGCGACCCTCCGCGAGCTCCGCGGAGCCGGCGAGCTCGGCCACAAGCTCGACGACGTCCTGGTCCACCACCTCTCGCGCGAGCTCCGGCTCGTGACGAGCGAGCTCGCGCGCCTCGCCGCGCACGGGCGCTTCCCTCTACGCGGCTAGCTCGACCACCCGCGCGACGCCGTGGCCGGTCTCGCCGGTGGCGTAGATGGCGCTGTACTCCGGCACGGCGAGCCACGTCGAGGCGTCGCGGGTCAGCGGCTCCGAGGCGAGGATGAGCGAGTCGGCGCGGGCGGGGCCGCCGATCATCTTCCACTCGCGGTCGTGGAGGCCGTAAGTCCGGCCCGTCGTGTACCAGAGGCTGAGGAAGTCGAGGCTCGCCGGGTGCGGCGCGCCGTCGTAGCGGCCGAAATCGAAGACGAAGCGGGTGGCCACGAGGTGCCGGCCGTCGCTCATGAAGAGGTTGACCGACGACGCGCGGCGGATGCCGTGGCGTTCGCGGACGCGCCGGAGCACGCCCAGCGCGCGGTCGATCGCGCGGACCAGCTCCTCCGCGCCGTCGATCCGGCCGGGATCGGCGAGCTGCGAGACGACGAGCGCGAAGATCCACTCGCTGTCGGTCGTGCCGCCCACGGCGCGCGCGATCTCGGGCTTCACGTGCTCGAGGAGATCGTATTTCATCGCCGCGAAGTCGGCGAGGTCGCCATTGTGGGCGAGCGACAGGCGCGTGCCGGCGAGCTGGAACGGGTGCACGTTCTGGGTGTTCACCACCGCGCGGTGCGTGTGCGGCACGCCGCGCACGTGGGCGACGAGGCAGCGCGCGTGCACCTTGGCCGCCAGCGCGCGCAGGTTCCGGTCGAAGAAGGGCAGCTCGGTGGTCTTGTAGACGAACGGCTCGGCGGGCGCGCGCGACGCGTCGTCCCACGCGACCATGCCGAAGCCCGCGAGGTTCAGCATCTCGAGCATCTGCGGGGCGTAGCTCTGGGCGACGAGCGAGCTGTCGGGATCGAAGAGGAGCTGCTCGAGCGGGACCGGGGCGCCGTAGTAAGCGAGCACGCGGCACATTCGGCCGCGATCATAGCCCATCGCACCCGCCGGATGCGCTCAGGCGAGGGCGCGGTCGAGGGCGGGCGCGAGGGAGGCGTACCCGCACGCCACGGCGCGGTCGCGCGCCGAACGCAGCGCAGCGAGCGTCTCTGCGTCGCGCCGGCCCTGACCGCCGGCGGCGAGGGCGCGCGCGCGGTCGGCGACGATACCGCTCCAGACGAGCGGCGACAGCGTGCACGCCTCGAGCGCCTCCGCGTAGCGGGCGGCCCGATCCCATTGGTGCCACTCGAGGGCGACCTCGATCGCGTCGCGGTAGAACCAGAGGTGGTTGTGGATCGCCGCGCCCTCGGCGAGGAGCGCCTCGCCTCGTTCGAGCGCGGCCGCGCGGGCGGCGGGGTCGCGGGCCATCCGGGCAACCGCGCCGAGGGTGAAGGCGCCGTTGAACGAACGGTCGGCCGGCCGCCTCGACCTCTCCGCCCGCTCCACGAAATCGGCGGCGGCGTCGCGGTCGCCCTCGGCGCGCGCGAGATGGGCCGACCACACGAGGGCCTGGACGGCGAAGCGAGGGCTCGCGAGCGACGCCGCGAGGTCGTGATGCCGGACGAGGCCCGCGCGGGCTACTTCGAGGTCGCCCACTTCGATCGCGGCCCAGCCGACCACCGTGAACGCCACGAGCTCGGCGCGCTTGACGCCCACGCGGCGCGCCAGCTCGGCCGTGGCGAGCGCGTCGGCCAGCGCGCGCCGCGGCTCGCCGGCGTAGGCGTGCATCCAGCCCAGCATCGGCGCGTTGGCCACCTCGACGCGCACGAGCCCGTGGGCGCGGGCGAGCTCGACGCATCGGGCGAAGCAGCGGAGGGCGCCTGCCATGTCGCCGCGAAGGTAGTTGGCGTCGCCGACGCCCCCCTCCGACACCGCCTCGAGCTCGCTGGATCCGATCCGCCTGGCGTAGTCGAGCGCGGCCGCGTGCTCGCGCATGCACCCCGACATGTCGCCGAGAGGGAAGAGGAGGTTGCCGCGGAGGTGATGGATGCGGGCGAGCTCGGGCTCGAGCGGCCGCGAACCCGGTCCGCGCTTGGGCTCGAGCGGCGGCTCGACGGCGAGGGCGGCGGCGCGATCGACCGCGGCGAGGGCCTCCGCGTACTCGTCGGCGAGCCGCAGGCCGCCGGCCACACCCAGCCAAGCGCGGCACCGCTGGTCGTCCTGCTCGGCGAGGTCGAGCGCGGCCCGGTGGGCCTCCAGGGCGGCCCGGCCGTCGCCGAGGTCGAGGTGAATGCGGCCAGCCAGCATCAGGAGCTCGTGCCGCACGGCCGGCGCTGCGGGGAGCTGGGCGCCGCGAGACGCGATGCGCAGCGCGTCGCGGAGGTCGAGCGCGGCGAGCCGGGACCGCGCGGCCTCGAGGAACGCCGAGGCGGCGCCGGGATCGCCGGCGCGCTCGAGGTGCTCGGCCCGGAGCGCGAGGTCGCGCGCGGCGTACCAGGCGGCCGCCCGCCCGTGGAGCTCCTTCCGTCGCGCGAGGAGGAGCGCGGCGTAGATCGCGTCGCGGACCAGCGCATGCGCGAAGGCGAAGTTCTCCCCGTCGGGCCGGACGAGCTCGGTGCGCACGAGCGCCTCCCCGTCGAGCGGCGCCGGCGAGAGGAGCGACTCGAGCGCGGGGGCGTCGAAATGCCGCCCCAGCACCGACGCCGCCTGCAGCGCCTCGCGCGCCGCGGCCGGGACGCGGTCGAGCCGCGCGAGCACCGTGCTCTCCACGGACGTCGGCACGGACCCGTCGTCCACGTCGGCGTCGGCCAGGAGCTGAACGAGGAAGAGAGGGTTGCCGCCGGCCCGCTCCACGCAGCGAGCGACGACCTCGGCCGACGCGACCTCGAGGCGCTCGGCGAGGGCGCGGGCCTCGTCGGCCCCGAGCGGGGACAGCGAGAGGGTCGTCAGCCCGAGCGCGGCGACGTCGCCGCGATCCCCGGGCGTGGGGTCGCCGTCGAGCCGCGAGGTGGTCACGACGGCGAGCGGCGCCGCGACGGCGAGCGCCGAGAGCTCGGCGACGATGCCCCGCATCACGAGGTCGGCCCACTGGAGGTCCTCGACCACCACGAGGAGCGGCCCGGCCGCGGCGGCGCCGCGCACGACGTCCACCACCGCGAGCTGCTTGTGCCGGGTGCGCGTCGCGTCGGCCATGGCCTCGAAGAGCGCGCGGTCCTCGGGCGCTTGCGGGAGGGCGAGCAGGTCCTCCACGAACATGCGCTGCTCGCGCGTCACGAGGCCGCTCTGCACGGCGGCGTCGACCGCGCCGGCCCGCTCCTCGGCGGCGCGGGTCGTCTCCGTGTCCAGGAGCGACGCCGCGAGCATGGCCGCCGCGTCGCGACCGCGGGCGACGCCGAAGTCGAGCGCCAGCGAGAGGTGCACGGCGTGCCCCGCCTCCTCGGCGAGGCGCACGGCTTCCCTGACCAGCGAGCTCTTGCCCATGCCGGGCTCGCCGCGCACGTGGACCGATCCGCCCGCGCCGGCGCGCGCGCGGCGGAGGACGTCGTCGAGGACCGCGAGCTCGCGGGTGCGGCCGACGAAGTGCGGCACGCGGGCGCGCTCGGCCGCGGGCCGCTCGCGCACGACGCGGTACGGGGTGAGCGGCAGCGCTTTGCCCTTCACCTGCGCCGGCGTGAGCCCTTCGGTGACGAACCGATCGGCGACGAGGCGCTGCGTGGGTGCGCCCACCACGATCTCGTCGGCCTGCGCGAGCTTGAGGAGCCGCGCGCACGTGTTCACCGCGTCGCCCGTGACCGTGAACCGGCCCTCGCGGTCGTCGCGCCGCCGGGCGACGACGAGCCCCGTGTTCACGGCGGTATGAAAGGCGATCCTCATGCCGGTGCGGTCGTGCACGTCGGCCGCCAGCGGCCCGATCGCCTCGTGGAGCGCGAGCGCGGCGAGCACGGCGCGCGCCGCATCGTCGCCGTGCGCGACCGGCACGCCGAAGAGGGCCATCACTTCGTCGCCGACGAACTGGTTCACGACGCCGCCCAGGCCTTCGACGATGCGGATCGCGTCGGCCTTGATGCGCGCCATGATGGCCTCGACCTCCTCGGGGTCGAGCGCCTCGTTGAGGGCGGTGTAGCCGGCGAGATCGCAGAAGACGATGGTGGCGCGGCGGCGCAGCGCCTCCCTCGATTCCGGCGGTCGCCCTGGTCGCTCTTGCACGTGGGTCCGCCACGCAGCTTGCCGGCCGAGGGCCGGCGGGTGCAAGGTCTCATCGCGTCGGGTTGGAGCACCCGGGCTCGCGATCAGGCGGTTCGATCTCGGCGCGCCGACTGCAGGCTCGCCGCGTCGAGCTCAGCCGAACCTCGGGGACGACGCATAGGAAGGACACACGCGCGCCGCTGCAACGTCTCCCGGTCACGGCGGGCTTTCGCGCTTCTTCGGTCGTTCGAGGAGCAGGCGGGCCGAGGCGATCACCTCATTGTCCACCACGGGCAGCCAGACAGCCCATCAGAGACTCGAGCCCGACGTCGGCGTGGCGCCAGGCCTCTGCGAACCGCCTTCGCACGATGCCGGCCTCGGCGTCGCGGTGCTGCCGGACGAGGCTCTCGCCCAGCCCGAACAGGGCCCAGCCGTTCTCGGGGAGACGCTCGAGATCCTCGCGGAACACGCGCTCCGCCTCCTCCGGGCGCCCGGCGTCGAGCAGCGCCGAACCGAGCACGATGCGGACCGAGTGATGCCACGGCGGGGGCTCCATGTACCGGAGGCCGTCCTGTCGCTCGACGGCGTCCGTCAGGTGCACGATGGCCGCGTCGTAGTCGCCGCGGGCGGCGGCGAGCTCCCCCGACGCCTCCGCGACCGCGACGGCCAGCACGCTCTCGGCGCGGTTCACACCCATCAGCATCCGGCCGTGGATCGAGGGATCCGCCGCGGCCGCGCGCAGCGCCTCGAGATCCGCCGCCGCGTCTTCGAGGCGTGACGTCCGCGAGGACGCGATGCTGCGCGCGTACCGCCAAAGGGCGGCGGCGTACACGCGCTCGGGCGGCGGTGCCGGTGCGGCGAGGATCTCGGCCCAACGACCGAACCGCACCATCACCAGCCAGGGCGTCGCGTAGAGTTGCTCGGCGTCGGCGCCGTGGCCCTCCATCGCCAACGAAGGCGCGACCAGCGACGCGACATCGCGCGCCGCTTCGAGCGCCTCGGCGCTGCGCCCCTCGAGCGAGCGCGTGGCGACGAGGAACGCGACGTTGTGCGGCACGTACATCGTCGCGTAGAAGCCTCCCGGGTGGCAGCTCTCCACGTAACGGCGATCGGCCGCGACGGCCCGCTCGTTGGCCGCCGACGCGTCGTGATAGCGGCCGAGGCGCAGGTAGATGTGCGAGGACATGTGCACGAGGTGGCCGGCGCCGGGGGCGAGCGCGCCC
Organism: uncultured Polyangiaceae bacterium; assembly: GCA_964372055.1. GTDB lineage: Bacteria > Myxococcota_A > Polyangia > Polyangiales > Polyangiaceae > CAYJPW01. The sequence continues at coordinate 17,655 of CAYJPW010000022.1, forward strand.
AGCCGATCGGCGGACGCGAGGCCCAGGCGCGGCCGGACGGCCTCCACGACGTGGATGTAGAAGTGGTTCGCGCCGATGTGGTCCGGCGCCACGGCGAGCACGCGCTCCAGCGTGCCGAGCAGCTCGGTCGTCAGCGCGGTCGGCCGACCGCCCTCGCCCCAGTAATCCCACGGGCTCGTGTCCATGAGCGCCTCGGCGTAGAGCGCCGCGGCGTCGAGGTCCCGTGGGAACCGGCGGGCGACCTCGCGCATCGCGTCGGCGTAGTCGCGATCGAGCTTCGAGCGGTCGTCGACCGGCTCCGCCGCGTACCGCCTCGCGAGCGCCTCGATGTAGGCTCGCTCCCGCTCGCTGGCGTGCCCGCGCAGCGCCATGGCCTGCTGGACCGTCCGGTACGCGATCGGGCCGCTCTCGGCGCTCATGCGGGCGTTGATGTTCGGCCCCATCACGAGCGCGAGGCCCCAGCTGCACATCGCGCAGCTCGGATCCTCGGCCAAGGCGGCGCGGAACGACCGTGCCGCCTCGTCGTGGTTGAACGCGTAGCCGAGCGTGAGCCCCTGATTGAAGAGCCGCTGCGCCGCCGGGCTCTCGGTCGTGATGGTCATGCCCTGATCGCCGAGCTCCTCGGCCAGGAACGCCGAGCAAGCCTCGGATCGCTCGCTGCCGGGCGCCGCCGAGGCCGCCGGGGCGGCACCGGCGCCGAACGCGACCGTGACCAGGGCTGCGATGCCGAATCCGAACCGCGCCGCGCTCATCGTTGGTCCTCTCACTGCGATGCTCCTCTCCATGGCCAGCGCAGCAGCCCCCGTGCCGCAGGGGGGAGGGCGGCGTCAGCCGGTGGATGCGTCGCCACCCGGCCGAAGCGCAAGGCCGGCTGCCCGGCGCGCGCGCCGAGCACGTCGAGGCCGCGCGGCGGTTCGCGTGGGGCCGTACCCGCGCCGACCCCTCGACGTCGCTGGAAGAGAGGCGCTCTTGCGCCACGTCCTGCGCCCTCCAATTGCACAGGTTTCGCTTACGCTCTCGGCTGGGCTCCCCGCGCTCGACAACCCTCCGCCGTGTGCTCTAGCCTACGTCCACTCCGATGCCGAACCCCGCGCCCCGCGCCGCCCCGCTCATCGCGAGCGCGTGCCTCGGGCTCCTCGCCGTGCGCAGCGGCCTCGGCTGCTCCGAGGGCAACTGCGAGGACCAGAGCTGCGATCGATTCGGGGGCAGCGCCTCGAGGACGGTCACGTCCTGCTACACGGACCGCTACGAGAAATCCGACGGCTCGTCGGAGGCCGACTTCTTCCTGGAGGACGGGTCGGGCGACGAGTTCTTCCGCTGCACGAGCGTCAAGCAGGGCGCCGCGACGGACGACAACGGCTGCGACGACGAGTTCGTCGCCGCTCGCTTCGCCTTCTGCGGCGACGACGGCGGGTCCGGCGTCTCCGCCGCGTCCGCCGCGTCGAGCGGTGGAGCGGGCGCCGGCACCTCGACGTCGGCGGGCACGACCGGCAGCGGCGGAGGAGGAGGCGGCTCCGGCCCGTGCCCGTTCGCGGGCGACGGCCAGTGCGACGAGCCCGGCATCGGTACGGGCCTCTGTCCGGTCGGGTCCGATCCCGACGACTGCGCATGAAGGGGAGGGTGAAATGAAGCGTTGGGCGGAACGGGTGTTCGTCGTCGCATGCGTCGCCGCGTCGGCGGTCGCGGCCTGTGGCGACGACGGCTCGCAATCGTCGTCGGGCGCCTCGGGAGCGGGCGGAGACGGCCCCGGTGCGACCACCACCAGCACCGGCACCGGCCCGGACCCGTGGTCGGCCGGCTGCGGCGACGTGGTCTCGTGCGGCTTCTTCTTCGACAAGGTGGCCGGCGTGCCGGAGTGCCTGGCGACGAACTGCGCCGCCGAGATCGCGGCCTGCGGCACCGACGGAGCCGAGTGCGACGACGCGACGCGCTGCGGAGACGACCTGATCGCAGCGGACTACGCGAGCGGCTGCTTCGATCAAGCGGCCCTCAACACGTGGTTCTGCTACTTTGATCGGTTCGAGTGCCGGATGCTGCGCGTGAAGCAGCCGGCTGCGCGCGACTTCCTCCAGTGCGCCCTGCAATGCATGCCGGTCGGTAACTGCGACGGCTTCCCGAAGCCATGCAGCGTCGTGCCGCCGGAACCCGCGTGCATCGAGTGCCTCGACACGCAAGGGTGCCTCGACGGCTACCAAGGCGCGCCCCTCTGCACGAACGACTGCTACCTGACGCAAGTGCCCTGCATCGAGAGCTGTAGGCAGGGTGTGTGCGCCGACATCGGCACCTGCACATCCCAGTGCACGAGCGACGGGCAGCCCACGGCGGAGCTGATCGGGGTGTACGACTGCCTCCAGGCGAACTGCGCGACGGACTGCTGCGCCCCTTAGCAGCCCGTGGAAGAAAGAGCCGATCGCCGGTAGCTCTCGCCGCCCGGCGCGGCCTCGGCCAAGAACGGCGTCGTGCAGCTCTCAGCGTCCCGCCTCCACGCTCCCACACCGTGAAGTACTCGGGCGTGCTCGCCTCGGCGAGCCCGTGGCGCGCGCGGATCGGCCCGCGGCACGACATCGGCGAGTCGGCGAAGGCCGACGCGGGCGGCGCCCCGTGGAAGCCGCGCAAGCGGGGTAGTTATCGCCCATGGGCCGACCTTCTGCATCGCGCGTTCTCCCTCGGCCCCTTGGGTTTCGGTCGAGACGGACTGTCTTCCGCGTCCCCGGCTTCGCCAGGGATTTGGCATCCGATGTTCGCGGTCGATGTCCTCGAGTGCCCGAAATGCAGGGGCCGCATGGAGCTCCTCGCCACGGTGACCGCGAAAAAGAGCATCGACCGCTTCCTCTCCAAGCTCGGCGAGCCTACCGACGTCCCGACGCGCTCGCGGAGCCGAGGCCCGCCCTACTGGAACAGCACAGTGCCGCGCCGCAACACGCTCGGCGACATCGCGACGCTCGCACGACGCCCCGAGCGGCGTCACTTCCTGACGCGCGGCATAAACGGAGCAGCTTGCCGCGCGAGACCCCGAGGCTGCTCGCGCCGCGGGCGCGCCTCACCGTGGTGAGCGGCGCGGCGTCCGTGGTAGCGTCCTGGGACGCCGGAGGGGAACGGTCGCTTCCTTCTTCGCTCGGGGGGTACGAATGAACGCTCGCGTCGTCTGCGGACTCGGTTGCCTCGTTGTCGCGGTTGCGTGTGGATCGACCGAGCCTTCGAGCACCGGGACCACGTCGGGCGGCGACGGCGGCGCTTCGGCGGCGACCGTGTCGGCGACGATCGTCGCCTCGTCTTCCGGCGATGGCACGACGGGCTCCGGCACGACGGGCTCCGGCACGACGTCGGGCCCCCCGTCCAGCAGCACCGGGATGGTGACCGACTGCCACGTGTTCGCGGCGGACCCGTGCGCCGATTGCGCCGAGAACGACTGCTGCGCCGAGATCATCGACTGCGCGAACGACGATGCCTGCTTCGCGTGCCTCACCGACGACCCGAGCGGGCCGGGGTGCAGCGCGAACACGAACCTCGACGCCTTCTTCGGCTGCATCGTCGACAACTGCGGCGAGGAGTACGACCTCGAGGGCGGCTACGTCGGAAACGCATGCAACGTCGTGCCCGCGGGCTGGACCTGCCCCGACGACCAGTACAACTCGTCGTATTACGGCGACCCCAATGCCACGTGCGAGTGTTACGCCTGCGGCGTGTTCGACCCCGACTGCTACGGCGGGGCGCCCGACGACGCGGCGTGCCCGGGCGGCTTCTGCACCAACCACTGCGGCTGCGTGCCCGACGGTTCGGCCTGCCAGTGATCCGGCCGCCTCGAGCGAGGCGTCGGCCGGCGCCGCCTCGCTGACTGAGTGTGCACGCGAGCTCCGACTTGGCAGGTGCGAGGGCAGCCGGATCGGGCCCGAGGGGCGACGGCCGATCACGCCCCGCTGCCAGAGCGGTAGGTGCTCGCGCCACGTTTCGCCTCGTGCGAGCATCGGCGTGCGATGGACCCCGGCACGATCCTCGGAGGCAGGTTCCGCCTGCTCGAGCCCGCGGGCCGAGGGGGGATGGGCGAGGTCTGGCGGGCCCGCGACCTCGCCGCGGGCGCCGACGTCGCGCTCAAGCTCACGCTCGGTCGAGAGGCGCCCGGTGGGCGCTTCGAGCGGGAGTCGTCGCTCCTCTCGCGCGTGCGTCATCCGGCGCTCGTCGGCTACGTGGCGCACGGGGCCGACGGTGGGGTGCCCTGGCTGGCGATGGAGTGGATCACGGGGGAGACGCTCGAGGCGCGGCTCGGGCGCGAGCCGCTCTCCACGTCCGACTCCATCGTCGTCGCGCGACGCGTCGCGGCCGCCCTCGGCGCGCTGCACGCCGCGGGGATCGTGCACCGCGACGTGAAGCCCTCCAACGTGATGCTGCCGCAGGGCAAGCCGGAGGAGGCGGTCCTGCTGGACCTCGGCGTCGCCCGGAGCGACGCGGCCACGCGCGCGCTCACGGGGACGAACCTCGTGATCGGAACCATCGGCTACATGGCTCCCGAGCAAGCCCGCATGGGGAGCGACGTCGACCCGCGCGCGGACGTGTTCTCGCTCGGCTGCGTCTTGCTGGAGTGCCTCACGGGCGAGCCTGCATACGCGGGCGACAACCCCATCGCCGTGCTGGCCGCCGTGCTCACCGGAGCGCCGCCGCGCGCACGCGCCCGGCGTCAGGACCTCTCCGCGGAGCTCGACGACGTCGTGGCGGCGATGTGCGCCTACGTTCGCGAGCAGCGACCGCGCGACGGCGCCGCCTCTCGGGCCTTGCTCGACGACATCGATACCGCCGACGCCGGTGCGACGCCCGCGCGGCGCGCCTCGGCGGCCCTCACGCACGCCGAGCAGCGGCTCGCGCTGGCCCTGTTGGTCGAGCTCGGCGGGGCCGAAGCGGACGCCGAGACGCTCGCCGCGGACGCGCCGAACGCCGACCTCGCGAAGCTCGAGCAGCTCGTGAGCGCGTTCGGGGGGAGCGTCGTGCCCATGGGGGCGAACCGTGCGCTGGTCGTGGCGCGCGAGGGCGGCACGCTGGCCGACCGAGCCGCGATCGCCGCCGCCGTCTCGAGGGCGATCGTGCAGGCGGTGCCCGAGGCGCGGGTGGCGATCGCGGCGGGGCTCGGGACCGCGGCGCAGCGCCTCCCCGCCGGCGAGGTGCTCGAACGCGCCGCGCTCCTGGCGCGCGAGGCCACGCGCGGCTCCGTGGTCGTGGATCCCATGACGGCGGAGCTCCTCAGCGAGCGCTTCGCGATCGAAGGCGGCGTGCTCGGCGAGCCCCGCTCCGACGCGACCGCCCGGCGCGTGCTCGGACGCGTGGTGCCGTTCGTCGGGCGCGAGAAGGAGCTCGCGATGCTCGAGGCGATCGTGGCCGAGGCCATCGACGAGCAGGCGCCGCGCGCCGCGCTCGTGCTGGCCGCCCCGGGTGTGGGCAAGTCGCGCCTCTCCGTCGAGCTCGCGACCCGCCTGCGCGCCCGCACGGACCTGCGCCTGATCGTCGCGCACGCCGAGGCGGCCACCGCCCGCGCCACCCACGCGATCCTGCGCATGGCGATCCGCGCGGCGGCCGAGCTCGCGGGCGACTCGCGGGACCACGCGGTCGTGCGCGCCTACGTGCGCACGCTCGCCGCCGAAGAGCCCGAGCGGCTCGCGGACTTCCTCGGCGAGCTCGCCGGCGCACCGCGGGAGGACGAGCCGGGGCCGGAGCTCGTCTCCGCGCGCGGCGACGTGGAGCTGATGGCTCGCTGGGCGCGCCGCAGCGTGCGCGAGTGGCTCGCGGCGGAGTGCGCCTCCGCGCCGCTCGTGCTCCTGCTCGAGGACCTGCACTGGGCCGACGAAGCCACGTTGCTCCACCTGGGCGACGCCTTGCGCACGCTGCGCAGGGCGCCGCTCGTCGTCATCGCCCTCGCGCGACCGGAGGTGGTCGAGCTCCTCGCCGAGCCGTGGCCGAACGTGTCCGAGCTGCGCCTCTCGGGGCTCGGGCCGCGCGCGGCCGAGCGCCTGGTGCGGACCCTCCTGGGTCCCGAGGCCGACGCCCAGGTCATCGATCGGATCGTCGAGCGCGCCGACGGCAACCCGCTCTTCCTCGAGGAGCTCGCCCGCTTCGTGGCCGACGGTCGCAGCGACGAGCTGCCGGCCAGCGTGCTCGCCGTGCTCGACGCGCGGCTCTCCGAGCTCGATCCCGATCTCCGCTGGGCGCTGCGCGCGGCCAGCGTGCTCGGCGAACGCCTCAACGCGGCCGGGGTCGCCGCCGTCGCCGGCGCGAGCTCCGAGCGAGCGGAGAGCGCGCTCGCCGCCCTCGTGCGCGCCGAGGTGCTCGAGCGCTTGCCGGAGGAGAGCGCGTTCGCCTTCCGGCACGCGCTCGTGCGCGACGCGGCCTACGCGACGCTGCCGGAGCAGGAGGCCCGGGCCGCTCACGGTCGCGCCGCGGAGTGGCTCGAGCGAGCGGGGCGGGCGTCTCCGCACGCGATGATCCACCACCTCGAGCGCGCAGGCGAGCGCGACAAGCTCGTGCCGTGGATCACCGAGGCCGCGTGGGAGAGCAGCGAGGCCGGCGCCGATCGCGAGGCGTTCCGGCTCGCGGAGCGAGCGCTCGCGCTCGGGGCGTCGGGGATCGACGAGGGGCGCCTCGCGCTGCTCTCCGCCTTCCGTGCCTGCGTCGAGAACGACTACGAGCAGGCGGCCCGGACGAGCGCCATCGCGCGGGCGCGGCTCCCGACGACCCACGCCCAGTGGCTGCTCGCGACCGGCATCGGCGCGTGGGCCGCGGCGCTCCGCGCGAACGTCGGCGAGCTCCAGCCGATCATGGGGGCGTGGCTCGCCGCCCAAGTGCGGGTGACCGAGGGGCGGCTCGCGTACCTCGCCGGGTATGCCGGCGTGACCCCGCTCAGCGCGTTCGGCCAGCGCGAAATGGCGAGCCGCGTCCTCTCGGCCGTGGAGGCGCCGCGGCGCCCCGACACCGCGGAGGCGGCGTGGTACGGGGCGATGCGCGCCTCGCACGCGTTCTTCACGGGCCGGATGGGCGACTCGCTCGCGAGCTCGACCCGCGGGCGCGACGTCGCGCTCCGCAGCGAGGACCGGCTCGCGACCGCCATCCTCGATCAGTGGGCCCTCCTCGTCCGCGGCACGTTCGTGTCGTCCCCGCGCGCCGTGGCCGACGTCGCGGCGGCGGTCGATCGGCTGCAGACCATCGGGTTCGCTCACGCGACGGAGTTCGGCGTCCAGCTCCACTGCCAGGCGCGCGCAGGGAGCGACGACGCCGCGCTGGCCGAGCTCGCGGCACAGGCGCACGGCGGAGCGCCGGGGCTGCGGGGCGCATTCGCGGCCGTCTACTACGTCTCGGTGCTGCTCGCGCGCGGCCGCGTGGCCGAAGCCGCCGAGGCGTTCACGGCCTTGCAGGCGCCGCTGTCCCTGGGCTTCGCCAAGGGCAGCGCCGCCATGCTCGCGGCCCGCCTCGATCTCGCGCAAGGACGAGCGGCGGCGGCGCTCGAGCGGCTCGACCATCCCGACTGCGCCTCACCGGCTTCGTCGTGCGCGTGGTACCGCGAATGGTGCGACGTGACGCGCATCGCCGCCTCGATCGAGCTCGGGCGCGAGGACGCCGCGCGCGAGGATACGGCGCGTGCGCTCGGCCGTTACGTCGCTTCGATGGCGGCCGCGAGCGCGGACGACCGCGCGTACATCGAGTCCGAGGTCGAGCCGGTGATCGCGCTCTTGGCGCACGCCTCGCGCTTCGGATTGCGTCTTCCGCCCCCGTGACCGCGCTCGTCTTCGAGCCGCCGGATCTCGGTGAGCGCGCGGCGACCGTCGATGCCGCAATCGCCGGCGTTGGGGCGCTTCGGGTGCGCGCCGATGCCGTCAGTATGCGCGGACCGACTCGCAGACCGCCCGCGCCTGCGCCGCCTGCGCCTCGTCCACGGTGTAGTGGCAGTTGACGACGAGCTTCGGGGTCGTGACCGCCGACTGAACGACGTGCTTGCCCTTCTGGTCACCGTCCACCTTCTTGACGTCCGACCATGCTCCACCCGGGATGTCGCCGCTCCCCGCGAGCTCCTCGCCCTTGTTCACGCGCTCGAGCTGCGCCTTGATCGACTCCTTCCCCAGACGGGCGAGCGGCACCCATGAGAAGCGGAGGACGCCGCCGCCACCGACCTCCAGCTGGGCGCTGCCCTCTTCCGGGCCGCCTTCGTAACCCATCTCCAGGGTCTTCTCGGGGAGCACGACGCAGAACTTCGGCTCGTCGTAGCGCTTCGCATCCGCGGGGCAAGGGCTCGCGGCGGGCGTCGGGGCTGACGCGCTCGCGGCGGCGGATGCCGGCGCGAGCGCGGACGCCGCCTGCGACTGCGCCGAGGGGGGCCGCGCCGAGGCCCCGCCCGTGGGCGCGGATGCGCCGCTCGAGGTCGCCGCGGCCTGCGCAGCGGCGCGCGTGGAGGGCTCGGGAGACGGCGTGCTGGTGGGCTCGCACGCGACCACGCCGGGGAGGAGGAGCGCACAGAGACACGCCACGGCTCGCATCCGCGCCGGAGGCTAGCGCGGCCGAGCCGAGGGATCGAGCCCATCGGCGGGCCTCGCGCCCGAGCGCGCGAGGCCGAGGCGCGAAGGGGTGCCGTGGACCGGATGTACGAGCGCGATCAGCGCGTTGGCCTGCGCGTCGAGATCCGGATCCGGTCGCCGTCTCGATGGAGCCGTGCTCGCCGCCCGGCGGAGGTCATGAGGCGTCTTCCCGGCCGCGCGTCTTTGGCCTCTACTGGAGCGATGACGAGCTTGCGTTTCGCCGCGGTGATCGTGGGGCTCGGCCTCTCTCTCCCGCTCTCCGCCTGCGGCGGCGACGACGCGAACGGGAGCCCGAGCGGCGGATCGGGCGGAGGGTCGAGCACCGGGACGTCGACCGGCACCGGGACGGGCAGCGGCGGCGGGGCCCCGGCGCCGACCTGCCCGGTGCCGCTCGAGCCCGCCGACGTCTCCTCCCCGGCGGCGGTGGTCGGCGACGGCACGCCCGAGAGCTGCACCGAGGCCGCGCTCGACGCCGCGCTCGCGGGGGGCGGCGTGATCACCTTCGACTGCGGCGCCGCGCCGGTGACCCTCACCGTCACCAGCCAGAAGGAGATCGCGACCGACACGGTGCTCGACGGCGGCGGCCTGGTGACGCTGAGCGGCGGCGACACCACGCGCATCCTCCACCTCGCCAGCGCCTGGGACCAGGTCACGCCCCGGCTCACGGTGCAGCGCCTGGCGTTCACCCGCGGCTTCACCACCGACGTGCCCAACACGACGGACACGGACCAGGGCGGCGCGGCGATCTTCCGCGAGGGCGGCTCGCTCGACGTCATCGACTGCCGCTTCGACGACAACCACTGCGCCGCGTCGGGGCAGGACGTCTCGGGCGGCGCGATCACCTCGCAGGGCATCGGCGACACGGTGATCGTCGGGAGCACCTTCTCGAACAACAGCGGGAGCAACGGCGGCGCGGTCGGCAACCTCGGCAACGGGCTCACCGTCGTCAACGGCTCCTTCGACGGCAACGCGGCGACGGGCACCGAGGGCAACCCGGGGAACGGCGGCAACGGCGGGGCCATCGTCTTCGACGGCGCCGACACCACGATGGTGATCTGCGGCTCGACCTTCACCGGCAACACCGCCGGCGCGCAGGGCGGCGCGGTGTTCCGCGTCGCCTACTCGGACGAGCCCACGACCATCGACCGCTCGACGTTCGAGGGCAACGCCGCCGATCCCGCGGTCGGGCTCGCGGGCGCGCTCTACCTCGAGAACACGACGATCGCGATGACCGCCTCCACGCTGTCGGGCAACTCGGCCCACTACGGAGGCGGCCTCTGGATGGGCCACGCCGCCGTCGCCGCGCTCGAGAACGTCACCATCGCGAACAACACCGCCGATCAGGGCGGCGGGGTGTGGATCGCCGGCGAGGTCACCGGGCGGCTCCTCAACTGCACCCTCGCCGGCAACGCGACCACGCCCGGCGGGTACGCCCCGGCGGTGTTCGGCGGCGACCCCAACGTCGAGCTCGTCAACTGCCTCGTCGACGGAGGCGGGTGCAAGGACCAGCCGCTCGGCAGCGGCGGCGCGAACCTGCAGTTCCCCGACTCCGGCGCCCCGTGCACCGACGGCATCACCATCGCCGATCCGCTCCTCGGCGATCTCCAGGACAACGGCGGCCCCACCAAGACGCTCATGCCCGCGGCCGGCAGCCCCGCGATTGGCCAGGGCGCCGAGTGCCCCGCGACCGATCAGCGCGGCGAGCCGCGACCGAGCGCCTGCACCCTCGGCGCCGTCGAGGTCACGGGCAGCTGAGCCATGACCAAACGCGCGCTGCTCGTCCTCTCGATCCTCGTCGGCCTGCTCGCCGCGCCGCGCGCCTCCGCGCAGGAGCTGCCTTCGGGCGCCGGCCCGGGGGACGAGCTCTCGCGGCTCGAGAAGGAGATCGCCGACGCGGCGGAGGCGCTCTCGACCGGAGGCTGCGCGGTGGCCTGCCGCGCGCTCTCGTCGATGCAGCGCGCCGCCGATCGCCTCTGCGCGCTCGATCCCGGTCCGCGCTGCGCGGCAGCGCGAGCGAAGGTCGCCGACGCGACCGAGCGCGTGCGCGCGGCGTGCCCCGAGTGCGACGTCGGCGCGGACGCGCGCCCGCCGGCGCCGACGCCGGCCGCCTCGCCGCCGGAGGATGAAGCGAAAGGCCCGCCGGCGGAGGCGCCGAAGGGCGGCGGGTGCGCCGGGTGCACGGTCGCTCCGGAGGACGACGCAGGCGCCGGCGCGCTCGCGGCCGGCCTCCTCGTCGCGCTGGCCATCGCGGCTCGCGGTCGCCGGCGTGGGCCTGGACGGGCAGCGCGGGGCGCCGGTCGGGGCATCGTTGCGCCCCCCGCCGACGTGCAGACCAATGTTATCAACCTTCACTTTCGCCGCGGCGTGCTGCCGAACGCACCTGGGCTCTCGCGCCACGCTCCGCTGCGAGCCACCCCGTGGATCCTGCTCGCGGCAGCCGGCGCTGCGTGCGCGTCCGGGCCGGCGCCGACGCCGGCTACGCCGCCGCCCGAAGCGCCGCGTCCCGCGACGTGCGTCGCGGACGACGGCAAGGGCGCCCGCGCTCTCGATCTCGCCGTGCGGGCGTGCAAGGCGATCGGCGACGGCGACGAGACGGCGGTCGCCCCAATCTTCCGGTTCCCGGTCGCGCGCCGGCGCCGCCTCAGGCCCGGTAGTCGACGTAGTCGAGCAGGTCCCAGAGCTGCTCGAGGAGCACGTCGTCGTTCGGGATCTCGGCGCGCACGGTGTCGGCCGCGGCGTCGAGCGAAGGCCGAAGCGCCTTGAGGCGCTCGCCCACGCGGGCGGCGGCGCCGATCCGCACGAGGGCGTCGCGCGTCTTCTCGAGCTTGTCCGCCGTGGCGCGCTCCTGGATGACCTTCTCGATGCTGATCACGGCGTGGTTGACCACGGCCTCGAACTCGCTCGCGCTCAGGATGGCCACTCGATCGTCTCCTGGTCCGGCTGGTAGCCCCGTTCTACCACGCGCCGGCCCGGGAGCGGCCGCGACCGACGGCGCGCGTGAGCACGAAGGGCCGCGGCCCGCGCCCGCGCGGACCCCGCGCCCGGCTACGCCCGCCCCTCGGCGCGCTCCTTCAGCCCGAGCAGCATCCGGCGGTCCATGGCGAACCCGATCGGCTCGAGGAACGCCGGCCCGAACGAGAGCTCGGTCGCGAGGTCGTCCGAGCTCGCGACGCGGTGGCGGCTGACGACGCGGCAGCGCGTCTCGCCGAGCGGCTCCACCATGAAGAGCCAGCTCATCGTCGACCAGCCGCGGCCCTCGAGCACGGCGCGTTCGTCGACGGGGACGCCGGCGATGAAGTGGTGCCCGCGCTCCACCTCGACGATGGTGGGCGGGGGGATCTTCGGGTGGAGCACGAGCGCGTCGCCCTTCTGGATCTCCCAGTCGGGGTGGAGGGCCTCGGCGTTGGCGACGCGGCAGCCGGCGACGTTCTCGAGCCACTGGTAGCTGTAGAAGCCGCCGCGCGTGGCGCCGATCTGCGCGAGCCAGGGCCAGACGCGCTCGGCGGGCGCGTCGATCTCGACGCCGTGGGTCCAGCTCCAGCGCGGCTCCGGGACGAGGCCGTCACCCGGGTAGTCGCGCGCCGCTTCGGCCTCGGAGAGGCCCCAGTGGTTGCGGCGCCCCCGCATGAAAGGCGTGACCAGCGCGGCCGCGATGACCGCCGCGCCGCCGATCCCTTCGATCACGTCGCGCCAGTCGTCGCGCGGGAGCCGGCCCTCGACGCGGGCGGCGAGGTGGCGGAGCTGCGCCTTCTCCATGAAGTGGTGGACGAACCGCATCCAGGCGAGGTGGAGGCCCGCCGAAGGGAACGCCGCGCGCGCGCGGACGTGCAGCCGCGTGGTCTTGGCGTCGAGCGGCTCGAGGACGAACGCCCACGTCACCTGCCAGAAGCGCTCCGGCCGCTCGGCGGCGAAGGCGAGCTGGCGCTTCTCGTCGCTGTCGTAGAGCCCTCCGAGGAGGAGGACCTGCGGCGCCTCGACCCGGAGGACCTCGAAGCCGTCGTCTCCCTCGGACGTGGCGGGCAGCACGTCGCCTACCGCGACGTGCTGCAGGTCGGGGTAGATCTCGCGCGCGCTCCGCCGGCCGCCGTTGTCGAGCGCGTCGACGCTGTAGAACCCCGCGCGCCGGCAGCCCATCTGGACGAGCCACGGCCAGATCACGATCGGCGGGGCAGCGATGTCCACGTAGTGCGTGACCTGCGCACCCGCGTCCGGCAGGAGCTCGTCCCCGTCGAGGGGCCGCTCGTTCTCGTGCGTCTCCGGCGTGGGGGGCCCGCGCCCGCCGGGGGGCGGGGCGGGGGGGGGGGGGGCGGGGGCGCGCCGGGGGGGGGGGGGGGGGGGGGCCGCCGGCACCGCACGGAGGCTTACGTCGTGGTCGAGGCCCGCCGCCGTGCCCGCCAGGGCAGCTTCGAGGGCGGGGGCGGCGACGTGGGAGGGGGCCTCCAGCATGAGCAGGAC
>CAYJPW010000022.1:30665-88241 GCA_964372055.1 uncultured Polyangiaceae bacterium
GTGCCGAGCTCGCGCGCGAGCTCGGCGAGCGCGGCGTGGCGGATGAAGCGCGAGCCGGGGCCGATGAGCTGGAAGTAGCGCTTGAACCGGGTCCACGACTCCTCGTCGGTCGCGTCGACGCGGAGCTCGACCTCGACGCGCGCGTCGTGCTCGCCGCGCGGCAGGACGCGGACGGCCCAGGCCACCTTGACGAATCCCTCCGCGGCGAAGCCGGCGAAGAGCTCGGCGCCGTCGACGTGGACGAAGGGGATCTGGCCTTCCCAGACCTTCCCGACGGCTCCGACGGCGACCTCGTGGGGCGGGTCGTCGACGAGGATCTGGAACCCGGGACGCTCGACGGTCGACACGAGCTCGTCGACGCGGACGCCAGCGTCGCCCGACGCCTTGCCCGCGAGCCGGCTCGGGAGCTCGCGGATCGCGAAGAGCGCCCGCGCGATCCGGCCGCGCGCCAGATCGCCGTGCCGGATCTCCGGCCAGACGCGCTCCGGCGGCCCCGCCACGTCGACGTGGTCGATCTCGATCAGCCGGGGCGCGGGGATCAGTCGGTCGAGCGCAGTCATCGCGCGCTCGAGGGCTGCAACCGTCATGCCCCACGCCGGTCCACGTTTCTTGCGCGTCGATTCGGGTGCGTTTCCGGGCTTCGCGCGAACGCGTCGCCCGCGCGCACCGGGTGCGCCTTGCCGAGGAGCTCAGCCGGAGCCGCGCCGCCGGGGCCCGAGCTCTCCGCTTCGAGCGCTGATCGAGCCGGGCGCAGCCGGCGACTCAGAACGTCCCCTCGACCGAGACGCGGCCCAGGCCGAGGCCGACCTTCACGGTGTCCGCCTCCTTGGCGCCGCCCCAATCGGTGAAGAAGATGGCCACCACCCCGGTGAGCGCGGCGACGCCCACGGTGACCCCGAGCAGCACGTTGGTCCGCGCCTGCTTGCTGCGGCCGATGTCGAGGTTCTCCTGGCTGGGATCGGCGTCGAACGTCTTGCGCTGCGAGAGGACGTCGGCGCCCGACGCGATCGTGGCCCCGACGCCGACGACGGTCAGCGCTCCGCCGACGACCACCACCAGCGGCGAGAGGCCGCCGCGCTCCGGAGGAGGAGGAGGAGGCGGCGGCGGCGCCTCCGGCTCCGGCGGCGGCGCCACGAGCACGACCGAGGTCTCCGCCCCCGCCTGCGCCGTCTCGGTCTTCTGCACCACCTTGCCGCCCTTCTTCGCGGTCACGAGGTGCGCGCCGGGCGTCACGTAGACGGTGTTCCTTCCCGCCTCGAGCGGCTGATCGTCGACGCGCACGTCCTCGAGCTCGGAGGCGTGGATCTCGAACCGGCCGAGCTGCTTCGACAGATCGCGGAGCGCCTCGGTGGCGCTGTTGCGGTCCTTGGTGTTGGCCGGCGCCTCCTCGAGGTAGCGCGCGTAGAGGTTCGCGGCGCGCGTCTTCTCGTCGGCCTTGTGCCACGCGCGCGCGGCGTTCCACAGCGCCGAGTGGTGGGGCGCGTGGCCGTACGCGGCCTCGAACGACTCGGCGGCGTGGCGGAAGTCGCCGGCCTTGAAGGCCTTCTGCCCCTCGGCGAACTCCTTCGCCGCGGCCTTCTTGTCCTCGGGCGACGGCTCGCTCGCCTGCGGCCACGCCCACGCCGGCGGGGGCGCCGGCGGCGCGAGCACCGCGATCGCGCCGGCCACGATCGCCGGGAGGAGCGGGATCTTGCGCACCGACCGCGGATGGTAGGGCGCCGGCGGCGGCCGAAGCAAGGACAGGCCCGCGCCGGCCGAGCAAGGATGCGACCCGGCACCCCGCGCCTGGGGATTTGTGCCCGGGACCGAAGGGCGGTAAAGCCGGCGGATGGCCGTTCAGCAGGAGGTGGGGCTCGTCGCCCTCCGCGAGATCCGCAAGAACCTGCGGAGCACGAAGGGCATCGCGATGTTCGTGCTCTTCTTCCTCGGGGGCGCGGTCCCGAGCGTCGCGCAGATCCTCATCCAGCGCGCCCAGCAGAGCGCCGGCCTCGACCAGATGCCCGAGGAGGCCAAGCGCCAGATCCTCGAGAAGGCGCTCCTCACGGCCTATGGCAAGGAGGAGATCGCCAAGTACATGGTCTCGTGCCCGCCGGTGCTCCTCTTCCTCTTCCAGGGCACGCTCGTCTTTCTCCCGCTGCTGGTGCTCCTCATCGGCTTCGACCAGATCGCAGGCGACATCCAGCACCGCAGCGTGCGCTACGTCGCCGGCCGCGCCTACCGCCACTCGATCGTCGCGGGCAAGGCGCTCGGGGTCTGGGGCGTGATCTCGACGATGGTGCTCGTCCTCCACGTCGTCGTCTGGGTGGTGATGCTGGTGCAGAGCCAGTACGGCGCCGGCCTCACGCTCTCGTGGGGCATCCGCCTCTGGGCCTTCTGCATCGCCTACGCCGGCGCCTACGTCGGCCTCGTCAACCTCGTCAGCTCCTGGTTCAAGACGCCGATCCTCGCGCTCTTCATCGGCGCCGGCATCGGCTTCGCGCTCTGGCTCTCGCGGCTCATCGTCCTCGTCATCGGCGAGAAGGCCGAGGCGGCCACCTGGATCTTCCCGGCGACCTACGAGAACCTCATGGTCTCGCCGGATCCGCTCCGCGCGCTGGGAGGCTGCGCGCTGCCGATCGTCTGGGGCGCCGGGTGCGTGGCGCTGGCCGCGATGATCGTGCGCCGGAGGGACATCTGATGAGCGACGCGACCGAGCCGCAGACCAAGGCCGACGAGCTCCTCGCCGAGGCGGCCCAGGCCGAGGCGAAGGCGCCCGCCGAAGAGCCCAAGGCGCCGCCGTCCGAGGCCCCCGTCTCGTCCGAGGCCGCGCCGACCGACGGCGACGTCAAGGCGAAGAGCGCCTCGAAGAAGAAGAAGCCCAACCGCACCGGCGGTCCGCCCGCGATCGACATCAAGGGCGTCACCAAGCAGTTCGGCGTCCTCAAGGCGGTCAACGACATCACCTTCGAGGTCCCGGAGGGCAGCGTGTTCGGCCTCATCGGCCCGAACGGCGCCGGCAAGACGACGACCTTCTCGATGCTCGCCGGCTACCTCGCGCCGACGAGCGGCGAGATCTACGTGCTCGATCACTACCCCGACGCCATCGACTACCTGAAGGGCAAGATGGGCGTCCTCCCGCAGGACGCGCTCCTCCCCGCGCAGGAGAAGGTCGGCGACTTCCTCATGTTCCTCGCGCGCCTCCAGGGCATCGCCGCGGCGGACGCGAAGAAGGAGGTCGGGATGGTGCTCGAGGAGGTCGAGGGCACCGCCTGGTGGAACACCAAGTGCGGCCTGCTCTCGCACGGCATGGCCAAGCGCGTCGGCCTCGCCCAGGCGCTGCTCGGCAACCCGCGCGTCGTGCTGCTCGACGAGCCGACCGCCGGCCTCGATCCGCGCGTCGCCTACGGTGTGCGCCAGCTCGTCAAGTCGCGCAAGGGCCGCTGCACGATGGTGATCTCGAGCCACAACCTCCAGGAGCTCGAGGAGATCTGCGACCGCGCCGCGATCCTCGATCATGGCCAGCTCGTGGTCGCCGGGACGATGACCGAGCTCACCGCCTCGTCGAGCGAGGTGCGCTTCGAGCTCGGGCGCGGCCCGGTGCCCGAGGATCAGGTGCGCGTCATCGAGGGCGTGAAGACCGTCGTCTACGAGCGCGCCGAGCGCGAGCTCGTGGTCACCTTCGACCGCCGCGCCGCCGACGCCGAGGAGATGATCCGCCGCTGCCTCTGGGTCTTGCTCCAGAACAACGCGCGCATCAGCGGCGTGTCGAAGGGGCGCGGGCTCGAGCAGCGCGTGATGGAGCTGACCGAGTAGCTCGCGCCCGCGGGCGGGGCTTCAGCCCCAGCCCTGCTGTCCGCCGCCCTGCCCGCCCTGCCCGCCGGGCGGGCCGTAGCCGCCGCCGGGAGGCGCGCCGTAGCCCTGCTGCGGCTGCTGCGGCTGCGGAGGCGCGCCGTAGCCCTGCTGCGGCTGCGCGTAGCCGCCGGCCTGCGGCTGCGGCGGCGCGCCGTAACCCTGCTGCGGCTGCGGGGGCGCGCCGTAGCCCTGCTGCGGCTGCGGAGGCGCGCCGTAGCCCTGCGGCGCGCCCTGCGGGAGCTGGCCCGCGGGCATCGCGCCGGGGCCCATGGCGCCGGGGCCGGGCTGGCCGTACCCGCCGCCGGCGGCCTGCATCTGGCCGCCGCCTTGGAGCTCCTGCGCGATCATCCGCGCGTTCTGGAGGTTCGTCGGGCCGAACGCCCCGAGGCGCGCCTTGAACGAGCGCGGCGCCATGATCTCGAGATCGACGAACATCGGCTTGGCGTTGATGATCGGGCGGCCCTGCAGCGGCAGCGGGTAATCCCACTGGAACTTCGGGCTCAGCCCGCCCACCTCGACCACGATGAGCCGGCGATCGGTGAGCGCCACGATGAACGACTTCGACGTCGCGGCCCAGAGAATGAGGATGAGGACCACGCCGAGCAGCGCGAGGAAGATGAACGGGATGTAGAAGTAGCCGGGCAGCTCCTTCTTGCCGTACGCGACCGCGCGGACCTGCTCGCCGGGCTGGAGGTAGCGCTGGATCGCGCCGAACATCTGTTGATCGGTGTAGCTCGCCACGGGTCGTCTCGCTTTCGGAGCGGTGAAGGGCCGCAAAACGCGGCCGGGCCCCCGGCGAGGAGTCATATCCTGATCCGCCGGGAGGCAACAGCCCGACGCGCGCGGGCGCGCGCGGACGAGCGTCTTACGTGAGCTGGCCCAGCTTGCTACCTCAGGGCGCGCCGCCGCCGCCGCCGCCCCCACCCGCGCAGAGGGCACCGCAGTCGGCCGCGCACGAGGTGCACGCGCAGTCCGCGATCACTTGCCCACCCGGGTACATCGCCGTGCAGTTGTCGAAGCAGGCCGAGTCGGCGCAGCCGCCCACGCACGTGATCCAGTTCTGGCACTCCTGCTGGCCCGACTGCTGGAAGCACTGAAACGCAGCGTTCTGGCAGTTGTTCTGGCCGCACTGCTGGCAGGTGCCCGCCGGGCCGCCGCCGACGCCGCCGCCACCGGCGCCGCCGCCGCCGCCCTGGCAGCCCTGCAGACACGCGCCGAGCGGCGTGTTGAAGTTCTGGTTGGCGAGCGCGTTGATCTCGTCGCACGGCGCGACGATGACGCAGTCCGAGAAGCAGTCGTACTGGTTGCCCGCGGTGGCGCAGTCGATGCCCGCGAAGGCGCAGACGTCGAGTCCGCAGTCGGCCGCGTGGCCGCAGGCGTCGTCGCACTTGGTGCCGCCGCCGGTCGAGGACGTCGTCGACGAGGTCGTGCTGGTGCTGCTGCTGTTGCTCGTCGTCGAGCTCGACGAGGTCACGGGCGCGCCGCCGGAGCCGGTGGTGCCGGACCCACCTGCGCCGCTGGTGGTGCCGGTGCCGGTGGGCTCGTCGGTGGTGACGTCGCTCGAGCAGGCGACGATGACGACGGCGGAGATCAGGGACCCGATCGCGACAAGGGAAGAAACATGAGCGCGCATAGTGAGGAGCGCCTCCTTCGCAGGCCCAGCATGGTTCACGTGGCGCCCACCCGACGCAAGCGCTTCGACGGGGCGCAGCACGGTTGTGCGGCCGCGAAGTACCCCCAGCACGGACGAGTACCGCCAGACTCGAAAACGGCGACGGTTAAGGCGGCGAGGGCGCGTCCGGCGGCGGCCCCGGCCGGAATCGGATCGGGTAGACGACGGTGACGACGCCGCCCTCGGGCGCGGGGAAGACGAGCTCGGTGAAGCGCGCGGCGACGCAGGCGGCGACCTCGCGATCCGGCAGCGGCCGCTCCTCGGCGACGCCCTCGGCCTCGCCCGCCAGCATCACGGTGCCGTCGCGATCGACGACGAAGCGCACCGTGATGCGGCCGGCGAGCGCGGGATCGCGCGCGAGGCCCGCCTCGTAGCAGCGGCGCATCGCGGGGTAACCGCGGCGGACCACCGCTTCGATGGTCTCGGTCGGCAGCCGCCCCACGGTGCGGTAGAGCGCCTCCGGCGTCATCGCGCAGCGCGCGCCGAGCCGATCGACGACGGCGCGCGCGGCGTGAGCGTCGCGATCGAGCGCGGCGCGCGGCCCGTCGGAGCCGGCGCCGTTCGCCGCAGGCGCTTCGGTCGCGGCGGGGCCGTCGTGCGGGCCGGCGCCGAGCGCGCGGGTCGATCGCGCGAGCGCGCCGAGCGCGGTCTCGATGTCGCCGAGCTCCGGCGCCGCCGCCGGGTGCGCGCGCCCCAGCGCCGCGGCCGAGGCGCTGGCGCGGTCGATCAGCGCGGAGCTCTGCTGCCACCAGCCCGGCGGGGCCACGCCGGTGCTCTCGAGCGTGTGGACGACGCGGGCCGTGCCCCCGAGGACCGGGCGCAACACCTCGCAGTCGAGCGCCGGCGCCGCGGGTCGGGCAGGCGGCGCAGGCGCGCTCGGTTGTGCCGGAGGCGAGCCTCCGCAGCCGGTCGCGTGCACGAGGACCGCGACGAGCGCCGCCGCCCGCCGGCTCATCCCCGCGCGCCCTCGGCCTGCTTCGCGCGCGCACGCGAGGCCGCGCGGCGCTTCGCCGGCGCCGGCGCGGCGGCCGGGAGGACCTTGGCGAGGAAGCGACCCGTGTGCGACGCCTCGACCGCGGCGACCTCCTCGGGCGTGCCCGCCGCGACGAGCCAGCCGCCGGCGGCGCCGCCGTCCGGCCCGATGTCGACGACCCAGTCGGCGGCCTTGATGACGTCGAGGTTGTGCTCGATGACGATGACCGAGTTGCCCGCGGCGACGAGGCGCTGGAGCACCTCGAGGAGCTTCTTCACGTCGGCGAAGTGCAGCCCGGTGGTCGGCTCGTCGAGCAGGTAGAGCGTGCGCCCGGTGTCGCGCTTGGCGAGCTCGCGCGCCAGCTTCACGCGCTGCGCCTCGCCGCCCGAGAGCGTCGTCGCCGGCTGGCCCAGCGTCAGGTACCCGAGCCCCACCTCCGAGAGCGTGCGCAGGATCCGGGCGAGCGGCGCAATGTTCTTGAAGAGCTCGATGGCGTCGTCGATCGAGGTGTCGAGGACCTCGGCGATGTTCTTGCCCTTGAAGGGGACGCGCAGCGTCGCGTCGTTGTAGCGCTTGCCGCGGCACACCTCGCAGACGACGTACACCGTCGGCAGGAAGTGCATCTCCACCTCGCGCACGCCCCCGCCCTCGCACGCCTCGCAGCGCCCGCCCTTGAGGTTGAACGAGAAGCGGCTCGCGGTGTAACCGAAGGCGCGCGCCTCCTGCGTCATCGCGAAGACGTCGCGGATGAGATCGAACGCCTTGGTGTACGTCGCCGGGTTGGAGCGGGGCGTGCGGCCGATGGGCTGCTGATCGATGTCGATGACCTTGTCGATCTTCTCGGCGCCCTCGATGGCGCGGTGCGCCCCGACCGGCACGACCGCGTCGGTGAGCTTGCGCCGCAGGCCGGGGTGCAGGATGTGGTTCACCAGGCTCGACTTGCCCGCGCCCGAGACGCCGGTGACGGCGCAGAGGACGCCGAGCGGCAGCGCCACGTCGATGTCCTTGAGGTTGTTCTCGCGCGCGCCGAGCACCTCGAGGAACCCGGTCGCGGCGCGTCGCGCAGTGGGCACGGCGACGCCGTCCGCCCCCGAGAGGAACCGCCCGGTGACGCTCGCCGGGTCCGCGCGGAGCTCGTCCGGGCTGCCCTGCGCGACGATGCGCCCGCCCGAGCGACCTGCGCCCGGTCCGAAGTCGAGGACGTGGTCGGCCGACTCGATCATCTCGGCGTCGTGCTCGACCACGATCACGGTGTTGCCGAGATCGCGCAGGCGCTGCAGCGTCCCGATGAGGCGGAGGTTGTCGCGCTGGTGCAGGCCGATCGAGGGCTCGTCGAGGACGTACATCACGCCGCTGAGCTCGCTACCGAGCTGGGAGGCGAGGCGGATGCGCTGGGCCTCGCCGCCCGAGAGCGTGTTGGCGGCGCGATCGAGCGTGAGGTACTCGAGCCCGACGTCGAGCAGGAAGCCGAGGCGCGCGTTCACCTCCTTGAGCACCTCCTCGGCGATCTGGGCGCGGGCGCCCTCGAGCCGGAGGGCCTTGAAGAACGCCGACGCCTGCGCGACCGTCATCGACACCACCTCGACGATGGAGCGCTCGGCGACGAGGACCGAGCGCGCCTCGGCCCGGAGGCGCTGCCCGCCGCAGGCGCGGCACTTCGCCTCGCGGAAGTAGCGCTGGTAGCTCTGCCGCGCCGACTCCGAGTGCGTCTCCTTGAAGCGGCGCATGAGCTGGTTGGCGAGCCCCTCGAAGCGCATCGCCCACGAGCCGCTCGAGCGCTTGCCCTTCCAGGTCACGTTGACGGTGCGATCGGTGCCGTAGAGCAGGACCTGGCGCTGCTTCTCGGTGAGGCTCTTCCAAGGCTTGTCGAGCGGGATCTTGAACTCGCGCGCGAGCGCCGAGATGATCCGCCCCGTCCAGCCGGCGTCGACGCCGCCGGCGCGCCGCCAGGGCTCGACCGCGCCCTCCTCGATCGAGAGCGAAGGGTCCGGCACGACGAGGTCCGGATCGACCTCCATGCGCGTGCCGAGGCCGTTGCACTCCTCGCACATCCCGAGCGGCGAGTTGAAGCTGAGCGCCTGCGGCGTGACCTCGGGGAGGCTGATGCCGCAGCTCGGGCAAGCGCGCTGCTCCGAGTAGGCGCGCGGCCGGTCCTCACCCTCGACCAGGACGCGGAGCTGCCCGCCGCCTGCGCGCACCGCGGTCTCGACGCTGTCGGTGATGCGCGGGCGATCCGAGGCGTCGAGCGTCACCCGGTCGACGACGATCTCGATCGTGTGCTTCTTCTGCTTCTCGAGCGCCTGGACGTCCTCGAGGCGGACGATCATCCCGTCGACGCGCACCCGCGAGAAGCCGGCCTTGCGCGCCTCGTCGAAGATCTCGCGGAACTCGCCCTTGCGGTGCTCGACCTTGGGCGCGAGGAGCGTCGCCTTGGTGCGCGCCGGCAGGGTGAGCAGCTCGTCGACGATCTCGGCCGCCGACCGCGCCGACACCTTGCCGCCGCACTTGTGGCAGCGCTGCTCGCCCGCCCGCGCGTAGAGGACGCGGAGGTAGTCGTGGATCTCGGTCACCGTGCCCACGGTCGAGCGCGGGTTGCTCGAGGCCGTCTTCTGCTCGATCGCGATCGTGGGCGAGAGGCCGCGGAGGTGATCGTACTTCGGCTTCTCCATCTGCCCGAGGAACTGGCGGGCGTACGAGGAGAGCGACTCGACGTAGCGGCGCTGCCCCTCGGCGTAGAGCGTGTCGAAGGCGAGCGACGACTTGCCCGAGCCCGAGACGCCGGTGAAGACGACGAGCTCGTGCTTGGGGATCTCGAGGTAGTCGATGTGGAGGTTGTGCTCGCGCGCCCCCTTCACGACGATCACCTCGGGGGCGAGCTCGCGGGCGGAGGCGCCGTTCCGGCGCGCGCCGTTGGACCCCGAGCGCGATCCGCTTTCGCGGTCGCTCGAGCCTCCTCGCCGGGCATCCTTGCGATCGGTCATGGCGCGTCTCTAGCGCGGGTCGGCCGGCGACCCCAGGGGATCCGCGGCGCGAGGCCTCCGGTCCCACGCGAGATGCGCGCGCCAAGCGCGCGGAACCACGGGGAGCTTCGGCGCCGACGGGCCTTCGGCGGGGACGCTCCGGAAGGGTCCGGACGGCGCGGTGAGCCGCGGGACAAAACTTCGCGCGAAGAGCGTTGTCACACTCGAGCGCCGCACGACGACGAACCGTCGGAGCGCCCGCCGCCCCTACCCCCAAGGAGGTCTCGTCATGATCCGATCGTCCCTCAAGAGCCTGATGCTCGCGTCCGCCATCGCCCTCTCGTGCGCCGTGGCGCCGCGCGACGCCCGCGCCTGCGGGGACGAGTTCGTGCCGGCGATCGACTACCGGGTCGGCGGCGTCGCCCGCGCCGAGAAGGCGATGCAGGAGGGGCGCTACTCCGCGGCGGCCGGCATGGTCATCCGCATGTTCCCCGAGATCCAGAAGGTCGGGAAGACCAAGGACCCGCTCCTCGGCCGCGCCTTGCGCACGCTCGCGCTCGCCTCGGTCCGCGCCGACGGCGCCCTCCCCATCGACGCCGAGATCCCGCGCCACCTGCGCGGCACCTGGGCGGGGGCGAGCTCCGACGACCGGCGCCAGAACCTCGAATGGGCCGTGAGCGCGCTGCGCGGGGTCAACGAGACTCGCCCCGACGATCCCGCGGTGCAGACCGATCTCGGCGAGGCGCTCGCCAAGCTCGACGGCCAGCACGACCAGGCCAAGAAGATGCTCGGCGAGCTCGCCGACAAGGACCTGCTCGCCAGCCCCGAGGGCTACGCCGCGCTCGCGCGCCTGCGCGCCGAGGCCGGCGACGCCAGCGGCCGCGAGGCCGCCGCCAAGCGCTGCGAGGCCATGGCGAAGGACCCGCGCGTCTGCCTCGTGGCCGCGAGCGGCTCGTCGCAGAGCTGACGACGACGCCACCCCTCGAGCCGCGGAGTCTCCGCTACGCTCCGGCGACGTGGGAGCGACCGACCACCGAGATCGCGAGGACCAGATGAAGAAGGGGATCGCGCTCCTCGCGGCCGTGGCCATCGCGGCGGTCGCCTCGGCCGCCGGCTGCGGGCGGGGCGGCGATCAGGGCTCGGCCGGGTCGGCGGCGTCGAGCATCCACGCCGAGCCTGGACCCGCGTCCACCGGCAGCGCGCACGTGGCCGCTGCGGCGGCGGTCGCGAGCTCGGTCGCCGCCGCGCCGGTGGCGCCGCCGGGCGATCCGCACCGCGGCCACGAGCTCGCGGTGAGGTTCCAGTGCAGCCGCTGCCACGAGGGCACCGGCACCGAGGGCCCGCGCTTCCTCGATCACTGCGTGCGCTGCCACCAGGACATCCTCGCGGGGAAGTTCAAGGCGCCGGCGGCGAAGCTCGACGCCTGGCAGAAGAGCCTGGCGACGCTGCGCGAGGTCCCCTCGCTCGAGGCGATCGGCAAGCGCTACCGCCGCGAGTGGCTGGAGACGTTCCTCGTCGAGCCGCACGATCTCCGCCCGCGACTGCTCGGGAGCATGCCGCGCCTCGCCATCACGCCCGCCGAGGCGCGCGATCTCGCGGCGTACCTCGCGCCGGATCCGCCCGCGGCCGAGCTCTCGCTCGAGGGCCGGAGCGCCGAACGCGGCCGCGCGCTCCTCGACGCGAAGGGCTGTGGCAGCTGCCACCTCTTCGGCGGCGCGCCTGCCCTCGCCGACGGCGTCCATCCGCTGCGCGACGGCGAGGTCGAGACGCGCAGCGCCGTCGCGCTGGCGCCGGACCTCCGCTTCGCGCGCGACCGCTACCGGCCCGCGGAGCTCGTGCGCTGGCTGCTCGATCCCAAGTCGGTCAAGGCCGACACGCTCATGCCGCTGGTGGCGCTGACGCGCGACGAGGCGGGCGACATGGCCGCCTACATCCTCACGGTGCCGCTCGAGCCTCCCCAACCGAAGGCGATCCCCGAGCGCCTGGCGCCGCTCTCGCGCCGCGTCGCCTGGGACGAGGTCTACGACCGCGTCTTCCGCAAGACCTGCCGCCACTGCCACGCCGAGCCCGATTACGCCCTCGGCGACGGCGGCCCCGGCAACACCGGCGGGCTCGGGTTCGCGCCGCGCAAGCTCAACCTCGCCGA
Source organism: uncultured Polyangiaceae bacterium (assembly GCA_964372055.1). Taxonomy (GTDB): domain Bacteria; phylum Myxococcota_A; class Polyangia; order Polyangiales; family Polyangiaceae; genus CAYJPW01. The sequence goes on from CAYJPW010000022.1 coordinate 42,248, forward strand.
CTACGCGGGCGTCGCCGCCGGCTTCCTCGACACGGACGGCAAGCGCATCAGCGTCTTCGCCAAGCGCCCCGACGGCACGCCGTGGCTCGTGGCCGCGCTCCTCGCGCGCCAGGCCGAGGAGGCGGGCCGGATCGATCCCGAGGTGCGCGGCATGCCCCTGGCGCTGCCGGCGCTCACGCCGGAAGAGATCCAGCTCGTCGAGACGTGGATCGCGCAGGGCAGGCCGCAGTAGCCGGATTCACGCAGCCTTGCAGGCGCCGGGAACAGTCCCCGCGTTAGGATGTCTCGCAGGGACCAGCGATGGCGGAGCCGATCTCTGCGCGCGCGCCCGCCGGGCCGCGCGACGTCCATCTCTTCTTCGCGCTCGCCTGCGGGATCACCTGGCTGGTGGACCTGCCGATGGCGCTCGCGTGTGCGAGGCACGTCCCGCCTCCCGCGTACGCCCTGCCCCTCGCCGGCCTGGGCGCGCTCGGCCCCACGCTGGCCGCTTTCGCGATCGCGCTCCGGCGCCGCGAGCTCCGCGACGTCTTCGGTCGCTGGCGCACGAGCCCGGTGTGGATCGCCGTCGGCGTCCTGGTGCCGGCCGCGCTGCATTTGCCGGCGACGTCGATCGAGGTGGCCCTCGGGGGCCATCCGGCGCACTGGTTCTATCCGCCGGTCGAGCCCGAGCGCATCGCCGCGCTGGTGATCTTCTCGGTCGGAGAGGAGCTCGGCTGGCGCGGCTTCGCTTACCCGCGGCTGGCGCGGCGTCACGGCCCCGTGATCGGCAGCCTCATCCTCGGATCGATCTGGGGCCTGTGGCACCTCGGGATGCTGTTCACGCCCGAGAAGGGCCCGCCCGAGCTGCTCACCGTCGGCATCTACATGGTCGAGCTCGCGCTCTACAGCGTGGTCCTCGCGTGGTTCTTCGAGCGAGGGAACCGGAGCCTCGCCGTCGCGATCGCGGTGCACGCCGGCGCCCACCTCGACAACGTGTACCGCGCGCCGGAGAGCGAGATCCGGCTGCGCGTGCTGCGCTTCGTGGTGCTCGTCATCGCCGCCGCGCTCGCCGCCCGCGCCCTCTCGGCGAAGGCCGCCGCGCGCGGAGAGCCCCGGCCCGCCCCCTCGGCGGGCTGATCAAAGCCAGGCGTACGCGCGGCGCACGGTCTCGCGACCGTCGCGTTCGACGAGGCTCCCGTGGGCGAGCACGATCCGATCGATGTCCCACGCCAGGATGCGGTCGGCCTGGCGGCGCGCCAGGCCGCGGTCGCGGATCATCAGCCGCTCCGGCCAGCCCATCCCGGGCGCCCGGTTGCCCATGAGGCGCGCCACCATCCGGGTCCCCGGCGAGGCGTGCTGCGAGAGGTTCAGGAGCGCGTCCGAGCAGATCATCGTGCGGCTCTTCCTGTGGAAGAAGACGACCTCGTTCTCTCGCCGCGCCGAGAAGTACACCTGGTCGAGGTCGCGTGCCCACGCCTCGTGCGGCTGATCCGCGAGCACGAGGCCGAAGGCGAGATCCGGGCGCTTCCACTCGAGGCCCGGGCACGCGGCGAAGAGCGCGCCAGGGTACGCGCGCATCCACCCGCCGACGTGGAGGTGGTGGAAGACGCTCGGCGCGACGACGGCCCGCACCTCCCCGAGATCGTCGACGGCGCGCCGGGTGGCCTCGTCGAGGGCCACCGGCGAGTGGACGAAGAGGCTGTTGTCCGAGAGCCGCACAACGGTCATCCGCGTGCCCGTCTCGACGCCCCAGAACTTCGCTTCCCGGGCTTCGATCCAGAGGTCGTCGGCGAAGGGGGTGAGCATCGCGGCCGAGCATAGGCCACCACGCGCTGCGATCTCGACGCTCTCCGTCATCATCCTTCCTCCAGCCCCGCACGTCGCGACGCCTCGGCGTGCTCCGGCACGAAGACCTGCTCGACCGGCGTGTAGAGGCCGACATGGGGCGCGCTCGCGTGCGGTCGCTGCGCGGCGACGAAGTCGGTCACGTCGTCGATGCGGAGGGCGGATGCGGCGCTCGAGCCGGCAGGTGGCCCCGCCACTTCAGAGCGGCAGCGTCACCCTGGCCGAGATCGGCGTGTCGGTCGGATCGGCCGCGAAGCCGGCCATGCTCAGGATCAGGTCGTACCAGAAGTGGATCGCGACCGGCGGCTGCAGGCTGTAGCCGTCCTTCCAGTAAACGAGGCCGAGGTACTGGCTGACGAGCATCAGGGTCGGTAGGCCGATAGCGAGATAGCGCGCGCGTGCCTCGTCGGTCTCGTACGTGAGAGCGTTGGGCGCGTGCGCGGCGGCGAAGAGCAGGGAGCCGAGCGCCCAGCCGCAGCGCTCGCCGCAGGCGCGCGCGATCGCGGATTGCGCGAAACCGCGGAAGACGAGCTCCTCGCCCACCGCGACCTGGGTGAACAGGCCGGTGTACGTCGCGCCGGCGATCGCGAAGCCGGCGCCTTGCGAGACCTCGCGGCCGAACACGCGGGGCGGCGCGCCGAAGTCCGTCTCCACCGGCCGAGGGCCGGTGGGCGGCACGAGCGCGAAGACCGTGATGCCGAGCGCCGCCGTTCCGATGATGCCGCCGAGCACCTCGGGGCGCGCGAGGACACCGGGATGGAACGGCGCCAACGCCAGCTCGCCGAGGCGATCCTGCGGGACGAAGCGAGCGCGGCGCGCCCGCTGCTGCTCGAGACCCACGTCGACGACGCCGGTCAGGTAGGCGTTCTGGAGCGCGGTGCCCGCGACGAACGTGAGCGACTCCTGGTCGGTGGCGGCGCCCGCGATCAGCGCGGCGGCGTCGCCCGTGGCGACGGCGGCGAGCGCGGCGCCCTCCTCCGTCTCGCGGAGGCAGACGTGGCCGAGGCCGGGATACAGCCAGCCGAGGCCGGCGGGGCAGCGCTTCTCGGCGATGCGCCGCGCCGAGGCCAGCTCGCGCGTGCTCGGCGGCTCGGCAGCGCCGAGCCGGGCGCGCGGGAGCGGATGCTCGCACCCCGAGAGGAGAAGCGCCGCCACGGCGAACGGAGCGAGGCGATCGCGCACGACGCCCCCGCTTCGGCGAGCTCGCGGCGGGCAGGTCAGTTGACGATGGTCTCGCAGCCGAGGACGATCTTCACCTCGCCCATCGTGTCGGCCGAGACCTTGGTGCAAGTGTCCGGGCAGAGGACGATCTGCGTCGGCGCGGCGTTGTTGTCGTAGTACCAGGCGTCGCCGCCGGGCGGGCAGTCGGCCAGACCGGAGACCTTGGGGAAGGTCTGCGGCTCGCCGCCGCCCCCGGGCGTGTACTGGACGTTGACCGTGGCGTAGTCGGGCGTGCCCGCCTCGGGCAGCGGGATCGTGTAGTTGCAGCCGAGCACCTGGCCCTGGATGTCGTTGAGGGCGTCGATGAACTGCTGCGTGGCGTTGCCGTTGGTGTCGACGATGTACGCCTGCCCGGTGCCGCCGGCCGCCGCGATGCCGTTCAACGCATTGAGCGAGGGGCCGACGCCGATGACGAAGGTCAGGATCTTGGGCGTCCCGTTCACGCCGGCGGCGGCGATGGCGTTGATGTTGGCGAGGTTCGTGTCGCACTCGGTCGGATCGCCGTCGGTGGCGAGCACGGCGATGACCACGTGGTCGGGGTGCGACGACGCCCAGCTCTTCGCGTAGTCGACGGCGCCCTGGAGCGCGGCCGACGTGGGCGTCGACGTGGTCGGCGAGTGGTTCGCCATCGACGCGGTGATCGCGCTCGCCACGCCGGGCAGCTCTGCGATCGGGACCTCGGGGTTGGCGTAATCGGAGGCGTTGCAGGAGTCGCCGCCGCTCGCGCCCAGGCAGATGCCGGGGATGCCGGGGAACACGAAGCAGGGGCCGCACGCGCCGCAGTCGGGATCGGCGTTGCACGTCGACGGGCATTGCATGCCGCCGGCCGGCAGGCCGAAGTACTGGATGCCGACGCCGAGGCCGACGAGCTGCGGCTGGTTCACGAACGCGGTGATCGCCGAGGTGGTCGCGCCCCACTTGTCGCCGCCGCCCGAGACCGGGTCCGACATCGAGCCGGACTGATCGAGCATGATGTACATGTCGAGCGGGATCTTCTCGGCCTTGATGCTGTCGCCGGCGCAGCCGCCGCCGACGCCGGTGCCGGTCGAGCCGTTGCCTCCGTCGAAGAGCGGATCGCCGCCCGAGCCGGTCGCGCCGTTGCCGTTGCCCGCGCCGGTGCCGCTCGGGTTCCCCGCGCCGGTGCCGTCGAAGGTGTTGTTGTCCGGCGAGGCGGAGCAGGCGTTCGAGAGCGCGAGACCGGCGACGCCGAGCCCCGCGACCAGCCAACCGAGACGACGAGCAAGCATGCCGCCATGGGACCAACGGGCGCGACGGCTGTCAACGCGCGTCGCGGGCGCGCGGGCGTTTTGCCAGCGCCGCCGACGCGACGACGCGGCGCGGCGGCGTTGCGCCGCCTCGGGCGCCGTCGCAAGATGCGAGCCCTCGATGACGAACCACCGGGCGCCCCGCGGCCGCGGCCTCGGCGAGCTCCTGCGCAGGAGCGCGGGCGCGTTCGCCACGGACAGCTTCTTCAAAGGCATTTCGGCGGCGGGGCGGCTCCACCCGCTCGCGCGTCCCGAGCGCCACAACGTCGAGGTGCTCCGCGACCGTGCCTACCTCGACTCCGGGCGCGTCGAGCACCACCTCGACGTCTACCGGCCGACCAACGGGGGCGGTCCGTGGCCCGTGGTGCTTTACGTTCACGGCGGAGGATTCCGCATCCTCTCGAAGGAGACGCACTGGATCATGGCGCTCGCGTTCGCGCGGCGCGGGATGCTGGTCGTCAACATCAACTACCGCCTCGCGCCCGCCCACCCGTTCCCGGCCGCCGTCGAGGACGCCTGCGCCGCCTACCGCTGGGTGATCGAGAACGCCGCCTCGCTCGGCGGCGACCCGTCGCGACTCCTGCTCGCCGGCGAGTCGGCGGGCGCCAACATCGTCTCGGCCCTCGCGGTCGCGGCGAGCTACGAGCGCCCCGAGCCGTTCGCGCGTGCCGTGTTCGAGACCGGCATCACGCCTCGGGCGGTCATCGCGGCGTGCGGGATGCTCCAGGTGAGCGATCCCGGGCGCTTCTCGCGGCGCCGCAGGCTGTCCGCCTTCATCGCCGACCGGATCGACGAGGTGTCGCACGCCTACCTCGCCGGCGCCGACGCCGCAGCCTGCGGGCTCGCGGATCCCCTCTGCGTGCTCGAGCGCGCCGAGGCGCCGGCGCGGCCGCTGCCCCCGTTCTTCGCCCCGGTGGGCACCAAGGATCCGCTGCTCGACGACACTCGCCGGCTCCGCGCCGCGCTCGACAAGCTCGGGGTGCCCTGCGACGACCGCTACTATCCTGGCGAGGTTCACGCCTTCCACGCGCTCGTCTTCCGCGAGAACGCGCGCCGCTGCTGGGCCGACACGTTCGCCTTCATCGATCGCCACCTCGACCGCCCCTGACGGCAAGCGGCAAGCGAATGGCGCCCCGCCGGAAGCGGTCGCGCCGGCGAGCGTGTATCCATGCACCATGCACGCGCCCCTCGACAGCACCGCCGCCGCCCCGTCCGCGCCGAGCCCGAAGCCGAGCGCCGCTCCGCCCGAGCCGCCGGCGCCGAGGCGCGGCCCGGTCGAGTTCGAGCCCGTCGCCTCGCCGTCGTCGTTCCGGCGGATGGCGGCGGCGATGTGGGCGAAGCCGAGCGACCCCAGCATCCTCGGGGCGATGGACCTCGACGCGACGCGGGCGCTCGCCTTCCTCGACGCGCGCCGGCGCGCCGATCCGGGCGCGCGCCTCACCATCACGCACGTGGTCGCGCGCGCGACCGCGCTGGCGATCGCGCGCCACCCCGACGTGAACGTGAAGGTCCGCTTCGGCGGCCGGCTCGAGCGCCGCCTCGGCGTCGACGTGTTCCTCTCGGTCGCGACGGACGGCGGACGCGATCTCTCCGGCGCCAAGATCGAGGACTGCGACAAGAAGCCCCTCGCCGCGATGGCAGCCGAGCTCGCCGAGCGCGCCAGGAGCATCCGCGCCGGCGACGATCCCTCGTACAAGAAGAGCCGCGACGGCTTCAAGAGCCTGCCCTGGTGGCTCGTTGGCCCCGCGCTCCGGGTCTCGGACACGCTCGCCAACGAGCTGCACGTGCACCTGCCAGGCCTCGGGCTGCCGCGCGATCCCTTCGGCTCGGCGGTGATCACCAGCGTCGGGATGTTCGGGATCGACACCGCGTTCGCGCCCTTCGTGCCGCTCGCGCGCTGCCCCCTGCTTCTGCTGGTCCCCGAGATCCGCGAGCGCCCCTGGGTGGTCGAGGGGAGCGTCACCGCGCGCCCGGTGCTGCGGCTATGCGCGACGTTCGATCACCGCGTCATCGACGGCTTCCTCGCCGGCGCCTTTGCTCGCACCCTGCGCGAGCTGCTGGAGGCACCCGAAAAGCTCGACGGGTGATATTTCATCACAGGGAGTCGGGGAGTCGGGGAGTTTCTCATTCCGTCGATCGGCAGACACGCCGCACGGACGTCCGCGCGGATCCACGGAATGAGAAACTCCCTGTCTCCCCGTCTCCCTGTGAAATATTCCGGTGATCGAAATCGACCGGCATGCGATCAGCAGCCGGACTGCCCGCCGCCGCAGTCGGCGAAGCAGGCGTCGCACACGACACAAGTCGCGACCGTCATGTAGAGGTCGATGCCGGCCTGATACGTGTCCTGGCATTTCTCGTAGCAGCCGTCGTCCGTGCACTGGGTGATGCAGTCGATGAGCGCCGCGCAGTCGATGTTGCTCAAGCAGGCGTCCCAGTCCGCGGCACACGGGCCCTCGAGCGCGCATTGCTGGCAGAAGCCGCAGTCGCCGGTGTTGTCGCAGTCGCTCGGGCCGCTCGAGGTGCTGGTCACGACGCTCACCGACGAGGTGGGGCCCGGCCCGACGGCGACGGTCGTCACGCCCACCGTGTCGTTCGTGGTCGTCGTCCCCGGCCCGACGGTCGTTTGCCCGGCGCCGCCCGCGCCGCCGGCGCCGGGCGCGCCGTCGAAGACGACCTTGCCGCCGCACGCCGAGCCGAGCGTCGCCGCGCCGCCGGCGAGCACCAGGCCCACCACCAAGAGCTTCCCAGAACGCATCTCCAAGCCTCCCGAAGCGGCGGCGATCAGGCCGCCCGCCAACCCATGCGCTCGACCACCGCGCGGTGCCTGTCGATCCACACCGCGATGCGCTCGCGCGTCGTCTTGTAAGCGTACTCGAGGATGGCCCGGCGCGCGGCGAGGTTCGCCGGGTTGTGCAGGAAGAGCAGCGCGTCGCTGGGCTCGGGCTCGAGCACCAGCACCTGCATCGAGCCGTGGTCGCGCTCGCGCACGACCTCCTGGCCGAGGCGCGCGTGGGCGCCGATGCGCATCGCCTGGTTGTAGATCCAGAGCAGACCCTTGTCGCGGACGCTGGCGCGCACGCCGTGGCCGGTGGGCACGGCGCGGTGGGCGGTGGAGACGGGGACGAGCGGGTTGACCACGATGGTGAGCTCGACCCCGGCCTCGCGCGCCACGTCGAGGTGCGCGACGTGGCCGAGCCCGCCGTCGATGTAATGGGCGGAGCCGATGCGCACCGGCGAGAAGAAGAGCGGCAGCGCCAGCGAGGCGGCGCAGGCGAGCGAGACCGGGACGTCCTCGTGGCCCTCGCTGCCGAACATGACGCGCGCGCCCGAGTCGATGTCGTGGGTGGCGATGCGCAGCGTGCGCGGCATGGAGCGGAAGCTGTTGGGGATGCCGCGGCGCAGGAAGAACTCGGCGAGGAAGCGCTCGTAGCGATCGAGCGAGAAGAGGCCCGCGGGGAGCGAGTCGTTGAAGCGGTCGATCTGCTCCCAGATCTTGAGGTGGGCCGGCGTGTCGCCGGCGCGGTCCTTGCGGGTGCCGAAGCGGGCGAGGCCGTGCCGGAGCGCGACCCAGCCGGTGCCGAGCATCCGGTTCCACTCGTCGAGGTCCATCCGGAAGATGTGGCCGCGCTCGATGGGGAAGAAGTTGTCGACCGGATCGAGCAGCGCCCGGTAGATGCGCTCGACGGGGCTGCCGCCGGCGAGGGCGGCGGCGACGGTCGCACCGCTCGAGCTGCCGAGGTAGAGAGAGAAGCTCTGGCCGTCGACGCCGGTCACGCCGTCCTCGAGGGCCGCGAGCGCGCCGATCTGGTACATGGCGCCGGTCATCCCGCCGCCGGGCAGGCAGAGCGCGACCCGGGTCATCGTTGATCCTTGGCGCGGGCCGCCGCGGCCTGCGCGCTCGATCGCGCGAGGAAGGCAACCGCGGCGAAGAGGACGAGGCTCGCCGCGGTGGTCCCGGCGACGAGCGCGATCGAGATCGGCTCGTCGGCGGGCTTCTCCCCGATGCGCGCTGCCTGCACGAGCGCCACGAACGGCGCGGCGTTGAAGGTGGCGTGCAAGAGGATCGAGGGGACGATCGAGCCGCTCGCGACGCGGAGCAGCCCGAGCGCCACGCCCACCACGAAGATGGGCAGGAACATCTGCCACTGCAGGTGCGCGACCGCGAAGAACGCGGCGGTGAAGGCGATCACGAGGCCGGCGCCGTGACGCCGGAGCAGCGGCTGGACGAGCGCGCCGCGGAAGAAGACCTCCTCGAGGAACGGGCCCAAGGCGACGACGATCGAGCCGATCACCAGGCGCTTGGCCCCGCCCGCCTGCGTGAAGAGCTCGAACAGCTCGTCGTCCGGGCTGGGCCAACGCGCGAGGATGGCGCGGAAGATGGCGTTGGTGGGGACCTCGAGGGCCAGGCCGAGCAGGATCGCCAGCGGGTAGAACGCCGCGTGGGTACCGCGGAAGCCGAGCAGCGTGCGGATCGAGGTGTTGGGCGCGTGGACGCGGAGGATGGCGAAGAGCGCCACGCAGTACGCGGCGACCTGGCAGGCGAACGCGTTCACGAGGTCGTGCTGCGCGCCGGGGCGGAGCGACACCGTGACCGTGACGAGATTGACGAACAGGAAAATGGCGCCGAACGCCCAGGCGCAGGCCATGGCCAGGCTCATCGGGCGGGCGTGCGGGTCGAACGGCCGCGGCGGCGGCGGCTGCGACGGCATGGCGGGGGGCGGGAAGGTCATCTCCCCTTGAGGTACGCCGGGACGCCGCGCTTGGTGACCGTGTCCGACGCGCAGCGCTCGTCGGTGCGCGGGTAGTCGATGGTCGAGTGCAGGCCGCGGCTCTCGTGGCGCGCGGCGGCGCAGGCGACGATGAGCTCGGCGACGGTGGCGATGTTGCGGAGCTCGAGCAGGTCGCGGGTGACCAGGTGCTTCCAGTAGTACTCGCGGATCTCCTCCTGCAGGAGCGCGATCCGGCGCGCGGCGCGGCGCAGGCGGGCATCGGAGCGGACGATGCCGACGTAGTTCCACATGGTGCGGCGGAGCTCGTCCCAGTTGTGGGCGACGACGACCTGCTCGTCGCTGGCGACGGCGGCGCCCGTCTGCCACTCGGGCACGTCGGGGAAGGGGCTCTGCCGGAGATCGCCGACCGTCGTCGAGAGCCTGACCGCGGCGCGGTGGCCGAAGACGAGGCCCTCGAGGAGCGAGTTCGAGGCGAGGCGGTTGGCGCCGTGCAGCCCGGTGAACGCGCACTCGCCGATGGCCCACAGCCCGGGGATCGAGGTGCGGCCGTGGAGATCGGTGCTGATTCCGCCGCACATGTAGTGGGCCGCGGGCACGACCGGGATCGGCTGGCTGGTGATGTCGATCCCGAACTTGAGGCAGCTCGCGTGGATGGTGGGGAAGTGCTCCTTGATGAAGCTCGCGGGCCGGTGGGTGATGTCGAGGAGCACGTGCTCCGAGCCGGTCCGCTTCATCTCGAAGTCGATGGCGCGCGCCACGATGTCGCGGGGGGCGAGGTCCTTGCGCTCGTCGTGGTTCGCCATGAAGGGGGTGCCGTCGAGGAGGCGGAGCACCGCGCCCTCGCCCCGGAGCGCCTCGCTGACGAGGAAGCTCTTGGCCTGCGGGTGGAAGAGGCAGGTCGGGTGGAACTGGTAGAACTCCATGTTCCCGATCTCGGCCCCGGCCCGGTACGCCATCGCCACGCCGTCGCCGGTCGCGACGTCGGGGTTCGTCGTATAGAGGTAGACCTTGCCTGCCCCGCCGCTCGCGAGGACGGTGGCGCGGGCGAGGATCGTCTCGACGACGTGGCCCCCATCCTCGGGCGCGGCGCCCGGGTTGCGGGCGAGCTCGTCGAGCACGTAGGCGCCGGCGCAGACGTCCGGCCCGCCGAAGCGCGAGAGCATGATCAGGTCGATCGCGGTGTGGTGCTCTTTGAAGCGGATGTTCGGGTGGGCTTCGGCGCGGGCGAGGAGCGCGCGCTCGACCTCGGCGCCGGTGGCGTCGGCCGCGTGGACCACCCGCCGGGCCGAGTGGCCGCCCTCGCGCGTGAGGCTCGGCTCGCCGCCCGAGAGGTCGAACTGGGCCCCCCGCTCCATGAGCTCGCGGATGCGCGCCGGCCCCTCGCGCACGCAGAGCTCGACGACGACCTCGTGGCAGAGCCCGGCGCCGGCGACGAGCGTGTCGCGGAGGTGCGCCTCGGGCGTGTCGTCCGGGGCGAACACGGCGGCGATGCCGCCCTGCGCGTACTTGGTGTTCGACTCGTCGCGCGTGCGCTTGGTCACGACGAGGACCTCGCCGTGCTCCGCCGCGTCGAGCGCGAAGGTCAGCCCGGCGACGCCGCTGCCGATGACGAGGAAGTCGGTCTTCGTGGCCACGGGGGCCCAGAGCCTAGCAATGGACCCGGCCGAAGCGAAGCGGAGGGCGGGTGTCCGCCGACGAGGCCGGTGGCAGCTCGCGGGGGTTCGGGGCGAAACCGCGATGTCGGGGGTCATGGGGCGAGAGCGCGAGTGCAGGGCGTCCTTGACGCACGGCGGCATCCTTGCCATGAGCCCGCCGTGAAAATCCTCGTTCCCCTCAAGCGGGTTGCCGACCCCGACAACGCCAACAAGGTGAAGATCCCGCCCTCGGGCGATCGCATCGACACGGCCGGGCTCGAGTGGAAGCCCAACCCGTTCGACGAGTACGCCCTCGAGGCTGCGCTCCGGTTGACCGAGAACGGCCAGACGCCCAAGGCCCGGGCGGGCGAGGTCGTCGTCGTGACCTTCGGGCCCAAGGAGACGGAGACGACGCTCCGCGCCGCCCTGGCGACGGGCGCCGACCGCGCCATCCGCGTCGACGCCGCCGACGACAAGCTCGACGGCGACCTCCTCGCGCGCGCGCTGAAGGCGCTCGTCGAGAAGGAGAAGCCGGACGTCGTTCTGATGGGCAAGCAGGCCGTCGACGGCGACTCCAACCAGGTGGGCCAGATCCTCGCCGAGCTCCTCGACTGGCCGATGGCGACGTTCGCCGCGACCATCAAGGAGGAGGCCGGCGCGCTCCTCGTCGGGCGCGAGGTCGACGGCGGCGTCGCCACGCTGCGCGTGAAGCTGCCGGCGGTGGTCACGGTCGACCTGCGCATCGTCGCGCCGACCAGCGTCTACTCGACCAAGACGGCCCCGACCTTCAAGTACAACGACGGCGTCCGCTTCGCGGCGCTGCCGGCGATCATGGCGGCGAAGAAGAAGCCGCTCCTCGAGGTGAAGCTCGGCGAGCTCGCGGCCGATCAGGCGCTCAAGGTCGTGTACCAGCAGTTCCAGGCGCCGCCCTCGCGCAAGGCCGGCATCAAGGTGAAGGACGTCCCTGAGCTCGTCGCGAAGCTCAAGGACGAGGCGAAGGTCCTGTAGGCGGGGGTCGAGGAGAAGCCATGGCAGACGTACTCGTGGTGGCCGAGCTCGCCGACGGCAAGCTCAAGAAGACGACGCACTCGGCGGTGACCTTCGCGCGACAGGCGGCGAAGGCGCTCGGCGGTGCTTACTCCATCCTGCTCGTCGGAGACGGCGCCTCCGCCGCCGCCGCCGAGGCGGGGGCGCTCGGTGCGGCCAAGGTGCTCGTCGCCGAGGACGCGTCGCTGAAGAGCTACGTCGCCGAGCGCTACGCGCCCACGGTCGCCGAGCTCGGCAAGGGCTACGCGGTCGTCGTCGGGACGGCGAGCGCCTTCGGCAAGGACCTGCTCCCGCGCGTCGCCGCGCGCCTCGGCGCCGGCTACGCCGGCGACATCTCGGAGCTCCTCGCCGACGGCGCCAAGCTCTCGTACAAGCGGCCGATGTACGCGGGCAACGCGTACGGCGTCTGCTCGATCACGACGCCCATCCAGGTGGTGAGCGTGCGGCAGAGCGCCTTCCCGGCGGCCGAGCCCGCCGGCGGGAGCTCGCCCGTCGAGAAGGTGGCGGTCGCGCCCGCGGCCGGCGCCGCGGCGCGCGTCGAGGCGGTCTCGTTCGATCAGGTGAAGAACGAGCGCCCCGAGCTCACCGAGGCCCGCGTCGTCGTCGCCGGCGGCCGCGCCCTCAAGGAGCGCTTCAAGGACGTGCTCGACCCGCTCGCCGACGAGCTCAGCGCCGCCATGGGCGCGAGCCGCGCCGCCTGCGACGCCGGCTACGCCGCGAGCGATCTGCAGGTCGGCCAGACCGGCAAGGTCGTCGCCCCGCAGCTCTACTTCGCCATCGGCATCTCGGGAGCCATCCAGCACCTCGCCGGGATGAAGAGCTCCAAGGTGATCGTCGCGATCAACAAGGACCCCGAGGCGCCGATCTTCCAGGTCGCCGACTACGGCCTCGTCGCCGATCTGTTCACGGCCGTCCCCGAGCTGGTCAAGGCGATCCACGCCGCGAAGGCCTGATCGGCCCCCGCGCCCCGAGCTCCCCTCTCCCTCCGGGAGAGGGGACGGGGGTGAGGTGCCGCCCCGATCGCACGGCGAGCCGCCGCCGATCTACCCCTTGCGCTTCTTGCCGGCGCTCTTCGCCTTCGACTTCGCGGCGCGCGCCTCGGGCGAGCGCGTGGCGCGCGTCTGGCGACGCTTGAGGTTCGAGTCGGGCTTGGCGCGGTTCGCGCTCTTGCGGGTCGACTTGCGGCTCGGCCGCCCCGTCGTCGAGTCCTCGAGCGCGAAGCTCGCCTTGCGCGCGGCGCGCTTGGAGCGGTTGCGGGTCGCGGTCGAGCTGGCCCCGGCGCGGCGATCGGTGGCGCTGACGCCGGGCTGCGCGGTGTCGACGGGAGTGTTACGGCGCGGGCGCGCCGGCTTCTTGGTCTGCTTCGGGCCGGAGCGCTCGGTGGCGTGACGGAACCTCTCCGCTTTGGTGGACATGGAATCCTCTTAGCAGGGGCGGGGCGCGTCCTCCAACGTCATCCGGCGCCTGCGCTCGACCGCCGCGGCTAACCCTCCGCCGCAGCCTGCGGTATAGCGCGGGGGCGATGGCCCAGACGAAGGGTATCGGCTTTCACCACGTGCAGGCGTTCGTCCGCCAGCGCCACGGCGAGGAGACGCTGCGCGAGCTCGTCGCGTCGTTGCCCGCGGCCGATCAGGAGGTCGTGCGCAGCGCGATCGCGGTCGGCTGGTACGACCTCGCGGTGTACGCCCGCCTCCTCGCCGCGCTCGAGAAGATGTGCGGCCGCGGCGACGGCGCCGTGGTCGAGACCTTGGGCCGCTACGAGGCCGAGCAGGACGTGACGACGATCCAGCGCTGGCTCTTGCGCCTCTTCCACCCGAGCTTCGCGATCGAGCAGATGGGGAAGTACTGGAGCAAGTTCCACGACACCGGCACGTGGACCATCGCCAAGAACGGCGAGCGCGAGCTCGCCGCCGAGCTCGCCGACTGGGGCATCGTCGACGCCCTCTCGTGCCGCGAGCTGCTCGGCTACCTGGGCCGGACCCTGGAGCTCATCTCGAAGCACGACGTCCGCATCGTCCACACGAAGTGCCGGGCACGCGGCGACGCCGTGTGCGCGTTCCACGCGGACTGGCGGGTCGTCAAGGCCACAGAGCCGCCGCCGGGGCGCTGAGCGCGGAGCCATCGGCGCGAGAGCGCCGGCTCACGACGTGTGGCTTGTCGCTACGGCTGCGCGACGGTACCTGTTTCCATCATGAATGCGGCGCTGCCCCTGTCGACAGTCTTGCTCTCGGTCGCGGCTCTGGGGTGCAGCACGTTCCAGACGTTTCGCGCCGACGGCTTTCACCACGAGGAGTACCCGCTGACGGTTCGCTCGCCGCCGGGTGCACCCACCGGCGCGCTGATCTCCCCGGAGTGGCGTCTCGACAACTACCAGGTCGACGAGATCGGCCTGCCCACGAAGCCGAAGGTCGGCCCGGACTACGAAGCCAAGATCGCGGTCGACACCGACGGCGACGGCAAGCTGGATCAGGACGTCCAGGTCCTGGCGCACGACCTCCTCTTCCGACATCGCCGCAACGCGGGGAGGATCTGGCTGCGCGCGCTGCCGATCTCGCAGGCGCTCGGCGAAACGGACCTGCGGGTGATCATGCGGGCGTTCGAAGACGCCATGGCGGGCGCCGGCTACAGCGTGACCTCGCTCGACTTCGGGCGGGTGAACGTCGAGGAAAAGCGATTCGCCGCTCGGTTGCTGGAGTCCGCCCCGACAACGGTGAGCGGACAGGAGGCGTTCGCCGCGACGTTCGAGGTCGCCAACGTCGACCAGATGGCGCTCACGAAGGACGCTCGGACGGAGCGCGGGCGCATCGTGCTCGTCCGAACGAGCTATCTCTGGTCGCCTTACAAGGTCGACTGGTCACCCGAACGAGCGCTCTTCCCCGTGCTGGTCGTCGCGGGGTACTCGAACCTGCCCGAGGACTTCGAGGTCGGCCGCGCCGACTTCGAGCGCTTCCTCGGGGCGCTCGCGATTTGGTCGGGGTGGGACGGCGTACGCGGGACCGTGCTCCAGTGTTTCCCCGGTCGGGCGAGCGTGCCGATCGGCGTTGGGCTCGACGGGAGCGGCGCGATCGTCCACTTGCACGCTCCGGCGCAGGCGACCGCCGAGCAGATCGGATGCACCGAGTCCGCGATGAAGGCGGCGCCCCCCGTGCCGGGCGGGCTCGCTCGCCTCGCGTACTCGTTCGGGCGAGAGGTCCGTGCGCCCGCGTCGGCTCCGGCGTCGCCGTCGCCCGTGCCCGCGGCCGGCGAGACGGCGCCCGTGACCGGCGCCGAGCCCGAGCCTCGAGCGACCGAGGGCGCCGCTCCCGCGATGCCCGCCCCCGCGCCGCCGGCCCCCGCTGCCGCGCCGTGAGCTGCGCGCCAGCCGCTCGCGCTTGGTCGGCCTCTCGAACGCTGCTACACGCGCCGCGGCATGAACGACGACGAGCTCTGGTCGCGCTTCCAGGAGACGACGCTGCCGGCCGCCGAGTGGACGCATGAGGCGCACCTCCGCATCGCCTGGATGCACGCGGCGCGGTTCGATCTCGACGAGGGGCACCTCCGGTTCCGCGCGGCGATCCTCCGGCTCAACGCGACGCATGGAATCGTCGAGACGCCCGCCCGCGGCTACCACGAGACGCTGACGCGCGTGTGGCTCCGCCTCGTCCGGGCGGCGCGCGCGGCCGATGCGCGGGCGGGGCGCGCGGTCGAGAGCTCGACCGCGTTCTGCGCAGCGCACCCGGAGCTCTCCGACCGCGAGCTGCCGCTCAGGTTCTACTCGCGCGAGCGCCTGTTCTCGGTCGAGGCCCGCGCGGTGCTCGTCGAGCCCGACCGCGACGCGCTCCCCTGAGCCGATCGATCCCGTCAGCGCTTCCTGCCGCCGCGCGCGGACGGGGTGTACCGCTGCGCCTTGGGCGGGGGCGGCGGGGCCGGAGCCTCCTCGACCTCCTGCTCGGCCTGGCGCACCGACGGCCCCTCCACCGGCGAGCCCAGCGCCTCGAAGCCGCGCTCGCGCGCTTCGGTCTCGTCGGCGGCGAGCTCGTGGTAATGCGCGAAGCTGAACGGGGTGGGCGGGGGACGCCGTGGCTGTTTCCGTGCTCCCATCGTCCACGTCATCTGTTGCCCGCCGTGGCGCGTGTCGAGCCCCGCGCATCGCCTGGCGCGGTCGGCGGGACGAGCCGGCCCGGCGGCGCAGCAGACGCGGCGGTTCCGTGGCACAGTCGAGCGACCGGAGGTGGGCATGTCGGATGGACAAGTGCGGGTGGAGCGGCGCGGGGCGATCGCGGTCGTCACGCTCGATCGCCCTTCGCGGCGCAACGCGCTCGGCGCGGCCATGTGGGACGCGCTCGAGCGCGCCGTCGCCGAGATCGAGCAGACGCGGCCGCGGGCCGTGATCGTCACCGGCGCCGGCGACGCCGCGTTCTGCGCCGGGATGGACGTGAACCCGGACAACAGCCAGGTGGCCGCGCTCATCCAGGCGGTCGAGCAGCACGACCGCAAGCCGGTGCACGCGCTGCTCACCCGTCTCCGCGGCGTCCTCGACCGCCTCGTCGAGCTCCCGGTGCCGGTGATCGCGGCGATCTCCGGCGTTGCGTTCGGCGGCGGCGCCGAGCTCGCGGTCCGCTGCGATCTGCGCGTCGCCGATCCGGGGGCGACCCTGTGCTTCTCCGAGGTGCGCCTCGGGCTCATGCCCGACTGGGGCGGAGGCGTGGCGCTGGCGCGCCTCTTGGGGCCTTCGCGGGCCGCCGATCTGATCCTCACCGCGCGGCGCGTCGCCGCGGCCGAGGCGCTCTCGCTCGGCCTCGTGAACCGCGTCAGCGAGCCGGGCGGGGCGCTGCGCGAGGCGATCGCGCTCGCCGAGGCCATCGCGAAGAACGGACCGCGCGCCGTGCGCGCCGCGCTCGGCGTGATCCGCGGCGCCGCCGACCGGCCGCAGGCCGAGGCGCTCGCGGTCGAGCTGGAGCGCGCCGTCGATCTGATCGCATCGGGCGAGTGCGTGCACGGGATCGGCGCGTTCCTCTCCCGCACCGAGCCGGAGTTCCCGGACTACTGACGCGCGAACGGGGCCACCCTCGTCGCCGCCGTGACGACCACCGCATCACGCGGGAGAGGATCAGCAGCCGCAGCCGAAGCGGACGCGAGGCTCCGCGTCGGTGGGGCCGAGCCCCGGCGGCGTGACGACGGGCGGCGACGAGGCGGGCAGCGCGGGCGGGCTCGCCGGCGGCGCCGTCTCGGCCGGCGGCGGAGGATCGAAGCACTGGATGCGGCGGAAGACGGTCACGTCCTCGACCATCTGCCCGTCGAGAGGGTAGCGGTTGACCGACTGGAACTCCTGCAGCGCGGGATCGATGGTGCCGATGAAGCGATCGAGGATGTAGCCGCCGCTCCCCTTGCCGCACGCGGCGGGGCCGTAGCTCCACGAGGTGCCGCGGAAGTCGATGTCGAGGCCCTTCACCGTGCCCACGGCGGGCTGGTTGACGGTGTAGTCGTCGTGCCCCGGCCGGCAGGGCTGCGGATTCGGATCGGTGGGGGCGCCGGCCCAGCCGCGGAGATCGATCGTCCCGGCGAGCTTGTCGCCGTCGCGCCGGATCGTGAGCGTGAAGATGTACCAGTCGCGCTGCCGCGGGTAGTAGACGTGCGATCGCCAGACGCCCGACGCCGGATCGGCGCACGCGTCGCGCGGGGCGGCGGGTGGGAGGCGCTGGCGCTGCTCGGCGATGCTGCCGGCC
Organism: uncultured Polyangiaceae bacterium; assembly: GCA_964372055.1. Classification (GTDB taxonomy): domain Bacteria; phylum Myxococcota_A; class Polyangia; order Polyangiales; family Polyangiaceae; genus CAYJPW01. The sequence goes on from CAYJPW010000022.1 coordinate 59,677, forward strand.
GGCGCCGCGCGCGAGGTCAAGATGGCGGCCGAGAGCGCGAGCGCTCCGAGAGCGAGCAGGCCCCGCCTCCTCGAGCCGCCGCGAACGCGGATCGCGCTCGACCTCGAGCCCACGGGTCGCCGCGGGTCCCGATCGTCGGATCGCCCCTTCATCCAGCCGCCACCTTTCCGGCGATGGCCGTGGGCTCGCCGCCCGCGCGGGCCTTCACCACCCAGATCGCCATCGCGAGCGACAGCGCCGCCGCGCCGCCCACGAGCGAGCTCCACCCCGCCGAGCCCCGCGCCAGCAGCGCCACCACGGCGACGACGGCGACGAGCCTCGCGAGCTCGAGCGGCACCGCCCAGCGCTTGCCTTCGGCGAGCCCGCCCCAGGCGAGCAGCGTCACGAGGATGACCGTGCCGGCGGCCGCGAGCTCGGCGCGCGGCGCATCCGGCGCGAACCACAGATACGCCGTCGTCGAGGCCGCGACGAGGAGGAAGCCGAACACCACGTAGAGGTCGAGCGCGAGCGTCGTGACCACCTCGTGCTTGCGGTACGCGGCGCGGTCCACCTCGGGCACGACCACCGGGCCGCCGAGGTCCGCGGGGCGCCACTCGGGGGGCGCGATCCAGGCATAGAGCTTGTCGCGGAGGCGCCGGCTCGAGCGTGAGAGCGCGGCGATGCGCGCCCACTCGGCGGCGTTGGCCCACCAGGCGTTGAAGCTCGCCAGCGGCTTGACCGTGCCGTAGACCGGCTCCTCCTCTTCCTCGGCGAAGGTGCCGAAGAGCCTGTCCCAGACGATGAGCATCCCGGCGTAGTTCTTGTCGATGTACTTCGGGTCGACGCCGTGGTGCACGCGGTGGTGCGAGGGCGTGTTGAGGATCCACTCCAGCGGCCCGAGCCGCTTCACCGTCCGGGTGTGGATCCAGAACTGGTAGAGCGTGTTGACCGTGACGGCGGTGACCCACATGGTGGCGGGGAAGCCGACGGCCGCGAGCGGCAGGTACACCCACCAGACGAGGAGCCCCGAGGCCCACTCCTGGCGGAGCGCCGTGGCGAGGTTGTAGTCCTCGCTCTGGTGGTGGACGGCGTGCGTGGCCCAGAGCGCGTTCACCCGGTGGTTGGCGCGGTGCTCGATGTAGTAGCCGAGGTCGACGCCGAGCAGGATCGCGACCCAGGCGCCGGGAGACGACGGCGCGATCGCGAACACGCCGAAGCGCCGCTGCACGGCGTCGTACGCGGCGAACGTGAACGCGGTGGCGAAGACGCCGATGACCTGCTGGCCCACGCCGCAGCTCAGGCTCGAGACGGCGTCGTGGAGACGGTACGCGGAGAGGCCTCGGGCGCGGCACACCAGGAGCTCGATCCCGATGAGCAGGAAGAAGAACGGGATCGCGAGCGCGATGTACCTCGCGTCCATCGTTACTCGACGAGCTCTCCGCGCATCACGGTGACCGCGCGGCCGCCGAGCTTGACGCGATCGCCGGCGAGGCGGGTCCTCACGAAGCCGCCGCGCGCCGAGGCCTGGTAGCCGAGGAGCTCGTCGCGGCCGAGGCGCGCCGACCAGAAGGGCGCGAGGAAGCAGTGGGCCGATCCGGTGACCGGATCCTCGTCCACGCCCGAGCCGGGGCCGAAGAAGCGCGAGACGAAGTCGTAGCCCTCGCGGCCGGCTCGCGCGGTGGCGATGACGCCGCGGACCGGCATCCGCCGCAGCGCCGTCATGTCGGGCGCGAGCGCGCGCACGGCGTCGTCGCTCTCGAGCAGCGCGAGGTAGTCGAAGCGGTTGCGCCGCACCTCGACGAGCGGCGCGCCCAGCGCCGCGCCGAGGTCGGCGGCGATGCGCTCCGCGGTCCCGGGCGGGCTGCCCGCGGGGGCGAGCGGCTCGTCGGCCTTCACCGGGAAGTCGAGCTCGACGAGCGCGCCGGCGCGCCGCGCCGTGAGCAGCCCGCTCTTCGAGAAGAAGCGCGCCTCGGCGTCGGACGCGAGGAGGCCCTTCTCCCAGAGCACGTGGGCGCTGGCGAGCGTCGCGTGCCCGCAGAGCTCGACCTCGACCGTGGGCGTGAACCAGCGCAGGTCCCACGCGCCGTCGGGGCGCGGGGCGAGGAACGCCGTCTCCGAGAGGTTCATCTCGCGCGCCACGTCCCGCATCCACCGCTCGTCGCGCGCGGACGGCAGGATGCAGACGGCGGCGGGGTTGCCGGCGAAGGGGACGTCGGTGAAGGCGTCGACCTGGGTGATCTCCACGGCGGGCGCCATCGTACTACTTCCCCGCCCGCCCCGGGCGCGCGCGCCGCGGCTCGAGCCGAGCGCGATCGGCTGCGCGGTCGCTCGAGCGGTGGTCCGCCGTGTCCGGGCGCGGTAACGTCTCGCGGCCGGTGAGCACGACCGTCTACGCCCTCGTCTGCTTCCTCGCGCCCACGGCTTGGGGCGTGCTCATGTACTTCGCGCTCGAGCTGATGGATCGGCGGCGGCGAGCGGCGGCGGCGAAGCGCGAGCGGCCGCCGGCCGACTACTCGATCTGAGGAGCGCGCGCTGGCGGCGCGGGCGGCCTCGACCAGCGCGGCGGCGGCCTGGACCGCGCGGCGGGCGCGCCAGCGCTCGCGCGACGGCGCGCGCGCGTGCGATGTGGCAATCGTTGCGGGGCGGCGATGCGCCGCGCTGGAGCGCCCGACGTGATCCCCTACGTTTCGCAGCCCAAGCTCGAGCTCGGCCCGCTCACCGTCTACGCGTTCGGCGCGATGGTCGCGCTCGCGATCCTCCTCGCCGCGCGGCTGCTCGGCGAGAGGTCACGCGAGCTCGGGCTCGACGCCGATCGCTCGGCTCGCCTGCTCACGTGGGTGATCGTCGGCGGCTTCCTCGGCGCCCACCTCGTCGATCGCCTCGCCTACTTCCCCGGCGCGACCCTGGCGGACCCGTGGTCGCTCCTGCGCGTCTGGAGCGGCCTCTCGTCGTTCGGCGGCTTCGTCGGCGGAGTCGCCGGCGCCTGGCTCTGGATCCGCCGGGAGCGGCCGGGGCCGGACGCCTGGCGTCACCTGGACGCGCTCGCGTTCACGTTCCCCTTCGCGTGGGTCCTCGGGCGGCTCGGCTGCTTCGTGGCCTTCGATCACCCCGGCGTCGCGACGCGCTTCTTCCTCGGGCAGGAGTACCTCGACGGCGTCGTCCGTCACAACCTCGGGCTCGAGGAGGCGCTCGCGATGGTGCCCCTCGCGCTCCTGTTCGCCCTGCTCGGGCAGAGACGGCGAGCCCCGGGCTTCTTCGTCGCGCTCCTCGCGCTCGCGTACGGTCCGGTCCGCTTCGTCCTCGACTTCATGCGCCTCGACGACGTTCGGTATCTCGGGCTGACGCCGGGGCAGTACGGCGCCGTGGCCCTCACGGTCGCGGGCGCGGTCCTCCTCGAACGAACGGTGCTCGGAACGCGAGCAAGCGAAGCGAGGCCGCGAACCGCGGTCACGCGCGACCGCGCTCGCGCCTAGACCGGTGTCGCGACGACGCGACACACGAAAGGAAGCTCGAACGTGAAGAAGAAGGTTTTCCAGTGGGCGACGGCGCTCGCGCTGGTCGCGGTCCCGGGCGGCGCGTGGGCCCAGAACCCTCCGCCGAAGCCGTGCCCGTGCGGCCAGGCGTGCCCGTGCGGCCAGGGTGACGAGTGTCCGTGCGCGCAGCAGGGCTGCCCCTGCAACGGCGCATGCCACCCCAAGCCGACTCCCTAGCGAGCGCGGAGAGGACCTCGGAATCGGGTGGAACCGAACGATCGCCGGCGGCTTCATGGCTGGATGGTGCGCCTCGCCGACGGCGACCGCGCCGTGTTCCACCCGATCTTCGAGCTGCTCTGGCCCGAGCTGCGGCGTTTCGCGCGGCGCGCGATGAACGGGGCGCCGGACGCGGAGGACGCGGCGCAGTCGGCACTGATGAAGATCCTGGCTCGCGCCGGCGAGCTCGATCCCGACCGCGACGCGCTCACCTGGGCCATCGGGATCACGGCGTACGAGTGCCGGACGCTGCGCCAGCGGGCGCGCCGCCGCCGGGAGGAGGGGGGCGCGATGGACCGTCTCGCCGAGCTGCCGACGACCGAGGACACGCCCGAGGACCTCGTCGTCGCGCGGGACCTGGAGGACGCGGCGATCGAGGAGCTCGGCCGGCTCGGAGCCTCCGACGCCGCGACGCTGCGCGCGCTCGCCTCGGGGGAGCGACCGGCGGTGAGCGCCGCGACCTTTCGCAAACGCGTGCAGCGCGCCCTGGCGCGGCTGCGCGGGAGCTGGGCATCGAAGCATGGAACCCCGTGAGTCGACGTTGATGTGCCGCGCCCGGCGCGCCTACGAGCTCGGTCGCGCGCGCGGGGCCGCGATCTGGGCGGTGCGGGTGGTCCCGCTGGTGCTCCTGGCCGTGGTGGTGGCGCACGGGGGCGTGCGGAGCGCGCTCTTCGGCGCCGCGCTCTACGCCGCCGCCGCCGTGCTGCGCTGGCGCGGTCAGGGCTACGGCCGCGCGGTGCCGGCGGGCCTCCTCGCGGGCGCGGTGCCTCTCCTGGTCACGATGCTCGTCCCCAGGGCCGGCCACTGCTGCGCCGGCGGGACTTGCCTGCCGATCTGCATGGCCGCGTGCGTGGGGTCCGGTCTCGTGGCCGGCGCGCTCATCGCCGTCGCGGCGACGCTGCAGGCGGACGCGCGGCGCGTCTTCATCGGCTCGGCCGTGCTCGTCGCCGCGCTCGCGGGCGCCGTCGGCTGCGTCCTCGTGAGCCTCGCCGGCGTCGCCGGGATGGCGGCCGGGCTGCTCGTCGCGTCCACGCCGTTCCTCATCGCGGCGAGGCCGCGCGCCCGCTGAGCGACGGGCGGCCTCGGCTCCCCTCGGGACGATCTTTGCGTCCCATGGTGGGCGTGCACGGAGGTGCTCTCATGAAGATTCGACGTTTGGCGACGGTGACGTTGTGTGCGCTCGGCGTGGCGCTCGGCGCAGCGGGTACGGCAGCGGCCTACCACGAAGGCGAGCACAGCGCGGTCTCCAAGGATCAGCTCCCCGACGCCGTGCAGAGCGCGATCGATCAGAAGGCGAAGGGCGGAACGGTTCCGCTCATCGAGAAGTTCACGCGCGACGGCAAGACGCTGTTCCGCGCCCACATCGAGAAGGACGGCAAGATCACCGACGTCGATCTGGACCAGAGCGGGAACACGGTTCCGATCGAGTAGGTTCGCGCCACGGCTGGGGCGGCGCGGCGATTTCGCCGCCGCCGCCTCGCCGGCGCGAGTGGATCGAGGAGGGTCAAGCGGGCCCCAATTGCGAGCCGCGCTCCGTGGGCATCGATCAACCTGGCGCGGCGGTCCCCTGGTCAGGCGGACCGATCCGTCCCATCCTTCGCCCATGCTGCTCAATCGCGTCGAGAAGGCGATGATGAACAACCCCGTCCGGGCGGCGATCCAGCGCCGGTTCGAGGCGCGCCGCCTGCTCGATCTCGGAGGCCCCACGCCGGGCGCGATCGCCCTCGAGATCGGCTGCGGCCGCGGCGTCGGGGCCGAGATCGTGCTCGACCTCTTCGGCGCCGCCCGCGTCGACGCCTTCGATCTCGATCCGCGGATGGTGGAGCTCGCGTCACGTCGCCTCGCCCCGCGCGGCGATCGCGTGCGCCTCTGGGCGGGCGACGTCACCTCGATCCCGGCACCCGACGCTTCGTACGACGCCGTCTTCGACTTCGGCATCGTGCACCACGTCCCGGCGTGGCGGGACGCGCTCGGCGAGATCGCCCGCGTCCTCAAGCCCGGGGGGCGCTTCTACGCCGAGGAGGTGCTCGCGCACTTCATCCAGCACCCGGTGTGGCGGCGCGTCCTCGAGCACCCCCAGGAGGACCGCTTCGATCTCGCGGGCCTCAAGGCCGGCGTGGAAGCTGCCGGCCTGCGCGTGCTCGGCACGCGCGAGCTCTTCGGCGATTTCGGCTGGCTGGTCGCCGACAAGCCGAGCTGAGCCTTGGGGCGCGTACGGTGGACGCGGACGCTCGGCAGGCGAACCATGGGACCGTGACCGCCGCGAAAGAGCCTCTCCATCGATCCCGCCGCGGCGCCGCGCTCGGGCTCCTGGCGGCGGCGCTCTTCGGCGCGAGCGCTCCGGTGAGCAAGCTGCTCCTGCCGCAGGCGGCGCCGCTCCTCCTGGCGAGCCTGCTCTACCTCGGCGCCGGGATCGGGCTCAGCGTCGCCAGGATCGCAGGCGCGTCGAGCGGCGAGGCCAAGGTCCGCCGCGCCGATCTCCCGCTGCTCGCGGGCGTGATCGTCGCGGGAGGCGTGCTCGGGCCGACCCTGATGCTGTTCGGATTGCGCAGGTTGTCGGGCGTCGCCGGCTCGCTGCTGCTCAACCTCGAGATGCCCTTCACGGTGCTCCTGGCCGTCATGCTGTTCCGCGAGCACCTGGGGCGCCGCGAGGTCCTCGCCGCGCTGCTCATCGTCGCCGGCGCCGCGATGCTGCGGGTGAGCCCCGGCGAGCTGCGCGCCGACGCGATCGGGATCGCCGCCATCGCCGGGGCCTGCTCGTGCTGGGCGCTCGACAACAACCTGGCGCAGCGCCTCACGCTCCGGGATCCGATCGCGGTCTCGCAGATCAAGACGCTGGGCGCCGGGGTGTGCTCGCTCGCGCTCGCGCTGGCGACGGGCGCGCTGCTGCCGCCGCCCGGCGTCGTCGTCGCCGCGCTGGTCCTCGGCAGCCTCAGCTACGGCCTCAGCATCGTGCTCGACATGAAGGCCCTGCGGCTGCTCGGCGCCGCGCGCGAGGCGGCCTACTTCGCGACCGCCCCGTTCGCCGGCGCCCTGCTCTCGATCCCGCTGCTCGGGGAGAGCCTGGGCGCGGCCGCGGCGGTCGCGGCGGCGCTGATGATCGGCGGCGTCGCGCTGCTGCTCCGCGAGCGGCACGGGCACGTGCACCGCCACGAAGCGATGGCGCACGATCACGTCCACGTGCACGACGAGCACCATCGCCACCACGACGGCCCGGTCGACGAGCCGCACTCGCACTCCCACGAGCACGAGGTGCTCGAGCACGAGCACCCGCACGTCTCCGATCTGCACCACCGGCACACGCACGACTGATCGCCACGGAGCGCCACGGGAGGGCGTGCAGAGGTGCCCGGCGCCGCCTGCTCTCGCGCGGTGAACGCGTGGTTCCTGCCCCTGCGCCGCACCCTGCGGCGGATCCTCCGTTGATTATTCAAGTATTATGTTGAATACTTGGACGATGACGACGCCCCATCGGCGGTTCAAGGACAGCATCTACGAGCAGCTCGCCCGGCTCGGGAAGGCCCTCTCGGCTCCCAAGCGGCTCGAGCTGCTCGACCTCCTCTGCCAGGGCCCTCGGACGGTCGAGGCTCTCGCCGAGCAGGCTGCGCTCTCGGTCGCCAACGCTTCCCAGCACCTGCAGGTGCTCCGCGCCGCGCGCCTCGTGGAGGGCGAGAAGAAGGGGCTCTACGTCGAGTACCGGCTCGCGGACGACGAGGTCTGGCGGTTCTTCCTCGCGCTGCGCGGGCTCGCCAAGTCGCGCCTCGCCGAGGTCGACCAGGTCACTCGCGCGTATTTCGAGCAGCGCGGCGCGATGGAGGCGGTCCCGGGCGACGAGCTGCTCCGCCGCGTGAAGAGCGGTGAGGTCACGGTGCTCGACGTGCGCCCCGTCGAGGAGTACCGCGCCGGCCACATCCCCGGCGCGCTCTCCGTCCCCGTCGGCGAGCTGAAGACGCGGCTGAAGGAGCTGAGGAAAGACCGCGAGATCGTCGCCTACTGCCGCGGGCCCTACTGCGTGATGGCGCTCGAGGCCGTCGAGCTGCTCCGCAAGAGAGGCTTCGAGGCCCACCGGATGGAGCAAGGAGTCATCGAGTGGCGCGCCCGCGGCTGGCGCGTGGAGTCCACCAGGGCCGGAGCGCGCTCATGACCGGCGTCCGTCTCGGCGTGCGAGAGAACATCGGGCAGTTCTCGCTGCTGGTCGTCGTCAACGCCTTCGTCGGCGCGATGGTGGGGATGGAGCGCACGATCCTGCCGCCGATCGCCGAGCAGGCGTTCCACCTGGCGGCGAAGACCGCGGTGCTCTCGTTCATCGTCGTCTTCGGCGTGACCAAGGCGCTGACGAACTACCTCGCCGGCCGCCTCTCGGACCGCTTCGGTCGCAAGCACGTGCTCGTCGGGGGCTGGCTCGTCGCGGCCCCGGTGCCGTTCCTCCTGATGTGGGCGCCGAGCTGGTCGTGGGTGCTCTTCGCCAACGCGCTGCTCGGCGTCAGCCAGGGCCTCACCTGGTCGACGACGGTCATCATGAAGATCGATCTCGCGGGACCGACGAAGCGCGGGCTGGCGATGGGGCTCAACGAGTTCGCCGGCTACTTCGCCGTCGCGGGCAGCGCGCTCGCCACCGGCCTCATCGCCGCGCGCTACGGCCTGCGTCCCCAGCCGTTCTACCTCGGCCTCGCCTTCGTCGCGCTCGGGCTCCTGCTCTCCGCCGCCGTCGTCCGCGAGACCAAGCACCACGTCGCCGCCGAGTCGAAGCTCCACGGTGGGCAGCCGTCCGAAGGCATGCCGACCCAGCGCCAGGTCTTCTGGCGCACGACCCTGCTCGACCGGAACCTCTCGAGCGTCAGCCAGGCGGGCCTCGTCAACAACCTCAACGACGGCATGGCGTGGGGGCTCTTCCCGCTGTTCTTCACGGCGGCGCGGATGGACCTCGAACGGATCGGCGCGCTCGCCGCGATCTACCCGGCCACCTGGGGCATCGCCCAGCTCTTCACCGGCGCGTGGTCGGACCGCGTGGGGCGCAAGTGGCTCATCGCCGCGGGGATGTGGGTGCAGGCCGCGGGGATCGCCGTCGTCGTCCTCGCGAGCCGCTTCGCCGGCTTCGCGACGGGTGCCGCGCTGCTCGGCGTTGGCACCGCGATGGTCTACCCGACGCTGCTCGCCGCCATCGGCGACGTCGCGCATCCCTCGTGGCGAGCCTCTTCGGTGGGCGTCTACCGGCTCTGGCGTGACCTCGGCTACGCCATCGGAGCGCTGCTCGCGGGCGTCACGGCCGACGCGCTCGGGCTGCCTGCCGCGATGTGGCTCGTCGCGGCGCTCACCTGCGCGTCGGGGCTCGTCGTCGCCGTCCGGATGCGCGAGACACTGCGCCGCGAAGACCTGCGCGCGAAGAAGGGCGAGCCCACCTGCGTCGAGCCCGCGGAGCTCCGCGGCGCCTCGAGCGCGGTGATCGTGGACGTGCGCTCGCCGGAGGAGTTCGCGCAAGGCCACGTCGAGGGCGCGATCAACATCCCGCTCGACGCGCTCGCCCTCCGCGCGTCCGAGCTTCCCCGTGACGCGCCCGTGGTCACCGTGTGCGGCAAGGGGGGCGGTCGTTCGGAGCGTGCCGCCGAGCAGCTCCGCGCGAGCGGCTTCCCGTCGGCTCGGTCCCTCTGCGGCGGTACGCGAGCCTGGATGCAGATGGCCGGGCAAGGAGCATGAGCATCGGACCGTTTCGGCGCGCGCCCGCGAGGAGCCGATCGCGATGCGTTCCGCTCCTCCGGCCACGACGCTAGCGGACGGCGTGCAGGGAGAACTCGACGTCGACGCGATCGTGAACCGCGATCGCGCCCAGCGCGGTCTTGTACGGCTCGATGCCGAAGGCGCTCTGCGCGAGCGAGGCGTTGCCGTTGACGCGCAACCACCCGGACGACCACCGGGCCACGACCGGCACGCGGAGCGGCCGCGCCCGACCATGGAGGCGGAGCGATCCGACGAGCTGCCCGCGAACGACATTCGGGTCTTGCGATGGCTCCGGCGTGATCTCCAGCCGATCGGCGGTGAACTCGACCTCCGGATAGCTCTCCGCGTCGAGGACGTCCGGGCCCCTGACCTGGCCCTCGACCTCGAGCCGGTCCTGCGCCGACAGCTTCGGCTGCCTGTCGCGCAGCGAGGACGCGTCCACGACGACGCGGACGTGCGCCGCTTCGGGACGAGCGGGGTCGAAGCGCGCGTTCGCGGTCCAAGCCGTCGGGACGAAGTGATGGTCGTGGAGGAACGGCGAGAGCAGCCCCTTGCGATGAACGTGGATGACCAGCTCGCTTCGAGCCGGGTCCACGGTCCATGTCTCCGCCGTCCGCGTGTCTCCTGCCGTCAACGCGCCGGAGCTCGGTGCCGCGGTCAACGTCGCGAGCGCGATCGCCGAACGGAGCCAGGCGCGCTCCCATGGCCGAGGCATGGGGGACTCCTGGTGCCGAGGTCCTGCCCACGCAAGACCGATGGCAGCGGCGATCTGCGCACGAGGCCACCGCGATTGCGAGCGCAACAACAGCGCAGCCACGCCAGGTCGGCTTCACCAGGCCAGCTGTCGTACCATGACCGCATGATCGGTTCGCAGGCGCCGACCCCGCTCGCCGCGCCGGCGAGCGCCGTCCTGCTCGTCGGCGGGACGGAGATGCTCGCGCAGACCTGCCGCGCCGTCGCCCTCGCCGGCGCCGCCGCCAGCTTGCACCGCTGCGAGGTCGCCGAGTCGCTCACCGTCGCCGCCACGTGCCGGCCGCTCATCATCGTGGTGCCCGAGGATCTCTACGAGTTCGACACCGCGAGCTTCGACGCGATGGCGCGCGATGTCCAGGCGGCGCTCCTCCCCGTGCCGGAGACGATCCACGCCGACCAGCTGCTGGCGCTGTTCACCTCGGCGCTGCCCGAGATCGAGCGGCTCCGCGGCGCGTGACCGATCGCCGGGCGCGACGGACTCCGCCTGCCGGCGACATCGCCTCAGGGCAGCGGTCGATCCGCCTGCGGCGGCGGCGGCAGCGGCCCCGGTCCGGGGGCCGGCGTGCGGCACGCGCCGAGCGCGCAGGCGAGCGCGGCCGTCACCGCGATCGCCCGCGCTGCCCGGAGCGCCGAGCGCGCGCGCTCACGCCGCACGCTTCACCTCGCCGAGGCGACGGCTGAGGAGCGACTTCGCCCGCTCGGCGCGATCCCGGGCCTCCTTCTTGACCTCCTCGAAGAACCCTGCGAGCTCGTCGTCACCCGCGCTCTTCGCGTCGCGCATGTACTGGCAAGCGGTCTCGGCCTCCTGCAGCGTGTGGTAGAGCGCGCTGATGAGATCGTAGTGCTCGTCGCGCGTGCCGGTCTCTTCGGAGCCGGCGTACTTGCCGCTCTTCTCTTGTGCCATGGTGCCTCCTCGCCCGCGCTCTCGTGCAAGGAGCGCACCCGCGCGCCGGCGCTCGACGGGGCGGCGTCGAGCCGCCGCGCGCGGCCATCGCGCGCGCCAGCATGTCGCGCTTGCTGGGTCGACGCGCCGGACGAAGAGGACGCGCCTCCGAGCCGCCGTCGCGCGCCGGGCTACAGACCCGGCCGGTCTTCGCCTACGATGACGGGCTCCTTCTCGACCACGCCGTCCCGGAGACATCCATGCGCCGATCGCTCCTTTCTTGCCGCTGGCTCGTGCTCGCCGTCGTGCCCCTGGCCGCGGCGTCGTGCAGCGCCGACACCGACTCGACCGCGCCCGAGCCGGCCGCGGACCCGGGCGCGCTCGTCGAGGTCGAGCTCGCGAGCCAGGTGGGCGTGCTCCTCGACGAGCTACCCGCGGCGGAGCGCGATCGCGCCGCGACGGCGCTCCTCGCCGCGCCCGAGGCGATGTGGACGGCGCGCGCCGCGCGGCAGGTCGAGCTCACGCTGTACCGGCTGGTGTTCCGGAACTTCTACTACGACGGCAAGGGGCAGCTCCCCCTGCCCCCGCGCGAGAAGTGGCGCATCGCGCTCGACGCCGCCGGCGCCGAGCGGACCACGGTCGGCGGGCACGATCTCGTCGCCATCCGCTACACCCTGACCTCGACGCTGCTCAGCGACGCGGGCTCGCCCGCCGAGGCCGAGCCGGCGTTGGCGAGCGTCGGCGGCTTCTGGGACGAGCCGTTCGTCCTCCCGATCGATCCCGAGCTGCTCCTGCAGCGCACCGGGTACGCCTGCATGGACGAGAGCGAGTTCCCGCCGAACAGCGTCGACGCCGAGAACGTCTCGACCTTCTACGACCACGAGTGCGAGGCCGGCGAGAACGACTGCCACCTGACCGAGATCCCCTCCGAGGGCTGCGTCGAGGCGCTCGACGCCCACGTGGGGAAGGTGGAGACCTCGGTCCGCTTCACGCGCGTCGCCTGGGACGCAGCCAAGGCGGAGGAGGCGCGCGTCGGCGAGGTGACCAACCCGACCGGCGCCGATCTCGCCGTCATCGCCGGCGGCCTCGAGAACCACCGCGTCATCTACCGCTACGTCCCGCCCGACTCGTGCGCCATCGCCGAGGGCTGCGTGGGCGGACCGGGCTGGCGCCGGCTCCTCCAGTTCGACGCGAGCGTGAAGAACCTCGGGGCCGCCGCGCTCGACATCGGCGACGTCGATTACTACCTCGAGGGCGCCGGGACGAGCCTCGGAGACCACAACATCTACGAGTTCAGCGAGTGCCACCAGCACTACCACTTCAGCCACTACGGCGACTTCACCTACGGCGACGGCCCGCAGACGGGCCAGAAGCGCGCCTTCTGCCTGCAGAGCACGTCGCGCTACTCGAACAACGAGGCCTCGCCGCTCACCAACCCGTACGGCAGCTGCGCGTACCAGGGCATCCAGGCCGGCTGGGGCGACGACTACGGCGCGGGGCTCGACTGCCAGTGGATCGACGTCACCGACGTCGACACGGCCGGCGGCGCGGTCACCCGGCCGCTCGCGTTCGTCTCGAACCCGGATCAGTTCCTCTGCGAGGGGACGCCGGTGCTCGACGCCGACGGCCACCCCACCTTCGAGCCCACCGACTTCACCACGAAGGACGGTAAGCCCGTCGATCGGCCCGTCTGTGACTTCATGGCCGGCTGGGACGCGAACAACACCGGCTCGCTCGAGGTGATGCTCCCGGTCGACGGCGGGCTCACCACGGCGGCGTGCGATCGCGGGCAGCTCGGGCCGCTGCGCGACTGCGGCTTCCAGGAGCAGAAGGACGCCGGCTCGCAGATCACCTGCACGCCGGGGCAGCCGCTGACCCTCGACTGCACCGTGGCCGATCCGCTGAAGCCGCAGGTGCTCCGCGCGTGCGAGCGCAGCGCCGTGCTCGGCACCGGCGTGGCCTGCACCTACCGCGACGCGCTCGCGAACGAGGTGGTGGCGACCGGCACCACCACGATCACGCTCGGCTGCCCCGCGGCGCGCGACGCCAGCGAGCCCGGGGGGCTGGTCGCGCTCTACGCCGCGCCGCTCCTGCCGGAGGACGCCGCCCAGGCCGTCGCCTGCACCGTCGTGCCCTGACGCGAGCCGAGCCCGCTGGCGCGCGCGAACCGGAGCGACGGCGCCGCGCGCTCCTCCCGAGGAAGACGACAGCTCACCGCGGCCAGGTGAAGAGGCGGACGCCGTGGGGCGGGACGGCGACGTCGAGCTTCGCGCCGACGGGCGCGCGGGTGACCGCTGCGCCATCCGCGGCGGGCGGGAGGATCTCCTCGGCCCCGCCGGGGAGCGAGAGCGCCGCTGTGTAGGCCTCCTCGTCCCAGGCGTAGACGGCGGTCCACCCGCGGCCCTCGGCCTGCTTCTCCCAGACGTGCGGCACCCACGTCGTGGTCCCTCCCATGATGAGCGGCGAGAGGAGCACCTTGGAGTCGGTGCTCGCCGCGAGCCCCTGGGCGCGCGCCGCGGTGCCGCCCAGCCGCGCCAGGTCCAGGATCTCGGGCGCGAGCGCCATCGCGCGACGCAGCGGCGAGGCCTGCCGGCCGTCGCCGAGGAGCAGGTTGCCTCCCGCCATCGCCGCCGAGACCACGTGCGTCCACGCCTCGGCGTCGGTCACGAGATCGCCGCGGAGGAGGACCACGTCGGGATCGATCGCCCACCACCGGTCGGTGTGCGCCCGCAGCGCCGTGTGGCGCGCCTCGGCCGAGAGGAAGGCGTACGTCGGCTCGGGCTGCACGGCGAAGGCGATGTCCGGCCCGGTGCGGAAGCTGTCGACCCAGCCCACGCTGGGCAGGACCGGCGCGCCGCAGCCGACCAGGTGCGCGTCGGGCACGGCGTCGCGGAACGTCTTCATCCAGAGGGCGTACGCCTCGAGGCCGGTGAGCGCCGGCGTGCGATCGCCCTCGAGCGCCGCGCCGAAGAGGAAGTCGAGCTTGAGGGTGCGGAAGCCCGCGGCCCGGAGGGACACGAGCGCGTCGGCGGCGAACGCGCGCGCCTCGGGCACGGTCACCTCGAGAGCGACGTACGTCGGCCCGAAGTTGTAGAAGGAGCGCATCGCGCCGCTCGCGTCGTGCACGAACCACTCGGGGTGCAGGGCGACGACGGGATCGGTCTCGTCGACGTAGACGGGCGCGATCCACACCGCCGGGGTGAGGCCGGCCGCCTCCTGCTCTGCGGTGAGCACGGCGAGATCGGCGCCGAACTCGGGCGCGGCGTACCAGGCGCCCCAGTGCGGCTCGTAGCCGTCGTCGAGGAGGAAGTCGCCCAGGCCGAGCGGCGCGAGGTTGGCGGCGGCCCACTCGGCCTCGGCGCGGAGCGCGGCCGCGTCGATCGCGTCGTAGTAGAGGTTCCACGAGCCCCACCCGCCGAGCGCCGGCTTCCGCGGCTGCACCGGAGGGTGCAGCGCCGCGACGCGCTCGGCGTACGCGTCGAGCCCTCGGCCGACGTCGCCGAGCGCGACGAACAGGCCGTCGAGAGCGCGCTCCTCGCCCGGGGCGAGCGTGAGCGCGTCGCCCGTCATCCCCTGCACGACGCGTAGCCGCGGAGCCTCGCCGCCGTCCGCCGCGAGGAAGGTCTTGAGGACCGTGCCGCCGTCGGCGCCGGCGACGAGCCCGGTGCCCGCGGCGTCGGAGAGGAACGCCCACCACCACGAGATGCCTCGTCGCTCGCCGAGCACGTCCCCGTCTCCACCTCCCGGCGCGGCGGTCCCGGCGGCCTCCTCGAGCGTGCCCACCGGCAGCTCGACGCCGGTGTACGACCAGCTCTGGTAGCCGTTGTGGAGGACGCGCTCGACCGCGAGCCCGAGGTCGCCCACCGTCGACCACTCGAGGCCGAGCACGACGACCGGCGCGTCGCCGCCGTTCCTGAGCGTCACCGGGCGAGCGACGCCGCCTTCGACGCGCTCCCAGCGACCGACGACCTCGACCGGCCCCTCGCCGGCATCGCTCCAGGCCGGCGACTCGAGCGTCCCGGTCGCCACGCGGAGCTTCATGCGCACCGACGCGGCGCACGAGCCGGCGCCCTCGAGCACGAGATCGAGCCCCGGCGTCTCGACGAGCTCGGTCGAGCACTCCAGGGCGGGAGCGGCAGGCGCGACGACCTCGTCGTCGGTGCACGCTCCCGCGAGCGCCGCGAGCGCGAGGAGCAGCGCAGGAGCAGCCGCGGCGCGGCAGGTCGACTCGGCTCGGCAGCTCGTCCGCACGGGGACGCGATGCTACCAAGACCCACGCGAGCAGGCTCGTCCTTCGTTCTCGAGCGCCCAGCGTGCTTGGTCGGCTTCCATCCCGGCGCGCACGCGCCGCGCGCCGTTCCAGGACAACGTGCACACCCGCGCGCGCCGCGCTGTGCGAGCCGACGCCGCGCGCGGGGGCGACGGCGCCGCGTACGCCCGGGGTACGCGCGTTGCTGGGATGCAGCGGGCAGGAGCCGTCGCGCCGACGCTCCCCGAGACGAGAACACCTTCGGCGCCTGAGGAGAGATGGAGTCATGAGAAGTTTCGACTGGAAGAAGACCACGCTGCTCGGCTTCGTCGCGGCTGCGCTCGCGACGGGCTGCAGCGCCGAGCCGGGTGCGGCGGATGGCTTCGATCCCGTAGCCGCGCCCGAGAGCGACATCGGCACGTCGCAGGGCCGGATCTCACAGATCGGCGGCGTCGCCACCAACGCCGGTACCTCGACGGCGCTCTTCGACGTCATGGCGTCGATCAACAACCTCGACTACATCGCGGTCAACGCGGCCGAGATGGCGGCGCAGAACGTCCAGGTCTCGGTCTACTCCGTCGACCAGACGGGCGCGATCTCGCTGCTCCAGCAGAAGTCGCTGACCTCGTCGGCCGCTTCGGGGCAATCGCTCGATCAAGCCGCCACCGACCTGATCCAGAACCAGAGCACCGTCGTGGCGCAGAGCGCCAGCAGCATGAAGCAGGGGTCGAGCGCGAGCCGCTACCAGGCGACGAGCGCGTCGGCCGTCGAGAGCGTGGCGTCCCAGGCCAGCGACGTGAGCCAGGTCGCGGCCGAGCAGCACAGCGCCGCGGCCACGCAGCGGGCCGCCGACGCGGCGGCGCAGCGCCAGAGCGCGGCGTACGCCGCCAGCGCCGATCAGGCGAACAGCGCCGCGGCCACGTCGAAGGACGCGGCGGCGGCGTCGCAGTACGCGAACCAGTTCGCGAACGTCGCCCAGACGGTGTCGTCCTTGCCCGTCGCCTTCGGCGGGCTCTCGTCGGGGTTCGGGATCGGCGTCGCGGCGCCGCTCGGGTTCAGCAGCGCCTTCGACACGGCGGCGGCCAACGCCGCGCAGGCCGCGGAGTCCGCCGACGTGAGCAGCGTCCAGGCGGCCGACGCCGCCAGCGTCGACCAGGCGGCGGCCAGCGACGTCGCGGCCCACAGCTCGAACGTCGCGGCTGCGCAGAGCCTCGACGCCGTGGCGTCGCGCACCGCGGCGCACCAGGCCACCGCGGCCAGCGAGCACTACGCGGCGCAGAAGGCCGAGAGCATCGCGACGGCGGATCAGGTGAGCTTCGCCGAGCAGAACGCGATCGCCACGCGTGACGCTTCGGCGACGGCGCTCCACCAGACCTCGCTGATGTCGAACGCCGCCTCGTTCGCGACGCTCGACCAGGCCGCGACCGAGGCCCTCCAGCAGCAGCAGATGGCGAGCTCGAACTCGGCCATGTTCAACGAGCTCCAGTCGGCCAAGACCAACCACTTCCTGGTCCAGGTCAGCTGGGACGCGGCGGCGCAGGCCCAGTCGCAGCACGCGGCGCAGACGGCGTCGGCCTTCGATTCGCAGAGCGCCTTCCAGTCGGTCTTCCCGACCATCAGCCTCTGGGGCGGCCTGGTGGGCGGCGGGACGTTCGGGCGTTCGTTCTGCCCGTTCCTGTAGTCGTCACGCGCGCATCGACCGGCCGCTCCGACGCGACGGCCGGTCGGTGACGCCGCGATCCTCTCCAGCGCCGCAGGCCGTCGCCTGCGGCGCTACGTCTTGGTCTCCACCACCTCACGAGGGCGCGGCCTCGGCGCGAGCGCGCCGAGCGCCGCCCGGATCCATTCGGGCGGCACGAAGGCGACGTTGCCGATCAACATCACCAGCCCGAACGTGGCCATGCCGAGGCAGAGCGCGATCCCGAGGTGCACCGGCACGGCGGCGAGCAGCACCAGCGGGCGCGTCGCGCGCGGCCAGACGAGCGCCGCGTACGAGAGCTCCCAGAACACCGTCACGTGGGTCATCAGCGCGACGAGGCGCGGCCAGCCCGCCAGCCAGGTGACGTCGAGCGACTGGTACTCGAGGTTGCCGAACGCGCCCCAGAGCGCCGTCCCGTTCCACCACGCCGGGCCCATCAGCTTCGAGGCGCCCGAGAAGAAGTAGATGACGCACATGTGCAGCTGGATGAGCCGCACCGCGACGTTCGCGCCGGAGCTCGGCGCGGGCGTGGCGCGGCCGCGCCGGCGCGCGACGAGGCGATCGAGCGAGAACGCGTCGCCCGAAGGCCCGACCGCCAGGTAGACCGCGAGCATCACGTTGATCTGGTCGAGACCGAAGAGGGCGCCGGGGACGCGCGCGGCGTACGAGAGCGCGGCGATCGCCGAGAGGACGGCCGCGACCCGGCTGAAGAGTCCGACCATGAGCAGGGCGAACGCGACGAGCGCCGCCCCGTGCGCGATCCAGAGCGCGGTGGGCGATCGGATCGCCCAGAAGTAGCTCATGGCATAGCTGTCGCGCCGGAGCAGCTCCATCGCCGCCGGCGACGACCAGCCCCCCGCGCCGAAGAAGCCCTCGAGGTCGAGCGTCCAGATCGCGTGCGTGTAAAGGAGCATCGCGCCGGCGAGCACCCGGATGACGCCGAGGGTCGCCGGGTCGCTCGGGGTGAACCAGAACCGATCCCAGCCGCGCCACGCTCCTCCCGCCCAGGCGCGAAGCGGCTCGAGCGCGCGGGTCACGGGGCATCTCCGGTGCGGAAGGTGCCGAGCGAGACCTCCTGGTAGAGCTTCGGATCCGTCAGCCTCATGCCGCGGGCGACGAGCTCGGCCCGCGGGACGTGGTGCGCCTCGATCCACAGCGAGACCTCGCGCGCGCCCAGCCGTCGACCGAGCTCGGTGGCGTAGCTCTGCGCGAAGGCCTCGAGGAGGCGGCGCCCGGGCGAGCCCGGAGCGTCGCGCGACGACGAGAGCTCGAGCACGCTGAGGAACTCGATGAAGACGAGGTGCCGGTGGTAGAGCAGGCGCGGGCGCAGCACCTCGGCATCCGGGATGACCCCCGACGCGACGCCCCCGGCGCGCAGGCGCGCCTGGTAGCGGAGGAGGTGGCTGGGCGAAGGCTCCGGCGCGAAGAAGCGATAGCCGTTGTCGAGCTTGAGCGCCTCGATCCACGGCCGCAGCGGCCGATAGACGGTGGCCGCGAGCGCCGATCGCGTCGGGCGGAACGACCATGGCCCGGCGGCCACCGCGAGCAGATGCAGCGCGATGACGGCGCTCAGCGCGGCACGGGTCGCTCGCGGCAGGCGCGTCGGCTCCCGCGGCGCCCCCCCAGGACGCGGTTGCATGCGATCAGTATTCGGCGCCGATCCCGGCAGTCAAACTCGGCCGTCCGCCGCGGAGCCGTTGCGGCTCGAGCGAATGCGCGTTCGACCATGGACGCCCCTTCGTCAGGGTGGGACAGAGCGCGCACCGCGCCGCCGCGGCGCCGGGCGGCGCGCGACGGCCGTGACCTCCGGCGCGATCCGATCCGCTCTTCTCAGGTGCAGCCGGTGCAGTCGCACCCGCCGCTGCTCCCGCTGCAATCCTGGGTGCACGAATCGACGCTGGTGCAGGTGAGCTGGCAGCCGCCCGAGCCGCACGTCTCGTCGCAGGAGGCCGAGGCGTTGCAGGTGACGTCGCACGAGCCGCTCTGGCACGAGACGGTGCACTTGGAGCCGCTGCCGCACTCGACGACGACATCGCCCGAGCCGCCGCTCACGTCGCAGGTGGCGCCGTCCGAGCAGACGACGTGGCAGCCTCCCGACGGGCATTCGTAGGCGCAGTACTCGCCGCTCGCGCAGGTGCACGTGGTGTCGTACTCGCATTGCTCGACGATGCTCTCCCTCTGGCCGGGGTCGCACGCGACCCCGAGCACCGCGGCGGGCACGACCAGGAGCACCAGGGCGGCGAGGCGGCGCGCGACGGAAGCATCGGAGGAGGTCATCGGGAGAGCGTAGCGGGCGCGGCGGCGCGCCGGAACGGCGACCGCACGGTTTCGACGCGGATCACAGCGGCTCGGGCGGCGCGAGGCCCGATGTCACCAGCGCGCAGGCGATCTCTTGCCCGTCGCATCCGCATGTGTTCCCGCCGCCGTCGTGGAAGGCGAAGTCGGCGGCGGCGCGGGTGCCGTCGGAGGGTTCGCCGTCGAGGTGAATGGCGTTGCAGCGAAGCGCGGTCGCGCCGAGCTCCACGGACGCGCCGAAGGCTGCCAGCCCGGCGCGCGCGCTCCGCTCCACGAGGCAGCCGCTCAGCGTGGCCGCTCCCACGCCGAAGGCGCCGACCACGGCCACGCCGTCGCCGAACGCGCCGTCGCTGGCGCGCGGCTGGGTGTCGCTGATGCGGGTGGACTCGGCCGTGAGCGTGGAGCGGGAGACGAGGACGCCGAGCTCGCGGCTGCGCTCCACGACGCAGCCGCGGAGCGCCACGACGGCCCCGCCCTGGGCGCTGACGCCGCGGCCGAAGCGGCCGTCGAGGGGCTGCTCGAGCGTGTCGCGGAGGATCGTGCGCTCGAGGACGAGATCGGAGGCGCTGACGATGACGGCGTCGTCCCGACTGCGCTCCACGAGGCTCGACCGGATCACGACCGAGGAGCGCTGCTGCATCGCGCCGGGCTCGATCGCGATGCCCCGCCCGAACTTCCCGTTCGTTTCGGCCTCGGTGTCGCGGACGACGCTGGCCTCGATCGAGACCTCCGACCCGAAGGCGACGATCCCGCTCTCGACGTTGCGCTCGATCACGCAGCCCGAGATCGCGACGGTGCTCGGCGCTCCGGAGGCGTCGCTGTCGCGGGCGTCGACCCCGCGGCCGAGCAGGCCCTGGGCGCCGGTCAGGGTGTCGCGCACGACGGTGCGCTCGAGCGCGAGGTCCGAGCCGAGGCAGGTCACGCCCGTGCGTTGCGCGCGCTCGACGAGCGAGCCGCGCACCTCGACCTGCGAGCGGGACCCGTCGGAGGCGTCGAGCACGGCGATCGCCGCGCCGTCGTTGGCGCCGGTCGCCTCGACGTCGCGGACGACCGAAGACTCGATCGTGGCCGACGAGCCGCGCACGTACGCGCCGATGCCGCGCGTCCCTTCGACGAGCGAGGCTCGCACCGTGATGCTCACGGGGCCGTAGTCCTCCTGCACGTCGATGCCCCAGTCGGAGGTGTCGTGGATCCACACGTGATCGAGGAGGAGGTCCGCCGATCCCGAGGCGGCGAACCCCATCGTCGCGCCGAGGATGGAGAGGGAGCGCAGCTCGGTCCCGTCGGCGCCTTGGCCGACGAGCACCGCCGCGAACTCCCCCGGCAGGCCGGCGATCCGCACGAGCTCCGGGCAGCGGCCCCAGATCCGAACGGGACGCCCCACGACGAGCACCGGCTCGGCGTAGTCGCCGTCGGCGAGCGCGATCAGCGCCCCTGGGCCCGCCGCGTCGAGCGCGGCCTGGATCGTCGTCCAGGGCTGGCCGGCCGAGCCGTCGCTGGGGCCGACGTAGCCAGGGTCGACGAAGAGCGTGTCGGCGTCGACGGGGACGTCGCCCCACGCGCCCGGCGCGCACGGCGCGACCGGATGGCAGGAGGTCTCTCCCGGAACCGCGAGCTGCCCGGCCGGGCACGGATCGGCGGGGAGCTCGGCTCGGCATCCGGACGCGCCGTCGGCCGTGAAGCCCTCGCCGCACGCCTCCGGCGGCACGCCCGCCGGCGCGCAGTCGCCGGCGTCGTCGAGGAGCTCGCCCGGAGCGCAGCCCGCAGGGACGCCGCCGTCGCCGGCCCCGCCGCCGCTCGTGGTGCTCGCCGCGGTCTCGCTCGGCTCGCCGCACCCCGCGCCGAGGACGAGCAGCAGACAGACGCCGGAGCGGGCCATCGGGCCATGATTCCACACGGCGCGCGCAGGCAGAAGCCCGGCCGCGAGTCAGGGCGGGCCGACGGGCCCGGCTCGCCCGCGTGACGCGGGGAACATCGAGGCCAGCGGCTGGCGCAGCCCGAGCACGAGGAACGTCATCGGATCGACGTAATCGTCGCCCACCCTCACGCTCCAGTGGAGGTGCGGACCGGTCGTCCGGCCGGTCGCGCCGACGTGCCCGATGACCTGCCCGCGGCGCACCTCGTCGCCGGGCTCGACGGAGGTGTCGGAGAGGTGGAGGTACGCCGTGTAGAGCTTTTTGCCATGGTGGACGACGACCGTCTTTCCCGACATGAAGCAGTCGCGGGAGAGCACCACCTCGCCGTCGTTGGAGGCTTCGACGGGCGTCCCCGCCGGGGCGCGGAAGTCGACGCCCTGGTGCTGGCTCTCGTGCCCGTCCTGAAAGCGGTTCCAGACGCCGAACGAGGCGCTGATCGGCGCCTCGACGGGGACCTGGAAGCTCCGCCGGAAGAGCGGCGGGCGATCCTTCTGGGCGTAGGCCTCGGCGATGGCGGCGTTGTCGGCGCGGATCTGCTCTTCGGCCTCGGGCGGCGGGTCGACGTACTCCTCCTCGACGACGACGTCCTGCGTCCCGTACGCGTGCTCCCGCGCCGACACCTCGCCGTGCAGGGCCGGGGAGCCGGCGACGTCGATCCTCACCTCGACGCGCCCGGGCGGCGCGCGCAGCGGCACGGCCATGAGCGCCTGATGACCCCCCTCGACCGCGAAGAAGCGGAGGGGCTCGCGATCGGCGCTGCCGCTCGGCGGCTCGCTCGCGCCCACGACCGTCACCAGGACCGGGTCACCGGGCCTCGGATCGCCCGGTGACAGGGTGAGCGAGGGGGCCGGCGCCGCGCGCGCCGCGCTCACGCACGAGACCGCCGCAGCGGTGAAGAGCAAGGCTCGCTTCATCGATCCTCCTCGCTCTTGGAGCGTCGAACGGCTGCCGGCGCCGTCAAGTGGAGGGCAACGACACGCCCGCGCGCGCGCGGTACGGGCGTTGCTCCTCCCCCGTGCCATCGGAGCTCGCCGGGCCGTCCCGCGGGGGCCGCGCCCCAGCGCGAGTCGCGCGCCATGCCGATCGTCCGCAGGATCCTCGTGCCCATGGACCCGTCGCCGTGCTCGATCATGGCTCTCGACCTGGCGAGGTCGCTCGCCGACGACCTCGGCGCCTCCATCGACGTGCTGCACGTGCACGAGCACGAGCATTTTAGGCTCGGCTCGTCCGAGCCGATGGCGCCGGACGCGCTGCGGACCGCCGAGCGGCAGATGGACGACGCCGTCTCGCGGGTCAAGGAGCAGCTCGGCGAGCGGCTCGGCCGCATCGTGGTCCAGGGCGATCCTCTGCTCCGGATCCTCGAGACCGCCGGAGGCTACGACCTGGTGGTGATGGGCACGCACGGCCGCGTCGGCCGGCTGCACACGCTCATCGGCAGCGTCGCCGAGGGCGTCGTCCGCAACGCGCCTTGCCCCGTGCTCACCGTGAGGGTGCCGATCGGGAGCGAGTCGTTCGGCGAGCGCATCCACAAAGCGCGCTTCGACGAGGGCGGCCCGGCCCGCTGAGCCGCTCCGCCGGCCGGCCTTCAGAGCTGCCGCATGAACGCGACGAGGTCGCGCTTCTCCTCCGGCGTGAGGTTTACCCCGAGCACGATGTTGAAGAACTCCACCGTGTCCTCGAGCGTGAAGCAGCGGCCGTCGTGCAGGTAAGGAGGGCTCTCCTTGATGCCGCGCAACGTGAACGCCTTGATCGGTCCGTCGCCCGGCTCGTCGCGGAGGAAGCGCTCCAGATGGAGATCGTGCATCTGGTGATCGAGGTAGCTGGGCGGCGGGTGGCACGAGGCGCACTGGCCCTTGCCGAAGAACACCTGCTCGCCTCGGAGCTCGCTCGGGGTCGCCTTGGCGCGAACGAGGCGGCCGGTCACCGGGTCGAGCTTGGGCGCGGGCGGGAAGTCGAACATGTTCTGCATCTGCGCCATGTGGCTGACCTGGATGCGGTCGAGGATGTTCATGCCCTTCTTCATGGCGTGGATGGGGTCGCCGTTGAAGTAGGCGGTCCGCTGCTCGAACTCGGTGAAGTCCTCGACCGAGCGCAGGCTCCGCTTCGAGCCGTGGATCTGCTGGTCGAAGAGGCCGCGCAGGCTCACCGTGTCGAGCCGGAACCGCCGCTCCTGCGGCCGCATGTCGGGGTTGAGGTGGAACTGCGCCGTGGTGTGCCCGTTGATGTGGCAATCGAGGCAGGTGACGCCGAGGCTCGCCTCCTTCGTCTTCCGGTCGTCGGTGGGGTTGAACTCCTCCTGCGGAAACGGCGTCAGGAGCAGCCGGAGCCCGTCGAGCTGGACCGGCGTGAGCAGGTCCTTGAAGAGGCGGTAGTAGTTGTTGATCGAGACCACCTCGCCGCGCGACACGTCACCGAGCTCGGGCCTGTTGCTGAGGAAGATGGCCGGCGGGAACTCGGGCAGGAACTCCTCGGGCAGATCGAAGTCCACGTCGACGCGCTCGAGCCGCGGGAACATCTGGATCTGCATCTGGGGGAACACCTGCCCGCCGTTCGTCTGCAGCGGGTGCGGCAGCGACGGGTACGGGAACACGCCGCCGCGGCGGATCTGCTCCGGAGGCATCGTGGCCAGCTGCTGCCAGGTGAGCCCGTTCGCGAGGCGCGCGGTCGGGCCCACGGCCAGCGGCTTGCCGCGCGACATCGTCGCGTCGGCGGCGAGCCTCGCCACGAGATCGTAGCGTCGCTCGAGGAGCTGGCGCTGGGCTCGCATCACGGCGGGCTTGTTCGCCGACAGCTGCTGCAGGATCGCGTACGGGTCCTGCATCGGCGCGGTCGAGCCGAGCGGGTCGCGGTAGAAGTCGAACCCCGAGAGCCGGCCTTCGTCGGGCTGGGCGCCGAAGACGGGCGACGAAGGCGCGGCTCTTCGGGCGTCGAAGAGCTCGGAGAGATCGTGCGCGGTCTTGCGCTGCTCCGGTCGTTCGACCGCGACGGGCGAGGGGCGCTCCGCGCCGGCGATCGCGTCCGGAGCGGGCAAGACCGTCGAGGTGCGCGCCGCGCGGCGCATCGGTGCGGGACGGCCCTCTTGTGCCCATACGGGGGCGGGCGCACCGCCGCAGCCGGCGAGCGACGCGGCCACGACGGCGAAGGCGCCGTCGCGAACGAGCTCGCGCGCGACGGCGACGGCACGGGAGGGTGTGGCGGATCGGACTATCGTCATGCCATCTCGCGCGTGCGAGCGGTGTGCCGCGCGGGAGCGGCGTCGCCGGACGTTCGTGGCCGAGGGCGCCCTACTTGGCGACGAGCTTCATGCGAACATCGCGACGGGCGCCGTCTCGCGCCACGGTCAGCGTCACCGTCGCGCCCGCGCCTGCGGCCTCGAACGCGTCGAGCAGATCGTTCTGCGTTCGGACCGGTTTGCCCTGGAGCCCGACGATCACGTCGCCGAGGACGACGCGGCGGCCGCCCGCGACGCGCGGGCCCTCGAGGCCGGCCTGCTCGGCGGGGCCGCCGGGCTCGACGCGGTAGACGACGACGCCCTCGACGCCCGCGCGGCGGGCGAGCTGGTCGAGCGTCGCGTTGAGCTCGACGCCGATGCCGGGCTCGATGAGGCGGCCGTGCTCGATGAGCTGGGGGACGAGGCGCGCGACGACGTCGGCCGGGATGGCGAAGCCGATGCCGCTCGAGACGCCGCTCGGGCTGTAGATCGCGGTGTTCACGCCGATGAGCCGCCCCGCGGAGTCGAGGAGCGGCCCGCCCGAGTTGCCCGGGTTGATGGCGGCGTCGGTCTGGACGACGTCCCGGATGCGGCGGCCGTTGGGCGCGGTGAGCTCGCGGCCGAGCGCGCTGACGACGCCCACGGTGAGCGAGTGGTCGAGGCCGAACGGGTTGCCGACGGCGAGGACGCGCTGGCCGACGAGCAGCTCGCGCGAGCGCCCGACGGGGAGCGGGGTGAGCTTCTCCTGCGGCGCCTTGATCCGCAGCACCGCGACGTCCTTCCCGGGCGCCGCGCCCACGACCTCGGCCGGCCATTCGGATTGATCCGAGAGCGTCACCGAGAAGCGGTCGCCCTCCTGGATGACGTGGAAGTTCGTGACCACGTGACCGGCGCGATCCCAGACGAAGCCGCTCCCGGTCCCCTGCGGGATCTGCAGCACGTCGAGCGAGAAGTAATCGCGCTGCAGCGCGATGCTGGTGATGAAGACGACCGACGCGGACGCGCCGCGGAACACGTCGATGTCGCGCCGCTCCTCGCCGCTCAGCCCCTCGGCCTGCGGCGGCGGCGTCGGTGCGGGCGCGGGCGCTCCGCTCCCGAGGGCGTAAGGCGGCGCCGCATCGGGTGGCGCCTGGGTCCCCGTAGACGGGGAGCACCCCCGACCTACGCCGATGCCCGCGACGAAAGGAACGGCGACGACGAGGGGAACGAGCACGTACCGGAGTGCTTTCATCGCCGCCAGATCTACACCGGCGCCGCCGTTGGTCCAGGTGGTGACGACCGCCCGTCGCACGCCGCGCTCCGGGTCCGCGGAGCGCCGCCCCGACACCGTTCCCGCGGCGTCGCGCACACCGCCGCGCGGCAACGATGCGCGCGCGCCGATGACCGAGTGGGAAGCCCCATCTGTCGGTTTTTCCCAGGCTCGCGGGCGGGCGCGGCGCGCCGGCCTCGAGGTGTGTCGAGGGTGCTCGGTCGGAAGCGGCGAGCGCGAGCCGACGCGCGCTCCCGCAGCGCTCCCGCGAGCGCGACCGCCGTGGCACGCGCCATGAAGCATCCGGGACCGGGAGGGAAAGCATGACGGCCCTGGGGTTTCTGCTGCTCTTGCTGATCGGGGGCATCTGCGGAGCGATCG
The DNA here is from genome assembly GCA_964372055.1 of uncultured Polyangiaceae bacterium. Classification (GTDB taxonomy): domain Bacteria; phylum Myxococcota_A; class Polyangia; order Polyangiales; family Polyangiaceae; genus CAYJPW01. The sequence goes on from CAYJPW010000022.1 coordinate 85,756, forward strand.
CCGAGATGCTCGTGGGCTTCAGCCCGGGAGGGTTCCTCGCCTCGGTGGCGATCGGGATCCTCGGCGCGTTCATCGGCACGTGGCTCGCCAGCTTGCTCGGGCTGCCGTCGGTGCTCTCGGTGCGCGTCGAAGGCTACCGGGTCGAGATCGTCTGGGCCATCCTCGGCGCGGTGGTGTTGCTCGTGCTGCTCAAGCTCGTGCGCCGCACCGCCGCCGCACCGCGCGTGCGGTGATCCTCGCCGCAGGGCGGCCGAGGCTTGCACGGGCTCGGCGCGCCCCGCCCCGAGGCGCGGGGATCGTCACCCGCGGTTGCCGCGGAGCACGGCCAGGATCTTGCGGCCGTGCCGCTTCAGCATCGACGGCCCGACGCCCGAGACGAGGCCGAGCGCCTCCTCGTCGGGCGGCCGCACGCTCGCGATCGCGGCCAGCACACGGTCGCTCAGGATCCGGAACGCCGGGACCTTCGCGCGCCGAGCCTCGTCGAGGCGCCACGCTCGGAGCGCCTCGGCGATCGCGACGCTCGCCGCGTCCTCGTGCCGGATCGTGGCCGGCCGGGCGCCGCCGCGCTCGGCACGGGCGCGGCGCGTGCTGCGGGCCTTCTTCTTCGGGCCGAAGGCGCGCCGCGCCTCGCGCGCCGGCGCGCTCGGGCCCGCCAGCGTGATCGCGGCGAGGGCGGCGTCGCCCGCGGTGCGGCCCGCCTCGGTCACGAACGCGCGCGTGAAGTCGATGCTGCGGCCGTCCTTCTCGAACGAGTCGCGCCGCAGCCGGACGAGGCCCGCCGCCTCGAGGCCCGCGAGCAGGCGTTCGAAGCCCCGCCGATCGACGTGGGCCTCGAAGCGCTCCCGGTGGAGGCGGCCGGTGGGCTCGCCGTCGGCGGCGCGGAGCGCGTCGAGCACCCGGCGCAGGAGCGCCCGATCGGTGGCGCTGACCGGCTCGAAGCGGCGGACCACGCAAGCGGCGGGCGCGCAGGCGTCGCAGACCCCGCACGGCTCGCCCGAGTCCTCCGCGTCGCCGAAGTGCCGGACCAGGCCGAGCATGCGGCAGCCGCCGGCGGCGGGGAAGCGCGCCATGCGCGCGAGCTGGTCCTCCTTGTGCGCGCGCTGCGCCTCGTACGCCGGGCGCCAGCGGACGTCGCCGCGTCGTACCTGCTCGTCGGGATCGACGATGGCGCCGCCGTGGATCCACAGCTGCTCCAGCGCCCGATCGAGCACCTCGGTCTCCTCGTCCTCGAGATCGCCGAAGACCGCAGCCTTGTCGGCCGGGCGCGTCCCCAACGCCTCGAAGAGCCGCTCGAGCACGGCCGGCTCGGGGTAGCTCTTGTCGAGGAACCACTCGAGAGTGCGGAGATCGGCGTACGAGTGGAGCAGCACCGCGCGGGAGGGCGCGCCGTCGCGGCCCGCGCGCCCGATCTCCTGGTAGTACCCCTCGACGCTCGCCGGCAGCGCGGTGTGCACCACGGTGCGGATGTCGGCCTTGTCGATGCCCATGCCGAACGCGATGGTCGCTACCACCACGTCGAGGCGATCGCCGAGGAGATCGCCCTGCACGCGCTCGCGGTCGGCGGCGCGCATGCCCGCGTGGTAGGCCGCCGCGCGCAGCGACGGGCGGCGCGCGCCCTTCGCGCTCCCGTGCGCACCGAGCGCCGCGGCGAGCCGCTCCGTCTCTTTGCGCGTCGGCGCGTAGACGATGGCGGGGCACCGGCCCTCGCCGCGGAGCAGCGACCCGACCACCGCGCCGCGATCCTCGCGAGCCACCTCGAGCACCTCGATCGCGAGGTTGTGGCGGCGGAAGCCGTGGACGAAGCGCCGCGCCTTCGAGAGGCCGAGCTGGGTGACGATGTCGTCCTGCACCAGCGGGGTCGCCGTCGCGGTCAGCGCCACCACCGGCGCCGGCCGGAGCGGCGGCAGGCGCTGGCCGAGCATGCGGTACTCGGGCCGGAAGTCGTGGCCCCAGTGCGAGATGCAGTGCGCCTCGTCGACGGCGACGAGCGCGGGGGGCCGGCGCGCGAGCATCTCGGGGAAGCCCGCGACGGCGAGGCGCTCCGGGGCGATGAAGAGGTAGTCGAGCGCGCCCTCGAGGTAGGCCTGGCAGGCGCGCCGCGATGCCGCGCGATCGCGCCCGGAGTGGACGCGATCGGCGCGGAGCCCGCGCGCCGAGAGCTTCTGGACCTGGTCTTCGATGAGGGCGATGAGCGGGCTGATGATCAGCGTGGTGCCGCCGCGCGCGAGCCCCGGGAGCTGGTAGCAGAGCGACTTGCCGGCGCCGGTGGGCATGACGAGGAGCACGTCGTCGCCCGCCGCCGCCGCCCGGCAGGCCTCCTCCTGGTGCGGCCGGAACGACGCGAACCCGAAGGCGGACGCGAGCAGCGCCGCGAGATCGCCCGGCGGACGCGAGGTCATTGCGCCCGCCTCCGCCGCCGCCGGACGCGCCGCCGCCGCCGCCGCCGGACGCGCCGCCGCCGCCGGACGCGCCGCCGCCGCCGGACG
>CAYJPW010000023.1:0-88088 GCA_964372055.1 uncultured Polyangiaceae bacterium
GCGCTGGCGGCCGCGGCGCCGGCGGCCGCCGGCGCAGGCGCCGCCCGCGTCGCCGCCGCGAGCGCCGAGATCGATGTCGCGCGCAGCGCCTACGCCCCGCGATTCGGGATCGCCGCCGACGGCAGCCTCTCGCCCGGCGGAAGCCTGGTGCAGGTCCGCGACACGAGCGGCGCCACGTACCTGGTCCAGGGCACGCGGACCGTCGGCGAGGAAGGCGCCTTCGTGCCGGTGCCTCGCTACGGCGCCGTGCTCACGGCGGAGCAGCGGATCTACGACTTCGGTCGCACCGCCGCCGCGGTCGAGGCCGCAGAGGCCGGCGTCCGCGCCGCGCGCGCCGACGATGACGCCGCCCGCGCCGCCCGCGTCCGGGCGCTCCGCGGCGCGTACCTGCGCTGGGTCGGGTCCTGGGTCGCCCTCGAGGCGGTCCGGCGCGAGCGCGACGACCTCAAAGCGCGCCGCGAGGTCGTCGCCGCGCGCGTCGGCGAAGGCGTGCGCGCCCAGGCCGATCTCCGCGCGCTCGAGGTGCGCGAGGCGAGCGCCGAGCTCGAGGCGGTGCGCGCCCAAGGCGAGCTCGAGACCGCGCGGCTCGACGTGCAGACCGCAGCGGGCGTGCCCCTGCCCGCCGACGCGACGCCCGACGCGGCGATCCTCGATCGGGCCCAGGCCGCGCCGGCGGCGGAGAGCGATCCCGCGGCGTCGGCGCTCGCCATCCAGCGCGACGCCGCCCTGGCCAGAGCGCGCGCCGCCTCGCTGGAGCGCGCCCCCACGCTGGCCGCGGCCGCCGAGGCCGGCATCCGCGGCCAGAGCGACGAGCTCTTCCCCGCGTACCGCGCGGCCGTCACCCTCGTCGTTCCGCTCTGGGACGGCGGCGCCCAGTCGGCCCGCGCGGCCGCCGCGCGCGCCCAGGCCGACGAGCTCTCGGCGCGCGGCCGCGAGCTGCGCGACCGGCAAGAGAGCGCCCGCGCCCGCGCCCAGAGCGAGCTCGCGAGCGCCGCGCTGCGCATCGCCGCCGCCGAGCGGCTCCGCGCCGCCGCCGCGACGCTGGCGAGCGACGCCGAGGAGCGCCACCGCCTCGGCGAGGGCCCGGTCGAGCCCGTGCTCGAGGCGCGCGCGACCTTGGCGCGAGCCGAGCACGAGGTGCTGCTCGCGAAGCTGGCGCGCGCCGAGGCGGTGCTGCGGCTACGCGCGCCGTGAGCCGCGAGGCTCCGCAGCGACGCGGCATCAGAGCAGCAGCCTCGTCACCGTGTCGACCAGCACCGCACCGTCGATCGGCTTGGTGACGTAGGCGTTGGCCCCGAGTCGAACGCCCTTCTTGGCGTCATCGACGGCGCCGCGCGTCGTCACGATGACGATCCCCGTCACGCGGTCCTCCTGGTTGACGCGAATCTCGTGGATGAGATCGAAGCCCGTCCTCGCGGGCATGTTCACGTCGGTGACGATGACGGTAGGCGAGTGCAGCTGCTTCTTCGCGAGCGCGTCGTCGACCCCGGTGGCCTCGATGATCCGGATGTCCGGGATCACGCCGAGGTGCACGCAGAGCAACATCCGCATCGTCGCGGAGTCGTCCACCACGAGGATCGTCTTGATCACGCGGGCCGGCCTCGCGCGGCGTGCAAGCGAGCGCTGAGCAGGGCGGTCCCCGCCTGATCGGCGAGCAGCCCGAGGAGCCGACGGTCCGTCTTGCTGAGCGCGGCCTTGTGATCGAGAAACTTGCGGATGACGAGCACTCCCACGGCGTCGGCCCCCACCTTCAAAGGCACGAGAGCGATCGCGTCGACACCCCCGGGCGGCTCCATGCTCGGCTCGCGGAACCACGCCCCGGCCGCGAGGGAGGCGCGCGCCAGCGCGCGTTCCTCGGAGGTCAGGGTGCCGGCCCCGTCCGCGCCGTCGGACCCGAGCAAGAGCTCCGCGGGCTCCCCGTCGCCCGCCGTCCCCCACAGCCCGTAGCGCTCCGCGCCGACGAGGTTGACGAGGATCTCGGCCAGCGTCGCCAGGACCTCGGCAGGATCGAGCGTCGCGTGCAGCCGGTACGTGGTCACGAACAGGCTCTCGAGCGCTTGACGGTGCTCCTCCACGTCGGCCAGGCGCTGCAGCAGCTCGCGGTGCTCGCGCCGGAGGTCGCCGAGGCTCGCGCGCAGCTTCGCGTTCTCGGTGACGAGATCCTGAGCTCGCTTGTCGACGCCCGTCGGGAGCCCGCCGATGCTCCTCGGATGTTTCGGACCGTCGGCCATCCCCCGGGACTCTTCTTCCGAAAGCGCCGCGAATCAAGCGAAATTCCCCGCGTCCTCCCCTCGCCGCATTCGCAGCGTGTCCCGCGGATTACGGTGACGACGGCCGCGACCTCGCGGCCAGGTCGCGCCGGCGCCGGAGCCAGAGCCAGGCAGCACGCCAGGTTCGTCAATCGAGTGGAGAGGCCGGTTGGTAGACCCCGGCGGAGCCGCGCCCGCGAAGGAAACGGGCGACGACGAGGCGCCCGAGAGGGCGAGACCCGGCTGCCGTTGCCGCCGGAACCTTCCTGTGCGAACGTGGCACGCAAAGATGCCGTTCCCTGCGCGCACCACCGCGGTCGACGCACTCATCGACGTGCTTCAGATCGCGGGAGTCTCTCACGTTTTCGGCGTGCCCGGAGCCGCGATCACGGCCGTGTACGAGGCGCTCGCCAGGCGTCCAGCCATCACGCACATCCTCGCCAAGCACGAGGAGGGCGCCGCCCTCATGGCAGCGGCCCACGCGCGCGCGCGCCGCGGGCTCGGCGTTTGCCTGGTGACCACCGGTCCGGGGGCGACCAACGCGCTCACCGGCATCGCCTGCGCAAAAGCCGACTCCGCCCCCGTGCTTCTGCTCACGGGCCAGACCTCGCTCCGCGCCTTCGGGAAAGGCGGCCTCCAGGAGAGCTCCAGCTTCGGCGTGGACGTCGTGAGGATCTTCGAGTCGGTGACGAAGATGTCGGCCATGGTGCCGTCCGCCGACCGGATGCCCGAGCTCGTGCAGCTCGCGATACGGGCGGCGCTGACGGGGCGCCCTGGGCCGGTGCATCTCAGTCTGCCCGTCGACATCCTGCGCGACGAGATTCACTGGGAGCCGCCGGCGCGCTGGAGCGTGGAACCGGCGCGCCCGGTCGACCGAGAGGCCGTCGCCCGAGCCGCTCGCATGCTGTTGCTGGCCGAGCGACCGTGCATCCTCGCGGGTCACGGGGTCGAGGTCTCCGGCGCATGGGCGGAGCTCCTCGAGCTCGCCACGCTCCTCGGGATTCCCGTCGCGACGACCCCGAAGGGAAAGGGCGTCTTCCCCGAGAACCACCCCCTCGCGCTCGGGGTCTTCGGCTTCGGGGGGCACCCCCGCGCAGAGACGGTCCTGCTCCGCGAGCATGTGGACGTGTTGCTCGTGATCGGCAGCTCGCTCGGTGAGTTCGCGACCCATGCGTGGGCGAAGAACCTCCGGCCGACCCGTGCGATGATCCAGATCGACATCGAGCCGACCCACATCGGAAGAAACTACTCCGTCGCCGTCGGCGTCACGGGGGACGTCCGCGCCTCGCTGCGAGAGCTCGTCGATTCCGTCGCCCTCGAATCGGTCACTCCTCACGAGGACCCCCTCGCCGCGATCCGCGCGGAGGTTCCACCCCACATCGACTCGGCCTGGCGCGACGCTCCCGGCCGGCCCCTCAAGCCCCAGCGGCTCGTCGAGGAGATGCGCCGCGCGCTCCCCGAAGACGCGATCCTCATGGTCGACAACGGCAACAGCATCCTCTGGGCGGGGCACTACTTCCAGGCGCGCCGCCCCGGGACGTACATGTCGACGCTCGGTCTCGCATCGATGGGAAGCGCGGTCGCGGGCGTCGTCGGCGCGAAGCTCGCGGCCCCCGACCGGCCCGTCGTCGCGATCGTCGGGGATGCGGCGTTCGCGATGAACGGCATGGAGGTCCACACGGCCGTCGAGCACGGCGTGGCCGCGATCTGGGTCGTGCTGAACAACGGCGGGCATGGGATGGTCCGTCACGGCGAGACGATGGCGCTCGGCACGCACCTCGGCGCGTGCAACTTCGCGGTCCCCATCGACGTCGCGGCGATCGCGACCGGCCTCGGGGCGCGAGCTTTCACCGTGCGCACCCCGACCGAGCTCCGGGCGGCGCTCGACGAGGCGCTGGCCACGAGGGACCGGCCGAGCGTGATCGACGCGCACGTCGACGCCGACGAGGTTCCCGTCCTCCTCGCGCGCCGGGCGCTCGCCGTCGCGCGCTCGCTGAAGACGTTGCCACCGCCTCCGCCGGCTGGATGGTCCGCGTGGGCGGCCGCGGCGGCGGCGGGCCAGGATGACGACGAGGGGGTCGACAGATGAGGGACATGGTGCAGGGGTTCGTCGGCGACTTGATGATCCTGCTCCACACGTCGCGCCCCCCGAGCGCGAGCGAGTGGGCGGAGTACATCGGCGCCGTCGGTGCGCACGATCCGGCCAAGCTGCGCACGCTGGTCTTCACCGACGGCGGCGCCCCGAACTCGCCTCAGCGCAAGGAGGTGACCGCCGCGCTCGGGGGCCACCCGAGCCGCGGCGCGATCGTGTCGGCGAGCATGATCGTGCGCGGCGCGGTCTCGGCGCTCGGCTGGTTCAACCCGCTGATCAGGGCCTTCCCGCCCACGGACATCGAGGGCGCGCTCCAGTACCTCGGCGTCCCCCCCGAAGAGGTCCCCCTCGTCTGGGCCGAGGTGCGCCGGCTCCGCGACAAGCTCGGCGACGATTCGCTCAAGGCCGTCCCGAAGTTCGTATGAGCCACGGCCCTGCGATCGGGATCGTCGGGCTCGGCCACGCGCTGCCGGCACGGGTCCGCCTCAACGACGACCCGGTGCTCGCCTCCCTTCGCCGCCAGGAGGACAACGAATCGCGCTTCTTCCAGGGGACGCGCGAGCGACGCTCCCTCGAGCCGGGCGAAGCGATCGAGACCCTGATGGTCGAGGCGTCGCGGCGTGCGCTCGACGACGCCGGCCTCCGCCCCAAAGACGTGGACCGGCTCTACGGCTACGCCTTCGTCTCCCGATTCCTCTCCCCCAACGGGCTCTACCGCGTGCACCGCGAGCTCGGCCTCCGCAACGACGCCATGGTCGTCCCGGTCAACACCGAGTTCTCGAACTTCGTGACGGCGACCACGCTCGCGTGGGAGGCGATCGCCGCGGGGCGAGCGCGCCATGTCCTCGTCGTGTGCGGCGCCTCGATGACGCGGCACATGGACTACTCGAGCCCGCACGCCATCGCCATCGGCGACGGGGCGGGGGCCGCGGTCGTGGGTCACGGCGATCGGCTCGTGATGATCGACGCGCAGAGCCAGACGTTGAGCGCCGCGTTCGACGTGATGAACATGAGGCCGCGGGCGGTGATCCGCGATGGCGCGCGCTGGGCTCGGCTCGACGAGGAAGGCGCGACCCTCCCCATCTACGAGATGGCGGAGGAAGGGCTGGCGACGGTCATGCGAGAGGGCGCCGAGGTGCCCCCGGTGATGGTTCGCGAGCTCCTCGCCCGGCACGGCATCGATCCGGCGCGCGTGGGCTTCCTCGGCCATCAGCCGGCGCGCGCGCTGATGGATCACTGGCGTCGGACCATGGAGGTCGGCGAATACTGGGACACGTACGACTCGATCGGCAACGCCACGCTCGCGTCGGTCCCGATGACGCTCTCGATGCTGCGGTCGGAGATGCGCGCCGATTACCTCGTCCTGCTCTCTCCGGGGACGGGCACGCACTTCACGGCCCTCCTGCTCCGGCGCTGAGCGAGGGGCCTCTCGTCGCGGCCGACGGTCGGACCCGCCAGGGAGCGCGCGGCCGGCGGCGCTACCCTCGACCGGCGCGGAGGTACTGCGAGATCGGGATGTGGAACCGGAACGTCGTCCCTCGCCCGACGACGCTGGCGATCTCCACCCGACCGGAGAGGCTCGCCACGCAGGCGTGGACCGCGTCGAGCCCGAGACCGCGCCCCGACGTCTCCGTCACCGATCCCGACGTCGAGAAGCCGGGAAGCCAGATGAGCCGCAGCACCTCCTCGTCGGGCATGCCGTCGAGCTCCTGCGTCGAGACGAGCCCACGCTCACGTGCCACCCGGCGGATGCGCTCGGGGTCGAGCCCGCGGCCGTCGTCGCTCACCGCGAGCTCGAGATCGGTGCCGTCGGCGGTGAGCTCGAGGTGGATCCGGGCGCGCGCGGGCTTGCCCGCCGCGGCCCGGTCGCACGGGGCCTCGATGCCGTGATCGACGGCGTTGCGGAGCACGTGCGTGATGGCGCCGCGGAGCTCCTGCAGGATCCGCCGGTCGACCGAGGCCTCCGCCCCGGCGATCTCGAGCAGCGCCTCCTTGCCGACGCGCCGCGCGTGGTCGTGGACGGCGCGCCGAAGCGGATCGAGCATCGACGAGGCCTGGATGAGCTGCAGCATCTGGAGCCCGCCTCGCAGCTCCTCCCCGACGGAGGCGATCATCTCGGCGTCGGCGCGCAGGTTTCGTTCGAGCGCTTCGGAGGCCTCCGTGATCCGCCGGAGCGCCGCGGCGAGCTCGGGGGGGAACCCGCCGTCCGCCCGCTCGGCGAAATCCTTGAGATCGCGGACGGCGGCCGCGCACTCGGCCGCGCGCAGCCCGATTCGCGCGCCGGCGGACCCGAGCTCGTCCACCACCTGGGAGAAGCCCTCGAACTGGGTCGCGCCGATCTTGAGGAGCTCCTCGCCCGGCTCCGGGGGCGGTGCCGGGCTGGAGAGCGTCGCCATGGCGTGGGGCTGGTCCGCGACCCCCGCGAGCATCTCCTCGACCCGTGCGTGCGCCGCGCGGATGCCGCCCGAGTCGGGGCGGTTGGCGAGGATGCCCTCGGCGCGTGCGAGCACTTCGTCGATGGCGAAGAGGAGCACGTCGATCACGGCCGGCTCGATCCGCCGCTCGCGCCCCGACGCACCCATGAGGAGCGACTCGACCGAGTGCATCAACGTCGCGACGTCGGCGAGCCCGAGGCTCGACGCGTTGCCCTTGAGCGTGTGCGCGTTGCGCGCCAGCCGCTCCACGACCCCCGGCGCCGGCGTGTCGCCCTGGCCCTCGAGGGACAAGAGATCGGTCGTCATCTCGCCGCGGATTTCCTTCGTCTCGTCGCGGAAGATCGCGAAGACGGGGAAGAGCTCGGCCGAGATCTCGATGGTCACGAGCGGCGGTTCCGACGACGGGCGGCAGGCGCGTCGCGTCTCGGGGCTCGGCGACCGCTCGGACAGGGGGTGAGCTCGACGAGCCGGTGGATCATGGGTTGTGGACCTGCCGGCGTGATCGTCCTGTCGGGCCGCCGCCGCCGGTCCCCGAAAAAACTGCGGCGCAGGGGGGAAAGTCAGCATCACGCTTGCGCCAGGTCAAGCGGTTTCGTGTCGGGCCCGAGTAGGCGAGGCGCGCTCGATGCCTGCGAGGGCGAGGGCGACGGCGAGGGGAAGGCCGAGGGCGAGCGCGCCGCGACGGTTTTCACGCTGACGCTGACGCTGGACGCGAAGACCAATGTTGTGCATGGTGGAAGGAACGCTCGGGCGCCGATTGCCCGATCTCGAGCTTCGGTCGGATCGTCGGGGGGGGCTCATGCAGGTACTCGTCATCGACGACAGCGCCACGCAGCGAAGCCTGATCAAGGTCTTCCTCAGCGGACATCACCTCGAGTTCATCGAGGCGACCAACGGGATCGATGGCCTCAAGGTCGCGCGCGCCTCCACCCAGCTCGATCTCATCGTCACCGACCTGAACATGCCCCAGATGGACGGGGTCGAGTTCATCAAGAAGGTGCGCCAGAGCGGCGACGCGAAGCTCCGTCGCGTGCCGATCATCGTCCTCACCGCCGAACGGTCGCAATCCTGGTTCGACGGGGCGAAGGCGGCCGGCGCCGACTCCTTCTGCCGCAAGCCGGTGAGCAAGTCGGACCTCCTCGCCGTCGTCGCAGAGCACCTGCGCCTGTCCTCCTCGCAACCGCCGTCCGGACCGCGATCGCCGCGCCCGTCCCGTTGACGCGGCGAGCGTCGGGCGCCCTCACCGCGGCGGGGGATACGCGACCCCGAGCTGGGCGAACAGGAAGGCGTAGGTGTCGACGGCCTGATCGATCTCGTCCTTCAGCGATCCGCCGATGCCGTGCCCGGCATCCATCTTCGTCAAGAGGAGGACGGGCGCCTTCGACGAGGTCGCCGCCTGGAGCCGCGCCGCCATCTTGCGCGACTGCATGGGGTCCACACGCGGATCGTTGACGCCGGTCGTGAGGAGGACGGCGGGGTACGCGGTGCCGTCGATCACGTGGTGGTAGGGCGAGTAGGCGTAGAGCGCGTCGAACTGCGCCTTGTCCTTCACGGTGCCGAACTCGGTGACGTTGAAGGCGCCGTTCGGCGAGAGCTCGACGCGGAGCATGTCGTAGATGCCGACGCGCGAGACCACGGCCTTGACGAGGTCGGGGTGCTGGGTGAGCACCGCGCCCATGAGCAGGCCACCGTTGGAGCCGCCCATGATGGCGAGGCGGTCCTTGCTCGTGTAGCGGGCCTCGATGAGGTGCTGCGCGCAGGCGGTGAAGTCGTCGAACACGTTCTGCTTCTTCGTCAGCTTTCCCGCCTCGTGCCACGCCTCGCCGAACTCGCCGCCGCCGCGGAGGTTCGCCACGGCGTAGACGCCGCCGGCCTCGAGCCAGACGCGCACCTCCTCGTTGAAGCGCGGCTGGATGCTGATGTCGTAGCCGCCGTAGCCCGTGAGGAGCGCCGGGCTCTTGCCGTCGAGGCGCGCGCCCTTCCGGCGGATGATGTTGAGCGGCACCGCGGTGCCGTCCTTCGACTTGCACGTCTCGCGCACGACCTCGCTGTCCGAGAAGTCGGCCGGCGAGGTGGCCCGGAGCGCCGTCTTGCGCAGCGCCGGCTCGGCCCCGCCGAAGCGGAACCAGCCCGGCGGATCGATGAACGTCTCGCTGCGGATGAGCACCTCGTCGGCCCCGCCGCCGGAGCCGCGGGCGTCGAACGGCGCCACCTGCCCCACCGACGCGACCGGCGGGAGCGGGACGATCTCGGCGGGCTTGCCTTTGGCGAAGACGCGCACGCGCGAGGGGCCGCCGAGCAGATCGACCACGTAGAGGCGGCCTCCGAGCGCGGTGAACGAGCGGATGCTGGCCTCGCTCTCGGGGACGACCACCTCGGCCTTGGCGAGGTCGGGCTTGTCGAGCGACAGGCGCAGGATCTTGCCCTTCGGCGCGCCGTTGCGCGAGAGCAGGTAGAGCGCATCCTCGCCGCGCGCGAAGCGGGCCCGCACGATCTTGTCGGCGTGCTTGGTGAGCTCCTTCCACTTGCCGCTCGGGCCGAGCAGCCAGTGGGCGAACTCGCCGCCGTCGCCGTTGGCGACCTCGGCGAGCAGGTGCTTGCCGTCGACCGTGGCATAGAGCTCTACCTCCGCGATGCGCGGGAACTCCTTGCCGATGGCGTAGCGGTCGTCCTCGGTCTTCTTCCCGAGCTCGTGGAGGTAGACCTCTTGGTAGAAGCCCATGTCCTCGGGCGCCCGCTCGCTCCCACGCGGGTAGCGCGTGTACCAGAAGCCGGTGCCCTTGGCGTTCCACTCGACGCTGCCGCCCGCGGTCCCGCCGTTGACGCGCGGGATGACGTCGGCGAGCTCCTTGCCGGTCGCGACCTCGTAGACGTGGACGGTGCCGTCCTCGCTCCCGCCCTCCGAGAGCGAGACGGCGACGAGCTTGCCGTCGAGCGACGGCGTGTAGAAATCGATCGTCGTCTTGCCCTTCGCGTCGATCCGGTTCGGATCGACGAGCACCCGCGCCGAGCCCGGATCGTCGGGCGACTTCAGGGTGATGAGCTGCGGCTGCTGCAGCTTGGGATCGCTCTTCAGCGCGAAGAGCACGCCGCCGCGCTGCCAGAGGTCGAAGTAGTCGGCCGACTGCGCGGTCTTGAGCTCGGTCATCCGTTCGCGCAGCGCCGCGGCGGCAGGGAGCGCGTCGAGGGCCGCGCGCGCGCGGTGCGTCTGCGCAACGGTCCACGACTTCACCTCGGCCGAGCCCCAGTCCTCGAGCCAGCGGTAGTCGTCGGTCACCTTCACGCCGTGGTAGACGTCGACCACCGGTCGCTTCGGCGTCGCGGGCGGCGCCGGGATGGCGGCCGCGGACGACGTCGGCTCGAGCGCGGCGGGCGCGGTCGGCCCGCTCGCGGTCGGGGGCGGCCCGGCGGGCGGGAGCGGCGGCGCGGGCGAGCTGCAGGCGTTGGCGGCGAGCACGGCGGCGAGGAGGGCGAAGCGTCGGGCCATGGCGGCGCATGGTAGTCGCGACCGGCCCGGAGCGCCTCGCCCGCGTGCGCCCGCTTGACCGACCCCCGCCCAGCCCATAGCGTCGCCGCGTCCATGGGCCGCCTCTTCTGGATCGCGCTCGGCGGCGCGGCGGGGACGCTCGCGCGCTACGGCCTGTCGAACTGGTGCCACCAGACGCTCGGCCTCGGCTTCCCGTACGGCACGCTCGCGGTGAACGTGGCCGGCTCGTTCCTGCTCGGCGTCGTCCTCCAGGTCGGGCTCACCACCGGGCAGCTGTCGCCCACGCTGCGGCTCGCGCTCGGGACGGGCGTGATGGGCGGGTTCACCACGTACTCGACCTTCAACTACGAGACCCTGAAGCTGCTCGAGGAGCGCTCCTATGGCGTCGCGCTGCTCAACGTCACCGTGACTCTCCTCGGCTGCCTCGTCGCCGGCGTGCTCGGGATCACCCTGGCGCGACGCTTCGCGTAGCGCCTCGGGTTGGCCCGTCATCCGCCGGAGCGGGAGAGCTCGTGCTCGCAGAACCGGAGCACCTCGTCGCTCGGCTCGCCCGGCTCGAGCAGGTGGGCGAGCGCCGCCCCGGCGTCGGCGACGATCGCCGGCCGGATCGCGGGCCTGAGGAGCGCGATCATGCCGCTGATCACCGCCCGGTGGATGGCGGAGCCGAACCCTTCTCCCTTCACGACGAGCGCGACCTTCGAGACGTGGGCCGCGTGCCGCTCGGCCGTCTTCTGCGCGACCGCGCGCACCGCCGGCGACGGCGGCCTCGAGAGGCCGGCCTCGGCGAGCACCACGAGGAGGCGCACGCCCCGGCCCCGTCGTTCGGCCTCGGTTCGGACGAGGTCGCCGGTCACCGTGAGGTGGCTCGGATCGTCCACGGTGCCTCGAAACGCGTACGTGATCACGATGTCGCCGTAGACGCCGATGGCGTGGTTCGCGGTCCGATCGACGACGCGCGCCTTGGTCCCGGAGATGCTCATGCGCCCTGGTGGGAAGCGTAGTGCACCGAGAGCACGCTGATGCCGGGATCGCTCCGTCGGACCTCCACGCGCGCGTCCGGCGCGGCGAGCTCCGCGACGAGCTCGAGCTCCGCCTCGGAGTAGATCTTGCGCGCGCTGAGCAGCGCGTCGTGGGTGTGATGCCGATCGAGCGTCACCGCCGCCATCAGCGGGAGCGCGCCGAGGAGCAGGAAGCTCCGACGGCCGTCGAGCGAGATGAAGTGCCGCGCCCCGACCGCCCCGACGCGCGCGATCATCTTGGCGAGCTGGCCGGGCGTGAAGTGGTGCGTGCTCTGGGCGATGAAGGCGACGTCGATCTCGCCCGGTCCGATGCCGGCGAGCTCGAACGCGTCGAGCCGGCGGAAGGTGGCATCGAGGCCGAGCGCTCGCGCGCGCCGGTTGCCATCGTCGACGTACGCGCCGACGACGTCCGAGCCGGTGATGGTGATCGGCGGGCCCGTCCGCGCCGCGATCCGCGCCAGCTCCAGCGTGAGCTCGCCGGAGCCGCTGGCGAGCTCGAGGACGCGAGCGCGGCCGTCCGCGCGCCGTGACGCCGCGTCTCGCAGCGAAGGGCGGAGCTCGGCGAGGAAGCGGTGGTACGAGCGAAGGACCCGGTTCTGCGCGTGGAGCAAGCGCACCTGCCGGAGCTTGTCGTCCTCGGGGTAGCTGGCGCGATCGAGGTACTCGGTCTCGTCGGAGCGGAGGAGGCGATCGAGCCAGCAGAGGAGGCGCTCGCCGCGCGTGGAGGCGAGCTCGGAGCGCAGGGCGCGGAGGCTCGCGACGGCGTCGTCGGCGAGCGCCTCGAGCTCGGCGAGCGTGGACCATGACGTGGGCCGACCGCGCGCGACGAGCGCCGCGCGCGCGCGTCGGTTCAGCTCGGCGAGCTGCAGCATGCCCGGATTGTCGCGGATTCGAGGCGGTCGCGTAAGGGTCCGCGCGGACCGGCGCGTCCCGGCCGGCCGCGATGGGCATGTACGCCGAGGCCGCGGTCTGCGAGATTCGCGCCCCCGTGTCGGTCGCGCTCGCAGAGCTGATGCTGGTCGTGCTCGCGGCGTTCACCGTCGAGGCGTCGCTCGGCTTCGGCGCGACCCTGGTGACGGTCGCGCTCGGCTCGCTCATCTACCCCATCGACACCCTGCTCCCGGCTTTCGTGCCGCTCAACCTCGTGCTCTCGGGGTACATCGCCTCGCGCTACCGGCGCGACATCGACGTGAGCGCGCTCGGGCGCCGGATCGCCCCGGCGATGCTGGCCGGCATGCCCGTCGGCATCCTGGCGTTCCGCGCCCTGCCCGAGGGGCTCCTCAAGCGCGCGCTCGCCGCGTTCGTGCTGGTGCTCGCCGCCATCGAAATCTGGCGCCTGGCGCGCGAGACCCGCGAGGCGGCGCGTCCCCTGCCGCGGGCCGCCGCGCTGGGCCTGCTCGCGCTCGGCGGCGTCGTCCACGGCGCGTTCGGCACCGGCGGGCCGCTCGCGGTGTACGTGGCCGGGCGCGATCTCGGCGACGACAAGGCGCGCTTCCGGAGCACGCTGAGCACGCTCTGGCTCGTGCTCAACAGCGTGCTGCTGGTGACCTACGCGGCGATGGGCCGCGTCGACGGAGCCTCGGCGCGGATGACGCTGGCGCTGGCGCCGCCGCTCGCCCTCGGCCTCGCGCTCGGCGAGGCGCTGCACGCGCGCGTGCCGATGAAGACCTTCAAAGTGCTGGTGTTCACGCTCCTGGCCGTCGCGGGCGTGGTGCTGCTCGTGCGGGGCTGAGTCAGGGCCCCGCGATGGCGGCGTTCAGCACCGACCAGAGCGGCTGCGACTTCGGCACCATGTCCTGCCGGAAGTACCACCAGAAGTAGCCGCCGACGTACCTGGGCTCGTCGATGCTCGTCGTGTAGTAGCGGGTCACGAACTCGGCCTTGCTCGCCGCGTCCGTCGTGCCGCACTCGCCGAAGCCGATGCTCGACGACGGGAACATGGTCGCGAGCTGGTGGAAGACCGCCGGCCAGTCGGGCTGGAGGCCGTTGCAGTCGTCCTCGTAGTAGCTCACCAGCACGTAATCGAGACCGGCCTTCATGTCGGCGGGGACGTTGGCGGCGGCCCAGGTGAGCATCTCGTTCTCGGGAGCCGACCAGCAGTCCTGGTTGTAGTAGAGCGTGAGCGCGGTCTTGCCGCCGCTCTGCTTCACGACGTCGTAGGCGCTCTTCATCTTCGCCACGACGTCCGCCGTCTCCTGCGGCGTGCAGCTCGAGGCGTTCTGGGCGCAGACCCACTCGCCGTTGATCTCGTTTCCGATCTCCCAGATGTCGACCTGGGGTCCGAGGGCGCCGACGTACTCGACGGCGCGCGCCTCATACTCCGCGGGGCTGTAGAGGGCGACATAGAACGAGTCGAGGAGCTCGCCCATCACGCCGCTCACGCCGTGGATCGCGGTCGCCGCGTCCACGTAGTCCGAGGCGGGCACGAATTCGTCGAAGACGATGCGGGTCGTCGGCTGGTGCGCGAGCCCCTGGAGCGAGTCCAGGATGTCGGGCAGCGGATCGATGCCGTCGATGGTGACGCCGTAGAGCCTCTCCGCCGCGGCGCCGCCGCCGGTGCCGCCGCCGCCGCCGGCTCCCGTGGCCTGTCCGCCGGCGCCCCCGCTGCCCGAGCTCGACGAGCCCGCCGTCGTCGCCGCGCCGCCGCCGGCGCCGCTCGTCGAAGCCGCCGTGTCGGAGGGCTCGGAGCTGCCGCACCCCACGAGCACGGCGGCGGCGAGGAGCAGCGGGAACCTGGAGGGCATGACGTCGGGAGTATACGCCCGCCGCTCCCGTCCTACGTCGCCGCGCGCCGGCGCGCGTCGGCGCTCCGCCACTCGCTCACCTCGTCGCGCGGGAACACCGGGCCGTCGAAATCGAGGGCGAATGCGGAGTCGAGATCGGTCAGGCCTTCGGTGCGCACATAGATGGTCTTGCGCGCGTAGGGCAGGAAGAAGATCCGGAACGGGAAGAAGTTCTTCACCACCACGATGTCGGCCGCGAGCACGGGGAGGCCCACGTCACCGTAGAAGGACGGCTTGATCGCGAGCGCCGGCCCCTCGGTGAGCACGAGCCTCACGGCCCCGAGATCGAGCACGACCATGCGGCCGAAGCCGGCGCGCGCGTGGTGGCCGCGCACGTCGCCCGTCACCTCGAGCGCGGCGTTGCGCGCGGGATCGAGCTTGCCGCCGACGCGCACGGTGACCCGCTCGCCGGCCGCCCGCGCCCAGAGCTCGGCGACGACGGCGGGGTCCCTGAGCGGCACGTAGGAGACGAGATCGCCCGCGTCGGCGAGGAGCGCCTCGAGCAACCGCGTGCTCTCGCCCGTGGCGCCTGCGGAGACCACGTCCGAGGCGTCGGCGAAGCAGACGACGCCGAGCTTGCGGGCGATGCGCGCTTCGCGCGCGAGGCGGATCGCCTCCGCGGCGGTGGCGAACGCGGGCGGCTGCTCGTGGCGCACCGCCCAGAGGCGCTCGGCGAGCTCGTCGGCCAGCCGCTCGGCGAGATCGCGATCGCCGTCGGCGGTCACGTGCGCGCTCCAGCCGAGCGCCGGATCGTCGTTCCACGGGTGGCACATGAAGGCGCTCGCCGCGAGCACCTTGGGGTCGCGCTCGATCGCGGCGAGGCGGCGGAAGACGCCGCGCATCGGCGCGAAGAGGTCGACCGTGGTGCCGCCGCCGAGGATCATGGGCAGCGAGCGCCAGGCGCTCACCGGCCGCGCCCCGTCGAGGAGCGTGCGCAGCAGCGCGCGCCCGGCGCGGAGCCCGGTGTCGGCGTGGTCGCGGTGCGGGTTGGTGTGGTAGGCGCGGAGGATCTCGGCGCCCGCGACGCGGCCCGCCGTCAGGTTGGCGTGCAGATCGAGCGAGGCCGCGATGGGCACGCCGGGGCCCACCGCCTCGCGCGCGGCGCGGAGGATGGCGGTGTCCGGATCGCGGACGCCGCGGGCGCCCATGGCGCCGTGGAGGCTCAAGAACACGCCGTCGAGGCGCCCCGCGGCGCGGAGGCGCTCGGCGAGCAGCCCCGTGAGATGCGCGAAGGTCGCCTCGTCGAGCGGCCCGCCCGGCACCGCCCACGCGCTGAAGAGCGGCACCGGCTCGACGCGCCCGCGCCCGTGCTCGCGCACCGCGCGCAGGAAGCCGGTGAGCTCGGCGGAGCGGAGGAACCCCGGCGCCTCGTCACCGAAGCGGCCGGCGGCGCGCGCCAGCGCCTCGCCCTCGACGAAGTGCTGACGCCGGAAGTCGTCGAGCGTGGTCAGCACCGGCGAGAGGCAGTGCGTCTCCTGGGCGATGCGCGCGTAAGCGATGCGGACGGTGGCCATGACGACGCCCTCTTCAGCGCCGGAGGCGCGCGAGCCGACCGCGAAGCCCCTCGACGCGATCGAGCACCGAGAGCACCGTGTCGCCGTAGCGCTCGAGCAGCGCGCCGACGAGCCCCGCGTTCGCGGTCGCGCCGAGGTTGTCGGGGTCGAAGCTCCCCGACGGGCCGTACATCTGCTCCATCACCTGCATCACGCTCTGCCGGATCATCCCGCGGAACGGCACCTTCGCCATCATCCCGTACATCGCCGCGTTGCCGCGGCTCCGCACCTCGGGGTGGGCCGCCACGAACGCCGCCGCCTCGCGGAGATCGCGGAGGTAGTCGTCGATCACCCCGAGGTGGTGCCCGGTGACGGTGCAGTGGATGCACGCCGGCTTCTGCTGCCGGTCGACGCTCCACCCGCGGTCCTCGAGCTGATCGGCGACGGCGAAGACGTCGACGGCGTCGCCGCGGGCGCCGTAGGTCACGATCGTCATCACGGGATCCCCGAGCACCTGCAGCCCAGGGATGGCGTCGATCCCGGCCCTGAGCTTGCGCGAGGCCTCCATCGCGCTCTTGGCGTTCTCGAGGTAACCCTCCTCGCCCATCGCCATCAGGGCCGCCCACGCCGCGGCGATCGCGCCGCCGGAGCGCGTGCCCGGCATGCTCGGCGAGGCGTAGATGCCGCCCGACCAGTCGGTCGCGACGAAGAACTGGTGGCGGAGGAAGCTCATGTCCCGGTAGAGCACGACCGACGCGCCCTTCGCCGCATACCCGTACTTGTGCAAGTCGGCCGACATCGAGGTCACGCCGGGCACGCGGAAGTCGAACGCCGGCACGGGGTAGCCGAGCTTCTCGACCCACGGGAGCATGAACCCGCCGATGCACGCGTCGACGTGGAGCGGCAGGCGCTTCTCCTCGGCGAGCGCGCCCACCTCGGCGATGGGGTCGAGCACGCCCTGCGGGTACTGAGGCGCCGAGGCGGCGAGCGCGATGGTGTTCGGCCCGATGAGCTTGCGCATCGCGGCGACGTCGACGCGAAAATCGGGGCCGAGCGGCGCGTGCCGGAGCTCGACGTCGAAGTAGTGGCAGGCCTTGTCGAAGGCGACATGGATCGTCTCGGGCGCGACGATCTCGGGCCGCTTGATCGAGGGGCGGAGCGCGCGCGCCCGATCGCGGTACGTCTTGACGGCGAGGAGGATCGACTCGGTCCCGCCCGAGGTCATGGTGCCGACGACCTCGGGCCCGCCGTGGAGCATCGAGGCCGTCATCTGCACGACCTCGGCCTCCATCCGCTGCAGGCTGCGGAAGGCCATCGGGTTGAGCCCGTTCTCGCTGAAGAAGAGGTTGTGCGCCTTCTTCAAGAACGCGAGGTGGGCGTCGCCCGCGAAGTAGACGAGGCTCCAAGTCCGCCCCTGGCGCCAGTCGGCGTCGTGCTGGCGGAACGACTCCATCGTCAGGAGGAGCTCGTCCTTGTCGACGCCGCTCTTGGGGATGCTCGCGCGCTCGGTCATGACACCGAGCCTTACCCCAGGACGGGCCCCGCGCGCATGACAACCGCCGCGTCCGGCGGCGCAAACCGCACTCCGGCGTCAGACGTTGAAGCGGAAGTGCATGCAGTCGCCGTCCTGCACCACGTACTCCTTGCCCTCGATGCGGAGCAGCCCCCGGTCGCGCACCGCCGCCTCGCTGCCGAGGGCGAGCAGGTCCTTGTAGCTCATCACCTCGGCCTTGATGAAACCCTTCTCGAAATCGGTGTGGATGACCCCCGCGGCCTGGGGCGCCTTCCACCCGGTGTGGATGGTCCAGGCGCGGCACTCCTTCGGGCCCACGGTGAGGTAGGTCATCAGGCCGAGCAGCCGGTAGCCCGCCCGGACGACCTTGTGCAGGCCCGGCTCGTCGAGCCCGGCGCTGGCGAGGAACTCGGGGCGCTCGGCGGGCGGCAGCTCCTGGATCTCGGCCTCGAGCGCGGCGGCGAGGACGACGACCTCGGCGCCCTCCCTCTCGGCGATGGCGCGCACCGCGCGCACGTGCGGATCGCTCTCGGCGGTCGCGAGCTGCGCCTCGGCGACGTTGGCCACGTAGAGGACGGGCTTGTCGGTGAGCAGGCAGAGCTCGCGGATGGCGGCGCGCTCCTCCATCGTGAGCTTCTGCGCCCGCACCGGCGTCCCCTCGTCCAGCGCCGCCTTCACCTTGTCGAGCAGGAGGATCTCGGCCTTGGCGAGCTCGCCCTCCTTGCCGGGCGCTTTGGTCGAGCGCAGCGTCTTCTCGCGGCGCTTCTCGATGCTCTCGAGGTCCTTGAGGCAGAGCTCGGTGTCGACGACGTCTTTGTCGCGCGCCGGGTCGACCGAGCCCTCGACGTGGGTGACGTTCTCGTCGACGAAGCAGCGGAGCACGTAGAGGACGGCGTCGACCTGGCGGATGTTGGCGAGGAACTGGTTGCCGAGGCCCTCGCCGCGCGACGCCCCGCGCACGAGGCCGGCGATGTCGACGAACTCGAGCGAGGCGGGGATGATCTTCTCGGGCTTGACCAGCGCGGCGACCTTGTCGAGCCGCTCGTCCGGCACCGGCACGACGCCGACGTTCGGCTCGATGGTGGCAAACGGGTAGTTCGCCGCCAGCGCCCCCGCGTTGGAGAGGGCGTTGAACAGGGTGGACTTGCCGACGTTGGGCAGCCCGACGATGCCGATGGAGAGCGCCATGCGCGCGCCGTTTAGCGCGAGACGGGCGTTTCGTCACGCCCGATGTCGCGCTCGCCCGGCTGGAGCGCGCGATCGTCCCGGGGCGACCGTTCGCTCGCTACGTGTAGTACTCGAAGTCGACCACGGTCGCGTAGTAGCAGCAGGCACCGGCCGCGGCGGGATCCGGGCCGCAGACGCTGGCCGTGGCGCGCCCCGAGCACTTGCCCTGCGTGAAGGTGCCGTCGGGGTTCGGCTGACACGCCGGGCCCGTGCGCTCCTCGACGCACGCGGCGAACCGCGCGTGCGCGGCGGAGGGCGAAGGGCAGCCGCCCTCGTCGGGCGCGACGCACACGTATTCGATGAACGGCGAGTCGTCGCCGAGCACGCCGGCTCCGGGGATGCTGTCGCACGCGAGACCAGCGGGTGGGTCGGTTGCTTGGGGCCCTCCGCCATCCGGCCACGTGAGGCAGAGCGACGCGTCCTCTTCCACGGTCACGTTGCCGCCGCACCCGGTGGCCGCCGCTGCGGCCGAGAGCACGGCGAGCAGGCCTCGAAGGTTCATCGGGCGCGACGGTAGGGCTCGGTGCGGCCGGCCTCGCCGATGCGCCGGGAGCCGGCCCGTATCGTTGTCGCTCACCGGCGAATGGTTGACGTCGATCACGATGGTCCCGTGGAGAGGTTCGAGCGGACGTTCCGCTCCCGCCGATGAACGACGAAGTCGTAGCGCAGGTCCTCGCCGAATTCTCGCTGTTCCGATTCGAGCTCGCCGCGGCGACGCTCGAGGACGACCCGAAGGCACGGATCGCCGAATGCCGGCTCGCCAGCTCCGCGCGTTCGCACCTTGCAGGCCGGCGCCAGCGCGGCGCAGCTCGATGCGCCTGATCCGAGTATCAGCTCCTCAGGAGCGCGCCCAGACCGACCCGATCGCTCGGCAGGCCGTAGATGCGAAGCCCGTCGCTCATGTCGCCGGGGTCGGCGTGAGGGTTCGGCGTCCAGAAGGCCTCGTTCCGGAGGAGCGCTCGCAGCAGCTGACGGTGCTGCTCGCTCATCGCATCGGGCCGCATGGGCATGGCGATGTTGCAGGTCACACCCACGTCCTTCTCGGGATCCTCCCAGAAGCCTGGAGACGGGAAGTCCCACTCGCGGACGAGATACGGATTCGGCCAGGGGAACTCGCTGCTCATGACCTCGACGAGGGGCCTCGGGCGCGTCGCCGGTGGCTCGCCGAGTCGATCCGAGAAGCCGATGAACAGGAGCGCGGCGCCGACATCGTGGGCTCTCGCTGGGGTCCGCGCACGCGGTAGCGCGCGAAGCAGCGCGTCGAGGAGCACGTCCCGCGGAACGACCCGCCAGAGGCTCTCCATCACGGGCTCCACGAGGACGCACGGGAGGCTGCGGGAGGGCGCGGCGATCTCGCCGAACACGAGATCGAGCCACCGCGGGTCGGTGTCGCCGGGCGCCGCCCGGGAGATCGCCAGGGCTGCATGCACGGCGGCGTGGCCGTGTAGGCGCGCCAGCTGCTCCTCGAGGAAAGCGCGCGCTCGAGCGTGCCGCACCGGGGCGAACCGTCCGTACATATCGATCAACGTGGAGCGAGCCTCGTCGTCCGTCTCGGCGCGGATCCGGCTCTCCCACGACTCGACGCGCGCGAGCGCCTCGTCCGCTCGGCAGCCGACGAGGCGCGCAGCGGTCTCCCGCACCGCCGGCTCGCGATGCTCGAGGTACCGATAGAGATCGTCGATCCCGCTCCGGAGGTGCTCGCGCACGGCGCGCGTGATCGCCTCGTCGCTCGCGCCGCCCGTGGCGATCGATTCGAGGAGCTCGAGGCACGCGATCGTGTCGATGGTGCGCAGGTGAGGCAGCGCGCGGAGCAGCAACGGGACGGCCGCGGCGGAGGCCTGGTAGACCGTGCCCTGGTGCGCGAGACGGGAGTACAGCTCGTCCCACGTACCGACGTTCGCCTTGCGCGCGACGACCGTGCGAAGGAGCACGGGGACTGCCGTCGCCGGGCCATAGGCGTCGTCGAGGCGGCTCCACGCGACGTCGTCGAGGCCCTCGAGCGGATCCGTCCGTGGTCCGGTCGAGCGCCCCCGCAGGCGCCCGAGGAAGCCGCGCCGGTCCGAGCCCGAGCTCATGCCAGCCGCTCGTGGTGCGACGAGTCGAAGCGCTCCATGGATACGCCTTTATCCCTTCTTGGCGCCGAAAGCTCCAGGGCGACGACGTTCTGCGCGCCGACGCGCAGAACGATCGGCTCGACGAGGACTGGCAACGGCTTTCGTCAGAGGTTGAGCTCGATGGCCGCGATGATCTCGGGATCGTCGGGCTCGACCGTCTCGTCCCAGCGGCCGAGGAGCACGCCGTCGCGCGAGACCAGGAACTTGTTGAAGTTGAACGTCACGGGGCCTTCGAAGCCCGGCTGTGTCGTCAGCCACTCGAAGATCGGGTGCACGGGCAGCGGCGAGGGGCGGGGCGGATCCCCGTAGGGGTCGACGACGATCTGCGAGAACTGGTCGAAGGTGACGGCGTACTGCGCGTTGCACGCATCGATCTCCTCGGTCGTCCCCGCGGCGGCGTGGAAGTCGTCGCTGATGAAGCCGAGCACGCGGAAGCCGTTCGCCGCGAGCGTGGGGTTCGACGCGAGATCCTCGAGCGGCGCGTATTGCGGCGTGTACACGCATTTGCTCGCCGTGTTGACGATCAGCAGCAGCTCGCCGCGGTATTGGCACATGCTCACCGGCTCGAGGATGCTGATGTCCAGCGACTCGGCCGAGAACGCGTAGAGGTGATTCGGCTCGGCGGGCGGATCGCAGACGAACGGCGCCTCGCCGCCGCCGCCGCCGGTCCCGGTGGCGACCGACGCGATCGCGGCGGTCGTCGCCGAGCCGGTCGCGACGACCGAGGTCGTGCTGCTCGCCGTGGAGCCCCCCGCGCCGGACGCGGCTTCGCCATCGCCGAGACGCAGCTCGGTCCAGCACGCACCGAGCACGATGATCCCCAGAGCGCCGGTCAAGAAGCGCAGCGCGCGCAGGCTCGCCCCCATCGAGCCAGTATAAGCAGGGCTCCGGGGCTCGGCGAGCCGGTTCGCTCGCGCCGCGACGAGGCCCCTCAGAACCTACCTCCGCACACCATCGTCGGCGCCGAGAGCTCGGAGGCCGCGACCGAGACCCAGAGCGCGCGGCGGGCCTCGGGCCTGCTCGGGCTCTGGTGCGAGAGGATCCCGTACGCCCCGATGCCCAGGGCCACCGCGCCCGCGGCGCCGAGGCCGATGGCGAGGATGCCGCTGCGACGCCGGCGCGCATCGAGCGACTGCACCTCGTCGAGCGTGTACTTCGTCGGATCGCAGACGCCGTCCGGGCAGTCGTCGCCGATCGTCGACTGCGCGGCCGAGTAGTCGATCGCGAAGACGGCGGCGGCGACGCCCGCCGCGATGCCGACGCCGCCGAGGCCCCACGCCCAGGCCGGCGCGCCGGTGTCGGATGGCGGCGGAGCGGGCGCGGGGCTCGGCTGCGGCCGCTCGCTGGACGCCGCGCCGGGCGCCGGCTCGAGCGTCACCGAGACGACGCGGCCCTCGCCCTCGTCGACCCGGACCTTGCCCTCGTGGGTGGTGAAACCGGCCGCCCTGGCGACGAGCGCGTGCTCGCCGGGGTTGGTCTTCCACGGCACGCCCAGGGCCTCGGGCTTGATCTCGACGCCGTCGAGCGTCACCCCGGCGCTGCCCGGCGCGGGGCCGAGGACCTTGATCGTGATCGACGGGATCCGCGGCGCGATCTCCTCCGCCAGGCGCGCCGCCGCGATCCGCGCCTTGCCGAACGCCGGCGACTCGCCGGGAGAAGCCGGCAAGCGCGCGGCGGCGAGCGCCGTGTCGCGCGCCTCGACGAGCAGGCCGAGGGCGAGCTGTGCCTTCGCCAGATCGAGCCCGGTGGTCGGAACCCCCATGATCGCGTGCGCCGCCTTCAGGTCCTTGAGGGCGCCCTCGAAGTCCCGCGCCTCGAGCTTGGCGCGACCGGCGATCACCAGCGACCGTGCGGTCTCGCGGTCGGCGGCCGACTGCGCGCGCGCCGCCGGCGCGAGCAGGTGGATCGCGAAGGAGAGGAGGACGGCGGCCCGGCGCGCGGCGTGGTGCATCGCTCAGAACCCGATCGTATCCTCGGTCGCGGCGGGGACCGCGCCCGGCTTCGAAGGGGGCCGCTGCGGGGGCCGCGACCTCGCTGGAGCCGCGGAGGCGGCGGGCGGCGCGGAGGCCGAGGCGGGCGGCGCGGAGGCCGAGGACGGCGCGACGGGCTCACCGCTCGCAGGCGTCACCAGCGGCACGGCGCTCGGCAGCGGCGGCGTCGGGGGCGCGTGGCGCTCCTCGGCGGCGGTCGTCACCGCAGCCGCGCCCGGCGCCGGCAGCGGCGCGGACCTACCGAGCGACAGCAGGACGACCACGGCGGCCGCGCCCGCTGCCGCGATCCCGAGGGCGGTCAGCACGCGGCGCCTCGAGGAGGGCGCGCCCTGCGTCACGGCCGTGGCGTTCAGGGTCGGGCCGGCGCCGATCTCCACCGTCTCGGCCGATGCCCGCGCGGCTTGCGCCGCGCCCTCGGGGCGGACGCGGGTGCGCGGCGTGCCCGTCGCGAGCGACGCACGCGAGAGCCTCGGGCTCGACATCCGCTCCGATGGAGCCCCCGAGAGCGCGATCGCCCGCTCCACCCAGACCTGCGCCTCGGGCGGCCCGAACTCGGCGAGCGCGGCGGCGAGCTCCCCCATCGACGCGAAGCGGCCCTCGCGATCCTTCTCGAGGCAGCGGAGGATCACGGCCTCGAGCCCCTCGGGCAGGTCGGGGCGGATCGCGCGCGGTCGCTCCGGCACCGCGTGCATCACCAGGCTGCACGTCTCGGGGAGCGTGTCGCCCGAGAACGGGAGGGTGCCGGTGACGAGCTGGTAGAGCGTCACGCCCAGCGCCCAGATGTCGGTGCGCACGTCGACGGTGCGCGAGGCGAGGAGCTGCTCGGGCGACATGAAATGGGGCGATCCGACGATGCCGCGCGTGTGCGTCAGGCCTTGCTGCGAGCTCGAGGGATCGACCACCTTGGAGATGCCGAAGTCGAGCACCTTGACGAGGGTGCTGCCGTCGCGGCGCCTCGCCAGGAAGAGGTTCTCGGGCTTGAGGTCGCGGTGGATGATGCCGAGCGAGTGCGCCTCCGCCATCGCCTCGCAGACCTGGAGCAGGTAACCGACCGCCTCCTCGACCTCGAGCGGCTCCCCCGGGCGCACGTGGGCGCCGAGGTCGCTGCCCTCGAGGTACTCCATCACCATGTACGTCGACCCGTCGGGCCGCGTATCGACGTCGGTGACCCGGGCGACGTGCTCGCTCTTGATCTTCGAGGCGGCGCGCGCCTCGCGGGCGAAGCGCTCGACGGTCTCCTGGCTCTGGGCGATGTCGGGCAAGAGGAGCTTGATCGCCACGAGCTCGTCGAGCCGGAGGTGGGTGGCGGCGACGACGACCCCCATGCCCCCCTGCCCCAGGACGCGCTCGACGCGATACTTGCCGGCGAGGACTTCGCCGGGCCGTATCGGTTCGTCGGTCATTCTCCTCCAGTAGATCGCGCTCCCAAACCGCCGTCAAACCCTACGCGCGGCCGCTCGGTCGGTTTCAGCGCAGCCGGCCGAGGCGCTCCTGGTCGTCCGGGGGGGTGCGGCTCTCGGGTCACTTCTGCGGGATCGGCTCGGCCGCCGCCGCGCTCGCGGCGATGGGACCGAACACCCCGCGCTCGATCGCGATCCCGCGGACCGTCCTCACCGCGGCGGCGATCTCGGCGGCCTCGGAGACGGGGAGCTCCATCGCTTTGCGGAACGAGAACAGCCAGGCGGCGCACTCGTCGACCGAGGAGAAGACCTTCTGCGGGAATTTGCTGCGGCTCAATATCTGCAGCGATGTGATGAACCCGCGCACCAGCGCGGCACGAAACCCGGTGCCCTCGAAGACGGCCGAAACGCAGGCGTAGTAGGGCGCGATCGTCGGCACGGCGGCCTCGAACGCGGCGCGCGCGTCGGCGTCGGGGAGCGGGGCGTCGCGGGCGATGAGCGTCACCTCGCCGAGCTTGCCCTTGCCGACGACCTTGGCGTGGGCCTCGAGCGCGCGCGCCTGGGCCCGCGCGCTCGGGGCGGAGAGCGGCTCGCTTCCGATGACGGGGATGACGATCGAGCGCCAGGTGGCGAGCATGCAAGCGGAGTCTTGGTAGGCGATCTTGGGGCGATCCTCGAGCAGCATCCCCGTCACGGTACACCACCGCAACGCCGCCCCGCCTCACCTTTGTGGCGGCGAACTTCACGCCCCGCGCCGCGGGCACGGCGCGAGGCGCGCGTGTAGGTGACGAGGAGCCTACCGATCCGAACGCGCTCGCCAACCGGCGACGGCTCCGGATACCCTCGGCACGAGCGAGAGGAGCCCCCCAATGGCCGCGACACTTCCCCAGCGCATGCAGGCTTTCTACGAACGACTCAACGTGGAGAAGGAGGCGGCGCTCGAGGAGCTGCCGAAGCTCTACACGGAGGACATCCAGTTCGTCAGCCCCATCGAGGAGCGCGACGGGGTGAACGCGTTCAAGGAGTCGTGGGCGAAGGCATTCCAAACGTACAAGGCATTCAGCTTCACCGATTTCAAATGCATCGGCGACGACCGGGCATTCGCGCTCTTCTACACGATGACGATCGACGTCGGTATCGGGAATCCCATGCCGACGCCCACCGCCACGCTGTTCATCGCCGACGACGCGGGGAAGGTCTATTACCAATACGATTACTGGGACACGGTAGGCGGCCTCGCCCGGATCTACCCGCCCCTCCACACCGCGTACGAATGGGCCGTCGCGCTCCTCCTCGGCGGCGGAAAGCCCATCGTGGCCGATCCCGACGTCCACATCCCGAGGCAGGGCGCCGACGGTTGTTACCACCCCACGAGCGAGCAGGAGCTCATCGCCCTGGTGCGCAAGACGCGCGACCTCGGCGGCAAGATCCGCGTCGTCGGGTCGGGCCACTCGGTGTGGGAGGCCATCGTCCCCGAGAACTTCGACGCGCAGGCGCCCACGAACGAGATCCTCGTCTGCCTCGACAAGTACGCGCGCATCATCGGCTTCCGCAGCGATCCGAAGAACCCCGACGGGATCCTCGTCGAGGTGGAGGCCGGCTGCCACCTCGGCGAGTCGCCGCGCCTCCCGGTCCCGAACCCGCTCTCCCCCACGGCGTCGCGCGATCCGCGCACGCCGAACATCACCCACGCGTCGAGCTGGGAGCAGAGCCTGAACTACGCCCTCCAGCAGCGCGGGTTCGCCCTGCCCGACCTCGGCGGCATCTCGCACCAGTCGGTCGGAGGCTTCCTCTCCACCGGATCCGCCGGCGGGTCGTGCAAGTGGAGCTTCCTCGACTGCATCGTGGCGTTCCGCATCGTCGACGGCGACGCGCGCGCGCGCGTGCTCACCGCGGACGGGCCCGATCCCGACGCGTTCGCCGCCGTCGGGGCGGGCCTCGGCCTCGCCGGCATCGTCTCCACCGTCACGGTGCGCGCCGTCCCCACCTACAACATCGTCGGCAAGGAGACGGTGGCCCTCACCAAATCGCACCCCGATCTCGACTTCTACGGAGACGGCGACGACGAGCGGCCGTCGCTCGCGCGCTTCCTCGAGCAGACCGACTACTCGCGCCTGATGTGGTGGCCGCAGCGCGATTTCGATCGCCTCGTCGTATGGCAGGCCAAGCGCATCGCGCCCACGCCCGACTTCAAGCCGAAGCCCTACGAGGAGGTCGGGAGCTTCCCGGTCGCGAAGCAGACCGCGGCGTCGCTCCTCTACACGATCCTCGGCAACCTCGACGATCCGAGCGGGATCGCGGATCAGCTCAAGCGCCTCGAGCTCGCCGGAAAGGACGTGGGGGCCGCCGCCGCCGCGCTCGCCCGCGCCGTCCGCAGCGCTCCCCCGCCGGATCCCGCGTACAAGCTCCTGCCCCAGGAGAAGCACCCGTGGCTCGCGGATCTCGCCGAGAGGCTGCTCGGCGATCGGCACCCGGCGGCGACGATCGGCTCGCCGTGGGTGAGCGTGGCCGAGGTCCTCGCGCACCTGCTCGACACCCTCGTCGCCGGCGCGCTCGCCAGCGAGCTCTTCGCGCCGCTGGCGACGCTCCTCAAATGGGCGGCGCCGCACCTCATCACGTACATCCTCTCGCCGTTCGTCGCGCTCGCCGACGACGGCGGCCCGGCCGTCCAGGAGTTCCAGGACGTCTGGTACCTCGGCCTCACGATGGACAACGGCATGGACGACCTGCTCATGCCCACGTACTTCACCGAGATCTGGATCCCCTTCACCGAGGGGGGCGGCGAGGTGAAGAAGGCGATCGCGGCGCTCCGCAAGCTGTTCGACGCCGACGGCACCGCCGCGGGCTGCTACGCCGCCACGGGCCCGTTCAGCATCGAGCTCTACGCGACGCGCGCCGGCCAGACGTTCCATCTCGACCCCGCCTACGGCGACAAGAACCTGTTCCGCGTCGACGTCTTCTGGTTCGGCTACAACGGCGGCGATCCGGTGAAGGACTTCTATCCCCAGTTCTGGAAGGCGCTCGACGGGCTCGACTACCGCCTCCACTGGGGGAAGTTCCTGCCGACGCCGGAGCAGATGGCGCCGAGCAAGCTCACCTCGCGGTTCCCGAAGTTCGACGCCTGGAAGAAGGCGCGCGAGAAGGCGGACCCGCAGGGCGTGTTCCTCACGAAGTACTGGAAGACGCACCTCGGTCTCTGAGGCGCGGAGCGGCGCGGCTGCGTGCAACGGACCGCGCGATGACCGAACGTCTCCCGAGCCCTCACGACGCGCTCCGAATCGCGTGGAGCCTCGCGACGATCCGGTCGTACTACGCGCTCGCCACCGTTTCCCATCGCGTCACCTACCGCGTCCTGGAGAAGCTCGACGTCACCGCCGCGCGCGCGTCGCTCGCGCGGCTGGTCCCGGCGACCGGGGCGCCGGCGCCGGCGAACGCGCCGGACGCCGAGAGGCTCCAGGAGCGAACGATCGCCGAGATCGCCGGCGCGATGCGCCCGGATGGCCTCGCCGAGCGCGCCCTCGGGCTCGGCGTCGCGTTCATCGATGTCTCCGTGGCGGCGCGCACGGCGGATCTCCTCGGGCTCGTGCTCGCGCTCGACGGGCCGAACCCGCACCTCGCGGAGCGACTGGCAGAGACGCTGCCGAGGCTCGAGTCGGCGCGCGAGAGCCTCGGGCGGGCGATCGATCGCCTCGTCGGCGCCCTCGCCGACGAGCTCTGCTCACCGGCCGTCCGCGAGGCGGCGGCGACGCTCGCGGAGTGGGTCGGCGAAAAGCCTCCGCGGTTCGACGGAGCCGACGCCGCATGGACGTGGCGCCCGGGCGAGCGTTGGTGCAGCCGGATCGACGAGGGGATGCGACGGGTCTTGGTCGCGCTCTCGTTTCCGGCCGACCCGGGCGTGCGTGCGCCGGAGTCGGCGGCCGAGAGGCTGCTGCTCGAGGCGATCCTCGATCATCCCGACGACGACGCGCCCAGGCTCGAGTGGGCGGGGCTCGCCGCGTTGCGACACGACCTGCGGGCGGACCTGGTCCGCGCGCAGGTGAAGACGAGGGCGGAGCGACGCGCGGCGCCGAGCCGGCGAGCGTTCGAGCCGGAGGTGGCGGCGTTCCTGATCCGCACGCACCCGGAGTGGGCGGACGACGTTCGACGCCTCGGCGCCGAGCAGGCCGCGTTCCACGGCGGCTTCGTGGAGGACATCACCATCTCGGCCGAAGCGTTCTCCAAGAACGCCGCGGCGCTCCTGCGCACGGCGCCGATCCGGCGCGTGCGCTTGACCGGGGTCGCGCCGCACCTCGACGCGCTCCTCTCTTCGGGGTGGCTCGACCGGATGCTCTGGCTCGATCTCTCCGGCCAGGGCCTCGACGACAGGCACGCCGGAGCGCTGGCGAGCGCGCCAGGCCTCGGGGCGCTGCGAGCGCTGTCCCTGGACGGGAACGGCATCACCGACCTCGGCGTCCGCGCGCTCTGGGCATCGCCGAGCCTCGGCCAGCTGGTCTACGTCGGGCTCGAAGGAAACCCGTGCTCCTCCCTCGAGACGATGGAGCTCACGCCTGAGGAGATGTCGCACTACGAGTGGGTGGCGACGGAGCGGGCGCTCGAGCTGAGATCCGCCCTGGGCCCGCGGCGGTGGGCGGCTCGGTGGTCCGACGATTGGCCCCCGAACCTGGACGTGCTCGCGGCGATGTGACGGGGGCGCAGCTCGGTGATGACGGCGGCCGGCGTTGAGACCGCTTTCGGCGGCTTCGGCTCGCCCTGCCGAATCTCGTGGATCATCTCGACCGTCGCGCCGGGACGCCGCGGCGTCGCGCCAAGGAGTCGCTTGTCATGTCGCCGCGAGCGGCGCTACCGTGAAAAGCTTGGGCGGCTTCGAGGCCGCAGGAGGATTCGTTCAAATGAGCTCGAGAATGTTCGCGGCCCTGTGGATGTCGGCGTGCTGTGCCCTCGTGGCGTGCGGAGGCGACGACACGGCGGGGAGCACCGGGGGCGGAGGAGGCACCACGACGGGGCAGGCGACCACCGGCGGCACCGGCGGAGCCGGCGGCGCCGGGGCGACCGGGACCACCGGAAGCGGCACGAGCTCCACCGGGACCGGCGCCACCAGCACCGCGACCGGCACCGCGAGCACGGGCGCCGGCGGTGGGGTCCCCGACACCTGCGTGGCCTGCGTGCAACCGCTCTTGGCCGCGCAAGGGGCGTGTGTGTCCGCCGAGGACGCCTGCAAGGCCGACGCCGATTGCTCCGCCTGGATGGACTGCACGGGCGCCTGCTTCAACATGGACTTCACCGCGACCTGCTGGAACGCCTGCGACGCCGCGCATCCGAGCTCCGCCAACCTGCACGATGCGCTCGTGACGTGCATCTGCAACCCGTGCAGCGCGGAGTGCGGGCCCATTTGCGGCTGAGCGAGAGCGGCTGGCGCGTTCACCCGGCGACCAAGGTGCTCGTCTCGAACGGCCACACGAGCGACGAGCGCTCGTGAGCCGCGAACGCCGCGAGCGGGTTCCCGTCGCGGCCCACGCTGGCTTGCTGCCGCCTGCTATCATTCCTCTCGTGATCCCTCCGTTCGACAGGAGCCGCCTACGCGAGCGCAACTTGCTCGACGAGGCCGACGCGCGCGCGGACGCAGCGGCGCTCGACCCGGCTCGACGGCTGGAGCAGGCGCTCGAGCTCAGCGCGTTCGTCCTCGCTCACGCGACGGGCGCGGACGGGTCGGTTCCTGAGGCGGACCTCGCCGACAAGGCACGCCTGTACGCCTCTCCGCTGCGGCTCCTGGCAACCCGTCGATGACGTCGGACGTCGGGCGGGCCTTGTTCGCCGCGGTCGACGTGCTCGATCTTCGTCTCAGGGGCAATACTGGGGCGCGATCATCCACCATCCGCGCCTGGCTCCCGGCATCCAGACGACCTTCGGCCCGCCGAAGAAGCAGATGTGGTAGCCGTACCATTTGCCGGTGCAGCCCGTGTTGCTCACCGCGATCTCGTCGGTCGCGCCGACGATGTGCTGGCCCGCGCAGTAGCCTTGCGCTCGCAGCTGCTCGGTGACCGCGGCGAAGAAGCTCTGGCATTGCTCGTCGATGGTCGCGCCGGCGAAGCCCACGATGGGGCAATCACTCCCCGGGCTGCACCCGGTCAGGTTCTGCATGACCGCGGTGACCGCTTGGTCGACGGCGGGATCGGTGTCGCCGTAGGAGCAGGCGCTCGCGATGAAATCCTCATCGGGCACCCCCTGCGGGAACGTGCAGGTGGGGCCGCCGCCTCCTTGAGAAGGGCCGTTGCCCGGATCGCCGCAAGTGCTGCCGCCTCCGCCGCCCGTTCCGCCGGTCGTGGCGCTCGAGGTGCTCGACGTGCTCGAGGTCGAGGTGCTCGAGCCGCCCGTTCCACCGCTCGAGGTGCTCGCGCCGCCGCCGGAGCCGCCCGGGCCGCCGCTCGTCGCGCTCGCGCCGCCGGACCCCGTGCCGCCGCCGAGCCCTCCCGATCCGGTCTGTCCGGTGCTGCTCGTCCCGCTCGGACCCGCGCCGCCGCCCTGTGCCCCCTGGCTCGCCCCGCCGATCTCGCCCGAGCACGCTGCGGTCACGCTCGCCACGAGCACCAGTGCGGTCGCGCCGTTTCGCATCGGATCTCGAGGGCCAGTATCGCCGACGGACCGCCGGCGGCAAGACCTTCGAAGGTCGGAGCGGTGCGCGCCGCCCGCTGCAGCGATCGACGTGACCGGCGTCAAGCGCGGCCATCGCCATCGCCGAGAACCAGCCCGCCGGCTGCGACGGCGCGCGCCGGCCGTCCGATGGCGCCGCCGAGCGACGCGGGCGCGCGCCTAGCAGCCGCTCGAGGGCATGCCGGCGCGTCGGGCTGCGCTCTCCCTCGCCCTGCTCGTCGCAGCGCTCTTCGCGGTGGTCCGCTCGCCGGCGAGGGACGCGCAGGTGACCGCGTTCGTCGGCGCGACCGTCGTGCACCCGGAGAGCGGCGCCGCCGAGCGCGATCGGACCGTAATCGTTCGCGGCGAGCGCATCGACCGCATTGGCCCATCGAGCGAGCTCGAGCCGCCGCCCGGCGCGAACGTGGTCGACGCGCGCGGCAAATGGCTCATCCCCGGGCTCGTCGACTCGCACGTGCACGTCTTCCAGTCGGGCAACCCGTACACGCGTCCCGACGTGCTCGACCTCCGGGCGCGCGTCCCGTACGAAGCGGAGGACCGACGCAACCGCGCCCGGCTGCCGATGACGCTCCGCACCTGGCTCGCCTGCGGCGTCACCTCGATCGCCGACCTCGGCGGGCCCATGTGGACGTTCGAGGCGCGCTCGTTCGCCGAGCGGACCGCCGCCGCGCCTCGGCTCGCCGTCGCCGGCCCGCTCATCTCGACGGTGGCGCGCCCGGAGCTCGACCTCGGCGATCCGCCGATCGTGCGGGCGGCGAGCCCCGAGGACGCCGCGGCGCTCGCGCGCACCGTGCTCGCCTCGCGGCCCGACTTCCTCAAGGTCTGGTTCATCCATCGGCCCGGCGACGATCTCGACCGCCAGGAGGCGCTCGTGCGCGCCGTCGCGGACGAGGCCCACCGCGCCGGGGTCCTCCTCGTGGTCCACGCGACCGAGCTGCGCGTCGCGAAGGCGGCGCTCCGCGCGGGCGCGGACATCCTCGCGCACTCGATCTCGGACGAGCTCGTGGACGACGAGCTCCTCGATCTCGCGCGCAGGCGCGGCGCCATCTACGTCACGACCCTGTTCGTCGGCGAAGGCTACGATCTCGCGCTCTCGGGCGCGTGGGAGCCCACGGACGAGGAGCGGCGCCTCGCGGACCCCGAGGTCCTCGCCGCGATGCGCGACCTCGACGAGCTCGCGCCCGGCATCGGGGCCTCGGGCGCGAGCCCATCGCGCGCGGCCGTGCTCAACGTGCGCCGCGTCTGGGACGCCGGCGTCCCCGTCGCGCTCGGGAGCGACGCGGGCAACATCGGCACGCTGCACGGGCCGGGCTTCTTCCGCGAGGTCCGTGAGCTCGCCCGCGCCGGGCTCACGCCGCGCGAGATCCTGATCGCCGCGACGACGAACGGGGCGAAGGTGATGGGGCTGGCCGGCGCGATCGGCGAGATCCGGCCGGGCGCGCTCGCCGATCTCGTGCTCCTCGACGCCGATCCGCTCGAGAGCGCCGAGAACCTCCAGCGCGCGAGCCGCGTCATGAAGGCCGGGCGGCTCTTCGATCCGGCGGAGCTCGCGGCGCCGCGGCGCTGATCCGGGAAGCGTTCGGCGGCGCCACGGGGCACGATGGATGCTCGCCCCATCCGAGGAGCCCAGCGAGCGGAGGGGAGCATGCCTGAAGTCATGACCAAGCACCCGGACGTCGTGATGAAGCGTTTGGTCGCGTTCGCCGGCGGGGTGCTCGAGCAGCGACGCCGCGGGAGGAGCTGAGCGCGCGCGAAGCGCCCTACCGCTTCGTCCCCTTGGCCTTGGCCCGGGCAACGTTCCGCTTCACCCGGAACCTCACGATCCTGGCGATCAGGGCGAGGGGGAGCTTCTCGCCGAGCGGGAACCGGACCGAGCCTTTCGCTCCTTCGTAGGCGGAGAGCTCTTCTTCGAAGGTCGCGATGGCCGCGGCGCCTGGGTAGAACCCGATGTGGCGCTCGTACGCGGCGAAGTGGACCAGGTTGCCGTTCAGGGAGAACGTCGGGATCCGGTAGCTGATCTTCTCCGCGGCGCTTGGCGCCGCCTTCCGGATCGTCGCCCTGAGCTGCGCCAGCTGCTTCCGCACGTCGGGCGGGAAGCCCGCGATGTACTCGTCGACGGTCTCGGCTCGTTCGGTCTTCACGGCTCGATGGCGCCGATGGCCGGCGTGGCGTCGCGCGGCGTGCCGAAGAAATCGAGCGCCGGGATGGCGACCGTCGCGTCGCCCGGGTAGCCCGCGTCGCGCAGCGGGCTCCCGGGAGCGGGCGCGAAGTCCTGGGGCGCGGGGCTCGGGACCAGCGCCCCGTCCACGTCGGGGATGCCCGCGAAGCCCGGATCGGAGGCGACGACGTCGTGGGGCTGCGTGGGCCATTGCCCGAGCGCGAGGCCGAATGCGTTGTAATCGCCCACGTGCTCGACGGGATCGTAGCTGCCGCCGATGTGCGTGTAGTTGATGGACAGAACGACGTTGTTGTAGAGCGACAAGCCCGTCACGTTCGTACCGATGGAGAGCCCGCCGTAGGCGCCCTGGTGCTGGCCCCAGAAGACGTTGTCGTAGACCTCGACGCCGTCGACGTCCTCGATGTAGGCGACGAAACCCGTGTCGTAGCTATAGAGGATGTTGTTCGCGAGCAAGAGGTCCTTGCAGTAGTCCGCCGGGCCATTGCCGAGCTCGTCGGCCCAGTTGCCGAAGAAGAAGGCCGACGTGCTCGCCACGTCCCAGACCATGTTGCCGACGAACTGGCTGCTCGTCAGGTGGAAGACCTCGAAGCCGTCGCTGTGGCCGTTGTAGCAGGGGCCGCAGCCGCCGTCGGTGCCGCAGCCGTGCAGCGCGTGCACGCGGTTGCCCTCGAACGACATGCCCGACGAGTCGCTCGCCACGATGCCGTCGTCGGCGACGTCGTGCACGACGTTGTCGCGCACCACCACGCCGTCGCCGTGGGCCTCGATGCCGGTGCAGGCGCCGTCGACGTGGACGCCCCCGCCGTCGACCTGGAAGTTGCCGTCGATCTCGCAGCCCGCGAGCGTGGCGTTCGGGGCGTCGACGCTCGCGACCGCGCCCTGGAACGCGCCCACGATCCGCGTGGCGCCGCGCCCGTCGAGCTCGACGTAGGGCGCCGTGATGGCGACGGGCCCGAGCTCGGCGGTGCCGGCGCCGTAGGCAGGATCGTAGTCGGGCGCGCTGCCGTGATCGGCGTCGGTGGCGCGGAGCACGCGAACGGGCGCGCCGGCGCTGCCGGCGTCGGCGAGCGTCAGGGCGGGATAGACGCCGGCCGCGACGAAGTAGACATGACCGGCCGCGAGGCCGCCGGGCAGCACGGGCCACGCGTCGGTCCAGCTCGTGCCGTCGGCGGCGCCCTGCGCATCGGCGCGCACGTAATGGCAATCGTCGGGGCCGCAGGTCACGGGCGGCGCGCCGCCGCCGCCGCCGCTGCCGGTCGCCCCGC
Organism: uncultured Polyangiaceae bacterium; assembly: GCA_964372055.1. Classification (GTDB taxonomy): domain Bacteria; phylum Myxococcota_A; class Polyangia; order Polyangiales; family Polyangiaceae; genus CAYJPW01. The sequence goes on from CAYJPW010000023.1 coordinate 33,896, forward strand.
CGGCGCCGGAGCCCGAGCCCGCGTCGCCGCCCGCGCCCGTCGTGCCCGCGCCGCCGTTGCCGGTCGTGCCCGAGCTGCTCGAGATGCCCGATTCGCGATCGTCTCCGCACGAGCAGGCGAAAGCGAGGGCGAAGAGCGCTGTGACCGCGGCGACCCGACGCGAGGAAGCGCGCATGCCGCGAGCGTACCGCACCGCGGGCGCGCCTGGGCTGGTCGGCGTCAGGCAGTCGCCGCGCATGGAGAGCGGCGCGGCCCCGCGCGTCACTGCCGGAAGTGGAACCCGCAGCGGTAGAACGAGCTCGAGACGTTCGGGTCCTGGGACTGCGCCGAGAGCTTGAGCGCGAGCTCCGTCGCGCTCGCGGGCACGGCGACGTAGCCGCTGAACACGTCGGTCCCGGCGGTCTCGACCGTCGTCACGAGCGACGTCGCCCCGTCCAGGATCTCGCCGGTGAAGCCGCGCAGGCCCGATCCGGATCGCTGCGCGGTGCAGGCGAAGGCCACCTGGGTCGCGCCTGCAGGCACCGCGGCCTTGAAGTGGTCGACGTCGGGGCTCGGCAGCTTGGCGAGATCGAGGTCGCCTTCCAGGTAGTGGCTCAGCGGCTGGTTCGCGTCGGGGGAGAGCAGCTCCGCCCCCGCGGGATCGTCGTTGCCGATGTCGTCCTGCTCGAGCGGGTTGCTCCAGCCCATCCCGTGCAAGAGGAAGTAGAAGTCGTTCGCGCCGGCGCTGGTGGTCGGGTGCTCCACGTTGAGCACGTAGGGCTGTCCGAGCACCAGCGGCGGCTGGACCCTGCCCGCTCCCGTGTAGTTCGGCCCGTAGATCTCGGCGATCGGCTTCGCGGGATCCGCGGCGCCGGGATCGGTCAGCCACACCCTTCCGGCCGCCGACGTCGAGCCGTTGCCGTCTTTGCCGGCGGGCAGCACGTAGAACGTGACCGTGGTGCGCGTGCCCGCCGGGTTGTTGGCGCCGTCGAGGGGCGGCGTGAAGGTGAACGGGTCGACGTCGGTCCCGTCCGTGAAGCCGCCCCAGAGCACCGAGAGGTAGTAGCCGCTCTGCGCCGGCGCGTACGTCACCGCCGCCGGGACGTTCGGGTCCTCGGTGTCGGCGATGTTCCCCGCGATCGACGGATCGAGCTCGAACACGCTGAGCGTGTACGCGGTGTTCGTCTTGTCCGCGGTGCCGCCGTCGCCGCCGCAGGTGCCCGCCGGATCCGACGCCCACGAGAAGCACTCCCACACCTTGATGTAGTAGGTGCCGTCGGCCGGCAGGATCGTGAACAGCTCGCTGTCGCGGCTCCCCAGCGGGACGCGGTCGTTGTTCTGGGCGATCGGCTGCTGGTTCTCGTCGTAGAGGGTGATGACGGTGTTGATGGTGTCCGGATCGAACGCGAGCTCCGAGCCCTGCGCGCGCGTGAAGATGAAGAGAGGCTGGTTGGCCTGCCCCGTCAGGGCGTAGAAGTCGACGTCGCCGGTCGGGGAGAGATCGCCGTCGATGGGCGCCGTCGTGTCGATCGGCTCGGCGGTCGCGAAGGTGTCGTTCCCGTCGCCGGTCGTGCCCGTGCTGGAGCTGCCCGAGGTGCTCGAGCCGCTGGACGACGTCGTGGCCGTCGTCGACGAGCTCGTCGTGGTACCGGCGCCGCCCGTCCCCGTGCTCGAAGCGACGGTGTCCTCGCCGCCCCCGCACGCCATCGTGACCACGAGCCCCGCGCCGCCGATCGTCACGAGAGCTCTATGAAGTGCCATCATCGCTTCGCCTCCGCGCCCTCGCACATAGCGCAGGCACGCCAGGGCCGATAGGCACGACGGCGGAGCCGCCAGGGTCTTCTTCGATCGGGTCAGCGTCCCGCGCCGCCGCCGATCGGCTCGAGCCTCGGCGCCGGCCCGTCGAACCCCACCATCCGCAGACGCATCGTCTTCTCGTAGTAGTACCGGACGACGACGACGCCGCCCGGCAAGACGGTGAACGACTCGTGCGCCGCGGGCATCGGGCGCCGCTGCATGATCTTGCCGTCGGCGCGGCGGACGATCTCGATGTGGTCCGGCTCGCCGGTGAACCCGTATCCGGCGAGGAGGTAGTCGCCGACGACGAGGAGCTCGTTGTTCGACACGAGCGGCGGCGTCCGCCACACGACCTCGCGCTTCCTCGGATCGTAGGCGACGAGCGACGAGCAGCGACCGCCGGCCTCGCGCGAGTACGACTGGCAGGCCTCGTTGAAGTAGAGGACGCCGCCCGCGTAGCGCACGTCCTGGATCTCGAGCTGATCGGGCCGCGAGAGCAGCTTCCCGAGATCGACCGACCAGGCGACCTTGCCCTGGCGATCGAAGAGCGCGGCGCCGTAGGCGCAGTTCTCGTGGCCGCCGAGGGTGCAGCTGCCCGAGCCGTACGGTGCGCGGTAGAACGCGATGTGGCCCTCGTCGCCGGCCTCGTCGAGGAGGAAGAGCTCGGTGGCGCCGACCTTCAGGTGCACGTACGTGGGGACCTCGGGCCCGATCCACACGCGCGCGCTCCCGGCGCTGAGGGCGCCGTCCACGTGCGTCCGCATGCGGCCGTGGAACGGCGCGCGGCTCTTCGCGGGGGGAGAGTCGACGCGCAGATCGCCGGCGGTGCGGACGGCGGGAGCCCTGCCGGCGGGCTGCGGCGGCTGCCAGGCGTCGCCCTCGCCGGCGACCGCGGCCGGCGGCCGCTCCGGGCTCGGCGCCGTCGCGTTGGCCGGCGGCGTGGGAGGCGTCGGGCCGGAGCCCTCTTGCGTCGGCGGCGTGGGTGGCTCGACGCCGCTCGCGGTCGGGGGCTTCGGGGCCGCCGCTTCGGCGAGAGCCGGACGCGGCGCCTCGACCGGTCCGGCCGGCGCGCCTCCGCACGCGGCCAGGCTCAGGCAAACGAAGAGGGCGGCTCGTCGGCCCATGGCCTTGCCGCCCACTCTAGCACCGCGTAGAGCAGCCCCGTGAAGCAGTACCTGGACGCGGTCCGCGAGGTGCTCGCCCGGGGGACCCGGAAGGAGAACCGGACGGGCGTCGACACGCTGTCGACCTTCAACCACAACTACGAGATCGATCTCCGCGAGGGCTTCCCGCTCCTCACCACCAAGGAGATCTCGTGGAAGAACATCGTCGTCGAGAACCTCTGGTTCCTCTCGGGCGACACCAACATCGCGCTCCTCCAGAAGCACCGCTGCAAGTTCTGGGACCCGTGGGCCGACGAGCGCGGCGAGGTGCCGAGCGCCTACGGCAACTTCTGGCGCCACTTCCCGGTGCACGCCGAGGGCCGCGCCGCGTATAGCGACCAGATCGCGTGGGTGCTGGCGGAGCTCCAGCGCAACCCGATGAGCCGCCGCCTCGTGGTGAGCGCCTGGGCGCCGGGCAACGCGCAGACCAGCAAGCTGCCGCCCTGCCACTGCCTCTTCATGTTCAACGTGCAGGTCGAGCGCGGCGAGCCGGTGCTCAACCTCCACCTCACCCAGCGGAGCTGCGACATCGCGCTCGGCGTCCCCTACAACATCGCCGGCTACGCGCTCATCCTCGAGCTCTTCGCGCGCATGAGCGGCCTCCGCGCCGGCATCTTCGCGCACACGCTCGTCGACGCGCACATCTACACGGCGAAGCCCGACGGCTCGATGGCCGAGTACGATCACGTGCCCGGCCTCCAGCTCCAGCTCCAGCGCGAGCCGCGCCCCTTGCCGCGCCTCACGATCGACGCGTCGATCCGCGGGCTCGAGGACATCGAGCCGCTCCTCTCGGCGTCGACCGACGAGGTCCTCGCGCGCTTCCGGCTCGAGGGCTACGACCCGCACCCGGCGATCGCCTTCAAGGTGGCGGTCTAGTGCCGGCCGGCCCCGTCGGGATGATCGCCGCCCTCTCGCCCGAGGGCGTCATCGGCCTCGGCGGCGCCATCCCCTGGCGGCACCCGGGCGACGTGCGGAGGTTCAAGCGCCTCACGCGCGGTACGACGGTGATCATGGGGCGGCTCACCTGGGAGTCGATGAAGGGCAAGCCCTTGCCCGAGCGGCGCAACATCGTCATCAGCCGCCACGCGGTGCCCGGCGTCGAGAGCTTCCGCGATCTCGCCTCGGCGCTGGCCGCGTGCGAGGGCCCGGTGTGGCTCATCGGCGGCGCGCGCATCTACGAGGAAGGCATGCGCTACGCCGACGTCATCGACCTGACCTACGTCCCCGACCACGTGATCGACGACGCGGCGGTGCGCTTCCCGCCCATCGACGAGTCGATCTTCGCGCCCGGGCCGCGCCTCGAGCACGAGGACCAGCCGGGGCTGACGCGTCGGGTCTACACGCGCATCGCGAGGTAGCCGACGCTGGAAACCGGGTGGCTCCCGGTGGCGCACCCGCGCGTCCACCGCGACGGGGTCGCAACGCCGGCCGAGGTCGGGTACGACGGTCGGGACAGAAGCAGACGGAGGAATTCCATGACGACACGTCGCGCGCGTTGGGCCCTTTGCATCGCGGCGCCGCTCCTGGCGCTCGGGGTTGGCTGCGGCGAGGCGCCCCCGAAGCCGCCGCCCCTCGCCCCCGAGACGCCGGCGCCCAAGGACGAGGACGGCGACGGCATCCCGGACGACGGGACCGACAAGTGCCTGAAGGAGAAGGAGGACCACCTCCCTCCCGAGCCCGACGACGGGTGTCGCTCCTCCGACGCCGACGCCGACGGCATCGCCGACGACGGCCACGATCACTGCCTGGGAGAGAAGGAGGACGGCAAGCCTCCCGAGCCGCAGGACGGCTGCCCCACGACCGACGCCGACGGCGACGGCGTCCTCGGCGCGGCCGACAAGTGCCCGGCCGAGCCCGAGACGAAGAACGACTTCCAGGACGACGACGGCTGCCCCGATACCGTGCCGCGCGTCCGGGTCACGAAGACCGAGGTCAAGATCAACGACAAGATCCTCTTCGACTTCGCGAGCGCCAAGATCAAGCCCGAGAGCTCGGACCTCATCTACGACATCGCCCAGGTCGTGCACGACAACCCGCAGATCGAGTTCATCGAGGTCGCGGGCCACGCCGACAAGGTCGGCACCGACGCGGTCAACGTCCTGCTCACGCGCCAGCGCGCGCAGGCGGTGCTCGACGCGCTGGTGAAGCTCGGGATCGACCGCCGCCGCATGCGCGCCGCGGGCTACGGCCGCTTCTGCCCCATCGACAAGGCCGAGACCGAGGCCGCGCGCGAGAAGAACCGCCGCGTCGAGTTCAAGATCCTGCGCGTCGACGGCGTCGAGACCGGCGTCGCGCTCGGCTGCGAGGAGGCCGTCGCGCACGGCCTCAAGCCCCAAGGCGTGCCGAAGACGGCGCCCGCGCGCGCCGAGCTCGAGCAGGCGAAGAAGGAGATGCCGCCGCGGCCCACGCCGCCGCCCGGCGCGCCGCCGGCCGCGCAGCCGCCTCCGCCGACCCCACCCCCGCCGGCGAAGGGGCCCGCCGCGAAGGCGCCCCCGGGCAAGCCCGGCGCGAAGGGCGCTCCGCCGAAGCCTGCGGGCAAGCCCGCCAAGCCGCCGCCCCCGAAGCCCGGCGCCAAGGCGCCGCCGAAGAAGTGACGCGTCGATCCTGCGCGCTGGTGCGCTAAGCTCTTCGCCGATGCGGAGGCGCGGACGGCGTTGAAGGGCGACTCCCCGCTCTGGAGCGTCGCGATGGGCGCTTTGGGCGTCAGCTTCGCGATCGTCACCGTCGCGCTGGTCATCGTGGCCCGGCGCGGCGGGGATCTCGAGGCGACGGCGGCCGGCGGTGGCTCGTCCGAGGTCGCGGCCGAGCCGCCGCCCGGCGGCGAGCCTTCGGCCACGGCGACCGCTTCGACGGCGACCGCCGAGGGCGACGCCGGCGCCGAGGGCGACGCCGGCGACGCGCCCCCCGCGGTCGCCTCGACGCCCCCGACCAAGGCGACCGCGACCACCAAGACCAAGACGAAGACCAAGCCCAAGACCCCGCCGCGCAGACGCTGACGGCGGGTCGCGGGGCGCGCCCAAAACTTGGTCGTGCCGGCTCGGGCGTCCTACCGTCGTCGCATGCGGTTCAACATCCGGCTGGAGATCGACAAGGCGACGGGGAAATGGGCGGCCTACGTGCCGGCCCTGGGGGATCTGTCGAGCTTCGGCGAGAGCCGCGAGTCGGTGCTCGCCCAGGTGCGACGCGCCATCGAGGGCTACCTCGAGAGCGCCGACGAGGCCGGGCTCAACGTCCCCGTCCAGGGCGACTCGTCCGAGTGGACCGAGCTCTACGTCCGCGAGCCGATGCATTAACATCGGCGGATGCGAAGCTTCGGGCGCTCGGGGGCTCGGCCGGCGGCGTGGTTCGCCGCCATCATGACCGCTTGCCTCGTCGCGGCTTGCGGGGGCAAGGTCGTGGTGGAAGAGGACCCTCCCGATCTCGCGAGCGACTGCACCGAATTCTGCAAGGCCTTCGAGGCGGCCGGCTGCGGGATCCAGGGCACCGGCAGCTCGTGCACCAGCGAGTGCGACACGTTCTTCGAGCAGGGCACCGTCCCCTGCGAGAAGGAGCTCTCGGCGATGATGCGCTGCACGACCGAGGCGCTCTCCGGCAGCGACTGCAACTCGATCGGCTTCGCCTGCCTGAGCGAGGCCGAAGCCTACGCGTTCTGCATGTTCGACAACGTGGGCTCCACCGGCAGCGGCGGCGGCTTCGGGCCGTAGCGCGCCGCTCCTGTCACGGCCGCCGCGCGAACGACGGCACCATGTCGCCGGGCGCGGGGCCGCGGCGCGAACGTTCGCTCAGAGCGAGTAGCCGCTCTTGCCGGTGAACTCGAGCGTGCGCGCGAACGCGCGTGCCTCGTTCTTGATGTCGGCAGACGCGTCGGCAGGGAAGCTCACCAGCACGGCGTAGTGCCAAGTCCCGTCCCTGTCGACCCGGGCGATGTCGAGGTAGTGGACCTCGACCGGCCCTTTCGGCCCGTCGCCGGTGCACGACCCTTCCTTCGCGGGGAAGCCGTTGCGACCGACGGACGTGACCTTGGCCTCCGTCGCCTGCTTCAGGTTCTTGATCCGGGCCGGCGCCATGCCCGCGGCGGTCGCGAGCTGCGCGCATCCCATCTCGGCGGTGACCCCCGTCGACGTCGCGACCCGAAACACCGCCGACTGCTCCTTGCTGGCGGACATGTAGTCGTAGCCGGGGAGCTGGCCGCCGCTCCATCCGGTGGGCGGCTGGAACAGCAGCACGCCCGGGCCGATCGCGAACGACTTCGTCGCCCTCATCGCCACCTCGGCCGGGATCGCGCCGGCGAAGAACGACTCCCTCGCACCGCCCGGAGCCACCCCGCTCGCGCCCGGCGTGGGCGGCGCGCCCGGCGACGCCGATGCGGAGCCGCCCGCGGGAGCGTCACCGCGCTTGCACGCGACCGTCGACGCGAGGAGGGCGAGGGCGAGGGAAAGCAGCGGCTGGCGCGAGGAGAACGAGGACATTTCGCCAGCGAACATCGCAGAGATCGCCGCCGCTGGGGAAGAAACAGAGGTCGGGCGGAGGGTTTGGGGCCTTCGTGGCGAGCCTGCGAGAGAATCGGACCCGAGGCGTTGGTGGGCGCGGGCGCATCGGCGGCGCGTGCCGGCGCGACGGGGCGCTGGTATGACCGGCGGGCATGAAGGACGTGTTCCTGATGTCCCCCCCCGGCCGCAGCTGGGCGCTCCGCGGGCGGGCGAACTTCCGGAGCCGCGAGGCGGCGCCGGTCGACGCGGCGGCGGCGCGGCGCGAGTGGCTCGCGCTCGCCGAGGCGATCGAGGCGCGCGGCGGCGTCGTGGTCGCGCTCCCGTCGCCCTCCGACGAGCTCACCGGCCTGCCGTACGCGGCCGAGTGCGGGCAGCTGATCGACGGCGGCGCGCGGTTCCTGTTGCCGCGGATGGCGGCGCCCCACCGGCAGCGCGAGCGCGAGCACTGGGCGCGGCTCGCCGCATCGATGGGGATCGAGGTGCTCGATCCGGTCCCAGAGGGCGAGGTCTGGGAGGCGCAGGGCGACGTCGCCGAGCTCGACGGCGCCACGCTCCTCTTCTTCGGCGGCCGCACCACGCGCGCCGGGATGGAGGCGGCGGCGCCGTCGTTCGGCGGCGACGTCCTCCGCGTCGAGATCCGCGAGCCGGCCTTCCACGGCAACATGGCCGTCCTGCCCCTGCCCGCCGCCGACAAGCTCCTCGTCTGCACCGACGTGGTCGCGCCCGACGGGCTCGCCGCGATCACGCGCCGCTTCGGCCAGGCCCGCATCGTCGCGGTGACCGAGGAGGAGATCCGCGCCTACGCGACCAACGGGCTGCCGGTGGGCCGCGAGATCCTGGCGCCGAGCGTCATCCCGGATCGCGTCCGCGGCCTGCTCGAGGCGATGGGCCTCGGCGTCGTGCTCCTCCCGATGGTCGAGCTCTGCGAGAAGGCCGGCGGCGCCTCGCGCTGCCTGGTGTCGCGCGCGCCCGTGGACGACGCATGGATCGAGCGCATCCCGACGGACCGCCGACTCGCCGCGGTGGCGGCCGCGATGCGCGCGGAGCTCGCGTAGCCATGGAGAGCCTCGCCGCCGACTTCTTCGCCCGCCACCCCGAGATGTCGCTCGGCGCCCTCGGAGCCGGGGCCAACGAGAAGGAGCTCGACCTCGCGCCGTTCGGGCAGCCGGTGCGCTACTTCGCTGCCGAGCGCCACGCCGAGCTCGTCGAACGCTACCGCGCCGCGAACCTCTTCGCCTTCCCGGGCGCGCTGGCGCTCCCCGGCTGGGTCCTCTCGGACCTCTACCTCTTGCCCGGCGCCATCGGCCTCCTGCTCTGCCCGGCGCGCGAGCTCAAGCTGCCGCTCCGCAAGCGGCTCCAGCTCCAGGCCGACGACGAGGCGATCGCCGCGGCCTACCTCGGCGCGCCCACGGTGACCCCCGGCCTCTTCATCGGCGTCTCGCTCATCAGCCTCTTGCCGGGGATCCACGCCGGCGCCTGGATCAAGGCGCTCACCCTCCGCATGCTGCGGGCCACGCGCATGCGCGGCGTCGCCCAGTGGGCCAACCCGAGCGTGCGCGTCCACACCCGGATGGGGCCGCTCCGCGTCGTCGGCGCCGTGCCGGGCACGCACGAGTTCCGCGCCAAGAGCTTCGTCTACGAGACCGATCTCGCCGACCCGAAGCGCTGGGGCGAGGCGATGGCGCGCCGGCTCTCGATCCCGCCGACGCGGCGCGTGAAGACCGACGATCTCGAGACGCTCGGCGGGGTGCTTCACCGCGCCGAGATGGGTGAGCCGGTCTACATCGTGCCGCCCGGCCTCGATCCCTCGGGTCAAGTCCTCCTCCACGAGGGCCCGCTCGCCCCGACGTGAGCGGCGCCGATCGGCTACGCTCCGCCTCCCATGATGTCGTTCAGCCCCGATCCGCTGGTCGCGGAGCAGCAGATGCACGCGATCATCTACTACCTCACGGCCTTCGGCTACATCGACGGCGAGTTCGACGCCTCGGAGAAGCAGTTCATCCGCGATCACGTGGCGAAGCTCGTCGCGCACCGCGCGCGCGAGGCCATGGGCGACGAGGCCGAGCAGCGGCGCGACGTCGTGGAGCGCTGGACCAAGCACTTCCACGAGGTCGTCGACGAGACCGACCACCAGATCCAGGCGCTCTTCACCGAGTCGGTCGCCGACGGCGAGGACACGCGCCAGTTCGTCCTCGCCAAGCTCAAGCTCCGCTGCTTCGAGCTCTTCAAGCGCTTCGACGACGGCGGCCGCTCGGCCCTCCTCGCGACGGTCGACGAGCTCATGTACGCCGACGGCAGCGTCCACCCCAACGAGGAGACGTTCCGCCGCGAGCTCTACCGCCTCCTGCTCGAGCCGATGGAGCTCGACGACCTCGAGATCGAGGCCGTCGAGGCGGGCTCGGTGGTGATCGCCGATCCGAAGACGCTCCAGCCGGCGCAGCCCGACCACCCGTTCTTCCGCGGCTTCGAGTTCCACTACGCCAAGGACCCGGGCACCTTCGCGCGCCAGGCGCAGGCCGACATGCAGCTCATCGACAGCTTCATGGCCACGCTCGAAGCCCAGCGGCACAAGGGCGAGGGCCGCCTCGCCGCCGCGGGCGAGCTCTCGAAGATCGCGCCCGGCGAGCGCTTCCTCGACGGCCACGTGCACGTCCTCGCGCCGAAGCCGGGCAAGCGCTACGAGCTGCTCGTCCTCGGCGATCTCCACGGCTGCTACTCGTGCCTCAAGGGCGCCCTGCTCCAGGCCGACTTCTTCACCAAGGTGCAGGCCCACCACGACGATCCCGAGAAGAACCCCGAGATGAACCTGGTGTTCCTCGGCGACTACATCGATCGCGGCCGCTATAGCTATAACGGCATCCTCCGCACGGTCATGCAGCTCTTCGTGACGGTGCCCGATCACGTCTACGTGCTCCGCGGCAACCACGAGTACTACGTCGAGATCAACGGCAAGGTGCTGGCCCCGGTGCGGCCCTGCGAGGCGATGAGCCAGATCGCCGACGTCGCCCCCACCGAGGTGTTCGCGACCTACATGCGCCTCTTCGAGGCGCTGCCGAACTTCCTCGTCTTCGACAAGACGCTCTTCGTCCACGCCGGCATCCCGCGCGAGGACACGATCCACGAGAAGCTCCGCGGCATCGCCTCGCTCAACGACCCCGACATCCGCTTCCAGATGCTCTGGAGCGATCCCAGCGAGGCCGACGCCGTGCCCCTCGAGCTCCAGAAGGCGAACGCGAGGTTCCCCTTCGGCAAGAAGCAGTTCAAGAGCTTCATGGCAGAGCTCGGTCTGCGCACGCTGATCCGCGGGCACGAGCGCGTCGTCGAGGGCTTCAAGACCATCTACGACGACCCCGACGGCACGCTCCTCAGCCTCTTCTCGGCCGGCGGCAAGACGAACGACGATCTGCCCGCGACCTCGAACTACCGCGAGGTCACGCCGATGGCGCTGACCATCAAGCACCAGGACGGCATCAGCGAGCTGACGCCCTTCCTGATCGACTACGCCCGCTTCAACGACCCCAAGTACAACGCCTTCTTCCGCGACGCCGTCGCGGCGGCGCCGTAGCTCCGCGCCGCCGGCGCACGCGCCCACACCCGCGGCTTCATGCCCCTACCTGGCCGCCTCCGCGCGGCGCGCGGCGTCTTGGTGAAGAGATGGTCCGCGCGCCACGTCTCACGCCTCCTGGGGGGGTCGGCAGACCCGTGTCGATCCGCAGCGCTTTTCACCTGGGGCACGCCGGGGCATCATGCTTTGGTCCGCGCGGAGGATTTCGCCTCGCTTCGGCGTAGAAGGGTCTTGGTGACATGAAGAAGCTACTGCACGGCTGTGTGGTGATGGGGGTCCTCCTCGGTGCGCTCGTCGCTTGCAAGCGCGGGCCCAAGGGCAACGACACCACCGAGGTCGAGTCGGGCGACAACCTGCCGGCTCCGGCCAACGGCTTCCTCGCCGACACCGGCTTCCGCCCGAGCCAGCACGGCTACCCGTTCCGCAACAAGGGCGGGAAGTTCCCCCGCACGCCGCCGCTCGTCACCTCGAACGTCATGGTGAAGCTCTTCGGCAAGGACGCCTGCATCGGCGGCAACACCAGGAGCTGCAAGCTCACGCCGCCCGCCAGCGAGTGGGCGGGGATGATCAACCGCGCCATGAACGGCGGGCAGTGCGAGGGCATGGCCGTCTCGTCGCTCACCTTCTTCAAGGGCATCGACAAGGCGAACACGCTCTCGCCGCAGGCCAAGTCGGCCCACGGCCTCACGCACGACAAGGTCGCGCCGCTCATCGGGTACTACTGGGCCTACCAGGCGGTGAACCCGGTCATGAACGAGACGATGCGCGGCCGCCGCCGATCGACGCCCGCGTCGGTCGAGGATCGCCTCGTCGAGATGATGAAGCGCGGCGAGCTCGCCACCATCGGCATCTGGGGCCCGCCCGGCCAGGGCGGCCACGCCGTCACCCCCTACGCCGTCGAGGACAAGGGCAACGGCATCCACTGGATCCGCATCTACGACAACAACTACCCGGACAAAGAGCGGTACATCATCATCGATCGCAACGCGAACACCTGGAAGTACGACCTCGCGGCGATCAACCCGACCGTGCCCAAGATGCCCTGGGGCGGCGGCGCCGAGAGCCACACCATCACCGTCATCCCGCTCGACGCCCGCTTGAAGAAGGCCGAGTGCCCGTTCTGCAGGAACAGCGGCAAAAAGACGATCATGCCGCGCTCGAGCGCGCTCGGCGTCAGCGATCAGGAGGGGCGCAAGATCGGGCGCGACGGCGACAAGTGGGTGAACGAGATCCCCGACGCCGAGATCGTGGAGATGTCGGCGTTCCTCGAGGGCGCCGACGCGCCCGATCCGATCTTCGTCCTCCCCGAAGAGAACGACTACGACATCACCATCGGCAGCCGCGACAAGAAGCCGGCCGCCGCCGCCGATGCGCCAGACGAGGACGACGAGCCGGGCGTCACCATCTTCGGCCAGGGCGCCGCCATCGCCGTCGAGGGCGTGAAGCTCAAGGCGAACGAGAAGGACACCCTCTCGCTGCCGCGCGAGGGCGGCGGCATCCGCTACAAGACCGGCACCGGCAGGATGCCCGCGCTGAAGATGGCCGTCGACGACGAGAAGTCGGGCCTCACGGTGCGCATCGGCAACATGAAGGCCGACGCCGACGACGAGGTCGAGCTCAAGCTCGACTCCAAGGCCGGCAAGCTCACCCTCCAGGGCGGCGGCAAGTCGACCGAGTCCTACGACATCAAGATGAAGCGCGTGCGCGAGGACGCCGACGACGACGAGATCGAGGAGAAGGGCGTCAAGTTCAAGCTCGGCGAGAGCCACGCCATCGACACGGCCGCGAAGGACAAGCCCAAGGGCGCGGCCGCGACCGCCTCGCCGTTCAACATCAAGCGCGGCGCCATGACGATGAAGCCGCGCCTCCCCAAGGACAAAGACGCCAAGGATGCCAAGGACACGGGCAAGCCGGGCGAGGCCGACAAGGGCGCCGGCGTGGTGAAGCCGGGCCTCAAGATCGGCAACCCCGCCCCCTCGGCCAAGCCGGCTGCGCCGCCTGCCGCCCCGCCGAAGCCTGGATCGCTCCGCCTCAAGAAGCCGTAGGATGCCCCTGCGCCGCCGTCCCCGCGGCGCGGGAGCGATGATGCGACACATCCCCACGGGGCTGATGGTGCTGTCCCTGCTGGCGGCGCCGCGCGCGGCCGACGCGTTCCTGCTCGTCTCGAAGTCGAAGAAGGCCACGAGCGACGGCGTCTCGGCGGTCGTGCTGCGCGAGGGGCACGCCGCCGTGGTCTCGCTCGAGGCGCGCTGGCAGGGCGCGCCGGCCGACGTGGCCATCGTCGTCCCGGTGCCGGCGAGCGTCGGCGCCGTCGAGACGCTCGGCCACGCGCCGTTCGACAGGCTCGCGGAGGTCTCGGGTCCGCGCCTCGCCGAGTACTGGGAGCAGGACCCTTGCGAATTCCACGGCGCCATCCCCGCCCCACCGGACGAGGGATCGGCGGCGCCCTCCCTGAGCGCCGCGCCCAGCTCGCCGCCCGCGGCGCCCCCGGCGAGCGCCGGCGCGTTCGAGGTCCAGACCGTCGAGGCGAAGAGCTCCGCCGAGCTGCTCGCGGATCTCAAGCGCGACGGCTACTCCGTACCCGACGGCGCCGGCGCGGTGCTCGACGGCTACCTCGCGAGCGGGATGAAGCTCGTCGTCGCGCGCCTCCCCGCCGGCAAGCTGCGCGAGGACCACGGCACGTCGATCACGCCGGTGCTCTCGATGCAGTACGCCTCGGACGAGCTCACGCTCCCGACGCGCCTGCTCGCGGCCGGCGGCGGGCGGCGCGATCTCGCGCTCTACGTGCTCTCGCAGGGGAAGCGCTTCGAGGCGTCGACCCAGCCGAACGTCGCGGTGCCCACCAACCTGGACGTCAAGAGCGGCGTCCGCTCGAGCCTCGCTCCCTTCTACGGCGCGCTCCTCGATCGCGCCGTCGCCAAGAGCCCCGGCGCCGTGATCACCGAGTACGCGTGGGGCGCGTCGAGCTGCGAGCTCTGCTCGGCGGCGCTCACCGCGGGCGAGCTCGCCTCGCTCGGCCTGGCGCGGTTGCCCTCGGCCGCCGAGGGGAAGCAGCACGAGGTGCTGGTCGAGGCCCCGGAGCTGTCGGCGCAGCCCGGTGGCTCGGACGATCTGCGCGCGCGCCTCGTCGACTGCTACGGCAAGGCGCTCGGGGGCAAGCGCACCCTCGGCGGCGAGGTGGTGCTCGACGTCGAGGTCGGGCCCGGCGGCGAGGTCGCCTCGGCGAAGCCGCGCGGCACGCCCGACGAGGCGCTCGCCCGCTGCGCGATCGACGCCGTGAAGGGCGGCAAGCTCGACAAGAAGGGCGCGAAAGGGACGCTGGGCGTGAAGTTCTCCCCCGTCGCCCGCAAGTTCTTCTCGGACTTCGTCCTCACGCGCCTGCGCGCGCGCTACGACGCCGTCCCCGCCAAGGACCTCGCGCTCGTGCCGGCGCGCGCCCTCGAGGGCGGCCGCGAGGACGGCCCCGACGGCAAGGTCGAGAGGCGCGTCTACGCGCCCGAGGCCGGCTACGGCAACAACTTCCAGGCGCGCTACGCGATCCGGCATCCGTGGACGGGCGCCGCCGCCTGCAGCTCGCCCGAGCGCGGCGTGTGGGGGGCGCGCCCCAAGAACGCGACCGCGGACGAGGCCGAGCCCGACGCCGGCAAGCCCGACGCCAAGGCAGGTGCCCCCGGCGACGCGCTCGACGCGTGGCTCGCCGGCGATCCGCCCGACTACGCCGCGTTCGCGATCCAGCTCGGCGCCGAGCCGCCGCCGGCGGCGCCGCCCTCCGCTTCCGCGCCCCCTGCGCCGATCGCGTCGGCGGCGGCGTCGGCTTCGGGTCCGGCCGCGTCCGCGCCCCCGGCAGACGCGGGGGGCTGCGGAGCGTGCCGCGCCGGCCCCTCGAAGGAGGGGGCCTCCCTGCCCGGATCGCTCGTCGCGGCGTTCGGGCTCTTGGCGCTCCTCGGGCGGCGGCGCACCCGCGCGGGCGGTCACGGTTGACGCCGCCCGAGGTCGCGTCATGAAGGCGCGATGCACATCGAGGAGCTGAACGGCACGCCGTGCAAGACCTACCTCCTGGCGATCGGCTCGGAGGCGGCGCTCGTCGATCCCGTCCGCGAGCGGCTCGACACCTACCGCGAGATCCTCAAGGCGCGCGGGCTCTCCCTCTCGATGGTCCTCGAGACCCACACCCACGCCGATCACCTGATGCTCGCGCGCGACGCGAAGCAGCTCCTCGCCGCTCCGTTCGTGATGCACGAGGCCAGCCCGAGCCCGCTCGTGGACCGGCACGTGTCGGACGGCGAGGTGCTCACGCTCGGCAACGAGCGCATCGAGGTGCTGCACACGCCCGGGCACACGCCGGACTCGATGTGCTTCCGCGTCCCCGGCGCAGTCCTCACCGGCGACACGCTCATGATCGGCGGCTCGGGGCGCTGCGACTTCCCGGGCGGCGACGCCGGTCTGCAGTACGACGCCGTGACCGGCCGGCTCTTCGCGCTCCCCGGCGACACCGTGGTGTGGCCGGGCCACGACTACAAGGGTCGGACCTCGTCCACGATCGCCGACGAGAAGGCGTACAACCCGCGCTTCTCCGGCAAGACGCGGGACCAGTACATCGCGCTCATGGCGAACCTCGGGCTGCCGTTCCCCGAGAAGGTGCAGCAGGCGCTCCAGGTGAACCAGTCGGGCTTCGAGCCGAGCGAGGTCGGCTTTCCGCTCGTCGCCGACGTCGCCGCCATGCCCGCGCTCACGCCGTCCCAGCTCGCCGCCAAGCTCGGCGCGGCCGACGCGCCGCTCCTGCTCGACGTCCGCGAGCCCGAGGAGTTCGTCGGCGAGCTCGGTCACATCGAGGGCTCTCTGCTCGTCCCGCTCGACGCGCTCGAGCGGAGGCTCCCCAAGCTCGCCGGCTACGTCGATCGCGACGTGGTCGTGGTCTGCCGCGCCGGGGCGCGCAGCGCGACCGCGGGCGCGATCCTGCAACGCGCCGGCTTCACCCGCGTGCAGAACCTCGGGGGCGGGATGCTCGCGTGGGCCGCCGCGCGCCTGCCGGTGCAGCGCTGACGCTCCGTCGCGAGCGGGCGAGGCTCAAGGGCCTGCGCCGCTGGTCCGCACGCGCGCGCGGAGCATGAGCGCGCCGATGAGGTCCTCCTCCACCTCGTCGCGCTTCTTCCAGCCGAGCGACAGGTAGGCCAGGAGCTCGGCGAACGTCGGTCCCGCGGGGGCGATCCGCCCCGCCCCGTCGACGAGCGAGAGCTGGTCCCCGTCGGGCGCGAGCGCGAGGGTCCGCTCGCCCTTCCCCGATCCCGCGCCGAGCGCTCCCGTCGCGAGCGTCGCGACGGGGAAGAGGCCCGCGCGCGCGGCGGGCGCCCAGGCGGGATCGGCGTCCCGCTTGGCGAGATCCGACGCCCGGAGGAAGCGCAGCGTCCCCTCGACGGCGCCGATGGAGAGCTCCCGGTAGAGATCGCCCGGATCGCCGGGATCGGCCCAGTCGTAGGCGCGCACGAACGCCGCGAACGCGGGCGGCGGGGCGACGCCGGCCACCGACGGCGGCGGCGTGAAGGCCCCGCGCCCGTCGGTGCGCCCGAGCACGCGGTTGAGCCGGTGCACCTGCTGCTCGATGCTCGCCGGATCCGGCGCGAAGAGGCGCACCTCGACGCGCCGGTCCGCCTCGAAGAGCGCGCCCACCAGCGCCGGGATCACCGGCCGGCCGAGCTCGCGCGAGAGGAAGGTCGAGCCGCGGTCTTGCGCGAGCGCCGCCTCGTCGTCCTCGGCGTCGACGGGACGCACCTCCGAAGCATCGAGCGTCTCGACCCCTGCCTCGAGGCCGTCCTCGCCCTCGCGCACGAACCTGCGCTCGATCGCGCGCTCGGCGAAGCGCCAGGCGTCGTCGAGCGTGGTCTCGTCCGAGAAGACGAGCGCGTACACCACGGGCGCGCGCCCGGCGGCCGCGTCGCGCACGCAGAGCCCCGGCGGCAGCTCGTCCTCGAAAAGCTCGCTCGCGTGATCGAGCTCCTCGTACCCGGCCGCGCCGGTGGCGCCGCTCCGGTAGAACGCCGCCGACCAGCCGGGCAGTCCGCGGATCTCGGCGACCGTGAGCGAGGGCGCCGGCGCCTCCCACCCGGCGAGCGAGACGGCGAAGCCGTGCGAGAGCTCGCGCTCGGTCACCTGGCCGGTCCGGAAGATCACCGCCGCGAACGAGGTCGCCACGCGCGGAACCTACCTCGATTTCAGAGGTCGGGGAACGGCGAGGCCGGCGCCAGCGCCGCGCTGAAATGACGGAGCAGCGGCGCCTGCTCGACGATGCGCATCGCGGGCAGCCGGGTGCGCACGGCCGCAACCTCCTCTCCGATCGCCGCGACGTAGTCGAAGTGGCTCTGCGTGTAGACGCGCCGCGGGAACGCGAAGCGGACGAGCTGGCGCCGCCCGGCGCCCGCGCCGAACATGAGGTTGCCGATCTCGCAGGTGCGCACGCCGCCGCCCAGGTAGAACGCGCAGGCGACCGAGACGCCCGGCAGATCGTCGGCGCCGAGGTGGGGCAGCGCCTCGCCCGCGTCGAGGTACACGGCGTGCGCCGCCGCCGGCGTGATCACGGGCCAGCCCGCCCGCTGGAGCGAGCGCGCGAGGTAGGCGGAGGCGGCGAAGCGGTACTCGAGGTAGCTCTCGTCGAGCACCTCGTGCAGCCCCTGGGCGATGGCCTCGAGATCGCGCCCGGCGAGCCCGCCGTAGGTGGGGAAGCCTTCGGTGAGGATGAGCTCGACCTTGATCCGCTCGGCCAGCGCCGCGTCCCTGACGCCGAGGACGCCGCCCATGTTGACGATGGCGTCCTTCTTCGCGCTCATGGTGAACCCGTCGCAGAGGTCGAAGAGCTCGCGCGCGATCGCCTCGAGCGTGCGGCCCCGCTCGCCGGGCTCGTCGCTCTTGATCCGGTAGGCGTTCTCGGCGAAGCGGCACGCGTCGAGGAAGAGCGGCACGCCCGCGGCGCGGCAGCGGGCGGAGACCTCGCGGAGGTTGGCGAGCGACACGGCCTGCCCGCCCAGCGTGTTGTTGGTGACGGTCATGACCACGAGCGCCACGTCGCCCGCGAGCGCCCGCTCGAAGGCGGGCAGATCCATGTCGCCGCCGAAGGGGCCGTGCTCGGTGAGCGCGCCGGGGCGGGGCAGGTCGACGCCGCGTGCGCCGGCCGCCTCGATGTTCGCGCGCGTGGTGTCGAAGAGCCCGTTGGAGAGGACGACGCGCCCCGCGAGCGGGACCACCTTGCAGAGGATGCGCTCGGCCGCCCGCCCCTGGTGCGTCGGGAAGACGAACGGCATGCCGGTGAGCCCGCGCGCCGCGTCCTCGAAGCGATAGTAGCTCCTCGCGCACGCGTACGACTCGTCGCCGCGCATCATCGCCGACCATTGCTCCGCGCTCATCGCGCCGGTGCCCGAGTCGGTGAGCAGGTCGATGATCACGTCCTCGGCGTGGACCCCGAAGAGGTTGAAGCGAGCGCGCTCGAGGATGCGCCGGCGCTCGGGCGCATCGGTCATGCGGATCGGCTCGACGGACTTGATTCGGAAGGGCTCGATGATCGGACGCGGCATCGTCGGGGTCTCCTGTGTGGGCGCCGACCTGCGCACACCGCGTGCCATGCCTTCACCTCGCGCGTACCGCGCCGCGCTTCGCGCGCACTGGCTGCACGACCCTTTGCGGCGGCGCGCAGGCTGCGTGCCGCGCGCACTGGCTGCGCGTTTCATTCGACCAAGTCGACCTTTCCCTTCCGCGCTCCAGTGACTATGCCTGCCGTCTGGAACGGACGTTTCGAGTGCCATGAAAAAGCACGACGCCGAAGACGACGAAGTCCCCGAGCCGGAGCGAAGGACGTTCCTCACGACGGCGACCTCGGTCGCCATGGCCGGAGGGCTGGTCGCCGGGTACGGCACGTTCGCCGCGATGGCGGGGCGCTACCTGTACCCGGCCGGCGACACGCCGACGGCGTGGCTCTTCGTCGTCGACGTCGCCAGCATGAAGCCCGGCGCGTCGATGGTGTACCGCTCGCCGACCGGCGCGCCGATCGTGATCGCGCGCCGCGGCGAGGAGGGCACCGAGGCCGACTTCATCGCGCTCTCGAGCACGTGCCCGCACCTCGGCTGCCAGGTGCACTGGGAGGTCGCGAACAACCGCTTCTTCTGCCCCTGCCACAACGGCACCTTCGATCCGTCGGGCAAGGCGACCGCGGGGCCGCCCGCGAACGCCGGCCAGTCGCTGCCGCGCTACCCGCTCAAGGTCGAGCGCGGCCTGCTCTACATCGAGGTGCCCGTGGAGAAGCTCGGATGATGCGCGGGAGGAACCGATGGGAGCCGTAGTCGACTGGTTCCGCGAGCGCCTGCCGGTGAGCGGCAACCAGCTCCGCGAGATGACCAACGAGCCGGTCCCCTGGCACATGAAGCGCTGGTGGTTCGCGCTCGGCGGGACCCCGGCGTACCTGTTCGTCGTCCAGATCGTGACCGGGATCCTGCTCGCGTTCTACTACGAGCCCGCGCCGAGCCGCGCCTACCAGTCGGTCCACTACATCACCCACGCCGCGACCTACGGCTGGTATCTCCGCAGCGTCCACAAGTGGGGGGCGACGCTGATGATCGCCGCGGTCGTGCTCCACCAGATGCGCGTCTACTTCACCGGCGCGTACCGCAAGCCCCGCGAGATCAACTGGATGGTGGGGATGTGCCTGCTCCTGGCGACGCTCTTCACCGGCTTCACCGGGTACAGCCTCGTCTACGAGCAGCTCAGCTACTGGGGCGCGACCGTCGGCGCCAACATCACCGACTCGGTGCCGCTCGTGGGTCCGGTGCTCAAGCGCATGCTGCTCGCCGGCGACGTCTACAACGAGCGCACGCTCTCGCGGTTCTTCGTCTTCCACGCGGCCGTGCTCCCGGGCGCGATCGTCGCGCTCGTCGCGGCGCACGTGACCATCATCCGCCTCCAGGGCGTCACCGAGCTCGAGTTCGAGGACGAGCGCGAGGAGAAGCGACCCAAGCACTTCAACTTCGTCCCGGACCACCTCTACACCGAGCTCATCATGGGCCTCGTGCTCATGATCGTGCTCAGCGCGCTGGCGACGCTCCTGCCCGCCGCGCTCGGGCCCGCGGCCGACCCGCTCTCGACGCCCGAGGTCATCAAGCCGGAGTGGTTCTTCTACGTCGCGTTCCGCTGGCTCAAGCTCTTCTCGGGGACGGCGGCCGTGCTGAGCATGGGCTTCGTCGTCTTCGTGATGTTCGTGTGGCCGTTCATCGACGCCTTCATCCGGCGCCGCACGCGCTTCGCCGAGGCCAGCGTGTGGATCGGCGTCGCCGGCGCCCTCGCCATCTTCGCCCTCACCCTCTGGGAGGCCGCGGTCGCGCACTAGCGACCGGCTCGCGTGCACCATGACCCTCAACACCAAGCGCATCGTGATCGCCGTCCTCGGCGCCGCGTTCCTGCTCTCGCTCCTCTTCGTCCAGTGGATGGAGGTGTCGCGCAAGCGCGAGGAGTCCGGCCTCGCCCCGGCGCACATCGCGGTGCCGGAGAGCTCGAAGGCCTGCTTCGACTGCCACGGCAAGGCGAACCCCGGCATCACCGATCACTGGAAGGGCTCGACGCACGCGAAGAAGGGGGTCGGGTGCGTCGAGTGCCACCAGGCCGAGGCGTCGGACGCCGACGCGTTCAGCCACTACGGCGCCACGATCGCGACGGTGGTGACGCCGCGCGACTGCTCGCGCTGCCACGCCGACGTGGCCAAGGAGTTCGGCGCCAGCCACCACGCCGCCGCCGGGAACATCCTCGCCTCGCTCGACAACCGGCTCGCCGAGATCGTCGAGGGCTCGCGCACGCCGTTCGACCCGCACTCGCAGACCCCGGGCAAGCCGCCGATCGACAAGGTCAACGGCATGGCGAGCGTCGACAGCGGCTGCCGCCAGTGCCACGGGAGCAAGGTCGGGCTCGCCACCAAGGACGGCGGCATCGTCACCTTCGAGGACCTCAAGCCCGACGAGAACGGCAAGCCGACCAACGCCGACGCGGTCGCGAAGATCGCGAAGGACGACAAGGGGCGGCCGCTGCTCCACGCCTCGACGTGGCCGAACACCGGCATCGGGCGGATGAACCTGGACGGCTCGCGCGGCTCGTGCTCCGCGTGCCACAGCCGTCACGATTTCTCGCCGCGGCGCGCGCGCCAGCCGGAGAACTGCGGCAAGTGCCACCTCGGCCCGGACCACCCGCAGAAGGAGATCTACGACGAGTCGAAGCACGGCGTCGCCTTCCGCGATCTGCGCGAGAAGATGAACCTCGACTCGGCGACGTGGATCCTCGGCAAGGACTACTCGCAGGCGCCCACCTGCGCGACCTGCCACATGTCCGGCAACCTCCGCAACGGAGGCAAGGTCACCCACGATCCGGGCCAGCGGATCTCGTGGACGAACCGGCCCCCGATCAGCCTCGTGATGGACACCGACGCGCAGCACAAGGTCGTCACCGAGACGGATCCGGAGAAGCGCCGCGCCCTGATCACCGACACCGCCGAGGCGAAGCGCACCCGGATGAAGGAGGTGTGCTCGCACTGCCACAGCGACGATTACGTGATCTCGTTCTACAAGCAGTACGACGACTTCGTCGTGAACTACAACGAGAAGTTCGCCAAGCCGGGCACCGCGATCATGGCGTCGCTCCGCAAGCAGGGCCTGATCACGCCGCCCGAGTTCGACGACAAGATCGAGTGGACCTGGTACTACCTCTGGCACCACGAGGGGCGGCGAGCGCGCCACGGCACGTCGATGATGGCGCCGGACTACGCGCACTGGCACGGCATGTACGAGGTGGCCGAGCGCTTCTACCAGGAGCTCATCCCCGAGGCGCGCGAGCTCGCGAAGCACGCCGCCGCCGACGGGAAGAAGGAGCAGTCGGACGCGGTCGTCGCCGTGATCGACGGGATCCTGGCGCGCCCCGAGCACAAGTGGTTCGGCGAGGCGGCTGCGCCGCCGGCGCCCGCGCCCGCGCCCGCGCACTGACCGCGCCGCTCGCCGTGACGACCGCCCGCGCCCTCACCCGGCGCGGGCGGCGAGCTCGAGCACGCGCAGGGCGTGGGCGAAATGGCAGACGCTCGCGACGATGACGAGCGCGTGGAAGACCTCGTGGTAGCCGAACACCGACGGGAGCGGATCGGGCCGGCGCAGCGCGTAGATGATCGCGCCGGCCGTGTAGATGCAGCCGCTGGCGACGAGGAGCCAGAGCGTGAGCGGGCCCATGACCGGGGCGAGCCGAGCGACGTGGCCGATGACGGCCCAGCCGAGCGCGACGCAGAGCGCGGCCGTGATGAATTTCGGCGCGCCCGGCCAGAGCAGCGACTTGGCGACGCCGATGGCCGCGCCGATCCAGACCATCCGCAGCGGCGTCCCGGTCTCGTCGAGCAGCATGAAGAGGGGTGTGTAGCTGCCGGCGATGAGCACGAAGATGGCGGCGTGATCGAGGCGGCGCATCCGCTGGCGGCCCGCCGGGCCCCAGTTGGGCCGGTGGTAGAGGGCGCTGATGCCGTAGAGCAAGGCGAGGCTCGCGCCGTAGATCGTCGCCGCGACGACGCCGCGGCGTCCGGGCGCCACGCGCACGAGGAAGGCCGTGGCCGCGAGCGAGACGAAGAAGGCGACCTGGTGCGAGACGCCGCGCAGCAGCGGCTTCTGGCGAGAGAGCGTGAGCTCGGCGACCGACACGGCGCCGGATGGTACGGATCGCGGGCCGCGAGGGAAGGGGTTCCGAGCGCCGGCGAGGCGGCGGCGGGCTAGAAACCGGCCGGGAGATCGACGCGCAGGCAGGAAATCGTGTTGGGCGCGGTCGGCGAGGAGCCGAGCGCACCGGCGGCGACGCCCTGCTCGAACCTCACGCCCTCGGCGGGATCCCAGCGCGGCGACTCGCCCGGGCCGATCGAGTGGGTGCCGCTCTGGAGCGCGCCGATGACGTGCGTGTGACCGGCGACGCGGCAGCCGAGGCGGTCGGCGGCGGCGCGGGCGAAGTCGCGGCCGTGGTGGCCGAAGGCGCTGCAGCAGCGCAGCCACACGAGGGCGTCCGGCCCGGCGAGGGCGTCGCGCAGCCGGTCGAGCGCCCGCCCGAGGCCCGCGCCTGCGCTCAGCGCGTCGCGATCCAGCGCCGTCCGACCGAGGAGCATCCGGCCCCAGCCGCCGTGGCCCCAGACCTGGAGCGAGGCGATGCGCCGGCCGGTCCGCTCCGACTCGCCGGCCGCCCAGGCGAGCGCCTCGGCCCACGAGCTCGCGCCGAGCCGGCCGTCGGCGCGGCGGGCGAGCGCGTGCAGCACGGCGCCGGCGCGCCACACCGGGGAGAGGCCCACGGTGCGCCTCGAGCCGCCGGGGCCGTCGTCGGGGGCGCCGGTGACGCGGCCGAGCCACCAGCCGTTGTCGGTGGCGTCGAAGACGACGAGGCGGAGCGGGCGCATGGCTTCAGACCGGCGGATCGCCCATCTCGTCCGCGTAGAGATCGGCGTGCTCGCGCTCGCGCCATCGCACCGGGTACGCCTTGGCGAGCGCCGCTCCCGAGGGCGCCTCCTCCAGATCGCGGGAGAGCCAGAGCTCCCGCAGCGCAGCTGCCCTGGGGCTCGCGTCGGCGAAGCGTCGGTACGCGGCCTCGCTCGCGCTCGTGCCGCCGAGGTCGAGGCGCGACAGCCGAGGAAACAGCGGCGACTTCGCCAGCGCGTCGAGGAGCTCGTCGGCGTCGGTCGCGCGGAGCAGCTCGAGCGACTCGAGCGATGCGAGGCTCGGGCTCGCGAGGAGCCGCTTCAGCTTGCTCGTGCTCGGCTTCTTGTCGCCGTACCCGCCCGTACCGAACCGGAGCCCGAGGACGCGCAGCGACGGGAGCTCGGCGGTCGCGAGCGCGTCCAGGTGCGCGGGCCCGACGGGCATGAGACCGAGGCAGAGCGTGCGCAGCTTCGGCGCGCGCACGCGACCGAGCTTCACGACCGTGCCCTGCGCGATCACGAGGTGCTCCAGGTCCGGCGCGACGTCCCAGAGCTTCGAGAGATCGCCGAAGGAGATCTCGGCGTCGTGCATCACGCATTTGACCAGGTGCGAGAGCCGCGCCTCGGAGGTCGTCGGGTCGAGCGGCAGCGTCATCATCCAGCGGTCGAACTCGAGCGTTCGCAGCTGGGGCCGCGGCCGAGCCAGGAGCCTCTTCATGGTGCGGTCGTTGCCACCCCAGCAGCCGTGGTTTCCTTCGGCGCTGAGCATCGTGTCGATCGCGAGCCTCGAGAGGCGTGCGACGATCGGCTGGTCGAGGAACGGCATGTCCGGCTCCTCGGCGTACCCCTCGGCGCGCATGATCGCGTCCCGGAGGGCGTTCGGCTTCATCACGAGCGCGTCGACGAAGCCGTCCCGCAGCGCGAGGTCGAACAGCTCGCCGGCGTCGCCCCACCAGCGCGGGCCGTGCTCCGCGACGACCTCGGCGAGGCGCGCCTCGAGCTCGGGTGTCGTGCGCTGCGCGCGGGCGCGGGTGAGCGCCACCAGCTCTCCCCAGGGCTCGCCGCGGGCCAGGAGCTGGTCCGCGAGGACCGCGAAGATGGGATCGCCCGGCGGCGCCGCGAGGAGCTCCGGGGTCACCGGGATGTCAGGGGTGGGGCTCGCGGCGCGGCGCATGGGAGGGCATCGACAGTACGATGAACCGGCGAGGGTCGCGAGCCCCGGTGTGCGGCGCCGCTCGGCGTCGCGTGGGCTAGGTGTGCCCGCGCGCGAGGCGACGGCGGCGGCGCACGCCCGCGAGGACGGCGCCCGCGAGCAGCGCGATCGCAGGCACCGGCCTCGGCCCGCCGGGCGGCGCGAACGAGCAGAGGCCTCGTGACTTCGTCTCCGCCGGCGGCGCCGACGGAGCCGCGGGCGGCGCGGGCGGTGGCGGCGCGGGCGGAGGCGCCGTCGCCGGCGCGGTCGCCGGTCCCTCGAGCTTCAAGTTCACCTTCGCGGTGTCGTTGCACGCCTTGGAGCGGTACGTCCCGTCGAGCGCGCCGGGGGCGGTGAGCGTGAGATCGTAGTCGTCGACGGTGCAGAACCGCCAGCCCGGCTGCGGGCGCTCCTCGAGGATGCTCGCGTCGCGCAGCGCGAGCTTCGTGCGCCCGTCGCTCCAGCGCCCGACGAGCGCCCGCCGGTTCCAGCCGCTCCGCAGGCTCGACCACTGGAAGACGCCGGTCACCTCGTCGCCCGCCGCGGCGCAGAGGCGCATCTCGACCTCGACCGACGGATCGTTGCCGCTCACCTTGCCCTTCCAGAGCTCGCACTCCGGGGCCTTCTCGAGCGGCGGCGGCCGGCGCGTGTCCTGGATCTGCGCGTGCGCCGCCGTCGAGGCGAGCACCACGAGGAGCGCGAGCGGCGGAGATGCGTGGGGCCGGATCGACATCCCGCCAGGTTAGACGTCCGCGCTCGGCGCTGCAGCTTCACCGGACCGCGGATGCGGCCGCCGTCTTCCGGCGGGTTCGCTTGCCGTGTTTGCGGGCCAAGACCCAGCCTTCGTCCATCTCGGCGTCGAGCGCCGCACGCGTCTCTTCCGGCCATTCGACAAGGCGCCCGGCGAGCGGCTGCGCGGCCGCGGGGGGTTGGATCTGGCGTGCCCGGGCGTCAGCGCGCGCAGTTGAGCCGGCGCCGGAGCCCTTCGAGATCGGTCACCTCGCCGACGAACGGGGCCGTCGTGTCGACGAAGTCCATCAGCGTGCTCGGCGATCCGGGGACGACGATCGGCGGCCACGGCGGCGGCGGGGCGCGCCAGGAGCCGTCGTCGTCGCGCATGTGCGACCGATCCGACGAGAAGCGCTGCTCGAGCTCGCCGGGCGTCACCAGCCGGAAGCGCGGGCGGAACGACGGCGGGACGGCGCGGTCGGCCGGGAACGTCGCGTCCATCCATGGCTCGACCGGCACCGGAAAGCCGAGGGTGGTGTCGAGGTCCCACGCCTCCCAGCCCGCGCCGGGAGCGAGGCCCCGGACGAAGAGCACCACGTGGTAGTCCCAGAGGACGGGCCCACCCGGCTCCGGCGCCGCGCGCTGCGCGAAGAGCGCGCACGCCCCCGAGGGGCTCGACACGAACGCGACGAGGCGCTCGCGCGCGGCGAGCTCCGGCTCACGGCACAGGTGCCAGACGTTCTCCTCGCAATAGAAGGCCTGGTAGCGCGGGATCAACGATCGTCCGACAGGTGATGCCTCGTGGGAACGCGCCGCGGCTACAAAGGCCAGAACTCGTCGATCGCCTTCATCTTGGCGTGGGCGAAGTAGTCGTCGAAGTCGCGCATCGGGTTGGTGATCTGATGGACCAGCCGCGCGACGTCGCGCTTGCGGCGCGGCACCTCGTACGGCGACGTCGGCCCCGGGTTGGGGATGGGCAGCACGCACTGCCCGCCGTCGACGCTGATGAGGCGGTCGCGGAAGACGAGCGCCGAGTTGTAGAAGAAATCGAGGTAGCGCATCGACGACCGCGGATCGGGGAAGACGCGCGTCCAGTCGGCGTGGACCTCGGCGCTCTCGACCATGCCATACGCCATGGTGATGCAGAGGTCGCGCCGGTACGCCATGATGTGGGAGTGCGACGACACCTTCTCGTCGCGACGGCTCCCCGCCTCGGCGAACGCCTGGAGGAAGACGGGGCCGGTCTCGACGTTCCAGTCCGCGGGGGCGCTCCGCGAGACGATGTCGATGTACGAGTCGAAATCCATCGTCGCCGAGAGTGCCTCAGGGTGGCCGTGGACTCAAGCCGGCGGTGCGCCGCCTTGCCAGACCCTCTCCGGGCCGGTAGAGGTCGGCGGCGATGGCCGAGGCGTACATCGTCGATGCGGTCCGCACGCCCATCGGCCGCAAGGACGGGGCGCTCAGCCGCGTCCATCCGTCGGACCTCGGCGGCCACGTGCTCCGCGCCCTGGTCGAGCGCAGCGGGCTCGATCCGGTGCTCTTCGACGACGTGATCTTCGGCTGCGTCGACACGATCGGGCCCCAGGCCGCCGACGTGGCCCGCACCTCGTGGCTCGCCGCCGGCCTGCCCGACGAGGTGCCCGGCGTCACCGTCGACCGGCAGTGCGGCTCGTCGCAGCAGGCCGTGCACTTCGCCGCGCAAGCGGTGATGAGCGGCACCTGCGATCTCGTCGCCGCGGGCGGGGTGCAGAACATGAGCATGATCCCGCTGGCGTCGGCGATGACCGCGGCGATCCCGCTCGGCTTCCCTCACCCGTTCGGGTCCGAGGGGCTCCGCGCCCGCTACGGCGACGCCGTCACGACCACGCAATTCGACGCCGCCGAGCGCATCGCCGCGCGCTGGGAGCTCTCGCGCGAGGCGATGGACGCCTACGCCCTCGAGAGCCACCGGCGCGCGCTCGCGGCCCAGGCCGACGGCCGCTTCGCGCGCGAGATCGTGCCGCTCGGCGCGGTGACGGCCGACGAGTGCCCGCGCCGCAACGCGTCGCTCGAGAAGATGGGCGCGCTGATGACGCTCGAGGAGGGCGGCCTCCTCACCGCCGCCCACGCCAGCCAGATCGCCGACGGCGCGGCGGCGCTGCTCGTCGCCTCCGAGCGCGCCGTCCGCGAACACCGCCTCACCCCGCGCGCGCGCGTCCACCACCTCAGCGCCCGCGGCGCCGATCCGATGTGGATGCTCACGGCGCCCATCCCGGCGACGCGGCGCGCGCTGGCCGCGACGGGGCTCGGCTGGGCCGCGATCGACCGCGTCGAGCTCAACGAGGCGTTCGCCCCCGTCGTCCTCGCCTGGCTGCGCGAGACCGGCGCCGATCCGGAGAAGGTCAACGTCAACGGCGGCGCGATCGCGCTCGGGCACCCCGTCGGCGCGAGCGGGGCCCGCCTGATCACGACGCTGCTCCACGAGCTCGAGCGCAGCGGCGGCCGGTACGGCCTGGTCGCCATGTGCGAGGGCGGCGGCCAGGCCAACGTCACGATCCTCGAGCGGCTCGGCTGACGAAGCTTCGACGCCGGCGCTGGCGCCGATGGGCGGATGGTTGATCTCCGTCAACGGCCCGCGGGCGCGATCTCCCTACCGTGCCCCGCCTCAATGGAGGAGCGCCCCATGTCTCATGCGATCGACCCGCTGCGTCTCTACCGACTGCCCTGGAGCCTGACCGACAACCCGATCGCGTGGCTCGAGCCCACGCAGGCCTGCAACCTGGCGTGCGACGGCTGCTACCGGCAGAACGTGAAGGAGCACAAGCCGATCGAGGAGGTGCAGGCCGAGCTCGACACCTTCGCGCGGCTGCGCAACTTCGACGGCGTCTCGATCGCCGGCGGCGATCCGCTCCTCCACCCGCACGTGGTCGAGATCGTCCGACGCGTGACCAAGATGGGCCGCAAGGCCATCGTGAACACCAACGGCGTCGGCCTGACCTACGATCTCCTGCGCGAGCTCAAGGCGGCGGGCCTCGTCGGCCTGACGTTCCACGTCGACTCGCACCAGGGCAGGCCCGGCTGGCGCGACCGCACCGAGCTCGGCATGAACGAGCTCCGCTCCGAGTACGTCGAGCTCGTCTCGCGCGTCGGCGGCCTCGCCTGCGCGTTCAACTCCACGGTCTACGAGGACACGCTCGAGCAGGTCCCCGACGTGGTCGCCTGGGGCGCGCGCAACATCGACCGCGTGCACACGGTCGTGTTCATCACCTACCGCGCCGCGGCGCTGGCGCAGTTCGATTACTTCGCCGGCGGGCAGAAGGCGGACATGGGCAAGCTCGTCTACTCGATCGACAAGCCGCGCCGCACCGACATCAGCGCGCGCGACGTCGCCGCGATGATCCGCGAGTCTTCGCCCGACTACGAACCCTGCGCCTACCTCAACGGCACCGTCGATCCCAACTCGTTCAAGTGGCTCCTCGGGATGCGCGTGGGCACGCCTCGGCGCACCCACGGCTGGGTGGGCCCGCGCTTCATGGAGCTGACCCAGTCGGCGCACCACGTCGTCACCGGCCGGTACATGAGCTACGCCCCGCCCGAGATGCTGGCCGGGGGGCGATCGATGATGCTCGGCGCCTGGACCATCGATCGCGGCGTGCGCTCCGCGGCGAAGGCGTGGGCACGCTCCATCGTGCGCGATCCCATCGACGCGCTGCGCCGTCAGCACCTCCAGGCCGTCGTCGTCATCCAGCCGATCGACATGATGGAGGACGGCCGCGACAACATGTGCGACGGCTGCCCCGACATGACGCTGCACGAGGGCAAGCTCGTCTGGAGCTGCCGCCTCGAGGAGCTGCGCGAGTTCGGCCAGCTCGTGACCGCCTCGCCCCGCCGCGCCGCGACCCCGAAGCACGACGCCGTCGTCTCCTGAACTCGCCGCGATCCCGAGCGTCCGTCGAATATTGGACGCTGGCTTGACGAGGATCAAGCGAGCGGACGCGGGTTCGGTTTACGAAGCGCCCGTCCCATGGACCTCGTCGACGCGACCCGCTACAGCCTCGCCGATTTCCACCTCAGCGACAGCGACGACCCGCTCGTCCCGCCGTCCGACTACGCCGCCTGGCGGAGCGCGACGGTCTGGGCGACGTCGCTCTACGAGCGCAGCCTGCTCGGCGCGCCGGTGCCGCGCACGGCGATCGAGGCCGGGGGGATGCGGCGCCCGGTCATCAACCTCGCCTCGTACAACTACCTCGGCCTCGCCAAGCACCCCGAGACCATCGCCGCCGCCAAGGCCGCCCTCGACCGCTACGGCACCGGCGCCTGCGGCTCGCCGATCCTCTCGGGGATGACGGATCTCCACCGCGAGCTCGAGCGGGGCCTGTCCTCGTGGCTCGGGCGCGAGGCGGCGATGCTCTTCAACAGCGGCTTCGGCGGAGCGCTGGGCGCGCTCGAGGGCCTGCTGCGCAAGGGCGATGTCGCGGTCGTCGACGACAAGGCGCACCTCTGCCTCATCGACGGCGCCAAGCTCTCGGGGGCGACCATCGTCGGCTTCGCCCACAACGACGCCGCCGCGCTCGACGCCGCGCTCGAGAAGACGCGCGGCAAGCGCCGCCTCGTCATCGTCGAGGGCATCTACTCGATGGACGGCGACGTCGCCGATCTGCCGGCGCTCCTCGAGGTCACCAAGCACCACGGCGCTTCGGTGATGATCGACGAGGCGCACTCGATCCTCACCATGGGCCCGAAGGGGCGCGGCGCCGCCGAGCACTTCGGCCTCGGCGAGCAGATCGGCCTCAAGTACGCGACGTTCTCGAAGGCGTTCGCGTCGGCGGGCGGGTTCGTGGCCGGCCGCGCCGACACCCTCGGGTACCTCCGCTTCTACGCGAACCCCTACGGCTTCTCGTGCGCGCTGCCGCCCTCGGTGGTCGCGTCCGTCCTCAAGGGGCTCGAGGTCGCGACGCGCGACGACACGCTGCGGACGAAGCTCAAGGAGAACGCCGACTACTTCCGCCGCCAGCTCGTCGGGCTCGGGCTCGACGTCGGCCACTCGACGACGCACGTGGTCCCGATCGTCATCGGGGCGAAGCGCCAGCTGCTCTACATGCTCGCGTACGCGATGCTCTCGCGGGGCCTCTTCATGGCGCCGGTCGACTTCCCGTCGGTGCCCGAGGACCAGGTCCGCTTCCGAGCGTCGGTCACGGCCGCGCACACGCGCGAGGACCTCGACGAGGCGCTCGACATCATCGAGCACACCATCGTCCGCACCCTCAAGGGGGCCGCGTGAAGACCATCTTCATGTTCCCCGGGCAGAGCTCCAAGTACCCGGAGATGGTCGAGCGCGCGCTCGAGTGGGCGCCCGACGAGACCCTGCACACGTTCGGCGTCGCCTCGGAGGTCCTGGGCCGCGATCTCTGCGCCCATTACCGCGCCGACAACCCGGACATCTTCGCGCGCAACCTCGACGTGCAGCTCGGGGTGTTCCTCACCAGCCACGTTCACCTGCTCGCGCTCGAGCGCGCCGGGGTCCGGGCCGACCTCTCGCTCGGCCTCAGCCTGGGCGAGTACAACCACCTCGTCCACGCCGGCGCGCTCTCGCTCGTCGACGCGGTGAGGCTCGTCGACGCGCGCGGCCGCGCCTACGACGAGGGCCCCGACGGGGCGATGGCCTCGGCCTTCCCGCTGCCGATCGAGGACCTCGCGCCGGTGCTGGAGCGGGCGCGCGCCCACGGCCCGATCGAGATCGCGAACCTCAACTCGCCGACGCAGCACGTCCTCTCCGGCGCGCGCGCGGCGATCGAGGTCGCCGTCGCGATCGTGCAGGAGGAGCTCGGCGCCGAGTGCGTGATCATCGAGCGCCGCGTGCCGATGCATGCCTCGATCTTCAAGCCCGCCGCGCGGGCGTTCCGGCCGGCGCTCGAGCACACGCCGTGGCGGACGCCCCGCCTGCCCTACCTGCCCAACGCGCTGGGACGCTTCGAGCCGGACGTGACCCCGGCGCGCCTCAACCGGCTGCTCTCGATGCACGTGCACAGCCCGGTCCGCTGGCGCGAGTCGATCGAGCTCTGCGTCGAGCTCCACCCCGACGCCGCCTTCGTCGAGGTGGGCCCGCGCTCCGTCCTCTACAACCTGCTCTCGCGGCGCTGGATCAAGAATCCGCGCTACCGCACCGACACGCCCGAGGACCCCGGCGCCGCGTTGGCGACCCTGGCGAAGGAGCTCGGCCATGCAGCCTGACGCGCTATCGGAGCTCGTCCGCGCCGGCAAGAAGCGCCCCCTGTGGCGCCCCGGCCGCACCACCCGGACCGTCGATCACGGGCGGCCCGCGATCGAGCGCCTCCTGCCGCACCGGGATCCCTTCCTGTTCGTCGAGCGCATCACCGCGATCGATCTCGAGCAGCGCGCCATCGCCGGCACGCGCAAGATCGATCCGGCGGATCCGATCTTCGCCGGGCACTTCCCGGGCGCGCCCATCTACCCCGGCGTCCTCGGGCTCGAGACGATGGGGCAGCTCGGCATCTGCCTCGCCTCGTTCATCGAGCGCCGGAGCACCGACGTGCCGCCCACCGTCCGGCCCGCCGACGTTCGGGCGCTCAAGGTCCACTTCGCCCTCTTCGCCGCCGAGGTCCTCCCCGGCGACGAGCTCCGGATCCTGTGCACGCTCGTCGAGGGCGACGAGTACGGCGCGATCTGCGCCGGGCAGCTGATGAAGGGTGACGCGGTCGCGTCGCTCGCCGTGATGGAGGTCTACGTTCCCCATGCTCTGTAAGCGCATCGCGATCACCGGGATGTCGATCAACACGCCGCTCGGCGACACGCTCGACGGCTTCCTCGAGGGCCTCCTCGCCGGGCGCTCGGCGCTCTCGCGCTGGAAGAAGCTCGACACGTCGCGGATCTACTCGAAGGTCGGCGCCGATCTGTCGGACTACGACGTGACCAAGAAGCTCGCCGAGCTCGAGGGGAAGATCCCCGGCGACGTCCACCGGCGCCTCCGGAAGCTGGTCTCGAAGGCGCCCTGGTCGACGCGCCTCTCGATGCTGCTCGCGGTCGAGGGCTACAGGGACGCCGGCCTCTTCGACGCCGTCGTCAAGCCGGATCGCGTCGCCGCGATCGTGGCCGGCCACAACATCAACTTCAACTACCAGTACGAGAACCGCCTCCAGTTCGCCGAGGAGCCCGACTTCATGGACTCGCTCCTGGCGCTGACCGGCCTCGACACCGATCACGCCGGCTCGGTCTCCGAGGTCCTCGACGTGCGCGGCCCCATCTACACCGTGGGCGCGGCCTGCGCGAGCGGCAACACGGCGCTCCGGCTCGCGGTCGACGAGATCCGCCACCACGGCGTCGACGCGGCGCTCGTCGTCGGCGCCGTGCTCGACTTCTCGCCGGTCGAGCTGCACGCGATGGCGCTGATGGGCGCGATCACCTACCAGAGCTTCAACGACGAGCCCCAGAAGGCGAGCCGGCCGTTCGACGTCCGCCGCGAGGGCTTCGTCCCGGCGCACGGCGGCGCCACGCTCGTGGTCGAGGAGTGGGACGCCGCGATCCGGCGGGGCGCGCGGATCTGGGCCGAGGTCGTGGGCGTCGAGGCGAACTCGGACGCCAACCACCTCCCCCAGCCGTCGGAGGAGGGGCAGTCGCGCCTGATGCTGCGCCTGCTCGACGACTGCGGGCTCGCGCCGAGCCGCATCGACTACATCAACGCGCACGCGACCTCGACTCCGCTCGGCGACATCACCGAGATCCGGAGCATCAAGCGCGTCTTCGGCGACCACGCCAAGAACCTCAAGCTCAACGCGACCAAGTCGATGCTCGGTCACACCTGCTGGGCGGCGCCGGCGGTGGAGACGGTGGCGGCCGTGCTCCAGATGCACGCCGGCAAGCTCCACCCGTCGATCAACGTCGAGGAGCTGGATCCCGAGATCGATCTCGACGTCTGCGCCAACCGCGTCGTCTCGCACCCGATCAAGTACCTGATGAAGAACTCGTTCGGCTTCGGCGGGATCAACTCGGTGAGCATCCTGCGCCGTCCGGACCCGGGCGAGGGCAAGCCCCGCGGGGGTCGCTCGTGATCTTCTTCGTCACCGGCGGCTCGCGCGGCATCGGCGAGGCCATCGTGCTCGAGGCCGCGCGCCAGGGCCACGACGTCGCCTTCACCTACCTGACGAACGCCGACCGGGCGCAGGAGGTGCTCGCCAAGGCGCGCGCGCTCGCGCCCTACGCCCGCTTCCGGGCGTACCCGCTCGACGTGCGCAGCTCGTCGGCGGTGGAGGAGATCGGCGACCAGATGCTCGACGACCTCGGCTCGGTCGACGTGGTGGTCGCCAACGCCGGGACCAACGTGAACGGCCTCGCGGCGTCGATGGCGGACGAGGACTGGAAGCTCGTCATCGACACGAACCTCACCGGCAGCTTCTACGTCTGCCGGCAGTTCCTCCCCACGATGGTCGCCAACCGCTCGGGCCGGATCATCTTCATCTCCTCGCTCGGCCGCGGCGGCGTCACCGGCCAGGCCGCGTACGCCGCGAGCAAGGCGGGGATGTGCGGGCTCTCCTCCACGCTCGCCAAGGAGTACGGCCGCAAGGGGATCACCAGCAACGTCGTCGTCCCCGGCTTCTTCGACACCGACATGACCCGCGACGGCATGTCGACGTCGAACAAGGAGTTCTGGATGAAGTACTGCCCGGTGGGGCGGATGGGCGAGCTGCCCGAGATCGCGAAGGTGGTGATGTTCCTCGCGTCGGAGGGCTCGAGCTACGTCAACGGGGAGACGATCTCGGTGACGGGCGGATTGGACTGGGCGCCATGATCCCGCGCGTCGGCATCGACAAGCTCCGCGTCTACCCGACGTCGCTGGCGCTCGACATGCGCCTGCTCTGCGACGCGCGCGGGCACGACCCGGCGGACATCCGCGACGTGATGATGATCGACGAGCGCGCCGTCAACCCGCCCTGGGAGGACCCGGTGACGATGGCGGTCAACGCCGCGCTCCCGATGCTCACGGACGAGGACCGGCGGTCCATCGAGCTCCTCATCGTCGGCAGCGAGAGCGGCGTCGACCAGGAGAAGCCGATGAGCACCTGGGTGCAGCGCTACCTCGACCTGCCCAGCCGCTGCCGCAACTTCGAGCTCAAGCACGCCTGCTACAGCGGGACGGCGGGGCTGATGATGGCGGCGGGCTGCCTCGCCTCGGGCGCCACGAGCCCCAAGGCCAAGGCCCTGGTCATCACCACCGATCAGAGCCGGACGCATTTCGGCAAGCCGTGGGAGTTCGTCATGGGCGCGGGGGCGACGGCGCTCCTCGTCTCGCGCGACCCCCGCTTCTTCGAGCTCGAGCTCGGCAAGAGCGGCGTGCACACCAACGAGGTCTCGGACCTGACCCGGCCGACCTCGCGCGTCGAGACGGGCAACAGCGAGACCAGCCTGCTCTCGTACCTCGACGCGCTCGACGCCGCGCTCGGCGACTACCTCGAGCGGCTCGGCGAGCCCATCGGGTACGACTACTTCAAGAAGAACGTCTATCACGTGCCCTTCGGCGGCATGACGCTCAGGGCCACGCGCACCGCGCTGCGCCGCTTCGGCGTCGAGACCAAGGCGGAGGCGCGTCGGATCTGGGAGGCGAAGACCGCCCCCTCGCTCACGCACCTGCGCCGCATGGGCGGGACCTACGCCTCGAGCACGTTCATCGCGCTCCTCGCGCTCGTCGAGCGCTGCGAGGACCTCCGGAGCGGCGATCGGGTGGGGATGTTCTCGTACGGCTCCGGCTCGTGCGCCGAGTTCTACAGCGGCCTGGTCGGACCGGGGGCGCGCGAGGTGGCCGCAGAGGCCGGGCTCGGGGCGCTGCTCGACGCGCGCCGAGCGCTCACCGTCCGCGAGTACGAGGAGGCCGAGCGCGAGCGCACCCTCTGGGTCGACCACGGCGACTTCTCGCCCTCGATCGACGGCCTGGGCGGCTGGTACGAGCAGCACTACCGCGGCAAGGGCAAGCTCGTCTTCCAGGGCGCCGAGGAGCATTACCGCCGGTACGGGTGGAGCTGATGCATCGGATCGGGCTCCCCGAGACGCTCACGATCCGATCGCTCGAGGAGCTCGAGGTCGGGCTCGAGCGCGCCGCGGCCGACGCCGCCGCGCGCGCGTGGGCGCTCGTGGGCGCGCCGGGGGTGTTCTGCCGCGGCATGGATCTGTCGGCGCTCACCGGCGAGACCGCCGACACGTCGATGTCGCTGCGCCGCTTCGCCGCCTGCTTGTCGCGCCTCCGTCACGCGCCGCGCCCGACGCTGGCGCTCGTCGACGGCGAGGCGCTCGGCGGCGGCGTCGGGCTGGCCGCGGCCTGCGACGTGGTCCTGGCCACGCCGCGCGCGTCGTTCGCGCTGCCCGAGGCGCTCTTCGGCCTGTTGCCCGGCGTGGTCATGCCCGTCCTGCTCGAGCGGATGCGATCGCACGACGCGCGCCTCTTCGCGCTGCTGGGCGCGCGCCGCGAGGGGGCGTGGGCGAAGGAGCGCGGGCTCGCCGACGAGCTCGTCGCGGCCGAGGACCTCGAGCACGCCGCCGCGCGCGCGGTGCGCGAGCTGGGGCGCGCCAACCCGGACCGCGTCGCCGGCCTGCGCGCCTGGATGGCGGAGATCCCGCTGCTCGCCGCCGACGCGGCGCTCGCCCGCGGCGCCGGCGTCACGGCGGAGCTCGTGCGCGACGCCTCGGTGCGCGAGGCGGTCCGCGGCTTCGTCGAGGAGGGGACGCCGCCATGGCTGAGCCGCTGAGGTCGGTGCGCTTCGAGCCCGCGGACGGCGGGATCGGCGTCGTCGCCATGGAGGACGCCGCCTCGGGCAACGCCATGTCGGCGCCGTTCGTGGAGGACCTCTGCGCCGCGCTCCGCGAGGCCGTCGCGTGGCCGGACCTCAAGGTGATGGTGCTGGTCGGCCTGCCCGAGGTGTTCTCGACCGGCGCAAGCCCCGCGATGCTCCAGGCGCTGGCGCGCGGGGAGATGCCCCCGGCGGACCTGGTCCTGGCGCGCGCGCTCTTCGACGTGCCGGTCCCGGTGGTCGCGGCGCTCGAGGGTCACGCGATCGGCGGCGGGCTGGCGCTCGGCGTCAGCGCCGACCTCGTCGTCATCGCGCGCGAGAGCCGCTACGGCGCGACGTTCATGAACCTCGGCTTCACGCCGGGCATGGGCACGACGCAGCTCTTGACCCACGTCGTCTCCCCGGCGATCGCGGCCGAGCTCCTGCTCGCCGGCGAGGCGAAGAAGGGCGCTTGGTTCGAGGGGCGGAGCGGCTTCAACGCCATCCTGCCGCGGGCCCAGGTCCGACCGCACGCGATGGCGCTCGCCGGGCGCATGGCGGACAAGCCGCGGGCGTCGCTCGAGCTGCTCAAGCGCACCCTCACCCTCGGGCGCCGCCAGGCCTTCGAGCAGACCCACACCATCGAGTCGCTGATGCACCTCGTCACCTTCCGCACGCCCGAGGTCCGGGCGCGCCTCCAGGATCCCCATGCTGAATGACCTCCGCGGGAAGGCCGTCCTCGTCACCGGCGGCACGATGGGCATCGGGCTGTCGACCGGCCTCGCCTTCGCCCGCCAGGGCGCGCGGGTGTGGCTCACCCACAAGTGGGGCACCGCCGACGAGGATCAGGTCGTCGCCCGCTTCACCGCCGAGAAGCTCGAGCCGCCGCACATCGTGCAGGCCGACGTCTCGCAGGACGAGGACACGCTCGCCCTGCTCGAGCAGATGAAGCGAGAGCACGACCACGTCGAGGCGTTCATCTCGAACGTGTCGGTCGCCCTCGTGGTCAAGGGCGTCGACGACTACGAGAAGCGCTCGCTCTTCAAGAGCATCGACTACAGCGCCTGGCCGATGTTCGAGCACATGCGCCACATCAAGACGGCCTTCGGCCGCTGGCCGCGCTACGTCATCGGCCTCTCGAGCGGCGGGCCGGACGCGTTCTACAAGAACTACGACTTCGTCGCCGCCTCGAAGGCGGTGATGGAGACGATGTGCCGGTACCTGTCGTACCGCCTCTTCGACGAGGACGTGCGCATCAACGTGGTCCGCTCGCGCCTGGTGCGGACCGAGTCGCTGCGCGCCACGTTCGGCCGCGACTTCGAGGCGTTCGCCGAGCGCTTCAACATGAAGCGTCAGTTCATCAGCGAGGAGGAGGTGGCCGGCGCCATCCTCGCCCTCTGCAGCGGCCTCATGGACGGCATGAACGGCCAGGTCCTGATGGTCGACCGCGGCACGAGCTTCTTCGACAACCTGATGCGCATCTACGAAGAGCGCCAGCACCTCGACCTCTGACCGAAACGAAACAAGGGAGATCCGACAATGACGCGTGAGCAGATCCTGGCCGTGGTGACCAAGCACCTCGTCGACGCCGTCGACGGCCTCAAGCCCGAGATGGTGGACCCGAAGCGCTCGATGAAGGACCTGGGCGCCAACAGCCTCGACATCGTGGAGATCGTCTCGAGCTCGATGCGCGAGCTCAAGATCAAGGTCCCCCGCTCCGAGCTCGCCAAGCTCACGAACCTCGACGGCCTGGTCGACCTGCTCTGGCAGACGGCCCAGAGCAAGGCCGCCGGCACGGGCGCCCAGCCGTGATGGTCCCGTCGTTCCGAGGCAAGGCGGTGCTCGTCACGGGGGGCACCGCCGGCATCGGGCTCGCCACCGGCCTCGCGTTCGGGCGCCAAGGGGCGGAGTGCACGCTGACGTACCGCTTCGGCACGGCGGACGAGGACGAGGTCCGGGCGAAGTTCCGCGAGGCGGGCGCGCCCGAGCCTCGCATCGTCCAGGCCGACGCCTCCAAGGACGAGGACACCGACGCGCTCCTCGCGTCGATGCGCGAGCGCCACGAGCACATCGAGGTGCTGATCGCCAACGTGTCCGCGGCGCTCGTCATCCGCTCGGTCGACGACTACGACAAGCGCGGCCTGATGAAGAGCATCGAGGCGAGCGCGTGGCCGATGGTCGAGTACACGCGGCGCATCCGGCGGACCTTCGGGCGCTGGCCGCGCTACGTGGTCGGCATGTCGTCGACGGGGCCCGACTCGTTCTCGGCCGGCTACGACTTCGTGGCCGCGTCGAAGTCGGTGCTCGAGACCCTGTGCAAGTACATGAGCTACAGGCTCTACGACGAGGACATCCGCATCAACGTCCTCCGATCGCGGAGCGTGCGCACCGCCTCGTTCGACTCCACCTTCGGGGCCGAGTTCGCCGAGTTCGCCAAGCGCTTCACCCGCGAGCGCCACTTCCTCCCGGCCGAGGAGGTCGCCGAGGCCGCGCTGGCGCTGTGCAGCGGGATGATGGACGGCGTCGACGGTCAGATCCTCACCATCGACCGGGGGACGACGTTCTTCGACAACCTCATGCGCCTCTACGAGGAGCGCGAGGCGCTGGGGCTCTGACGCCGCCGCCGACGGAGATCTACCGGAACTCGACGCCGGCGAAGACGCCCTTGTCGTCGGTCGTGAGCATCCCGATCTGCCAGCCCGCGCCCGCGATCTTGCGGGCCTGGATCTTGGGGTTGTTCTTGTCGGGGTTGTAGTTCTTCGTGTTCGAATCCATGTTCACGAACACGAGCGTCACGTCGAACCCGCCCGAGACCGCCTTCACGTCGCCGGGGCCGTACGAGTACGTCTGCGTCACGACCGCGGTCGGGACGTCGCTCCCGGGGTACGACTGCGTGTAGATGGCCTTGCCACCGCCGAGGACGAGCGAGCCGCTCCCTTTGTTGGTCGCGTTGGAGACACGGCGCCCGTTCATCATCGTGAACTCGGCCGTCTTCGAGTACCTGCCGCCGAACTCGACGTCGTTGAGGTTCGTGGCCTCGACGGTCGCGCCGCCGCCCTTGGCCGTCGCCGAGGGGGGCTTCGCCGAGCTGGACGAGTCGGTCTTGTCGGAGCCGCCCTTCAGCCTGTTGCAGCCCAGGAGGCCCATGCCGAGGACGAGGAGCGCGACGGTGGCGGCGGAGGAGCGGGAGCGCATGGTCTCGGAGTAGACCGAGGAGGGGCTACCGAGATCAAGCGCGATCGTCATCGAGCCGCCGCCGAGCCCGAGCCGGCGCCCGACTCGCGGGACGCGAGGACGAAGCGGAGGACGAGCTCGCCGTCGGCGGCGCCGAGCTTGGCTTTCCCGGCCATCCGCTGGGTGATCGAGGGCCAGCGGTCGTCCGGGTGGGCCGACGGCTCCGGGTAGGCGTGGCACGCATTGCAGCGCGCGACGAAGAGCTGCCTCCCCTTCTCGAGGGACTCGGCCGACGCGTCGGGCCACCGCGCCCGCGCACGTTCGACCATCGCCGGCGAGATCGCCCCCGGCATGGCGGCGCCGCCGCAAGCTGCGAGCACCAGCGGCAACATCATCGAGAGCGCGGATCGCGGTGAGATCATGGGGCGTGTCGTCCTCCGGCGCGTCCTGCGCGCTCGCGCCGAAGATGAACGAGCGCCGCCGGTCCGGCAAGCGCCGGTTGCGCTCGGCGTGCCCAAGGCGTGTACCCTCGGGGCGATGGGTGACGCACGCGCGCGGAGTGCTCTCTTGGCCGTGGCGCTGCTCACGCGGGCGCTGCCCGCGGAGGCGCGACCGGCCTCCGCTGCGCCTTCTGATCCCGCCGGTCCGCGGTCGGCGCGTCACGCCGCCACGGGAGGCCGCAGCGACCGCTCCAGCTCCAGCACGGCGAGCGTCGTCTTGAGCACGCTGTCGGGGTTGAGCGAGAGCGCCGAGATACCGAGCTCGACCAGCATCGCCGCGATCTCGGGGTAGTCGGAGGGCGCCTGCCCGCAGATGGCCGAGTGGCGGCCGTTCCGGCGGGCGCCGGCGACGGCCTGGCGGAGCATCTCGAGCACGCCCGGATCGCGCTCGTCGAACTCGAAGGCCACGAGGGCCGAGTCGCGATCGACGCCGAGGGTGAGCTGGGTCAGGTCGTTGGAGCCGATGGAGATGCCGTCGAACAGCCGACAGAACGCGTCGATCTGGATCACGTTGTTCGGGATCTCGCACATGACGAGCACCTCGAGCCCGTCTTCGCCGCGTCGGAGCCCGTGCTTGGCGAGCTCGGCGAGCACGCGCTCGCCCTCCTCCACGCGCCGGCAGAACGGGATCATCAGGCGCACGTTGGCGAGGCCCATCTCCTCGCGGACGCGCTTCATCGCCCGGCACTCGAGCGCGAACGCCTCGGCGTACGACGGGTGGGTGTAGCGTGCGGCGCCGCGCAGCCCGAGCATCGGGTTCTCCTCGTCCGACTCGAAGTCCGCGCCCCCGACGAGCTTGGCGTACTCGTTCGACTTGAAGTCGGAGAGGCGCACCACCACCGGCTTCGGGTAGAACGCCGCGGCGATCGTCCCCACGCCCTCGGCGAGGCGCTCGACGAAGTACTCGGCGCCGCTCGGGTGCGAAAGGGTGAGCTCGGCGAGCCTGGCCCGCGCGACCGGATCGCCGACGCGCTCCGGGTGGAGCAGCGCCATCGGATGCCCCTGGATGGCGCTGTTGATGATGAACTCGATGCGGGCCAGGCCCACGCCGTCGTTCGGGATGGCCGCGAGGGCGAAGGCCTTGCTCGGATCGCCGACGTTCATGAGGACGTGCGTCCGGGGGCGCGGGAGCGAGCCAACCGCGACCTCGTCGACACGGTGGCGGAGCGCGCCGCGGTAGACGTAGCCCTCGTCGCCTTCGGCGCAGGAGACGGTGACCTCGTCCCCGTCGGCGATGCGCGAGGTCGCCGCCTCGGCGCCGACGATGGCCGGGATCGAGAGCTCGCGCGCGACGATCGCGGCGTGGCAGGTCCGGCCGCCGCGCTCGGTCACCACCGCGGCGGCGCGCTTCATCACCGGCTCCCAGTCGGGCGTCGTCGTCTCCGCCACGAGGATCTCGCCGGCGCGGAACGCCTCGAGGTGGGCGGGGTCCCTGATGATCCGCGCCCTCCCCACGCCGATGCGGTGGCCCACGCTCTTGCCGGCGGCGAGGATCTCTCCTCGCTCCTCGAGCACGTGCTGCTCGATGACGTCCGATCGCCGGCGCGACTCGACGGTCTCGGGGCGCGCCTGCACGATGAAGATCTCTCCGGTCGCGCCGTCCTTCGCCCACTCGATGTCCATGGGCTGATCGCGACCGGCCCGGTGGGAGTAGTGCTGCTCGATCCGGACGCCGGCGCGGGCGAGCTCGAGCACGTCGTCGTCGGTGATGCAGATGAGGCGCCGCTCGGCCTCGGGCACGACCACGTTGCGAGTCGGCGCTCCGGGCTCGTCGGCGCACACCATCCGGAGCTGCTTCTCCCCCGCCCGCCGCCGCAGGATGGGGCGGCGTCCGCCGTCGAAGAGGGTGCGCTTGAAGACGTAGAGCTCGTCCGGATCGACGGTTCCCTTGACCACGTTCTCGCCGAGGCCGTACGCCGCGTTGATGAGGACGACGTCGCGGAAGCCCGTCTCGGTGTCCAGGGTGAAGAGCACCCCGCTCGCCCCGAGATCCGCGCGGACCATGCGCTGGACGCCGATCGAGAGCGCGACGCGCAGGTGATCGAACCCCTGATCGATGCGATAGGAGATGGCGCGATCGGTGAAGAGGCTGGCCAGGCACCGGCTGGACGCCCGGCGGAGCGCCTCGTGGCCGGAGATGTTGAGGAAGCTCTCCTGCTGGCCGGCGAAGGACGCGCTCGGCAGGTCCTCGGCGGTCGCGGACGATCGCACCGCGACCGCCGCGGTGCCCTCCGCCGCGCAGAGCCGATCGTAGGCGCCGGCGATCTCGCTCCAGACGTCGTCGGGGATGCCCGCCTGCTCGACGAGCCGTCGCGCCTCGGCAGCCCGGGCGGCGAGCGCGGCGGTGTCGTTCTTGTCGACGCCCGCCATCAGCTCTGCGAGCGGGGGGCCGAGCGAGGCGTCGTCGAGGACGCGCCGGTAGGCGGCTGCGGTCACGGCAAAGCCGGCGGGGACGCGGATGCCGAGCGCGCCGAGCTCGCGCGAGAGCTCGCCGAGGGAGGCGTTCTTTCCGCCGACGGCGGAGACGTCGTCGAGCGAGAGCTCGTCGAACCAGCGGACGTACTTCGGCACGGTTCGCAGCGCTTGCATGGCTCGGGCCGAGGATCCCCCGCACCGCCGTCACGACTCGCGTGCTGCCGCGGCGCAACCCCACGGCAGCGCGGGCCCCGATGGCGTGCAAATTGCTGCCCGCTTCGTCAGGCCAATGCCCATGAGCGGGGATCGAATCACCGACGGCGAGCCCAAGGCGCCAGCCCCGGAAGGGCGCGCGGGACAATCGCCCGCAATCGAGGCCCAAAGAGGGGCGCGAGCACGCATCGTCAAGCCGCGGTCGCCCGGCGGCGCTCCGCCCAACATGGCGTCCTACGAGGAGGCCTGCGCGGCCTTTTCGTGGGAGCGTGCAGCCCGCGCGCTCGATGGACTTCCCGGCGGCGGCCTCAACATCGCGCACGAGGCGGTCGACCGCCACGCGGCCGGGCCCCGGGCCGGTCGGGTCGCGCTCCGTTGCCTCGGGAAGGAGGGCTCGGTCCGCGAGCTGACCTACGCGGATCTGCGCTCGCAGACGAGCCGGTTCGCCGGCGTCCTTCGCTCCCTCGGCGTCGGCAAGGGCGAGCGCGTGTTCGCGCTCGCCGGTCGCGGGCCGGAGCTCTACGTCGCGGCGCTCGGGACCCTGAAGAACCGAAGCGTCTTCTGCCCGCTGTTCTCGGCCTTCGGGCCCGAGCCCATCCGCGCGCGGCTCGCGCTCGGGCGGGGACGGGTGCTGGTGACGACGGCGGCGCTCTACCGGAAGAAGATCGCGCCGCTGCGCGCCGCGCTCCCCGATCTCGAGCACGTGCTCTTGGTGGACGGCGACGGCCGCGCGCACGCCGAGCCGGGCGTCCGCGATCTCGGTCCCCTCCTCGACGCGGCCGACGACCGGATGACGATCGAGCCGACCGATCCCGAGGACCCTGCGCTCCTCCACTTCACCAGCGGCACGACCGGGACGCCCAAGGGGGCGCTGCACGTCCACCGCGCCATCGTCGCCCACCACGCGACGGGCGCGCTCGCGCTCGACTTCCACGACGACGACGTCTTCTGGTGCACCGCCGATCCCGGTTGGGTGACGGGGACCTCGTACGGCATCGTCGCGCCGCTCTCGCACGGGCTGACCTCGATCGTGGACGAGGCCGACTTCGACGCCGAGCGCTGGTACGCGCTGCTCGCGGCCCAGCGCGTGACGAGCTGGTACACGGCGCCGACCGCGATCCGGATGCTGATGAAGGCCGGCCCGGAGCTGCCGAAGCGCTACGACCTCTCGCGCCTTCGCTTCATCGCGAGCGTGGGCGAGCCGCTCAACCCGGAGGCGGTGGTGTGGGGCGCGGAGGTGCTCGGACTGCCGATCCACGACAACTGGTGGCAGACGGAGACGGGCGGGATCATGATCGCCAACTACGCCTCGATGGACATCAAGCCGGGCTCGATGGGGCGCCCGCTGCCCGGCGTCGAAGCGGCGATCGTCGAACGCACCGAGGTCGGGGTGCGGGTCGTCGAGGAGCCGAACGTGGAGGGCGAGCTCGCGCTGCGTCCGGGGTGGCCATCCATGTTCCGCGCCTACCTCGACGCGGAGGAGCGCTACCGGAAGTGCTTCG
The DNA here is from genome assembly GCA_964372055.1 of uncultured Polyangiaceae bacterium. Lineage (GTDB taxonomy): Bacteria > Myxococcota_A > Polyangia > Polyangiales > Polyangiaceae > CAYJPW01. The sequence continues at coordinate 77,817 of CAYJPW010000023.1, forward strand.
CCGGCGGCTGGTACCTGAGCGGCGACCTCGCCAGGCGCGACGAGGAGGGCTACTTCTGGTTCGTCGGCAGGGCGGACGACGTCATCAAGTCGTCCGGCCACCTCATCGGCCCGTTCGAGGTCGAGAGCGCGCTCATGGAGCACCCGGCGGTGGCCGAGGCCGGCGTCATCGGCAAGCCGGACCCGGTGGCGATGGAGGTGGTCAAGGCGTTCGTCTCGCTCAAGCGGGGCTTCGCGCCGAGCGAAGAGCTGCGGCGCGACCTGATCGGGTTCGCCCGCAAGCGCCTCGGCGCCGCGATCGCGCCCAAGGAGATCGATTTCCTCGGCACGCTCCCGCGCACGCGCAGCGGCAAGATCATGCGCCGCCTGCTCCGGGCGCGCGAGCTCGGGTTGCCCGAGGGCGACACGTCGACGCTCGAGGGGGGCGCCTGAGATGAGCGCTGCGACCTCCACCCAGGCGGAAGATCTCGCGCGCCTCTTCGGGATGCTGCGCATCCGGCGTTTCGAGGAGAAGGCGGCGGAGCTCTACGGCGCGGGGAAGATCCGCGGCTTCTTGCACCTCTACATCGGCGAGGAGGCGGTCGCCGTCGGCGTCATGCGCGCCCTCTCCCCGGAGGACGCGATCGTCTCGACCTACCGCGAGCACGGCCACGCCCTCGCGCGCGGGGTGAGCGCCAAGGCGATCATGGCGGAGATGTACGGCAAGCTCGAGGGGTGCGCCCGGGGGCGGGGCGGATCGATGCACCTGTTCGACGCGGCGACGCGCTTCTACGGGGGCAACGCGATCGTGGGCGGCGGGTTGCCCCTGGCCGTGGGGCTCGGCCTCGCCGACAAGATGCTCGGACGACGGGCGGTGACGGTCTGCTTCTTCGGCGACGGCGCGGTCGCCGAGGGCGAGTTCCACGAGTCGTTGAACCTCGCCGCGCTCTGGAAGCTCCCGGTGCTGTTCGCCTGCGAGAACAACCTCTACGCGATGGGCACCGCGCTCCGGTACGCGCAGTCGCAGATGGACATCGCGGCCAAGGCGCGGAGCTACCTGATCGCGGCGGAGAGCGTCGACGGAATGGACGTCGAAGCGGTCGAGCGCGCCGCTCGGGCCGCGGTCACCGCCGTGCGCGAAGGGCGCGGGCCGGTGTTCCTCGAGCTCCGGACCTACCGGTTCCGCGCCCACTCGATGTTCGACGCCGAGCTCTACCGCGACAAGAGCGAGGTGGAGGCGTGGAAGCAGCGCGACCCGATCCCCGCGGTGTGGGCGCGGCTCGCGAGCGGGGGCGCGACCGAGGCGGACCTGGGGCGGCTCGAGGCCGATGTCGCTGCGGAGGTCGACGAGGCGGTGGCGTTCGCCGAGGCGGGCACCTGGGAGCCGGTCGCCGATCTGACCCGCTTCGTCTGCGCCGAAGGAGGGAGCGATGCCGGGCGCGGGTGAAGCCCTCGTGCGTACGACGTACCGCGAGGCGGTGCGGGCCGCGCTCCGCGAGGCGCTCGAGCGCGATCCCCGCGTGTTCCTCATGGGCGAGGACGTCGGCCGCTACGGCGGCTGCTACGCCGTGAGCCGCGGGCTGCTCCAGGAGTTCGGGCCCGAGCGCGTTCGCGACACGCCGCTGTCGGAGTCGACGTTCGTGGGCGCGGGCATCGGCGCGGCGCTCGGCGGGATGCGCCCCATCGTCGAGGTGATGACCTGCAACTTCAGCCTGCTGGCGCTCGACCAGATCGTCAACAGCGCGGCCACGCTGCTCCACATGTCGGGCGGACAGCTCGCGATCCCGCTCGTCATCCGGATGGCGACCGGCGCCGGCAGGCAGCTCGCGGCGCAGCACTCGCACAGCCTCGAGGGCTGGCTCGCCCACGTCCCGGGGCTCAAGGTCCTGGCGCCGGCGACGCTCGAGGACGCGCGCGGGATGCTCTGGCCGGCGCTCCTCGACTCGAACCCGGTCCTCATTTTCGAGCACGTCCTCCTCTACAACCTCGAGGGCGAGATGCCGGCCGCGCCTCCGGCCGTGTCCATCGACCGCGCCGCGGTGCGCCGCGCCGGCTCGCACGTCAGCCTCATCACCTACGGGGGATCGCTGGGCAAGACGCTCGAGGCCGCCGCCGAGCTGGCGCGCGATGGCGTGGAGGCCGAGGTGCTCGATCTCCGGACGCTGCGTCCGCTCGACGAGGAGGCGATCCTCACGACCGTCGCCAAGACGCGCCACGTGGTGATCGTCGACGAGGGCTGGCGCAGCGGCAGCCTCTCCGCCGAGGTGGCGGCGCGCATCGCCGAGCGCGCGTTCTACGACCTCGACGCTCCGATCGCGCGCGTCTGCAGCGTCGAGGTGCCCATCCCGTACGCGAAGCACCTCGAGGACGCGGCGCTGCCGCAGGTGGCGGGCATCGTCGGGGCGGCGAAGGAGACGCTGGGGCATGCCTGAGTTCCGGATGCCCTCGCTCGGCGCCGACATGGAGGCGGGCACGCTCGTGGAGTGGCTCGTCAAGCCCGGCGAGGCCGTGCACCGCGGGCAAGTGATCGTGCTCGTCGAGACGGCGAAGGGCGTCGTCGAGGTCGAGACCTGGCAGGCCGGGACGATCGAGAGCTTGTTGGTGCCCCCCGGGACCAAGGTGCCTGTGGGCGCCGTGCTCGCCACGCTCGCGGGCGCGGAGGAGCCGAAGCCGCCGACGGCGGAGCGGCCCCCCATCGAGCCGATCGCGCAGGCGGAGCCGCACGCGCGCGGGGCGCCGCCGATGGCGCAGGTCCCGGCGCCACCGCCCGCGGCGCCTCAGGCGCCCGCGGTGCCGCAGGCGCCCGCCCGCGTGCAAGCGTCTCCGGCGGCGCGGAAGCGGGCTCGCGAGCTCGGGATCGATCTCGCCGCCCTCACCGGGACGGGGCCTCACGGTGCCGTCTCGCTCGCGGACGTGGAGCGCGCCGCCGCCGCCCGGGAGGCGCCCGCGCCCGCGCCCCGCGAGGTGCCGAGCGCAACCGATCGGGTCGCCGCGATGCGGCAGGCGATCGCCGCCGCGATGACCCGCTCGAAGCGCGAGATCCCGCACTACTACCTCGCGACCGAGATCGACCTTGGCCGCGCCCTGGAGTGGCTCGCCGCCGAGAACCTCCGCCGACCCGTCACCGAGCGGCTCCTGCTCGCGGTGCTCGAGCTCAGGGCCGTCGCGCTTGCGCTCCGGGAGGTCCCGGAGCTCAACGGCTTCTACGTCGACGGCGTCTTCCGGCGGTCGGAGGCGATCCACCTCGGGGTCGCGATCTCGCTTCGACGGGGAGGGCTGGTCGCCCCGGCGATCCACGACGTCGGCGAGAGGACGCTCGGAGAGCTGATGACCGCGCTCACCGATCTCACGACACGGGCGCGCGCAGGCTCGCTGAGGAGCTCCGAGCTCGCCGACGCGACGATCACCGTGACGAGCCTCGGGGAGCAGGGCGTCGAGACCGTGTACGGCGTGATCTACCCGCCGCAGGTGGCGCTCGTCGGGCTCGGGAAGGTGACCGATCGGCCCTGGGCGTCGGGCGGGATGCTGGGCGTTCGGCCGGTGCTGACGGCGACGCTCTCGGCGGACCACCGGGTGAGCGACGGCCACCGCGGCGCCGTCTTCCTCGCCGCCCTCGCGCGGCTGCTCGAGCAGCCGGAGAAGCTATGACCGAGACCGAGCTCCGAGAGACCGTGCGCCGCGTCCTCGCCGGCATCGCGCCCGAGGCCGATCTCGACCACCTCGCCCCGGACGCGAGCCTGCGCGAGGAGCTCGACCTCGACTCGATGGACTTCCTGCGCTTCGTCGTCGGCCTGCACGAGGCGCTCGGCGTCGACATCCCCGAGGCCGACTACCGCAGGCTCGCGACGCTCCAGGGCTCCGTGGCGTATCTCGGGGGCAGGACGAGCGGTTGAAGCTCGGTCGGCCTGCCCCGCGAGCGGCGCCGATCCCAGCGACCAGGCGCGCTACTTGCCGTGTGCGAGCGCGTGCTTCGGCTGGTAGACGCCGATCTTTCCGCCCCCGGGGAGCGTCAGCTGCGTGAGCGAGCCCCAGCGCTCCTCGTGGATCTCGCTGCAGGCGATCCCCTTCGCGCCCATCTCGGCCACGAACGCCTTCACGTCGTCGCACATGAAGTAGAGCTCGTGGTGCTCGCGCTCCTCGGTCGGGTGAACCGCCACCTCCGACGGGGGCAGCGCGAAGATCAGCCAGCCGTGGCCCACGTCGACGTGGGACAGCTGGAGGACGTCGCGAAACAACGCGCGATCGGCCTCGGCGTTCTTGCTGTAGACGATGACGTGAGCGCCATGGATCAAAGGGCACCTCCCGGTACGCGAGCGTAACCCGTCGAGAGGTCCGCGCGGAACGGGCGCCTCGACCGGCGCGGCGACGCTCAATCGAGCGCCGCGCGCGTCGGCGCACACGACGGCCTCGTCGCCCAGACGGCGACGGCCCCGAGCACGCCCAGGCCGAGCCACTGCGCGGTGGAGACCCCGGCCCAGCCCCCGCGCGAGAGGTCGCCTCGAACGAGCTCGATCGCGGAGCGCCCCGCGGCGTAGGTGACGCACGCGACCGCGAACGCCGCCCCCGGGCGGAGGCGGCGCCGGCAGGCCGCGACCGCGACGCTCGACACGACGAGCCCGAGCGCCGCCTCGTAGAGCTGGGTCGGGTGGACCGCGAGCGAGGTGGCGTCCGTCGGGAGCACGAGCCCTTCGGCGAGGTGCTGCCGGAACGCCGGGCTCGGGGCGGGATAGCGGATCCCCCAGGCCGACGAGGTGACGCGACCGAAGTCGCAGCCGGCGAGGAAGCAGCCCGAGCGCGCGAGCGCGATCATGATGCCCATCGGTGCCGCGAGGCGATCGAGCGCGGGGCCCGCTTCGAGCCCGCGACGCCGCGCCACGAAGGCGTAGACGAGCGCCAGGCCGAGGAGCGCGCCGTAGGCCGTCTGCCCGCTCTCGAGCGCGTGCGAGGCGCGCCCCGCCGCGAGCTTCGCTGGCAGATCGAGGAGCGCAGCGAGGGCCCGCGCGCCGATCGCCGCGCCGCCGAAGCCGGCGAGGAGCGCGAGCCGCAGCGCCGGCGCTTCGCGCTCGCGCCTGGAAGAGACCGCGAGCCAGGCGAACGACGCGACCATCGCCAGCGCCTGCATCACCGCCCAGGCCGGGAACCAGTGCACGCCGCGCACCGCGATGAGCACCTCGGTCGGCCATCCGCTCATGCGCGCCCCGTCACCACGCGGTGTACCCGCCGCGGATCCCGATGCCGACGTCCGCCTCGATCTCGCTGATGAAAGGATCGCCGTGGATCCAGCCGGTGTTCTGCAGCGACGCCACCAACGCCGGACCGATCACCATGCTGCTCGCTTGAAACTCGAGGCCGAGCTCGAGCTGCCCTAGGAAGCTCCATCCGGTGAAGTCGTGGTGGTAGGTGCCGCTCCTGGTCCAGGTGTTCCCGCTCGGCACCAGGTTCTGGTGGTCGAGCCCGATGCCGTCGAACGCGGCGCCGAGGGCGAGGGCGCCGGCGACACGGAACCGCTTGCCGCTCGACATCAGCTTGAGCGCCGGCGCCAAGTGGAACGACTGGCGCAGGTAGGCGGCGTCGCCGTCGTCGGTCATCTGCTCGCCCTGCGACACGACGCCGTCGCCGTTGGTGTCGGCGTCCTTCGTCTGCACGACGGAGCCGCCCTGCCCGATGCGCTGGTACTCGACGAGGACCTCGAGCGCGATCGGCGTCGCGGCGCGGTAGCCGAAGCGCCCGCCGACGGCGAAGCCCGGCGCCGGAAAGCCCGCGTGGACGAACCCGTAGGGGCGGCCCGAGGGCCAGACGAGCGTCGCGCCCGCGATCGCGTAGCCGCCCTTCACGGGAGGTCTCGGACGCGGCGCCGGGGCGACCGGACCGTCGGGGGCCGCGGCCGGCTCCGGCACGCCGCCGTAGCCGGCGGGCCCGGCTCCGTAGCCCGCGGGCGCGCCGCCGCTCGGGGGCACCTCGACCATCTTGCCGGCGGTCACGTCCACCGGGAACGAGTAGGCCTGCCCGCCGGGCGCGTAGACCTGCACGGCGTGCGCGCCGGGCGCGACGAAGCCCTTCCAGGCCCCCTTCCCCATCGGCGTGCCGTCGAGCGCGATGAGGAAGTGCGGCGCCGGCGCGGTCACGACGACGAAGCCCTTGTCGGCCACGAGCTTGAGCGTGACCACGGCGTCCTTGCTGCCCGGCTTCACGTCGATCCGCTCCTCGGCGGGCGCGAAGCCGTCGAGGCGCGCGCCGATGACGTGCTTGCCCGGCGCGACCGGCACGAGCTTGGAGACCGCGCCGGGCAGGATGGCGTCGCCGTCGACGAGGAGCGTGGCCGCCTCGGGCTCGACGTGCACCGTGACGTAGGCGAGCTCGGCGCGCATCGCGTCGATGTCGCGGCTCGCCTGGGCCCGCTGCGCGGCGGTGAGCTTCGGACCGAAGTCGGCGATCGCCGCCTCGAGCACCTCGATCGCGCGCGGCTGGCGGCCGGCGCCGCGGTACGCCTGCGCCAGCTTGAGGAGCGTCTCGGGAGCGGCGTGGAGCTCCTGAGACTTCCTGAGCTCGTCAATCGCGGCGGCGTACCGCTTCTCGTGCAGGAGGCGGACGCCCGACTCGTAGCGCTCCTTCCACGGCTCGGTCTGGGCGCGTGCGGAGGGAGCGAGCGCCAGCACGAGACAGAGCGCGAGCCAGGCGCGGGTAGCGCGCCCTCGCCTCCGGCGTCGGCGCGCGACGAGCCCGACGAGCGCCGAGCCGGCGAGCAGCAGCGCGCCGGCGCCTTCCGGGCCGGCCGCGCCCACCAGACCGCACTTGCAGCTCGAGCTCGAGCTGGAGCTGCTGGTGTTGGGGGAGTCGCAATCGAACAGATCGTTGAACGCGTCGTCGCAGGCGTCGTCGCACGGGTTGTCGGCGCCACCCGACTTGCCGCTGCGCGACTCCTCGGGGCGGGGGTGGTTGTCGAGGCCGTTCGAGGCGACGGGAGCGGCAGGCGGCTCGCCGTCGTCGGAGGATTGGGGCGCCGGACCGGGCGGCGACGCGCCGGGGTCCTCCGCGGATCGCGCCGCCCTGACGGGCGGCACCAGGTGGAGCAGCCGCGGGTTCAGGTGCACGGTCCCGGGCTCGAGCACCATCCCCTCCTCGGAGGGCTCGGCCCACGCGAGCGTGACGTCACCGCCGGCGAGCCGGGCCGCCGCGCCGGCGAGCCGCGCGATGCGATCGCCGAGATCGTCGAGCTGCTCGGCGCCGGAGGGCTCACCCTCGGGGGGCGGCACGACCGGGCACGGCATCGCGCACGGGACGAAGCGCCCGTCCGCGTCGACGTCACCACCGCGCAGCCAGGGCGAGAGATCGGCGGGGACGTCGCCGGCCTCGGGCTCCGCGGCACCGCGGCGCACCACGGGCGACCACCCGTCGAGCCCGGGATCCTCGACGTCCGATTTCGCGTAGCCGAAGGCGCGCACCGATTGGCGCACCAGCGTCCGGCCGAGCTCCTCCGCATCGCCGGCCGAAGGTGGCGCTGCGGTCTGGGCCGAGAGGAAGGCGCGCAGCAGCGTGACGTCCTCGTCGGCGGCCTCGAGCTCCGGGCCCGCGCAGCCTGCCACTGCGATGGCGAGCAGCGCCGTCCCCATCCGTCTCCAGTCGTTCATCGGTCCTCCGGCATGGGGAGTGTCGAGGCACCGGCCGGAACGGCTCAACGCCGCTCTCCCGGGCAGGAAATCGCCGCGAGCGGCGAGCGCTGCGAACGGCGATTCGCGGAGGGCAGCCGCTCCTCTCCCGCGCTCCACGCGCCGTGGACACCGATCGCGCACGCCGGTACGCTCGAGCGGCAGACCTGCGCCGAGAGCCGGCTGGAAAGGAGGAGAGCGACATGTCGCCCGAAGCGTGCGCGGCCGTCGCAATCCCTCGCTCGACCCGGCTGACCGGCGCCGGCGCGGTGCTCGCCGCCGCGCTGGCGGGCTGCGGCGACGGCGCGGCGCCGGCGGACGCTCACGCCGGCGATGCACCGCAGGTGATCGCCGGCGTGACCAGCGACTTCGTTCCGGGCAAGGACCTCGATCGCCTGCGCGCGGTGACGTCGATCGACGGCGTCGTCGCCCACGACGAGACGATCTCGATCCGCGACGCCACGCCGCTCGCGTTCCCGCTCGAGTCCCCGTTCCCGCACGCCCCCGCCGGCGCGCGCGTCGAGATCCGGCTCGAGGCGTACGCGGCGCTCGGCGACGTCGCGCCCCTGGTCACGCGAACGGCGGCGACGACGGTCGTCGACGGCCGCACGCTGCTCCTGCGCGCGCGGCTCGAGCGCGAGTGCGTGCCGGGGTACCGCATCGAGGGGGACCGGAACACGCCGGAGTGCGAGGCGCCCGAGACCTGCGTGGCCGCCGCCTGCCGCGATCCGTACGTCGCGCCGGAGGAGCTCGAGGCGTTCGCGCCCGGATGGGCGAGCGCCTACGCGGACGCCTGCAGGCCGCTCGACGCGGGCGCGCCCGTGGTCTCGATCGGCCGGGGCATCGACGCGTACGCGCCGCTCGAGGATGGGGACGCCGTGCCGATCGAGGCCGGACCCCAGGGCGGCTATCACATGTGGCTCGCATTGCGGATGACGAACCTGCACCAGGCGGGATCGGTCACCGAGCTCTCCGCCGACGGCGGCGGCATCGATCCCGCGCTGGCGGAGATCGACGTCCCCTACGGCTACGACGACGCCGGCGGCGGGTGGTGCGAGCTCCACGGCGTCCGCTACCAGCTCTTCTTCGCCGATCAGGACGTCGCCGCCCACATCGGCAGCGCGATCCACCTCTCGGCGCGCGTGGTCGACGCCACGGGCGACGTCGGGTTCGGCGAGCGGACGGTGATCATCGCGCCCCCTTGATCTCGGCGATGGCTCTCGCGCCCCACCCGAGGGCATGCTCTCGCTGACCGAGCCCACCCATGGCGCGGTACGCCGGTTGCCTCCCCAGCACCTCGCGAATCTTCGCCTCCCCTCCTTCCAAGAGGAAACGCACCATGAGACCTGTGCCGATGCTTGCCACGACGACGACGCTGTCGCTGATCCTCGCCGCGGGCTGCGGCGGAAACGTCGACGCAAGGCTTGCGGGCCAAGGAGGCGCCGGCGGGGACGGCACCACCACGACCACCACCGGCACGGGGACGGGCGGCGCCGGCGGAGCGCTGCCGGAGCAGTGTCAAGTGGAGACCTCGCTGCCGGCGCCGTACGCGACGACGTTCCACTTCTGGAACCCGAACATGGCGACGGTCTACCTGAAGCAGCAGTGCCATCTCGAGCACACCGTCACCTCGTGCGCCGACGGCTACGCGGCGCCGCTCTCGCTCTGGGGCGACTGCACCGTCGACTGCACGCTGCCCGACACCAACGGCTGCATCGCCTGCGGAGCCTGCCCCGACGGCGCCCAGGCGATCGCGCCCCAGGGCGCCCTCGACGAGCCTTGGGGCGGGGTGACGTTCACCTTCGGCACCACGCCGTCGGGCTGCTCGTGCCACACCGCGCACCCGAAGCCCGCGGGCAAGTACCGGATCGCGATCCCTGTCTACGCGTCGGAGGCGGCGGCCCAGGCCGGCGTTCCCGACTACGAGGTCGCGGTCGACTTCGAGCTCCCCGCGCCCTCGGGCGTGGTCGATGTCCCCCTCGCCGGGCTGCTCTGACGGAGCGCGCGCGGCGGCACGCTCCGTCGCGAGCGGGGGCGCTGCCCGCGCGCCCCCGGGGCCGGAGAGGCGTCGGACCTCGGGCCTCGAGAGGCGTCGGTCGGACGAATGTCCGACACCTCTTCAGCGGGCCGGCGCGCCGGCCGCGATCACGCGCCGCACCGCCTCGCGCAGCGCCTCGGTCGAGAACGGCTTCTCCAGGCAGACGTTGTCGATGCGCTCGAGCAGCTCCTGCGCGGCGCGGGTGCACACCCCGCCCGTCATGAAGACGACGCGCCGCTCGGCGCCGGGCTCGCGCTCGCGCAGCCACTCGTAGAGCTCCACCCCGGTCGGGTCATACATGTGGAGATCGCAGAGGATCGCGTCGAAGCGCTGCCCGGCGAGCCGCTCCATCGCCTCACGGCCGGAGTAGGCGACCACCGCCTCGTACCCGTCGAGCTGCGCGGCGCAGACGCGGGCGAGCGCGGGCTCGTCGTCGACGACCAGCACGCGCACGCCGGCGGGCTCGACCGGCGCGGGCGTGCGGGACCGCGCGGGAGGTGGCGCGTCGGCCTCGGGCAGCACCACCCGAAACGCGGTTCCGCCCCGCTCCAGCGGCCGCGAATGCGGATCGCGCTTGGGCTCGAGCGACCGCGAATGCGGATCGCGCTTG